>NZ_JAPJIU010000001.1:0-604549 GCF_026241915.1 Stenotrophomonas sp. RIT-551 | reverse complement strand
GTCCGCAAGACCTCGGCCGGTACCCGCTTCGATCTGGCCCCGCGCGAGATCCCGCAGTCGGTGAGCATCATCAGCCACCAGCGCATCGAGGATCAGAACCTGGATGACATCATCGACGTGCTGGGCAACACCACCGGCATCAGCAGCACCCAGTCCGATACCGAACGCACCGAGTTCTACGCGCGCGGCTTCTACATCGACAGCTATCAGTTCGACGGCCTGCCGACCCAGATGGTGCAGAACTGGAGCTACGGCGATTCCGGCCTGGACCTGGCCCTGTATGACCGCGTGGAAGTGGTGCGTGGCGCCACCGGCCTGCTCAGCGGCGCCGGCAACCCGTCCGCCTCGGTGAACCTGATCCGCAAGCATGCCGACAGTGCCGAACTGACCGGCAGCGTGTCGGTGAACGTGGGCAGCTGGGGCCGCACCCGCAGCACGGTGGATGTGACCACCCCGCTGAACGCCAGCGGCTCGGTGCGCGCGCGCGTGATCGGCAGCTACCTGGATACCGAATCACAGATGGACCGCTACGACCAGCACAAGACGCTGGGCTATGCGGTGATCGACGCCGACCTGACCCCGGACACGCAGCTGAGCGTGGGCTACGACTACCAGCAGAAGCGCGCCAACGGCGCGACCTGGGGTGGTTTCCCGATGCTGTTCTCCGATGGCAGCCCGACCCCGTTCGACGAATCGTTCAGCGCCAACCCGCGCTGGACCTATTGGGACACCACCAGCAAGCGCCTGTTCGCCACGCTGGAGCATGCGTTCGCCAACGACTGGAAGGTCAAGCTCGGCGCAACGCACGACACGACCAAGGCCGACGACAAGCTGTTCTACCCGGCCTACAACGACTGGACCAGCGGCGCATCGCTGCTGGACAAGACCACCGGCGCTGGCGTTACGCCCTCGGCAGGGTTCTACAACACCGAGCGCAAGGTCAATGCGGTGGACGGCTTCGTGGAAGGTCCGTTCCAGCTGTTCGGTCGGCAGCACCAGTTCATGGCCGGCCTGAGCTACAACAAGCGCGAGTTCGCCAACTACGGCGACTACCAGATGGGCTGGGCGCCGCTGGACAACTATCTGGCCGGTGTGGCCGATTTCCCCGAACCGAACTGGGTCGGCACCCTGCCGCTGCAGAGCGAAGGCACCATCACCCAGAAGGCTGGCTACGTCGCCACCCGCCTGTCGCTGGCCGATCCGCTGAAGCTGATCCTCGGCGCGCGCTACACCGACTGGAAGAGTGAAGGCGAAGGCGCCGACCGTTCGCACAAGGTCACCACGCCGTATGCCGGCCTGGTGTTCGACCTCAACGACACCTACTCCACCTACGCCAGCTACACCGAGATCTTCCAGCCGCAGACGGCGCGCGACCGCAGCGGCAGCTACCTCGATCCGGTGGACGGCAAGAGCTACGAAATCGGCGTCAAGGGCGCATGGTTCGACAACCGCCTGAACGCCTCCGTCGCTGCGTTCCGCATCGAGCAGGACAACGTGGCACAGGTCACCAGCGAGCTGATCCCCAGCCGCCCGGGTGAGTTCGCCTACATCGCCGCACGCGGCACGGTGAGCCGTGGGTTCGAGTTCGAGCTCAACGGCGAACTGGCGCCAGGCTGGAACGCGACCTTCGGTGCCTCGCGCTACGTGGCCAAGGACATCAACGATGCGGACATCAACACCAACCTGCCGCAGACCACCATCAAGCTGTTCACCAGCTACACTCCGCAGTCGCTGAGCGCGCTGACGGTCGGTGGCGGTGCCAACTGGCAGAACGGCATCTACTACCCGGTGCCGGCCTATGGCCGTATCGAGCAGGGTGGCTATGCGCTGGTCAGCGCGTTCGTGCGCTACCGCATCTCGCCGGAGTTCAGCGTGCAGGCCAACCTCAACAACCTGCTGGACAAGACGTACTTCTCGCAGATCAACGGCTACGGCGCGTACGGTGACGGCCGCAATGGCTCGATCACCTTCAACTGGTCGTTCTGACCGGTCTTTGATCGTATCGCTTCAACAACGGAGAGCCGGGCATTGCCCGGCTCTCTGCGTTCTGCAAGCCGCGCACTGGACGCGCGGCGGCGCATCGCCGGGCCCCGGTAGTGCCGGCCGCTGGCCGGCAGCCTCATGAACGATGACGGTCCTGCCTGGTTGCCGGCCAGCGGCCGGCACTACCTCAACGCCGCGCGCGCAGCGCCATCATCACGGCCTGGCGCGCAGCAGCGCCAGTCCAAATCCGATGAAGATCGTGCCGACCACGCGGTCGAACACCTTGCGCAGCCCCGGCTTGGCCAGATGACCGGCCAGCCCGTGGCCACCGGCGGCATACACCGTGTACCAGAACATCTCCATCACCGCGAAGGTCGCCACCAGGATCACGAACTGCGGCAGCTGCGGCTGGGTCAGATCGACGAACTGCGGCAGGAACGCCGAGGCGAACAGCAGCAGCTTGGGGTTGCTGATCCCGATGATGAAGCCGTCGCGGAACAATACGGTACGCGAGCTCGTGACCAGCGCTGTAGTACTGCCGACGTCGATCGGCGCATCGCCACCGCGCCATGCCTTGATCCCCAGGTACACCAGATACGCCACACCGGCGTAGCGCAGCACATCGAACACCATCGGCGACGCCTTGAGCACCGCACCCAGCCCGGCGGCGGAGATCGCCAGGGCCAGCACCAGCGCGGTGAGGCAGCCGGCCATCGCCGCGATGCTGCGCCGGAAGCCGACGCGCACGCTGCGGGTCATCACGTGCAGCATGTTCGGGCCGGGCGTGCCGCACAGGACGAACACGGTGACGGCGAAGATCCACCAGGTATGCAGGTTCATGGCAATGCAGTTCAGGAGAGGTCGTGCCGGCCGCTGGCCGGCTCCCCATGATGCCTGACGCAGACAGCACCGGCATGCCAGGCACGCGCGATGGCCGGTGTGCACAACGCATCTGTCCGTCCCCGCACGCAGCGGGGCCTGACCGGCGCGGCTGCAGGCCGCCACCGGGGCGCCTCACAGCGCCCCGGTGTGTCACCTCCTCATCAGCCTGCGATCAGAACCGCAGGTCCGCGCGCAGGTACCAGTAGCGCCCGCGCGGGATGTCGTAGGTCGAGGCGTCATACCCGTTGAGCGAGCACGACAGGCAGATCGGCGGATCCTTGTCGAACACGTTGTTCAGGCCGGCGCTGAGCTGCAGCCCCTTCATCCAGTCGAACCGGTAGCCCACCTGCATGTCGTGGAAGGTGGTCGCGGCCAGTTCGTTGGTGCCCTCGGCCTGGTTGCCGCAGATCGGGAAGGCGGCCACGTCGCCGCACTCTTCGGTGAGCTTGGAGATGTGGCGCACTGTCCAGGAGGCATTCCAGTTGGACAGGTTCCAGCTGAGCGTGGCATTGCTGGTCCACTCCGGAATCGAGCTGTCGGCCACCTCCACGCCGGGCCCCTGCGGCTGCTTCTGGCCCGCTGCACCAAGGGCCTCATAGCGGCCGACGAAGGTGTTCTGCCAACCCAGCTTGAACTGGCCGATCTCCGTCTGCGGCAGGGTCCAGAACAGGTCCACGTCCCAGCCATCGGTCTTGATCGACCCCAGGTTGGTCAGCCGGTTGTTGAAGCCGCTGACCGCACCGGTGCCGGCACGGGTGATGCCGTCGCAGTACAGCGGGTCCAGCGTGTCCACGCACAGGTCGAGCTGGGTCTGCGCGTTGATGGCCTGGATCGCACCTTCGATGTGGTGGCGGTAGAACGTCACCTCCACGTCGAATCGCTCCGACCAGGATGCATTGCTGCCGAACCACGGGCTCCACACGAAGCCGGCGCTGAAGCTGCGCGAACGCTCCGGATCCAGCTCTGCGTTGCCGCCGGTGGTGACCGAGATCTGCGAGTTGGCCTGCTGGAAACCGTCCGGCACGCCGAGTGCGGCGCAGTTGGCGGCACTGCCGCGCGGCGGCGTATCGCCGAGCCCGACCGAGCAGGGATCGAACAGCTGCAGGTCGGCGCGCGCGGCCGAGCCGTACAGCTCGCCGATGGAGGGTGCGCGGAAGCCTTCGGCGTAGCTGGTGCGCAGCACGAAGTCATTGGTCACCTGCCAGCGCAGGCCGTACTTGGGGGTGAACTCGCCGCCAAAGGTCGAGTAGTCCGAGTAGCGACCGGCCAGGCTCAGGTCGAGCTTCTCGCCGAGCGCGCTCTTGGCGAAGATCGGCACGCTCAGCTCCAGGTAGGCCTCGTTGACATCGTAGGAACCGGAGGTGGGCAACGACGGCACGCCGTTGTAGTGGCCGATCACGGTCAGCGGATCCGGATCGTAGCGGCCCTCGTACTTGCGGTATTCATAGCCGGTGGCGAAGGAGACCGGGCCGGCCGGCAGGGTGAACAGTTCGCTGCTCAGGTTGGCGGTGAACAGGCTCAACTCGTTCTGGCTGCGGTCGCGCACCACCGGCTGGATCCAGCGCAGCATCTCCGGGGTGATCGAGCCGACGCCACCGAAGATGTTCAACGGTACGCAGCCGGGCGTGGCCGCACACAACGCGGGATCACCCAGCGCCATGTTGACCTTGTAGATGTCGTAGCTGCCGTAGTTGGTCTGCTCGGCCTTGTTCTTGCTGTACATGCCGTTGAGGTCCCAGAACCAGCTGCGGTCGGCGGCCTGGAACTGGCCGACCAGGCCGGTGGCGAAGTACTGGGTATTGACCTCCTGCTCGAACACGCGCGCGCCGCCTTCGACCGGGCGACGGCCGATCAGGCTCATGTTGCCCGAGGCGACCAGATCGAAGCCGAACGGGTTGTAGGGATTCAGCCCGGAGACGACGATGTTGTCCGCCAGCGGATTACCGGTGGCGCCATCGGGCCCGAAGAACAGCGGCTCCGGTGCGGCCTGGTTGGTGGACTCGCGACGGTTGCCAAGCGCCTTGATGTACCACTGGATGTCATCGGTGAGGTCGAAGCGGAACTGGCCGAAGATGCCCTTCCGCTCGGACGGGGTGAGCACCATGTTGTACTCGGCGAAGTTGAACCGGTCGGCCGAGGTGAAGCAGTGGTAGTCATCGCTGCGGGTGCAGCCGGCGCTGCCGTCGTAACGCGGGCTGCTTACGCCGGTATTGGGCACGATGTCCTGCTTCGCACCGGTGTTGGGGTCGACGAAAGAGAAGCGTCCCTGCGGAATGCCACCGCTGCCGAAGGCCAGCCCGGTGCCGGGAATCGGGAAGCGCGACTGCTCGCGATCGCGCGCATACACCGGGTCCTGCTTGGTCCAGCTCGCCCCCAGGAACAGGGTGTAGCGGTCACCGCTGGTGCCCCAGGCCAGGTCCACGCCCTTCTGGGTGCCATCGCCCTTGGTGTACTCGCCGTAATTCATCGTCACCTGCGCGCCGTCGAATTCTCGGCGGGTGATGATGTTGACCACACCGGCGATGGCGTCGGAGCCGTACAGCGACGACGCGCCGTCTTCGAGTACTTCGATGCGCTCGACGATGGCCAGCGGGATGGTGTTCAGATCGGTCGCCGCGCCCACGCCGGAGGCGGACGATTCATTGACCCAGCGGATGCCATCGACCAGTACCAGCACCCGCTTGGCGCCCAGGTGACGCAGATCGACCTGGGCCGAGCCCGCACCCACACCGCTGCCATCGGGGGGGAAGCCGAAGTTGCCTGACGAGTTGAATTTCGCATTGAGCGCCGAACCGGAGCCGGTCAGCTGCTGCAGCACCTCGCCGATGGAGGTCAGGCCGGTACGTTCGATCTCGGTGCGGGTCAGGGTCTGGATCGGCACCTGCCCTTCCACTTCGGCCCGCTTGATGCGGCTGCCGGTCACTTCCACCCGGTCCAGATCGGTCGTGCTGCGTGGCGCGTCCTGCGCGCTGGCCAGGGCGGGTGCAGCCAGCAGCAGGCACAGCGATACGGCAACCGCCAATGGGCGGTGATGCAGGTTGTTCATTCGCTCTCTCTCCAAAGGAATGGTGGGCGGGGCTGCCGCGTCCCCCTGCATGGCGGCAGTGTCTCCTTTGTAAACAACCTGTAAATGTGAAGGAGTGACGCGCGCCTCGCTTTCACACCGAATCGACAAAGCCGACTACGAAGCGGATGCCTTCCCATGAGGCCCACGCAGCGCTCCACATCGAGGAAAGCGCCTGTTTTTCCAAGGCGTTGGACGCCGGCAAGGCGTCATCACACTGCGGGTGGAGGTAGGCGAGCTGCGCCACGCCGGCGTCGGTCGCGGCCGCTGGAATTCTGGCCATGACGACACGATGCGCGTCGGGATCGGCCGCCATGCGCAGCATCGGCATGGATTCGTTCATCCTCGAGTCGGCTTGCCATCACCGTGTTTCACCCGCCCCCGTTATGCTTTCGGCATGACTCGACTTCCCCTGTATTTCTTCAGCGCGACCGTCCTGCTGGCCTGCTCCGGGGTCAGCCCGGTGGCCGATGCCCAGAACCTGGACGCACAACGCGCGCAGCTCAAAGCCGTCATCGACAACGCCGAGCGCGGCCAGTTCGACCCGGCCCAGGCGGCCGCATTGAGCCGGCACCCGCTGTATGGCTGGGTCGAATTCGCCAACCTGCGGCGCAACATCGATACGGTCAGCAACGCGCAGGCGCAGGACTTCCTCAAGCGCTACAACGGCCAGGCAGTGGCCACCAGCTTCCGCAGCGTATGGCTGCCGGCGGTGGCGCGGCGCCAGGACTGGCCGACGCTGCTGGCCAACTGGACCGACACCTCCAACGTCGGGCTGCGCTGCGCGCAGCTCAACGCACGGCAGGCCACCGGCAAGGCCGACGCGCAGTGGGTCACCGAAGCACAGGCGATCTGGCGCAGCACCGGCAAGTCGTTGCCTGATGCCTGCGACCCGGTGTTCGCGGTCCTGGATGCCAAGGGCGGCATGAACGCCGAACTGCGCTGGGCACGCATCGATGCCGCTGCCGACGAGCAGCAGCCGGCGGTGATGCGCAGCGCCGCGCGCGGGTTGCCGGCCGCCGAGCTCGCGCTGGCCAACACCTATGCCGCCTTCGTCGACAAACCCAACGCCAGCGCCTTGAACTGGCCGCGCAACGAGCGCAGCCGCCGCATCGCCACTGACGGCCTGGCCAAGCTGGCCAAGGCCGACCCGGGTGCGACCGAGCAGCAGCTGCCGCAGTACGCCGACGCCCTGCAGTTGAGCGCCGCCCAGCGCGCGCAGGTGCTGTATCAGATCGCGCTGTGGACGGTGGCTTCCTACGGTCCCGAATCCGCCCGCCGCCTCAATGCAGTGCCCGAGTCCGCCTACGACGAACGCCTGCACGAGTGGCGCGCGCGTGAGGCGCTGTCGCGCGGCGACTGGCCGGCGGCGCTGACCGCCATCCGCAAGATGGGCCCCACCCAGCGGGCCGACTCGCGCTGGCGCTACTTCGAAGCGCGCATGCTGGACAAGACCGGCAAGCGCAGCGAGGCGCAGGCCGCCTTCCGTGAGGCAGCCCGCGCGGCCACCTTCCATGGCTTCCTGGCGGCCGACCAGCTCGGCCAGAACTACACGCTGTGCCCGTGGGAACCCAATGACAGTGCCCAAGCGCAGGCGGCAGTCGCCCGTGACCCGGCGATCGTGCGGGCCATGGAACTGTTCAAGATCGAGCGTGCCGGCTGGGCCGTGGCCGAGTGGAACGACGCGCTGAGCCGCTACGACAACACGCAGCGTCGCCTGGCCGTGGAAGTGGCGCGCGACAACGGCTGGTTCGACCGTGCGGTGTTCTCGCTCGGCAAGACCCCGGACGAGCAGCGCCTGTATTCGCTGCGCTTCCCGCTGCACCACGATGACAGCATCCGCCGCGAATCGGCGCGCAACGCGATCGACCCGGCCTGGGTGGCCGCGGAGATCCGCGCCGAGAGCATCTTCAACCCGAAGGCGCGCTCGCCCGCCAACGCGATGGGCCTGATGCAGGTGCTGCCGGCGACCGGCGCGGCCGTGGCCAAGTCGATCGGCCTGACCAACTACGGGGGTGCCGCCAGCCTCTACGATCCGGACACCAACATCGCCATCGGCACCGCCTACCTGCGCCAGCTGATGAACAAGTACGAGGGCCTGCCCTACGTCACCATCGCCGCCTACAACGCCGGCCCGACCCCGACCGCCCGCTGGCAGTCGCAGCGCCCGGGGTTCGATCCGGACATCTGGATCGAGACCATCAGCTACAAGGAAACCCGCGAGTATGTCGCGCGCATTCTGGCCTTCAGCGTGATCTACGACTGGCGCTTGAACGGCGATGCGCTGCCGGTGACCGACCGCATGAACGGCCGCCTGCAGGTCAAGCGCAAGACCTTCGCCTGCGCGGCAAATGCCGACAAGGGTGGCGACTGACCGGCTCCGGTATGCCAACCGGTTGGCGTGGCCTTGGTCCACTGCGGCATCATGGGCACATGAAAATCTATCTGGTTGGCGGCGCCGTGCGCGACCGCCTCTTGCAGCGTTCCCCCGGCGACCGCGACTGGGTTGTCGTCGGGGCCACCCAGGCGCAGATGGAAGCGCAGGGCTACAAGGCCGTGGGCCGTGATTTCCCGGTGTTCCTGCATCCGGACAGCGGCGAGGAATATGCGCTGGCCCGCACCGAGCGCAAATCCGGACGCGGCTACCGCGGTTTCGTGGTCGATGCGGACCCGTCGGTGACGCTGGAAGAAGACCTGCAGCGCCGCGACTTCACCATCAACGCCATCGCCTGCGACGAGGCCACCGGCACGTTGGTGGATCCCTATGGCGGCGTACGCGATATCGAGCAACGCGTGCTGCGCCACGTCGGCCCGGCCTTCATCGAAGATCCGCTGCGCGTGCTGCGTGCGGCCCGCTTCATGGCGCGCTTCGCCCCGCTCGGCTTCACCGTGGCCGAGGAGACGATGGCCCTGATGCAGCAGATCGCCGCCAGCGGTGAGCTTGAGGCACTGGTGCCCGAACGTGTCTGGCAGGAGCTGCGACGCGCCCTCGCCTCCGCGCGGCCGTCCGCCTTCCTGCGCACGCTGCATGATGCCCAGGCATTGGGCGCGATCCTACCCGAGCTGGAGGCACTGTACGGCGTACCCCAGCGCGCGGAGTTCCACCCCGAAGTGGATACCGGCGTGCACCAGGAGATGGTCAGCGACATGGCCGCGCAGCTGGCACCGGGCGATGACCTGATCGGCTTCGCCGCGCTGACCCACGACCTCGGCAAGGGCCTGACCCCGCCAGAAGAATGGCCGCGCCACATCATGCATGAGCAGCGCGGGGTGGCCCCGCTGCGTGCCCTGGCCGAACGCTTGAAGGTGCCGGTCGATCACCGCCAGTTGGCCGAAGCGGTCTGCCGCGATCATCTCAACGTGCACCGCATCGACGAACTGCGCGATGCCACCGTGCTGGAACTGCTGGCCCGCTGCGACGGCTTCCGCCGCCCGGAGCGGATCGCGCAGATCGCGCTGTGCTGCGAGGCCGACAAGCGTGGCCGGCTGGGCTTCGAGGACAGCGACTACCCGCAGGGTGAAACGCTCCAGCGGCTGCATCGCGCTGCGCTGGCGGTGCAGGCACGCGATCTGGACCTGACTCACCTCAAGGGCCCCGCGGTGGGGGAGCAGCTGGCCAAGGCACGCACGCAGGCGATTGCCGCGCTGCGCTGAACGTGTGGGCCCGTGCCGGCCCGCACAGTGTCGGGCCGGCACGGGCACACCCGCGGTCAGCGGGTATCGGCGATCGCAGCAGCCTGGTTGCAGGCCGGCTGCGCAAGCAGCCATTCGCGCGCCGCCGCGGCCGCGTCCTGCCCTGCGCCCACCGTGACGTCGGGCTGCAGGCGGTGGCCGTCGCCTACGCCGTTGCGGTCGGCGATCACGCTGGTGGTCAACAACAGCAGACTGCCATCGGGCAGACGCTGGGGGATATTGGCGGTGGAATAACCGGAAGTGGGCTGGCCGAAGCTGCGCGAGGCGGGCCGGCCGCGGAACGCCAGTACCGATGCCTCACCGGAACTGGCAGTACGCGGCCCCATCAGGACGGCCACCGGCGCGCCCGGGTTGCGCAGCGTGTACTGGGTGTGGCGCGATCCGACCACCGACCTGCTGTCCAGCCAGACCGCACCCTCGCGATACGTCCACGGCTGGCGTTTATCGGCCAGGAGGAACATCCCCACCGGATCCGCCGTCTTCGCATCGCCCAGCAATGGGCCCATCCCCAGCAGCATGGGCCACATGTTGCCGCCAGTGTTGCTGCGCAGGTCGACCACCCAGCCACAACGGTCGCCATCGTCCTGCTCCCGGACGCGCGTCTGCAGCGCAATGGCCGCCTGCTTGCGGGCTTCGTATTGCACGTCCTTGGGCTGGGAGGAATCGTCCATGTAGGCGCCCACCTTGATCCACCCCAGCCGCGCTGTCGGTCCGCTGCGGGCGTCATCTGTCTGCGGGGTCGCAGCACCCATCGCGGTTTGAGTCGCCTGTGCGCGCTGAGCCTGCACGCGCTGCTGGTTGGCCGATATCCACCGCCCGTGCCCACCGCTGCTGCGTCGGATCACATCGTCCAGCACCCGTCGCGTCTGCGCCGGGTCGCGCGCGGCCGCCAGCTCCGCGCGGGCCTTGGGCCACTCCACGCGGTCGCGATACAGCGACTGTTGCTGCAGCAGGTCCAGGATCCGCGCCTGCGCCTCGGCGCTGGGGACGTCCTGTGCGTTTGCAGTGCCACTTGCCACTACCAAGGCCACCATCAACCACCCGCAACGTCCTGCGATCATCGCGCTACATCCCTGTAGTGAAGAGGCTGCAGCTTACCGCTGCACCCGCCAGCCGGAACAGTGCGCCGTTCGCATAACCCGCGATGCCTCGCGCTACAACGCGGTCGGCAGCGCCGGTTGCGCCCGGCGTGCCGCCGCGGATCCCTGCTGGCTGTCGCCCTACCAGTCCAACCGCAACCCGATATTGCCTTCGATCACCTTGCGCTCCTTCTGCGCACTGCTTTCCAGGTCGCGCGTGTAATCGGCCACCGCAAACGCACTGACGGTGCTGTTGAAGCGCGCTACCACGCCCACGCCCACTTCCAGCGCGCGTGAATCCTGCTGGTTGAGGATGCGGTTGGTATCGAAATCGATGCGGTCTTCCCCGTCCAGGGTCTGCCAGTAGTTGAGCTTGACGTAAGGCTGCCAGCCGTTACCGGCGATGTCGTAGTCGGCGGCCAGGCGCAGGCCCACGCGTCCGGTCCAGGCGTTGTCGTTGTTGAAGCGCAGCGAGGACACCGCGTCGCCGGCGTCGTCGACCGAGGTGCGCTGCCAGATCACCTGCAGCTGCGGCTCCAGCCACCACGCACTCTGCCCGAACCGCAGCAGCGGCTTGCCTACTTCCAGCGAAGCGGTGGTGCCATCGCCGCGCACGTCGATGCCCAGCCCGCGCGAGGAGGTGGCGTCGCCGTCGTAGCGGCTCTGCATCACCACCGCGTCCAGGTAGCCGCCGGCACTGCCGGCGCGGGTCCAGTACACACCCACGTGCTTGTCATCCAGCCGGGTGCGGCCTACCGCCACGTTTTCCCAGCCGATCGCAAACCCGCTCACGTTGCCCTGTGCGCGGGTGCGGCCGACAAACACGCCGAACTGGTCGCGGTGCTCCTCTGCCACGTTGGCGTACAGGTCCAGGCCGGCCTGGATGCCCTGGATGTCGCCGTCGAAGCCCGGTTGCGCGTCGCCTTCCCAGTGCTGGTCGTGGCTCTGCCCGACCATCCGCGCCCATGCCGCGCGCACGCCGCCCTGCCCGGCCAACAGCCGCTGCTCGCCCTGGCGTTCGTGGAAGGTGCCCAGGCTGGCCAGGCTGGTTTCGCGCAGCAGCGGCGGCACCACGGAATACAGGCCGGTCTCGAAGCGGTACAGCGGAATGATGTCGCCCTGCGCCGGGCGCGCACCGGGCGTGGGCGGCACCGCCAGCGGCCCGCGCACCGCCGCCACGTCGGTGGGCACCGGCGGCGGGGTATCGATGGTGGGCGGCGCCACGTCGGCCGGATCGGCCGGCTCCGGCGGTGGCGCCGGCTCGGGCGCGGCCGGGTTGGGATCATCCGGCGGATTGACGTCCGGCGGCGGGGGCGGCGCCGGTGGCAGCTCCGCCGGCGGGGTCCCGGCGCCCTCCGGCGGCGGGGGCGGCGGCGTAGTGACTCCACCCGGCGGCGGTGTGGGCGCCGGGGTCACGCTGGCCACCAGGGTCGAGCGCAGATACCAGTTTTCGCTGGTGCCGCCGCTGACGCCGCCCTTGAACAGGAAATACTCGTAGGCACCAACAGCGACCGGGTTGTACAACGCGAACGCGGTGGGCGCGGTGGTCGCACCGTTGATCGCCTGCACCACCAGGATGCCATCGGCCACCGTGGACGCGCCGGTGCCGCCGGCGTTGAGGATGCCCACCCCGGTGGTGCCAGTGGCGCTGCCGGTGGAGATCACCAGTTTGTCCGACAGCGAACTGTCGTCGCCCAGCACCGTGTTGAGGTACAACGCGCCACCGTTGCCGACATAGTTGCCCACCACGGTGAAGGTATCGCCGACGCCGCCCCCATTGCTGAGGTCGATGCGGCCGGCATTGGTGAGCGTGGCCAGCTGCCCGGCCACGAACGGGGCGAGGACGCCGTTGCTGCCGCCCCCGAACACCGCGCTGGTGGCATCGATGTCCAGGCTGCCCGTGCCGCTGCCGCTGTCGCCCAGCACCCACGTGCCATCGAACGTCAGCTGGGTATCGTCGCGCAGGGCCACCTGTTCCCAGTTGGTGAAGCGCGCCACGCCACTGGTCTTGACGTTGTCCAGGCCGAGCACATCGTTGCCCAGCCCGCCATCGAAAGACGGCAGCGCGCCCAGGTGGGCGTTGTTGAGGTTGCTCAGCTGCGCGACATCATCGCCTTCGCCGAAGTCGATCGCCCCGTGCACCACGCCGCCGCCGTTCCACGTCAGGCTGTCGTTGCCGAAGCTCAGGCGGATCTCGCCGCGCACGGTGCCGCCGGTGATGGTGATCGCATCGTCGCCACCGCTGACGCTGATGTTGCCGCCGATGTATCCGTCCGACAGCACGATGGTGTCGCGGCCGAAACCGGTGACCAGGTTGCCGTCGATGGTGCCACCGGACATCAGGAAGGTGTTGTCGTCCAGCTTCATGTTGACCCGGCCGATGCGGCCGCCGGTCATCTCGGCGTAGTCGCCATCGTCGAATGCACCGACGATGCGCCCGCCGGTCATGCGGAAGCGATCCAGCGCGTCGCCCTGCAGCAGCGCGCCGATGCTGCCGCCGGTCATCAGGAAGGTGTCGATGCCCGAGCCCTGCTGCACCGTGCCGGTGACGCTGCCGCCGCTGATCTCCAGGCTGTCCTCGCCATCGCCCTGGTCGACGCTGTCGATCACGCCGTCGCGGATCACCAGCGCGTCGTTGCCCGCGCCCTGCAGCACGCCGCCCTGGATGCTGCCGCCAAGCATGTCGATGCGGTCGTTGCCCGCACCGGACACGACGCCGCCGGTACTGCCGCTGATCGTGCCGCGGTTGACCAGGTAAGTGGCGCCGTTGAGCTGCAGGGCGCGGCCCGCGTTGGCGATGATGCTGCCTGTGTTGTTGATGACGTGCCCGCTGCCGGCCTGCACGGTGATCGCGTTGCCGCTGGCGACCGCGAGCTGCGCGTTGGCCAGCACGTTGATGGTGGCGTTGGACGCACCGGCAGCGGTGACGATCGCGACCGGGTCCGGATTGGGCGCTGCGGCCGAGCAGGTCACCGTCTGGTCCTGGCCGGGAGCGGGGTTGTCGCACCCCGCCCAGGCTGGCGCGGCACCGGCCATCAGGACCGTGCCCAGTGCCCCTCCACAGCCTCGGCGCAACCACTGAGAAATACGGACGGCCAGCACAGTGCGTGACGGCGAAGCGGGCATGGGGCGCATACACCTTTCCTGTTCAACAAGAGGGGAGTAAGGCAACGGCCCAGTGCTTCTACGCAGACCGGCGACCGTACTCTTACTGCTGCAACGTGATGGCCGGGTAAAAGGTGAGCGTCGGCGCTAGATTTTCAGGTAGATGCGGCGGCTGTCCAATGCCCACACCACGAACCACCACACCGTCACGAACAACAGCGCGCACAGCAGCGAGGCCAGCGCGGGTGCGGCCGGCAGCAGCGCCGAAATGCCCTGGTACAACCACGCCCATGCCCCGCTGGCGATCAGCAGCAGGGCCATCACCGAGGACCCGACGTAGGCGGCGATGGCGTTGACACCGAAGCGCCGGCCCAGTGCCGGCAGGCCGGCACGATCGACCAGTTGATGCGCCAGCAGCAATGCCGCCACCGACAGCCCACCGCTCCACAGCACGAAGCTGGGGGTCCACAACTGCTTGTTCAACGGCAGCAACGGGGTGCAGAGCAGGCCCAGCAGCAGGCAGGCCAGCGCCAGGCCGCCCAGCGCGCGCAGCCTGCCGGCGCGCAGCCAGCCCCCCGCGATCAACCCCAGCAAGGTGGTGGCGATCGCCCCTGCGCTGCTGAGCAGCCCCTCGGGATCATGGCCCAGGCCGGTCAGCGGGTCGTACCGGTACAGGAACGGTGCGAACAGCACGGTATCCAGGCGACTGGCCGGGTTCTGCCACGGGGCCAGCGACCCGGCTCCCAGCAGGACCAGTGCATAGCCCGCCAACACGCCCAGCAGCACGATCCACTGCGTGCGTGCGCGGGTGCCGATGGCCAGCACGCCGACCACGGCCACGCACAGGGCGATCCGCTGCAGCACACCCCACAGGCGATACGCCGGCAGCTCGAACAGCCACCACGCCAGCAGGTGCAGCAACGCCCCGGCGATCAGGATGCGCAGCGCGCGCTGCAGCACGCCACGCACCAGCGCCGGGCGCGCGGCCGGGTTGGTCGCGCGTGGCGCCAGGCTGAAGGCCATCGAGACGCCGGCGATGAACAGGAACAACGGGAAGATCAGGTCGGTCGGGGTGAAGCCATGCCACTGCGCATGCAGCAGCGGCGCGTAGACGTGGCTCCAGTCACCGGGGTTGTTGACCAGCAGCATCGCTGCGACGGTCAGGCCGCGCAGCGCGTCGATCGAGCCCATCCGTCCCGGCGGCGCGGCACTCATGCGTCTTCGCGCTGCCCGGCGATCCAGGTGCTGCGCACCTGCAGGGCATCATCGAGCAGGACCAGATCGGCGTGATGACCCTCGGCGATGTGCCCGTAGCGGTCATCCAGATTCAGGAACTGCGCGGGATAGGTCGAGGCCATGCGCGCGGCTTCCGCCAGCGACACGCCCAGCAACTGCACGCTGTTGCGCACCGCCGTGGCCATGTCCAGCGCCGAGCCGGCCAGCGAGCCGGCCGCATTGCGCACCACGCCGTCGATGGCGGTGATGACCTCGCCATACAGTTCGTAGCTCGGGTCTTCCGCACCCACCGGCGGCATCGCATCGGTGACCAGCATGACCTTGCCGCGGGGCTTGGTCGCCAGCGCCACGCGCAGGCTGGCCGGGTGCACGTGCACGCCGTCGGCGATGATGCCGACCCAGCTGTCGCGATCTTCCAGTGCCGCACCCACCGCGCCCGGCTCGCGACCGGTCAGCGGTGACATCGCGTTGTACAGATGGGTGAACCCACGGATGCCGGCCTCCAGGCCCGCACGCGCTTCTTCGTAACTGGCCGCGGTGTGGCCGGCCGCCACGACCACGCCACGCTCGACCAGCGCGCGGATGCTCTCCAGCGGCACGCGCTCGGGTGCCAGCGTCAGCAGGGTGACGCCGTTGTCCAGCGAGGCGGCCAGCGCGATCTCCGCAGCATCGGGCACGCGGAACTTGTTCGCATCGTGCGTGCCCTTGCGGGCCGGCGCGATGTACGGGCCTTCCAGATGGATACCGAGCACGCCCGGTACGCCTTCGCTGATGGCTTGGCGGGTCGCAGCGATCGCCGCACGCATCACCTGCACATCGTCGCTGATCAGGGTCGGCAGAAGGCCGGTGGTGCCGAAACGGCGGTGCGCCTGGGCCAGCGTGCGCAACGTGGCGACATCGGGGCTGTTGTTGAACAGCACGCCGCCGCCGCCGTTGACCTGGGCATCGATGAAGCCTGGCAGCAGCCAGCCACCGCCCAGGTCCACCTGCTCGTCGGCCTGCCCGAGCATCGGGGCGGCATCGGATACCAGTGCGGTGATCCTGCCACTTTCGATCACCACGGCCAGGTCGTCGCGGAAGTCGTCGCCGGCCAGGATGCGGGCGTTGCGCAGGACAGTTTTCATCAGACGGTTTCCGTCACCTTGTTCAGATGCGGCGGCAGGTCGGGGTTGTGGCCGCGGCGCAGCGCCAGCGCGTTGATCGCGCGGTAAAAGCTCTGGATGGTCAGCAGTGGCGCGCACGCCGGGTGCGGGGCGACCGGCAGCGGCAGATCGCCGCCGACATCGGCCAGCCACACCTGCGCATCGCGCGCAGCGAACTCGCTCAGCACCGCGCGGGTACCGGCGCCGGTTTCATCCGGCTGGGCAAAGGCCAGCACCGGGAAGCCCGGGCCGACCAGCGCCATCGGCCCGTGCTTGACCTCGGCCGAGCTGTAGGCCTCGGCGTGCAGGCCGCAGGTTTCCTTGAACTTCAGCGCTGCTTCCTGCGCGGCGGCCAGGCCCAGGCCACGCCCCAGCACGAACAGATTGTGGGCCGGCACCAGGCCCTCGGTCAGCGACGACCAATCGGTGTTCCAGGCCTCGCGCAGGGCATCGGGCAGCGCACGCAGCGAAGCGATCAAGCCCACGTCCTGGGTCCAGTACGCGACCAGTTGCAGAATGGCCGACAGCGAGGCCAGGTAGCTCTTGGTCGCTGCCACGCTGCGCTCGGCACCGGCGCCCAGCGGGATCACCGTCTCGGCCAGCTGCGCCAGCGGCGAATCTTCGACATTGACCAGTGCCACCACGCGCGCGCCGGCCGCACGTGCGGCTTCGGCATTGCGCAACAGGTCCGGGCTCTTGCCCGACTGCGAAATCACGATGTACAGCGCGCCGCGCAGCTTCAACGGCGCTTCGTAGACCGAGCCGACCGACGGCGACGCCGAAGCGGTCACCAGCCCGAGGCGCGTTTCCAGCAGGTACTTGGCGTAGGTGGCGGCGTGGTCGGAGCTGCCACGTGCGCAGGTCACCACGAACGGCGGCGGCGCCGCGCGCAGGCTGGCGGCCAGCGTCTCCACGGCCACCTGGTTGCGTGCGAACTGCGCGGCGATCACATCGGCAGCCTCGGCGGCTTCGCGGTACATCAGGGTGTCGTGGGGAGCAGGCAGGGACATGGGGACTCAGGTCGTTTCAGGAGAGGGAAGCCGTGCACCCTGCGGGCGCATCGGCGCGGTGGAGCCGCGCACCACCAGCTGCGGCACGAAGCCCTGGTTCTGCAGCTGCAGTGGCGCGTCGTCGTAGGCATCGCTGCGCAACTGCGCGATCAGCAGGCGCGCGGCATGCCGGGCGATGTCTTCGGTGGCCTGCTTGGCGGTGGTCAGCGGCGGCCAGGACTGGCGCGAGAACGGACTGTCCTCGAAGCCGGCGATGGACAGGTCGTAGGGCACGTTCATGCCGGTGGACTTGGCGGCGGCCAGCACGCCGGCGGCGATTTCATCGTTGGAGCCGAAGATGGCGGTGGGCGGTTCGCGCAGCGCCAGCAGGCGGCGCGCCCCACGGAAGCCGTCATCGAAGGTGTAATCGCCCTGCACCACCAGGTGCTTGTCGATGGTCATGCCGTAATCGCGCAGCGCCGCTTCATAGCCGGCATAGCGCTCGCCACTGGAGCGGTGCGAAGTGCCGCCCCAGAGGAAACCGATGCGCTGGTGACCGAGCTGGATCAGGTGCTCGGTGATTTCATAGGCGGCCTCGCGGTCGTCAACGAACACGCAGGCACCATCTTCGGGATCGGCGGTGGCGGCGATGATGCGCACCAGCTTGATCCCGCGCGCGGTGAGCGCAGCCACCAGATCCTTGCGCTCGGACATCGGCGCGGTCAGCACCAGCCCGGCAAGGCGCGAGCGCTGCACCCAGTCGGCCAGCTCTTCGGCCAGCATCGGCGAGCTGGAGTCGCAGGGGTGGATCTGCAGCCCGAACCCGGTTTCACGGCACGCGGCGAGCACGCCGTTCTGCACGCCGATGATGTGGTACGGGTTGGGGTTGTCGTAGACCAGCCCGACCACCAGCGTGGTGCCGGTGCGCAGGTTGCGCGCGGCCGGATCGGGCTCGTAATCCAGCTCGGCGATCGCGCGCAGCACCCGGGCGCGGGTGGCCTGCATCACCGAGGGCTCGTTGTTGATCACCCGCGAGACCGTCTTCAGCGATACCTTGGCCCGTTCGGCGACATCCTTGATGGTCGCTCTGCGCATCGTTTTTTCCTGGCTGACCGGTTGAGCGTCCATGATCGCCGATCACTGCCCGTCGCGGGACAGCCCGACGCGGTGGCCGCGCATCGAATAGAACAGGATGTACAGGTAGCAGGGCACCATCAGGCCGGCGAATACCCACTGGAAGTCGAAGTGCTGCTTGAGCACGGCAAACAGCTGGGGAATGATCGCGCCACCGGCAATGGCCATCACCAGCAGGGCCGAGCCGGTCTCGGTGAAACGGCCCAGGCCGCGGATCGCCAGCGGGAAGATGGCCGGCCACATCATCGCGTTGGCAAAGCCCAGGGCCGCCACGAAGCCCACCGACACGTAGCCGTGGGTGAACAGCGCGCCGATGCAGAACACCACGCCGAGCACGGCGGAAATGCTCAGGTAGCGCGACTGCGACACCAGGTGCGGAATCAGCGCCAGGCCGGCCAGATAACCGATGAGCATCGCGCCCAGGGTGATCGAGGTGAACATCTTGGTCTGGTCCAGCGGCAGGTCGAAGCCATGGCCGTAAGTGCCGATCGCATCGCCGGCCATCACTTCCACGCCGACATAGACGAACAGGCACAGCACGCCCAGCCACAGGTGCGGGAACTGGAAGATGCTGGTGCGCTCGGCCACCCCCGGCGCGCGGGCCGGCGTGGCGTTGGCTTCGGAGGTCTTCAACTCGGGCAGCGGCGAAAACAGCACGCCCACCGCCAGCACCACCAGCAGCCCGGCCATGGCCATGTACGGCAGCTGGATCTTGGCGGCGAAGTCGTTGAGCAGGACGGTCTTGGCCGCTGCGTCGGCGACCTTCACCTGGGCATCCAGATCGCCGATGCCATGCAGCACCAGCGTACCGATCAGCACCGGCGCGAGCATGCCGGCGATCTTGTTGCAGATACCCATCAGCGCGATGCGCCGGGCCGCGGTCTCGATCGGGCCAAGGATGCTGATGTACGGATTGACCGCCGTCTGCAGCAGGGCCAGGCCACTGCCGATGACGAACAGGCCGCTGAGTGCGCCTGGATACCAGCGCTGCTGCGCGAAGTGGGCGAACACCACCGCGCCGGCCGCCATCACCAGCAGGCTCAGGCTCAGGCCCTTCTTCATGCCGGTGCGCTTGAGGATCCACGAGGCCGGCAGCGCCAGGAAGAAGTACGACAGGTAGAAGACCATCAGCACCAGGAAGGCGCCGACCTCGTCCAGCTCGAAGGCCAGCTTGACGAAGGTGATCAACGGCCCGTTGAGCCAGGTGAAGAAGCCGATCAGGAAGAACAGCACGCCGATGATCAGGATCGAGGTAAGCACGCTCGAACGCGCGGAGGCAGCAGGCACGGCAGACATCAAGGAGGCTCCTGCATCGACGGCACCGGAGCGGCGTCGGAAGAGTGGCTGGGAACAACGTTGTCACATTTATTCGTTGCCGCCGCCGGGTTTGTCAACAACTGGTTCACGCCGGGACCGCGCATTTTCTTTTGCTGCACCTGCGCAATCTGGCGGCAGCGCTGGCCATTACCGGAGCCGAGGCCCTATTCACGGCAGTTTGCGAAAACATGACGGCAGTGTGATGAAAACGTTTTCCCGCGCAAACCCGCGTTGCGGCGCAGCATCGAAAGTGTGAGGTTATCGTTGACATCGTTGTCAGAACGATTACAGACTCCGCCTCAATCGCCGGGTCAGCCCTGGCCACGCCCAACCGATGGAGTCCGTGTGACCATAGCCGCCCACGCTGTTCCGGCCCATGCCCCGCCCGCCGCGATGCCACCGTTCCTGGCCGCCGACGTGGGTGGCACGCATGTGCGGGTTGGCCGGGTCCAGGCCAGTGCCGATCCGGCCCATCCGGTCCAGCTGCTGGACTACCGCAAATTCCGCAATGCCGATTACGCCGGCCTCAGCGCGATCCTGTCCGACTTCCTGGCCGATGGCCCGCGTCCGTCCCATTGCGTGGTCGCCACCGCCGGCTATGCCCGCGAAGACGGCACGGTGATCACCGCCAACCTGCCCTGGCCACTGTCGGCACGTCAGATCGAACGTGATGTCGGCCTGGACCAGGTCTACATCGTCAACGACTTCGAGGCCGTGGCCTACGCCGCCGCGCAGGTCGATGCCAGCGGCGTGCTGCAGCTGACGGGCCCGGCCACCGCACCGCGCGGCCCGACCCTGGTGGTCGGCCCCGGTACCGGCCTCGGCGCGGCCGTGTGGATCCCGACCGCCCACGGCGCCGTGGTCCTGGCGACCGAAGCCGGCCAGCCGACCCTGGCCACCACCACCGAACTGGAGATGGCGATCGTGCGGCAGATGCTGCGCGATCGCTCGCACGTCTCGGTCGAGCAGGCGCTGTCCGGCCCCGGCCTGATGAACCTGTACCGCGCGCTGTGCGCATTGAACGGCCAGACCCCCGCGCTGATGACCCCGGATGCGATCACCGCTGCTGCGATGGCCGACCAGGATCCGCTCGCACGGCAGAGCCTGGATGTGTTCTGCGGCCTGCTCGGCAGCACGATCGGCGACATGGCGCTGCAGTACGGCGTCACCGGCGGTGTCTACCTGGCCGGCGGCATCCTGCCGCAGATCCGCGACTTCCTGTTGAACAGCACCTTCGTCGAGCGGTACCTCAACAAGGGGCCGATGCGCGAGGCACTGGAACGTATTCCCGTGAAAGTGGTCGAGCACGGGCAGCTGGGCGTCATCGGCGCCGCCAGCTGGTACCTCGGCCGCTCGGAAACCTGACCTGCCACGGCGCCGGAATCGGCGCCGCGGACACCGCACCACGCAGTACGTAGCACCCAAGGCGCACCCGGACAACAGGCGCGCGGCACAGTCGTACCAGACGCAAGCAAACCGACGCCGTCGCCGGCGACCATCGAGTGATGAGGAGAGACATCATGAACACCCGCAAGACCCTGCTTTCCGCAGCCATCGTCAGCTGCCTGGCCTTCAGCGCCCACGCGCAGCAAGCCGCCCCCACCGCCACCGATCTGGACACCGTGCAGGTCACCGGCATCCGTGGCTCGATGGAAAAGTCGCTGGATACCAAGCGCGATGCCAATGCGCGCCTGGAAGTGGTCACCGCCGAAGACGTGGGCAAGCTGCCCGCACACAACGTCGCCGACACCCTGCAGCGCCTGCCCGGTGTGAACATCAGCTCGTCAAGCGCCGACGAAGGCGGCTTCGATGAAGCCGACCGTGTCAGCCTGCGCGGCACCAGCCCGAGCCTGACCCAGACCCTCATCAACGGCCACAGCGTCGGCTCGGCCGACTGGTTCGTGCTCAGCCAGGGCAACAACGTCGGCCGCAGCGTGAGCTATTCGTTGCTGCCGTCCGAGCTGGTCAGCTCGGTGGAAGTAAACAAGTCCTCGCAGGCCAAGCTGCAGGACGGCGGTACCACCGGCACCGTCAACATCATCACCCGTACCCCGCTGCAGTTCGCCAAGCAGTTCACGGCCGAGGCATCGGTGGGCGCCGTGCGTTCGGACCAGGCCGACTCGACCGATCCGCAGTACTCGGCGCTGTTCAACTACAAGAATGACGCCAACACGTTCGGTGTGCTGGTGCAGGGCTTCTACCAGGAGCGCGAACTGCGCCGTGAAGCGCAGGAAATCCCCGGCGGCTTCTTCGCACTCAAGGCAACCGATCCGGTCGTGGCCGGCATCCCCGACCCGGCCAATCCGGGCCAGTTCCTGCAGGCGCCGCGCCCGGACCTGGAAGGCCTGTCCATTCCCGGCCTGCTGGGTTCGACCCTGTTCGAGCAGACCCGCAAGCGCAAGGGTGGCATGGTCACCCTGCAGTGGAAGCCGATCGACACGCTGACCCTGGGCCTGAGCGGCTTCACCTCCGAACTGGAAGCGAACAACTACAACCGCAACTTCATGATGTTCGGCAGCGGCTTCGGCCGGAGCCAGGCCCCCGATCCGGGTTACACCGTGGTCGATGGCGTGATCACCAACGCGACGTACACCGGCGTTCCCGGAACGAACTACGGCGTGTACGACATGATCTACCGCGAGGCCACCGCCAAGAGCAGCTACGTCACCTTCGACGCGGACTGGCAGATCAACGACAACCTGAACGCAAAGTTCCAGGCCGGCACCACCAAGGGCACCGGCGAAACCCCGCGCCAGTTCATCGCCGAAGTCACCGTCGGCCAGGGTGGCGGCGCGTCCTACGCCAGCCACGGCGCCGGCTCCCCGGTCGACTGGAACATCGGCGGCGACCTGAGCGAAGCAGGCGTCACCAGCTTCGGCACCTGGGGCAACCAGCTGGTCAAGGCCGAAGACAAGGAAGACTGGGCGTCGGTGGATTTCAATCAGTACTTCAGCGACGGCGGCGCGCTGAGCTCGATCGACTTCGGCCTGCGTTTCGCCGACCACGAACGTGAGGCCCTGTCGCCGGAAGGCGCCTCCCCGGGCGACATCTGGTCGGCGCTGCGCGGCAGCGCCACCGGGCAGTACCCGGGCAACTTCGCCAGCGGCGTGGGCGGCACCTTCCCGCGCAACATCTGGTATTACACCCCGGATGCGCTGAAGAACGCCATCATCAACAACTCGACCTGGCTGGCCGGCAATGACGGTCCCGACGGCCGCCACAACTACGGCGCCGAGTGGAAGGTGAAGGAAAAGAACTTCGCCGGTTACGTGCAGGCCAACTTCGCCGGTGACTGGTGGAGCGGCAACCTCGGCCTGCGCTACGTCAACATCAAGCAGGACATCGATACCTACCTGGCCGTCAGCGACCCGGCCCGCGCCGACGTGCGCAGCCTGTTCGGCATGTGGCAGCGCCAGGCCTTCGAGAACAAGCACGACCGCGTGCTGCCCAGCGCCAACATCAAGTTCGACCTGGACGACGACCTCGTGCTGCGCGTGGCCGCATCGCAGACCCAGACGCTGCCGGACTACTCGGCACTGGGTGCGTCCTCGTGGGGTTCGGATCTGAACAAGACCGGCGGTGGCGGCAACCCCGACCTGAAGCCGACCCTGTCCAGCAACCTGGACGCCAACCTGGAGTGGTACTTCATGCCGCGCGGCCTGGTGTCGGTGGGCGCGTACCATATGCGCCTGAAGGACTACATCGCCTTCGACGTGGTCCAGCGCCAGCTGTTCAGCGAACTGACCAACCGGCTTGAAACCTACGACATCTCCACCCCGATCAATGCCGACGGGCAGGTCACCGGCGTGGAAGTGGCTTACGAGCAGCCGATCGGCGAGTACTTCGGCGTCAATGCCAACTACACCTACGCCAACGGCAAGACCGACCACACCTGGGCCGATGGCACCAACAACCTGCTGGGCACGTCGAAGAACACCTACAACGTGGGTGCCTACTTCGAGAACGAGCGCTTCGGCGCCCGCGTCAGCTACACCCGCCGCTCTTCGTTCCTGATCAGCCTGTCCGGTACCAACCCGTACTACCAGGATGACTTCGGCACGCTGTCGGCGTCGCTCAGCTACAAGGCGACGGATTGGCTGAGCATCAGCCTGGATGGCCTGAACCTCAACAACCCGACCTACAAGTACTACCAGAGCGCGTTGATTCCGACCTCGTTCTACTCCAACGGCCGCCAGTACTATCTGAACTTCCGCTTCAAGTACTGATCGCCGCGGTAACACGCTGAACACCTGAAACGGGCCCGGATTTCCGGGCCCGTTTCACAGGTGGAACCCGATTCGCTACAAAGGAATGACCCGATGCACACCCGCACCCGTCGTACCTCGCTGTCGCTGCTGTCTTTCGCACTGGCACTTTCCCTCGCCCCGCTGGCCCAGGCCACCGACGCACAGGCACCGAACGGCCCGCAGGCCCTGCCCGGCTCGCTGATGCTGATTCCCGCACCGGCCAGGGTCGACCGCCTCGACGGCGCCGGCTATACGGTGAGCGCGGCCACCCCGGTGCATGCGCAGGGTCAGGCCGCCGGCCGCGTTGCTGCCCAGTTCGCCACCCTGCTGCGCAACAGCGGTGGCCCGGCGGTGACGGTCAGCGAAGGACGCGGCAAGGACGGCATCCGCTTCGTACTCGACGCCACGCTCAAGACCGGCGCCGAAGGCTATCAGCTGCGTTCGGACGCGCGCGGCGCAACGGTGCAGGCCGCAACCGAAGCCGGACTGTTCTACGGTGCGGCCACGCTCTCGCAGCTGCTCACCGGTGGCAGCCAGGGGCAACTCCCGGCGCTGCGCATCGACGATGCCCCCCGTTTCAGCTGGCGCGGCCTGATGCTCGATTCGGCCCGCCATTTCCAGAGCCTGGATGAGATCAAGCAGGTCCTCGATGCGATGGCCGAGCAGAAGCTCAACACCTTCCATTGGCATCTCACCGATGACCAGGGCTGGCGCATGGAGATCAAGCGCTACCCGAAGCTGACCGGGGTCGGCAGCTGCCGCATTCCGGCCGGCGATGGCGGCCACGATCCGGTCACCGGCGCCGAGCGCCCGTACTGCGGCTTCTACACGCAGGCGCAGATCCGCGAGGTGATCGCGTATGCGGCTGAGCGCCACATCCAGGTCATTCCGGAGATCGACGTCCCGGGCCACGCGACCGCGGCGATCGCGGCCTATCCCGAGCTTGGCACCCTCGACACGCCGCTCAGGCCGTTGAGCGAATGGGGCGTGTTCCCGAACCTGTTCAACACCGAAGACAGTACCTTCGCGTTTCTCGAGAACGTGCTGGAAGAGGTCATCGCGCTGTTCCCGGCCAAGTACGTTCACGTGGGCGGCGACGAAGCGGTCAAGGACCAGTGGGAAGCCTCCGCGCGGGTGCAGGCGCGCATGCGCGAGCTGGGCGCCGGTGATGAGATGGAGATGCAGAGCCACATCATCAAACGCCTGGAGACCTTCCTGGAAAAGCACGACAGGCGGCTGATCGGTTGGGACGAGATCCTTGAGGGCGGTTTGCCGCCGGAGGCCACGGTGATGTCCTGGCGCGGCACCGAAGGCGGCCTCAAGGCGGCCAGCGAGGGCCATGACGTGGTGATGTCGCCGGTGACGGACATGTACATGGATTACCTGCAGACCAACTCGCCGAACGAGCCGCCGGGCCGCCCGGCGACGATTCCGCTGGCGCGCGTGTACGGCTTCGAGCCGGTGCCCGATGCACTGGCCAAGGACAAGCAGCACCACATCCTCGGCCTGCAGGCCAACATGTTCACCGAGCACACCCGCAGCTACGCCCGCCTGCAGCACAACCTGTTCCCGCGCCTGGCCGCCGTGGCCGAGACCGGCTGGTCGCCGCGCGAACGACGCGACTACGCCGATTTCCTGGCGCGCCTGCCGGCGCAGCTGCAGCGATACCAGGCCATGGGCATTGCGTACGCACAGACCCCGTTCCAGGTGGAGCTGGACAGCCGCGATGACCGTCGCGCCGGCACCGCGACGCTGGCCCTGCGCAGCCCCCTCGGCTACGACATCCACTACAGCGTGGACGGCAGCGCGGTCACCGCCCGCTCACCGCGCTACACCGCCCCGCTGCAGCAGCCGCTGCCGGTGGCGCTGCAGGCGGCCACGTTCTTCAATGGCCAGGCACTGGCCAAGGCGGCCAGCCGCTTCGACATCACCGCTACCTCGCTGCTGTCGCGCACCGACGAGCAGCTCGCGCAGTGCCCGGGCGAAGGCCAGCTGCTGCTGCGCCTGGAAGACGACGGCCCGGCCGAGGGCGAGCGGGCGATCTTCAACGTGGACATCTTCAACCCGTGCTGGCTGTGGAAGGATGCAGACGTGGACGGCATCGCCAAGCTGCGCGTGCGTGCCGGACAGATTCCGTACTACTTCCAGCTGGCCCACGATGAGCCGAACCGGCGCTTCGCGCCCAAGCGCAGCGCACACGGGGAGATGGACATCCTCGGCGGGCAGTGCGATGGCAAGCCGCTGGCCAGCGTGACGCTGCCGGCCGCCCCGGGCGCCGATGGCTTCATCACCCTGGAGGCTGCATTGCCGCGGTCGCTGAAGGGCACGCAGAACCTGTGCGTGCGCTTCACCGGCGATACCCGGCCGACGATGTGGGTGCTGGATGAGATGACCTTGCTGCCGCGGTGACGCCGCAGCCGCAGGCGGGACGGAAGAGGTCGTGCCGGCCGCTGGCCGGCACCTCATGAATCCGGCATTCGCCAGGTTGCCGGCCAGCGGCCGGCACTACCCGTCATGCGTCGCCCGGGCGGCAGTACCGGTGCCGCATTACCCGCGCAGGCGTACCAGCAGGTCGCGCAACGGGGTCAACACGATCGCCATGCCGGCCAGCACGCCAACGCTGTTGGCGAGCGCATCCATCGGGTCGGCCATGCGGTTGACGGTCAAGGCGCCCTGCGCGAATTCGATGCCAATACCCAGCGCGACCAGGCCGACCGCGGCCCAGATCAGGGCCGCGCGTCGCTGGTAGATCTGCACTGCCGACGAGGCCAGCAGGAAGTACGCGAGGAAGTGTTCGATCTTGTCGCTGTTCTCCGGCAACGTGAGCGGCGGCGGCGGGATCAGGCAGACCACGATCGTGCCCAACACCGCCCCCCACCACAGCGCCAGCCAGAACCGCGGCCAGCGCAGCGGCTTCAACAGGTTCGTGGCAGCCACGTTACAGGCGCCAGGTCAGATCGCCGAGCGCGAACGCCGGTTCGAAATCGACATCGCGCTGGAAGCCCATGACCTGGAAGCGCTCGCCCATCCCGGTCGGCAACGTCAGCTTTTTCACCTGGTCGCGCAGCCGCACACGGCCGATCTCGTCGGTGCGCGCATCGGCTTTTTCCAACAGCGCATCCAGCCCGTTGCCGAGCAGGAAACTGGCCTGGGTGCAGTAACCGGCCAGCTCGAAACCGGCGCCCGTACCGGCTTCGGCCAGCGCGGTGAAGTCCACCGAGGCGGTGAGGTCCTGCAGGCCCGGCCAGCGATACAGGTCGTTGTGCACGTGGTGGCGGTAGAACGCGCGCACGGTGCCGTCGTCGCGGTCGTCCTGGTAATACTCGTTGCGCGGGTAGCCGTAATCGACGAACAGCATCGCGCCGCGCTTCAAGCCGCCGGCAATGGCCTGGATCCAGTACGGCAGTTGCGGCAGCAGTTCGGAACGGTAGCCGTCGGCGAAGGGCTTTTCGCGGTAATGCTCGACGTGGCGGACGGCGGCACTGAGCATCGCATCGGCCGGCTGCGCGCCACGCACGAAGGCGCCGTCGGCATCCAGTTCGACGGTCTCTTCATAGACCATGCCGTCGCGCGCCAGGAAGCGCGGCGTCGGCAGCGCATCGATCACTTCGTTGGCGAAGACCATGCCGTCCCAGTCATCATCGAACGGGCCGTTCAGCCATTCCACCAGGGCGAACACCGGTGGAATCAACGCCTTTTCCAGGCGCTCGCGCTGGCGCTGCCGCAGGTCCGCGCTGGGTTCCAGGATCGCGTAGCGCTCGGGCAGCGCGTCCAGTTCCAGCATGCGCTTGAGCATCACTTCGGCAAACGCGCCGCTGCCGCCACCGACCTCCATGAAGCGCGCCTGCGGCCCGAGCTGCTGCATCACCGGGGCGATCGCATTGGCCAGCGTGGCGGCGAACAGCGCGCCGATTTCCGGCGAGGTGGTGAAATCGCCGGCGGCCCCGAACTTGCTGGCACCGGCGCTGTAGTAGCCCCAACCGGGCGCGTACAGGCTCAGCTCCATGAAGCGGGAGAACGGCATCGCGCCGCCGTTGGCAAGGATTTCAGCGCGCAGCGCCGCAGCCAGCTCGTCGCTGTGGGCCAGGGCGTCGGTTTCGGGGAGGGGCAGTGGGGAATGCATGGCGCGGGCGATTGCGGTGACAATGCACAGCATAGCCTGAGCAGGGAGTACCCCCGATGACCGATACCGCGCCCGTGGCGCTGATCACCGGCAGCGCGCGCCGGATCGGCGCGGCCATCGCCCGCCAGTTCCACGCCTGTGGCTGGTCGGTGGTGCTGCACGCCCACACCTCCACCACCGAGCTGCAGCAGATGGCCTTCGACATGGACATGCTGCGCCCGGGCAGCGTGCTGGCGCTGCAGGCCGACCTGCGCGATGCCGAGGCCCTGCCCGATCTGATCGACCAGACCGTGGCCCAGTTCGGCCGGCTGGACACGCTGGTCAACAATGCCTCCAACTTCTACCCCACCCTGCTTGGCCAGATCACCGCCGCCCAGTGGGATGACCTGTTCGCGGTCAATGCGCGTGCCCCGCTGCTGCTGGCCCAGGCGGCCGCGCCGCAGCTGCGCCGCCAGCAGGGCAGCATCGTCAACCTGACCGATCTGCATGGCACCCAGCCGATGCGCGACCACCCGGTGTACGCGGCCGCCAAGGCGGCGCTGGAAATGGTGACCCGCTCGCTGGCGCTGGAACTGGCGCCCAAGGTACGGGTCAACGCGGTCGCGCCCGGGGCGATCCTGTGGCCGGAACAGGGCAAGGATGATTTCGCCCAGCAGGCGCTGCTGGCGCGTACCCCGCTGGCCCGCACCGGCACCGTGGAGGAGATCGCCGAGGCGGTGTACTGGCTGGCCACGGATGCGGCGTTCGTGACCGGGCACACCCTGCGCGTGGATGGCGGGCGCACCTTGTCCTGAACACCCGTTGGACCGCCCCGGTAGTGCATGATTACGCGGGCAGCAGGTCCATCGTGTCGAACCGCTCGCCGAACTGCCGGTGGGCACGCCACAGCGCCTCCAGGCTCAACCCGCTGACCGGATCGCGGAACGCCGGCGCGATATCGGCCAGCGGCTTGAGCACGAAAGCATGCTTGAGTTCGGGGCGCGGAATGCGCAGATGGCCGGGGCCCTCCACGATCAGGTCGCCGTAGAACACCACATCGATGTCCAGGGTGCGGTCGCTGAAGCGCGGGCCGCTGCGGTCGCGCCCGTGGGCGTCTTCCAGCGCATGCAGCCAATCATCCAGCGTCTGCAATGGCAGGTCGGTCTCGATCGCCACCGCATTGTTGAGGAAATCCGGACCATCGAAGCCCACCGCGGCGGTGCGGTAGGCCGGTGAGACCGCGATCGTGCCGAAGCGCGCGCGCAGGGCCTCCACCGCGGCGTGAAGGTGCTGTTGCGGCTGCAGGTTGCTGCCCAGGCTCAGGAGCGCAGTGGTCATGGTATTCAGCGTACGTGGGGCGATTCCACACCGGGCCAACAGGGCCAGCGCATAGAATCGGGGTGCACATCATAGGACACCGACATGACCTATTGCGTCGGCATCGAGGTGGACGAAGGCCTGGTCTTCGCCGCCGATACCCGTACCAACGCGTCGCTGGACGACGTGCGCGTGCACCGCAAGCTGCACGAATTCGAGTTCCCCGGGGAGGCGGCCTTCGTGATCATGGCCGCCGGCAACCTGGCGACCACCCAGCTGCTGATCTCGCGGCTGCGCCGTGACGTGGAAGAGCAGCGGCCGGAAAACCTGCGCGCCTACCGGCATCTGTTCGAAGTGGCCGAGTACGTAGGCCGGGTCCTGCTCGACAGCCAGGTCAAATCCAGCACGCATGAGGCGGGCCAGGACGGCATCGTGACCCAGGCGACGCTGATCCTCGGTGGCCAGATCGGCGGCGAGCACCCCGGGCTGTACATGATCTATCCGCTCGGCAACGCCATCGCGGCCTCGCCGGAAACCCCGTTCCTGCAGATCGGCGAATCCAAGTACGGCAAGCCGATCCTGGACAGGATCCTGCGGCCTCAGACCCGCCTGGAAGATGCCGCGCGCACCGCCATCGTCTCGCTGGACTCCACGATCCGGTCCAATCTCTCGGTGGGCCTGCCGGTGGATCTGGTGCTGATCCGCAAGGATGACCTGCGCATCACCCAGCGCATGCGCCTGGCCGGCGACAGCCCGCTGTATGCCGAGATCCACGGCAACTGGTCGTACAAACTCGAACAGGCCGTGGCCAGCCTCCCACGCTTTCCGTGGGAAGGCTGATCAGGCGGTTTCCAGCGCCTCGGCCACTGAACGGAATACCTGCTGCATTTCCAGCGGCTTGCGCAGTACGTGCACGTTGATGCCGGGCGGGAACACCGCCAGCGGCACGGTCACATCGGCCTCTTCCAGCACCAGCGCCGGGCCGCGATAGCCCAGCGTGGCCATCTCGCCCAGCAGGTGGCTGGCCGAGAGCAGCTTGGAGCCGGCATCGGCGATCACCAGCGCGGGCATGCTTTCCTGCTGCATCCAGCGCAGCGCGGCCGCGCCATCGGAGGCCAGCTGCAGGTGGTAACCCTGGCTGGAGAGCGCGTTGCCCAGCAGCGACAGGCGCGTCGCCTCACCATCCACGACCAGGATCGACTGGCCGGCACCGGCGGCGATCGGCCCATCCACGGCGTCGGCGGTGTCGGTGATCTCGCGCATCGGCAGCAGCAGATCGAAGCGCGTGCCCACACCGGGCTGGCTGTCGACGTGGATGCTGCCGTGCGCGCCCTCGATGATGCGCTTGCACGAGATCAGGCCCAGGCCGGTGCCGGTCGCCTTGGTGGTGAAGAAGGGATTGAACAGGTGCGAGAGCGTGTCCGCATCCATGCCGATGCCCTCGTCGGTCACCGAGATGCGCAGCCAGTCGTCGCCATGGGTATCGGCCGCAGGGGCGGCACGCAGGGTCAGACGGCCGCCATTGGGCATGGCCTGGATGGCATTCAGGGACAGGTTGAGCAGTACCTGCTGCAACTCGGTGTAGTTGGCGTCCACCGCCAGGCCGTCGGCCACCTCCAGGTGCAGGGTGACCTTGGCCGGCAGGTTGCTGCGCAGGAGCAGCTCCACGCCTTCGAACAGGTGGACCAGGCAGATGTGTTCGCTGGGCTTGCGCGACCCGCGCACGAAGGACAGCATCGACTCGGCCATCTCATGACCACGCCGGCCGCACTCGGCGATGATGTCGGCCAGGTGGTGCAGCTGCGGGTCTTCGGTCCGCGCCTTCATCAGGTCGGGCATGATCAGCAGCGGCTGCAGGATGTTGCGCAGGTCGTGGCTGAGCCCGGCCGCCAGCAGCGACAGGCTTTCCAGCCGCTGGGCACGCATCAGCTCGGCTTCCACGCGCTGGCGGTCGATCGCGCTGCGCGCTTCGCGCACCGCACGGGCCACCGCCGAGGGCAGGCGCGCCGGCTGGTGCTTGATGATGTAGTCGTTGGCGCCCTGGTGCAGGGCCGCCACGGCGTTTTCCTCACCCATCGTGCCGGACACGAAGATGAAAGGAACCTCGGGCAAGGCAGCGCGCACGATCTGCAGCGCCTCGTTGCCGGAGAAGCCGGGCATGCTCAGGTCGGAGAGCACGATGTCCGGCGCGGCGCGCTCGAGCGCCTCACGCAGTTCCTGCGCGCTCTCCACCCGCTCGAAGCTGGCTTCCAGGCCAGCGTCGAGCATCTGTTCGCACATCAGTTCGGCGTCTTCCGGCGAATCCTCGATCAGCAGGATCCGCAGGGCACCCAACGCAGGGCCGGTCAGCGGCATGGGCTTACTCGATCTCCGGTGCCTGGTTGATCAGGCCCCAGAACTTGCCCAGGGTCTGCACGGCGCCGAAGAACTGGTCCACGTCCACCGGCTTGACCACGTACGCGTTCACGCCCATGTCCCAGCTGCGCGCCAGATCGCTTTCTTCGCGCGAGGAGGACAGGATCACCACCGGCAGCCGCTTGAGCTCCTCGGTGTTGCGGATTTCCTTGAGCACTTCCAGGCCGTCCATGCGCGGCATCTTGATGTCCAGCAGCAGCACCGCCGGCAGGCCTTCGTCGCGGTTGGCGAAGGCGCCACGGCGCAGCAGGTAGTCCATCGCTTCCACGCCGTCTTCGACGTGCACGATCGGGTTGGCCAGGCGGGCCTCCTTCAAGGCGTCGATGGCCATCTCGGCGTCGGCGGGGCTGTCCTCGGCAAGGAGGATGGTACGGAGAGCAGTCATGCGGCGGAGCCCTTGTTGATTGCGTCGAGCGCGGGTGGAAGAACGAAGTGGAACGTGGCGCCTTGATCGACCGCCGATTCGGCCCAGATGCGGCCGCCGTGGCGGGTCAGCACCCGGCGGACACTGGCCAGGCCGATGCCCGTGCCCGGGTAGTCGCTGGCCTTGTGCAGCCGCTGGAACACCCCGAACAGCTTGCCGGCGTAGGCCATGTCGAACCCGGCGCCGTTGTCGCGGACCGTGAACAGATGGCTGCCGTCAGGCTGCAGCTTGTAGTCGACCTCGATCCGGGCCGGCTCGCGGTTGGAAGAATACTTGATCGCGTTGCCGAGCAGATTCAGCCAGACCTGGCGCATCATGTTTTCATCGGAAACGATGATCGGCAGCGGCGCGATCTTCCAGTCGACATGGTGCGGCACGCCGGTGCTCTCGGCCTCGCTCTGCTGGTTGGCATCGAGCATGGCGCGGGTATCGGCGACCAGCGACTGCATGTCCACCGCCTGCAGCCGCATCGCCGCCCGGCCCAGGCGCGAATAGACCAGCAGATCGTCGATCAGCGCGGCCATGCGCCGGGCGGAATTGGAAATCACGCCCAGGTAATGCAGGGACTTCTCGTCGGCCCCGTCGCCCAGGTGGCGGGTGAGCTTGTCGGAGAAGCCGGCCACGTGGCGCAACGGCGCGCGCAGGTCGTGCGAGACCGAGTAACTGAAGGCTTCCAGTTCGCGATTCACCTCCGAGACCTGCTCGACCTTGCCTTCCAGCTGGCGGTTCAGTTCCTCCACCCGCAGCTGTACAGCGCGCTGCACGGTGACATCGCTGACCGTCATCAGCACCACTTCATCGTCCTTGTCCGGCAGCGGCATGCGCCGCGCGTTGATCAGCATGATCCGCACCACGTCATCGGCGGTGCGCTGTTCGTGCTCGTAATCCCACAGCTCGCGGCCGCGCAGCAGCACGTCGGTCAGGCGCTGGCGGACCACTCCATCGGCCCAGGCCCCGTCGCCGATGCTGTCCAGCGGCAGGCCTTCGGCCGAGGTCTCCTCGTCCAGCCCGTACAGTTCAGCGAACGCGGGATTGTGCATCTGCACGCGCAGGCTGCGGTCCAGCAGCACGATCGGCTCGCGCACCGTGTGCAGCACCGACGCGGCACGTCCGGCCGCGCGCAGCGAGGCGCGTTCGGCGCTGAGACGATGGCGGATCTGGCGTTGCAGCAGCCACAGCACCAGGCCGAGCAGCAGCAGCTGCACCACCAGCGCCGACCAGGAAATGAACTCGCCCTGGCGCTGCTGGGCCGCGAACAGCGCCGAGCGCTTGGCGAGCAGTTGCTCTTCGGTGGCCTGCAGTTCTTCGACCAGGTTGCGGATGGGGTAGCGGGTGGTCAGGTCGGCCACCAGCTGCCGCTGGTCGGCATCGGGCGCCGAGCGGGCCAGCTGCTTGGCCAGCTCCATGCGGCGTTCGAGCATGGACTGGATGCGACCGATGCGGATCAGCTGATCCGGATTGTCACGGGTCAGCTCGGCCAGCCGGGCCAGCCGCCCGGGGATGTCGTTGGCCTGGGCCAGGCGTTCGCGCAGGCCAGGCGCATCGATGCCCTTGGACATGGTCAACGCGGCCGATTCGACATCGCGCACGTCGGCCTGCAATTGGTAGACGGCCACGCCGACATCCTGGGTGTGGGTGACCCAGTTCATCGCATCGATGTTGTCATCAGCCAGCTTGCGCAGGGTGAGCCACGGCACCACGATGATGGCTACCGCCGCCAGGGCCAGTGCCGGCAATCGCCAGCGGTCCCAGATTTGATCACTGAACACCAGCGCCATAGTCCCTCTTCAGCTCGGTGCCACACCCGGTCGCGCCCATGCGCGTACAGCCGGCATGCGCACCGCACGGCGATGGCGAAGCGCTGAATATACTCCACCCCTTTGTGAATACGCGGCCCCTCACCTGACTGAACCGCGCGCGGGCTCGGCAAGCGCGCACAAAAAAGCGCGCCCGAAGGCGCGCTCTGTTCAACGGTGCAGCAGGACTCAGCGCTTGGCGGCGGTCGCGGCGACCTTCAGGCCAGCGGCGTCGACACGCTTGACGCCCTTGATCTGCTGGGTCACACGGACGGCCTTGTCATGCTCGGCCTGGCTGGCCACGGTGCCGGTGAGGGTGACCACGCCATTGACGGTCTCCACCTTCACTTCGGTACCCGGGACGTTTTTGCTGGTCAGCAGGTCGGTCTTGACCTTGGTGGTGATCCAGCTGTCGGTGACCGGCTCAGCCGAATCGTGGGTATCGGCGTGGGTCATCGCGGCATGATCGGTGGTCTTCGGCGGATCCTTGGCCATGGCGGAAGAGGTGCCCAGCACCATGCCCAGGGCCAGCGAAGCAGCAAGCAGATTACGGGTCGTGTTGGTCATGTTCGAATTCCTTTGCGGATGTGCAGCCAGTGTCCGTGCCGGGCCGTGGACGGGACGTGGGCGCCGCATAACGCTGCCGTGAACCACTCAGCTTGCGGCCAAACCGTTCAGATTTCCGCCGCGCGCGCCCAGCCGTTACGCTGTCCTGCCCCGTTATGTTGGAGCGCACCATGGCCGCCGTACTGCAGGTGGGATTGATCGGTTATGGCTTGGCCGGCAGCGTCTTCCATGCGCCGTTGATCCTGCACACGCCCGGCCTGGCGTTGCACAGCATCGTCAGCTCGCAGCGCGACCGGTTGCTGCGCAGCTTCACCGATGTGCGCATCTGCGCGGACCCGCAGCAGCTGTTCGACGACCCGGCGGTGGACGCGGTGGTGATCGCCACGCCGAACGATGCGCATGCCCCCCTGGCGCGCGCCGCACTCGCGGCGGGCAAGCATGTCCTGGTCGACAAGCCGTTCGCGCTGTCCGTTGCGGAGGCCGAATCGGTGGTGCGGGCCGCGCAGGCGGCCGAACGCGTGGTCACCGTCTTCCAGAACCGCCGCCATGACGCCGACTTCCTCACCCTCAAGCAGGTGATCGACGAGGGCCGGATCGGTCGCGTCGCCGAATGCCATTCCCACTTCGACCGCTTCCGCCCGCAGGTGCGCGAGCGCTGGCGCGAAAGCGATGCGCCCGGCAGCGGCCTGTGGATGGATCTGGGCCCCCATCTGCTGGATCAGATGCTGCAGTTGTTCGGCTGGCCCGGCGCGATCAGCGTGGACCTGATGGCGCAGCGTGAGCACGCGCTGGGCAACGACTATTTCCACGCGGTGCTGCACTACCCGCGGCACCGCGCGATCCTGCACGCCGGCTCGCTGGTGGCCGCCTCCGGCCCGCGCTTCATCGTGCATGGCGATGCCGGCAGCTATCTCAAAGACGGGCTGGACGTGCAGGAAGATCAGCTGCGCCGCGGCATCGCACCGGGTGCGCCGGGCTGGGGCCTGGACCCGCAGCACGGGCATCTGGTACGGGTCGACGCCGAGGGTCACACCCAGCGCAGCACCGTGGACAACGTGCCCGGTGATTACCGTGCGTTCTATGCGCAGTTCCGCGATGCGATGCTGGGCGTGGCAGAGGCACCGGTCAGCACCGCGCAGGCGCTGCAGCTGATGCGCCTGCTGGAGGCCGGTGCGGAAAGTGCGCGCAGCGGGCGGCGGATGACGCTCTGAGGCAATGCCCTGGCTCACTCACCTTGGCCGGGGTAGATCCACGCGCTTGGCGGCCACGGGCCGGACGATCACCTTCTCCGGCCCGCATCGATCCGGCTTACGTGGTCTTGATCGCGTGACCACCGAACTCATTGCGCATCGCCGCCAGCAGGCGGTCGCTGAAGGAGTTCTTCTCGCGCGAGCGCAGGCGTTCGAGCAGGGACAGCGTGATCACCGGCGCCGGCACGTCCAGATCGATCGCCTCGGCCACGGTCCAGCGGCCCTCGCCGGAGTCTTCGACATACGGCGCGATGCCCTCCAGCTGCGGGTTGCGGCCCAGTGCATCGGCACTGAGGTCGAGCAGCCACGAGCGCACCACGCTGCCGTGCTGCCAGGCCTTGGCCACCTGCGCCAGATCGAGATTGAAGTCGGTCTTGTGCTGCATCAGCGCGAAGCCTTCAGCATAGGCCTGCATCATCCCGTACTCGATGCCGTTGTGGACCATCTTGCAGAAGTGCCCTGCCCCGCTCGGGCCGACGTGCGCCCAGCCACGGTCCTCGGCCGGTGCCAGCGTGCGGAAGATCGCCCCGATCCGCTCGACCGCGGCCTTGTCGCCGCCGATCATCAGGCTGTAGCCCTCCTGCAGGCCCCACACCCCGCCACTGGTGCCACAGTCGATGTAGGTCACGTCCTCGCCCTGCAGCTGCTCGCTGCGGCGCATGGAATCCTTGTAATACGAGTTGCCGCCGTCGATCACCACGTCGCCTTCGGACAGATGCGGCGAGAGCGACGCCAGGGTCTGGTCAACCACGCCGGCCGGCACCATCAGCCACACCACGCGCGGCACCGGCAGCGCCGCAAGCGTCTCGGCGATCGAGGCACTGACCTCGAAACCGCGCTCGGCGGCCGCGGTACGCGCGGCCTCACCGGGATCGACACCGATCACGTGGTGCCCGCCGCGATGCAGGCGCTCGGCCATGTTGGCGCCCATGCGGCCCAGCCCAATCATTGCAATATCCATGACTCACCTTTGCTCAGCTTGCGAATGCGGTTGTGTAACAGGAGGTACCGGCGCTGCCGCGCATTGCCGCAGCTGCGCCTGGATCCAGCGCCGGTACAACGTGGTGTGCAGATTGTGCAGCCCCAGCTCGATCGCGAACGGCGTGCGCGGATTGCGATCGAGCAGGCGCGCGATGTGATATCCGATAGGACGTATACCGCGAGGATGCACGTAAATCAGGAACCCCTGGTAGAACGGATCGTCCAGCAACGCATCCAGTTCCTTCAGCAGCGGTTGCTGTTCGGCCGGCACCTCGCGCCGCCAGATCGGATCGCGCTCGATCAGCAGCCGCTCGAAGCGGCGCGGCCCCGGGCCCGGCATGCGCTGGGCCAGTGACCAGATGCGCCGGTTGACCTGGTCGTAATGGGCAAAGCCGTCGTGCTCGCGCAGCGCACGCGCCGCGGCATCGCTGACATCGACCACCACGAAGTTCTCGGCCTGGTTGTTGATGTCATCCAGGTACTTGCGCTCGAACACGTGCTCGATGAAACCGGGCGTACCCACGAACGCCTGCCGACCGCGTTGCGCGGTCTTGCTGGCTTTGCCGTCGGCCAGGAACTCGCCGGCATGCCGGCCCAGCAGGATGCTGTCGGTCTCGTGCAGGGTCAGGAACGTGCCGATGGAGAGTTCATCGGCGGAGAATTCGCGGTCGAAGGCGGCATCGCCGTACAGTTCGCGCTGGGTCGCCAGCTGCGCCACCTGGCGGCCGACCCCGCACTCGGCGCGTACGCGGCCATCGTAGAACGTCTGCAGCGCCGCACTGTTGGCTTCGGCCGGCTGATAGCCGCGGCCGAAGCTGCGGAAGCGCTCCCAACCCTTGGCCTGCGCGCCGCCGGCGCCGAAGCCGATCCAGCCCAGCTGCAAGGCCGAGAAGCGGAAGCCGTCGTTGTCCTGCAGGGCGGTGGTGGCCCGGCGCGTGGCCGCGCCCAGCTTGAATGCATACGCACAGACCGTGCCCGGGTCATCGAACAGGGTCGGCAGCCAGGCCTGGCGCTGCTGCGCCGACCAATGCCGCGGCAGCTGTACGCGCAGGTCGCCTGCGGCCCGCGCCTGGTGCAGGTCGGGGCGCTCGCACACCGGTCCGGCATGGACCACCGGCGCGGCGACGTCCGCCTCACTGAACTGCCAGCCCAGCGCTTCCAGCACACTCTGCGCGCACGACGCCGCGCTCCACGCACTGGCCGCCGGGATCAGCCCCAGCAGCACCGTGAGCGCACAGCGGCGCCAGCGCCGCGATCCTGCTGCCATGACGCGCCGCACCCCCGCCCGCTCAGCGCAGGGAGGCCGGGGTATCGCTCACCACCGTGGCTGGCGTCGGCTCCACCGCCGCAGCGGGGGCGGTCGCCGGCGCGGCAGCCGGGCTGGGCTCGGGCACAGCCGCTGCCGGCAGGTACTGCTGCAGGCGCTCGAAGAAGCGGCGATAGAAGGTGGCGTCCTGCACGGTGCTGCTGGCCACTTTCACCAGCGAGTCGTCATTGCTGCCGAACGGCAGCGAGACCGAGCCCAGCGCGCCGACGCCGACGCTGGCCGAGGTCGGGCTTTTCTTCAACGCGTAGCGGTCCTGCACCGCGCTGACGAACACCAGCGCCTGGTCACCGCGCGGCGCGCACGAAATACGCAGCACCAGCTGCTCGTGCTCTTCATCCCTGGGCTGGAAGTTCTTGTTGCCTTCCACGGCATCATCGCCGGCGCGGGCGATCGCATAGCCCTGGCTGAGCAGGGTGCGGCGGGCGGCCTCGCAGGCCTGGGCCGGCGGGCCGGGCACCGTGCGCGAATAGGTATCGCCGGAGTCGAACGACTCACGGATCAGGGTGCTGTCGGCGGCGCGGCCGCCACAGGCGGTCAAGGCGGCGAACACCGCCAGCAGCGGGATCGAACGTACACGACGAAAGCGCATGGCCGCTCCTGCGGAAATCCAGCCTCCAAGGATAGACCCGTGCGCGTTGGCAGGAGGTGGATACGCACAGGCCGCCCCGAAGGGCGGCCTGTGGAGTTGTCACCTGTTCAGCTGGTGGCGGCCGGCGTTCAGTCCGCCCAGCGGCCCACGGCAGTCGACTGCGGCAGGACCTGGGCCGACAGCGGGCGGTCGGCCTCGAGCAGGTTCACCGCATCGGCCAGGATCGCCGCCGACTCGCGCAGCAGCGGATCCGGGCGCTTTTCGGCGGCCTTCTCGCGGGCGGCATCCTTGACGATGTCGCGTTCGTTGCCGGTCAGGCCGTCGTCATTGCTGTCGTCGGCCAGCGGGTCCAGATCCAGGCCCAGCTGCTTGCGGATCGCCTGGCGATCGGTGCGCTGCTTGTCCTGCTTCTCGCGCTCGGCGCGGCGCTCGGCCTCGTTGAGCGAGATGTACTTCTTGGCCTTCTCCGCACGGAACTGCTCGACATCCTCGTTCCACCACTGGAACTCCTTGTCGGCGGCGATACGCGTGTCATGGCGGCTTTCCAGCTTGGGCAGCAGCGGGCCGAAGTTGCCGTACTGGGTGTGCGGCACCGCGGCGATGCGGGTCCACGGCAGCGCGTTGTCGTAGGTGCTTTCGCCGTACTCGCTGGCGTCCACGCTGGCCGGGAAGGCCAGATCGGGCACCACGCCCTTGTGCTGGGTGCTGCTGCCGCTGACGCGGAAGAACTGGGCGATGGTCAGCTTGACCTGGCCGAAGCGCTGGCTCTCGCCGCTCGGCCACCGGTCCAGATCGACGATGTTCTGCACGGTGCCCTTGCCGAAGGTGGTCTCACCGATCACCAGGCCACGGCCGTAATCCTGGATGGCGCCGGCGAAGATCTCCGAGGCCGAGGCCGAGCCGCGGTTGATCAGCACGGCCAGCGGGCCATCCCACGCGACCACTTCGCTGCGGTCGCTGTTGACGGTGACGCGGCCACCGGATTCACGGACCTGGACCACCGGGCCCTGTTCGATGAACAGACCGGTCAGTTCGATCGCTTCATCCAGCGAACCACCGCCGTTGTTGCGCAGGTCCAGCACCACGCCGTCGAGCTTGTCGGCCTTGAAGCCGGCCAGCAGCTTGGCCACGTCGCGGGTGGCCGAGGCGTAATCGGCAGCGTTGCGGCGGCGCCCTTCGAAGTCCTGGTAGAAGGTGGGCAGCTTGATCACGCCCACCTTGCGCTCGGGCTCTCCATCCTTGGCCGGAATGGTCAGGGTCTCGCCCTTGGCGGCCTGTTCGGCCAGGCGCACCTTCTGGCGGGTCAGCACCAGGGTGTGGTGCTTGCCGTCCACGCCTTCTTCGGCCGGGATGAACTCCAGGCGGACCTGGGTATCGCTCTTACCGCGGATCTTGGCCACCACGTCATCGATGCGCCAGCCGATCACGTCTTCCAGCGGACCGGACTTGCCCTGGCCGACGCCGACGATGCGGTCGCCCGGCTTGAGCGTGCCATTGACCGCGGCCGGACCGCCGGCGATGACCTCGCGGATCACCACCATGTCGTCCTGGCGCTGCAGCTGCGCGCCGATGCCTTCCAGCGACAGCGACATCGCCTGGTTGAAGTTCTCGGCGGTGCGCGGGGTGAAGTAATCGGTGTGCGGGTCCACGGCGCTGGTGTAGGCGTTGAGGAAGAACTGGAACACGTCCTCGCCCTTCAACTCATTGACCGACTTTTCCAGCGTCGCGTAACGCTTGTCCAGCGTTTTGCGGATCTCGGCCGGCTGCTTGCCGGCCAGCTTCAGGCGCAGCCAGTCATTCTTGACCGACTTGCGCCACAGATTGTCTAGTTCGGCGCTGCTCGCGGCCCACGGCACGTCCTTGCGGTCGTACTCGAACTTTTCGTCGGTGCTGAAATCGAAGTCCTGCTTGAGCAGCTTGCGCGCATATCCGACGCGCTCGCCCACGCGCTGCTTGTAGACCGCGAACACCTGGAACGCCGGCTCCAGCTCGCCGCCGCGGATGGCGGTGGCGATGTTGGCCTCGAACGGGGCGAAGCGGGTGATGTCGGCCTGGGTGAAGAACTGCTTGCTGCTATCGAGCGATTCCAGATAGCGCTTGAAGACGTCCTTGGAGGTCGCGGCATCCAGTGCGCGCGGCCGGTAGGCGTAGCGGCTGTCCGACAGCAGCCCGTAGACCAGCTTGGAGGTGGTCACCTGGTCGGGTGTTGCCGCCGAAGGCAGCGCGGGCGAATCGGCGTAGGCGGCCAGTGCCATCGGCGCGGTGAGCGCCAGGGCCATCAGGAATGCGGGGGCTTTGAATTTCATGGACTAGCTCGTGGCACCTTGCCAAGGGAGAGACTGCGTGCATTACAGACACCACGACAGTGCCGAAAGTTGCCGCGTTTGTCACCGGGGCCTTCAGCCTACCGAGGCCGTTGGAGAAATTTGTGAATACCGGCGGGATCGGCAGGCAGGCACAGGCCTGCGGCCATCCGCGGTTCAGGGCCGCGGCCGGGGAAAGACGGAGTGGATTGGCAGAACGGGCCCCGAAGGGCCCGCTGGATCAACCGGCGACGCCGGCGTCGGCCGCCTGGCGGTCGGCATGGTAGGACGAGCGCACCATCGGACCGGAGGCGACGTGGCTGAAGCCCAGCGCATTGCCGTACTCCTCCAGCGCCTTGTACTCCTCGGGGGTCCAGTAACGCAGCACCGGGTGGTGATGCGCGGTCGGCTGCAGGTACTGGCCGATCGTGATCATGTCCACATCGTGCTCGCGCAGGTCGCGCAGCGTGGCCTGGACCTGCTCCAGGGTCTCGCCGAGGCCGAGCATGATGCCGGACTTGGTGGCGATCTCCGGGTGCTGGGCCTTGAACTTCTTGAGCAGGGTGAGCGACCACTGGTAGTCCGCGCCCGGGCGCACATTACGGTACAGGTCCGGCACGGTTTCGATGTTGTGGTTGAACACGTCCGGCGGGTTGGTCGCCAGGATCTCCAGCGCGCGCTCCATGCGGCCCTTGCCACGGAAGTCCGGGGTCAGCACTTCGATCCTGGTGTTGGGCGACTTGGCACGGATGGCACCGATGCAGTCGGCGAAGTGCTGGGCACCGCCGTCGCGCAGGTCATCGCGGTCCACGCTGGTCACCACGACATACTTCAGGCCCATGTCGGCCACCGTCTGGGACAGGCTGGCCGGCTCGTTGGCATCCGGCGGCTTGGGCCGGCCGTGGGCGACGTCGCAGAACGAGCAACGGCGGGTGCAGACCTCGCCGAGGATCATGAAGGTCGCGGTGCCGTGGCTGAAGCACTCGTGGATGTTGGGGCAGCTGGCTTCCTCGCAGACCGTGACCAGGCGGTTTTCGCGCAGCTTGGCCTTGAGGTTCTGCACGGCGTTGCCGGAGGGAATCCGCACGCGGATCCACGACGGCTTGCGCAGCACCGGCACGTCGGCGAACTGCACCGGGGAGCGGCCGATCTTGTCACCGCCGATCTGTTTGACGCCCGTCTGCAACGGGGCGGCGGACGGCGTGTCGCCCTGCACAACCTGCAGGGGAATGATGCGAGCGGTGGTTTCAGTCATGGCCTTGGTCGGCGGCGTTCACGCCGCGTCAGTCAAATCGGGTAATTCAGCGGCCGGCTCGAGGGCCAGGCCGAACTGGCGGGCCAGATGGCCCAGCAGCACCGGCGTGACGGCCGCCATGCCGGACGGTCCCCCCAAGTCTACCACCGAGGTCACCTGCAGCCCTTGATAGCCACAGGGGTTGATCCGGCGGAACGGTTCCAGGTCCATGGCCACATTGAAGGACAGGCCATGGAAGGTGCAGCCGCGGCGGACGCGGATGCCCAGGGCGGCGACCTTCGCCCCGCCCACGTAGACCCCGGGCGCGCCCTCCAGGCGCTCGGCGCCGATGTTCCAGTCGCCGAGGGTGTCGATGATGGCCTGCTCGATGCGGCAGACGTAGTCGCGCACGCCGATCCCCAGCCGCCGCAGCTGCAGCAGCGGGTAGATCACCAGCTGGCCGGGGCCGTGGTAGGTCACCTGACCGCCGCGGTCGACATGCAGAACGGGAATATCGCCGGGGGCGAGCACGTGCTCGTCCTTGCCGGCCTGGCCCAGGGTGAACACCGGGTCGTGCTCGACCACCCACAGCTCGTCGGGGGTGTCCTCGGTGCGGGCATCGGTGAAGCGCTGCATCGCGTGCCAGACCGGGGCATAGGGCTGGCGGCCGAGGTCGCGCACAATGGCCGGTTGCGGCGCCCGGTCACCCGGGGCCGCAGCGGTGGCGCAGCTGGTTACAGCGTCCACTTCACTTCCGGGTGGTCGCGCAGGGCGTTGTGGGCGGCGTCGTACTGGTCGCGGTTATCCGCCTTGAACACCAGCCGCACCGACACATACTTGCCGTTGGACGAGTGTTTCCAGCTGATGCGCTCGCTCAGCACATCCACGCCGGCCAGCTCGAGCAGGCGCGGCAGTTCGCGTTCCAGGTCCTTGCCGGCCGCGCCCATGGCGCTGAGTTCGAACTGGCCGGGAAACTGGAAGCCGTGGTCGGGGTTGTCAGACTTGATCTCCATGACCGGGATTATGGGGATGCCTGCGCCCGAACCCAAGCGCTGCTTGATCGTGCGCACAGCGGCGCCGAACGGCCCGTGAAAACGCCTGTATCGCCACTGATACGCAGCAGTGCGTGCGCAGTGCTGTTCACGACATCACGCTCTGATTACGCTGTACCGGCTTAAGAAAGAATAAATTCCCGTCTGGTATCCCATGTCTCTGAAGCCCTTTGCGCTGCCGGCCGCACTCGCCGGTGTCCTGGCCCTGGCCGCGCCTGCCGCCCACGCCGCCACTCAATGCGGGCCCGATGCGATGCGCGAGCACCCGCCGCAGGTCAATTTCCGCGTCGACAACGACCTCTTCGGTGGCAAGGACCAGGACCAGGGCTATACCAACGGCGCCCAGATCACCTTCGTCTCGCCGAACCTGGTCGATTACACCGATGACCCGTGCCTGCCGCGCCTGGCGCGCTGGGTCAACAGCCACCTGGAGCGGCTGCATCCGGGCGAGTACGAACAGCAGAACATGATCTTCAGCCTGGCCCAGGGCATCTTCACCCCGACCGATTTCACCCGGAAGGACCTGATCGAGGACGACCGGCCGTATGCGGGCGTGCTGATCGGCAGCTTCGGTTACAACGCGCGTCGCGGCGACCGGTTGCAGACCACGCAGCTGGCGTTGGGCGTGGTGGGGCCGTGGGCCCAGGGCGAGGAAGTCCAGAACGCGGTGCACGAGCTGCTGGGCGATGAGAAGTTCCAGGGTTGGGACAACCAGCTGCACAACGAGCCGGTGATCATGCTCACGCACGAGCGGATGCGCCGGTGGCCGGCCGACGCCAGTGAGAACCTGGGCGGCTGGGGCTGGGATGCGATCAGCCACTACGGTGGCGCGGTAGGCAATCTGGCCACGCACCTCAATGCCGGTGGCGAGGTGCGCTTTGGTTGGAAGTTGCCGGACGATTTCGGCAGCACGCCGCTGCGCCCGGCCGGTGAGAACACTGCGCCGACGCGCGGCGGCAAGCCGAGCGGCTGGTCGTGGCATCTGTTCGCCACCACGGATGCGGCGTGGGTGATCCGCGATATCACGCTGGACGGCAATACCTTCCGCAACAGCCACAGCGTGGACAAGCGCCACGTGGTGGGGACGGCCGGTTACGGGCTGGCGGTGATGCGCGGTCGCTGGAAGTTCGCGCTGGCCCGTTACCACAGCGCGCGCGAGTTCGATGGGCAGCGTGAGGCGCCGGTGTTCGGCAGCTTCACGATCAGCCGCTCGCTGTAAGCGAGCGACTGATCCTGAAGCGGGTAGCTGCCGACCGTTGGTCGGCTCATCGCCCACCCAAAAAAAAGACCGGCTTTCGCCGGTCTTTTTTCAGTGCGGTCGAACCGGATTACTCCGATTCCCACCACATCCAGAAGCTGTCCCACAGGCGCTTGAAGAAGCCGGCTTCTTCCACGGCGGCCACGGCCACCAGCGGAGCCTGGGCGACGACCTGGTTGTCCAGCATCACCTTCAGGGTGCCGACCTGCTGGCCGGCGGTGAACGGCGCTTCGAGGGTCTTGGGCACATCGATGCTCGGCTTGAGATCGTTGTAGCGGCCGCGCGGGACGCTGACCAGCATCGGCTGGGCCACGCCCAGCTGCAGCTTGTCGGTCTTGCCCTTCCACACCTTGTGCTCGGCCACGACCTTGCCCGGCTCGTACATGCGGTGGGTTTCGAAGAAGCGGAAGCCCCAGTTGAGCAGCGCCAGGCTGTCATCGGCGCGCTGCTTTTCCGAGCCGCCACCGAGCACCACGGCGACCAGGCGCTGGTCACCCCGCTGGGCCGAGCTCATCAGGCAGTAGCCGGCTTCGGAGGTATGGCCGGTCTTGATGCCGTCCACGCTCTGGTCGCGCCACAGCAGCAGGTTGCGGTTGGGCTGGGTGATGTTGCCGACGGTGAATTCCTTCACCTTGTTGTAGGCGTAGGTTTCCGGATAGTCACGCACCATCGCGCGGCCCAGCAGGGCCAGGTCGTAAGCGGTGGTGTGGTGGCCCGGGGCGCTCAGGCCGTGGGCGTTGACGAAGTGGGAATCCTTCATGCCGATCTTGGCGGCGTAGCTGTTCATCAGCGAGGCGAAGGCCTCTTCGCTGCCAGCCACGTGTTCGGCCAGGGCGATCGCGGCATCGTTGCCGGACTGGATCGCCATGCCCTTTTCCATGTCTTCCAGGCGTGCGGTCTGGTTGACCGGGAAGCCGCTGTAGCTGCCGTCGGTGCCGGCGCCGCCCTCGCGCCAGGCGCGCTCGCTCATCATCACCTGGTCATCGGTGCGGACCTTGCCGTTCTTGACCTCGGCGGCCACGACATACGACGTCATCACCTTGGTGATGCTGGCCGGGGCCAGTTGTTCGTGCACGTTTTCACCGGCCAGGACCTGCCCGGTGGCGTAGTCCATCAGGATCCAGGCCTTGGAGACGCTGGGCTTGGGGGCCGGCGGGGTCGCCACGGTGGCCGGAGCGGCGGCGGCGGGAGCAGGCGCCGGTGCCGGGGTCGGCGCAGGGGTCTGGGCGGAAACCATGCCCACGAACAGGGTCGTGGCCATGGCAGCGGCGGCAAAGCGGAATTTCATCGGACAGCAAGCTCCTGGAGGGCGCCAAGGGGTGGATGAGGGATAACGGGCATTGTAGGCCCAAGGAGCGGCGGCACGCGCTGGCGTGCCGCGGGCAGTGGAAGGCTCAGTCCTTCACGATCTGCGGCGCCCCGAAGCCCAGACCGGCAATCCGGCCGGCAAGTTCCGAGGCGCTGGCATGGTCGGGGGCCGGCACGCGCAGGCGCCACAGGGTGCGCCCGCCACTGACGATGTCGCTGATGCTGGCCCCGGCGATGCCCGCCGAGGACAGCTGGCCGAGCGCGCGGGTGGCGTTGTCACGGCTGGCGAAGCTGGCGACCTGCAGCAGCACGCTGCCGAGCACCTGCTGGGAAAGCGTTGCACCGGGGGCCGGTGCCGGGCGTGCCGCGGGTGCGGCGGCGGGCAATGCGGCCACCGCCACCGGCGCACTGTTGACGCTGGCAGCCTGGGTGGTGGCGGGCTTGCCGGTGGCAACGCGCACACCGTTGTCGCGCATCCAGTGATCGAAGTTGTCGGCGTTGCCCGGCTTGGCCGAATCGGCCACGCGGTAGCGGTACTTCTCGCCGGCCGGTTTGGCGGCGGCGGTCGCCGTGGCGGCCGGCAGCTTGCCGACCAGCGCATCCATCTCGCTGGCACTGCGCACGGCAGCGGCGGGCGCGGAGGCGGAGGCGGCGGCAGCCGCAGCGGCGGCGACCTCGCGGCGCTCGCGGCGGCTGGGCTTGTCGACCATCAGGTTGTCATCCCCCGGTGCCAGCGCACGCACCTCCACGTTGCCGGTGCCGCGCTGGGTGATGCCCAGGCGCACGGCGGCGGCATAACTGAGATCGACCACGCGCCCGTCGTGGAACGGGCCGCGATCGTTGACGCGCACGATCACCGATTCGCCGTTGTCCAGGTTGGTCACCCGGGCAAAGCTCGGCAGCGGCAGTGTCTTGTGCGCGGCGGTGAAGGCGTACATGTCGTACACCTCGCGGTTGGAAGTCAGGCGGCCGTGGAACTTGGCGCCATAGTAGGAAGCAGTGCCCTTCTCGGCGTAGCCGCGGGTCTTGTCCATCACCTGGTACTGCTTGCCCAGCACGACGTACGGCGATTTGTTGCCGATCGGCGAGCGCGGCAGATCGACCACTTCCGGCTCGGGGATGCAGGCCACGTTCGGGATGTAGGTGGGGGTGCTGTCATTCACGCCCGGCTTGTACAGACCGCCGGCGCGGTAATCGCCGCGCGTGCTGGGATCTTCAGCAGCCGCCTTGTAGGGAGAGCCTTCCGGACAATGCGCCGGACGCCCGCCCTTGCCCTGCACCACCGCGGCGGACGGCTTGCTGCTGCCGGCGCTGCTGGCACCGGGTTTCTTCGGCGCACTGCTGCAGGCGGCCAGTGCCAGTATCAACAGACCCGGGATCAGCCATCTGGAGCGTGCGATCGTGTTCATGCCGGCGGCAACTCCTGTCCAGCAATGGCCTGGGACAGCTGGTACACGGCCATCGCATACATTTTCGAGAGGTTGTAGCGGGTAATGGCGTAGTAGTTCTGGAAGCCCAGCCAGTACTGCTTGCCGGTGCTGCCTTCCAGGGTGATCGGGGTGGCGGTCAGGCCCGCGGCGACCGGCACGCTGGGCTGGTACCCGCGCTGGGCCAGCTGCGACAGCGTCCAGGTCGGCGCCCATTCGGTCGGATTGAATTCCTCGCGACCGGCCTGCAGCGTGGCCGGCACGGCCACCGGGCCACCACGGACCCAACCGCCCTTCTTGACGAAGTAATTGGCGATCGACGAGAACACGTCGTCGTAGCTGTTGAACAGATCGCGGCGGCCATCGCCGTTGCCGTCCACCGCATAGTCCAGATAGCTGGAGGGCATGAACTGGCCCATGCCCATCGCGCCGGCGTAGCTGCCCTTGATCGCGGTGATGTCCAGCTTTTCATCGCGGGTCAGCGCGAACAGGCGCGAGAGCTCGTCGCGGAAGAACAGCTCGCGGCGCACTTCACGTTCAAGCTTGGCCGGGTCGCCGCTGCGCGGGTACTTGAAGGCCAGTGTGTACAGCGCATCGAGCACGCGGTAGTTGCCGGTATTGCCGCCGTAGCTGGTTTCCACGCCGATGATCGCCACGATCACCTCGGCCGGGACGCCGGTGCGCTGCTGCACGCGCATCAACTCATCGCGGTGCTGGGCGAGGAATTTCTTTCCGCCCTCGATCCGCGCCTGGCTGATGAACATCGGCCGGTACTCGTTCCACGGTTTGACCCGCTCGGCCGGGCGCGACATCGCGGCGATGATCGGATCACGGATCTGCGCCTGGGCAAGTGTCGCCTCGATCTGCGCGGCCGGAATGCCGTAACGGGCGGCGGTATCGCGCACGAAGTTGGCGCGGGCCACCTCGAAGGGCACCGGGGTCAGATCCACCGGGGCGGCGTTGGCCCCAGCTGCCTCCGGGGCAGCTTCGGCCGGACCCTTGCTGCCGGGGGCCGGCGTGACGGGAACACCCGAGGCCTGCGGCGTCGGTGAAGGAGTCTGCGGCTGGGTCGCACAAGCGACCAAACCGAGCGTGAGCATGCAGGCCAGGGAGCGTCGAATCATCGCGGCAGGTTAGCAGGTCATGGATGAATTAAAACCCCTAAGACCATGAATCTCAACGGATTGCCCGAGTTTCTCCACTGCCGTTAAGGCCATGTGTAGACAGGCGCATGACCGGCGCCCATTCATGTATTGCTGCAGGGGGGCGCCACGATCGCGGCGGTACCGGTGTGCGGCACGGCCCGCCGCCGGGCGGCCGGGGCAGCCCAGCAAGGGCGGCCACGCAACGCACGTCTCACTTTTGGAAGTTGGTAGGAACGGCACAAGAGGTTCGCCGGTTGCGTCCCCATCCCCGCAGACGCAACCGGCCAAACCGGACCTGATCGGCAGCGGCGCGGCGCGCATCTCCCCAGCGCGCGCTTCGCCCCTCTGCCTGTGAGGTCAACTACTCCCCGCCAGACTCCCCCTCCGCGATGCTTGGCTCAGCGCGTCGTTGTTGGCGGGCCGCCATTGTGCAGGCCGTTTACGACAAGTCCATTGATCGAGATCAAGTCACTTCATATCTGTGCGCCACTTCTCACTTTTGCCCGCGCGCGTTGACAACGTGTGCACCTGAAACCGTTTCCCCATGGGTGCCCGCGCAACGGCTGCGCAAACCTCGCTCATGTGGCATGCACCGGCTGGTGCTGTCGTGCGGCCATGACCAGCCCGAAACTGGCCAGCAGCGAGACCGCCGAGGTGCCGCCATAGCTGATCAGCGGCATCGGCACGCCCACCACCGGCAGCAGGCCGGAGATCATGCCGCCGTTGACCAGCACATAGACGAAGAACACCAGGCCGGTGGTGCCCACCAACAGGCGCGAGTAGCCACAGCGCGATTGGCTGGCGATCCACAGGCAGCGCGCGGTGACGAACAGGAACAGGCTGAGCACCACCGCCACGCCGACCCAGCCGAACTCCTCGGCCAGCACCGAGAAGGCGAAGTCGGTGGTGTACTCGGGCAGGAAATCCAGCGTGGCCTGGGTCCCCTGCCCCCAGCCTTTGCCGTGCATGCCGCCCGAGCCGATCGCGATCTTGGACTGGATGATGTTCCAGCCGGTGCCCAGCGGATCGTTCTCCGGGTACAGGAAGGTCAGCACACGATCCTTCTGGTACTGGCGCAGCAGCCCGAACCAGGCCAGCGGCGCAGCGACCGACAGCCCGCCCAGGGCCACGGCCATCCACCACCAGCGCAGGCCCGCCAACAGCAGCGCGAACACCCCGCTGGCGGTCACCAGCGTGGCGGTGCCGAGGTTGGGCTGCAGCAGGATCAGCACGGCGGGGCCACCGATCAGCATCGCGGCGGTGAGTACCGCACGCGGCCGCGGCGGCAACGGCTGTTTGTGCAGGTACCAGGCCATCATCATCGGCAGGCTCAGCTTGAGCAGCTCGGAGGGCTGCAGGTAGAACACGCCCAGGTTCAACCAGCGCTGGCCGTATTTGCCGGTGCCCACCACATACACTGCCAGCAGCGGCAGCAGGGACAGGGTGTAGATCCACGGCGACCACGCGCGCAGTTCCACCACCGGCAGCCGCGACAGCCCCCACAGGGCGGCAAGCCCGGCGCCGTAGCGCATCGCCTGCGCATGCACGGGCCCGTCCACGCTGTGCAGCACGGCCAGGCCGGCCACCATCAGCAGGCACAAGGCGCCCAGCAGCGGGAGGTCCAGCGTGCGGAAGAAGAAATGGAACACGGCGCGTGCGCGCTGCAGTAGTTCGACCATGCGGACGACTCCTGTGGATGACGCGACGCACAGCAGGAGGCGACACGGCGAACAGAAAGCGGACCCGCGATGCGGGCCGGCGCGAGCGCAGGACCGTAACACGCGTGGGCACCCCAATCCTTAGCCGACACGTACCGCCGGTGCGCGGCGTACGCATCGCGCGCACTCAGCCGTAGCCGCCGTGCACCGGATTGTGGCGACGCACGGCCATCACCAGGCCGAAGCCGGCCAGCAGCGATACCGCCGAGGTGCCGCCGTAACTGATCAAGGGCATCGGCACGCCCACCACCGGCAACAAACCGGAAATCATGCCGCCGTTGACCAGCACATACACGAAGAACGCCAGCCCGGTCGCGCCGGCCAGCAGCCGTGAATAGGTATCGCGCGACTGCGAGGCGATCCACAGGCAGCGCCCGATCACCACCAGGTACAGGGCGAGCACGATGGCCACGCCGATCCAGCCGAACTCTTCACTGAGCACGGAGAAGGCGAAGTCGGTGGTCTGTTCGGGAATGAAGTTCAGGTGCGACTGCGAGCCCTGGCCCCAGCCCTTGCCATCGAAGCCGCCCGAGCCGATCGCGATCTTGGACTGGATGATGTTCCAGCCCGCACCGAGCGCATCGCTTTCCGGGTCCATGAACATCATGATGCGGTCCTTCTGGTACGGGCGCAGCAGCCAGAACCAGGCCACCGGCGCGGCCGCGGCAACCCCGCCGACCGCCACGCCCACCCACCACCACGGCAGGCCGGCCAGCAGCAGCACGAACGCGCCGCTGGCGGCGATCAACACGCCGGTGCCGAAATCCGGCTGCAGCATCACCAGCCCGGTCGGCACGCCGATGATCACCGCACTGGTCAGCACCGTGGAGAAACGTGGCGGCAGCGGCATGCGATGCAGGTACCAGGCCACCATCATCGGCAGGCTGACCTTGAGCAGCTCGGCCGGCTGCAGGTAGAACAGCTTCAGATCCAGCCACTGCCGGCCGTACTTGCCGGTGCCCAGCACGAACACGGCCAGCAGCGGAATCATCGACACCGCGTAGATCAGGGGCGTGGCCGAGCGGATGCGCAGGATCGAGACCCGCGAAATCGCCCACATCGCGGCCAGGCCGACCGCGAAACGCGCGCCCTGCGCGAACACCAGGCCGTCGCCACCGGCGCTCTTGAGCACCGCCAGGCCGATCAGCATCAGCGCGCCCAATGCCAGGCAAAGCACCCAATCCAGCGAGCTGCTGAAGCGGACGGCCATATCGACCGCCCAGCGCAGGAAGACCTTCATCGGGGCCGCTCCGGTGCGGTCGGGGGCGCGGTGGCACTGGGCACGGGCGCGCCGGGTTCCGGCGCAGGCGCAGGCACGCCCACCACGACCGGCAGCAGCTCCAGCGCAGCGACGGCGGCATCGCCGGCCTCGCGGGCCGCGCCATCACCACCATCGAAGGCGGTGATGCCGATCGCGGTCGTGCCGCGCTCGCTGTCCAGCGGTTCCAGGCCGTCGGGCATCTTGCCGAGCAGCCAGGCATCGAAAATCTTGCGTGCGATCGGTGCCGCCGCCGAGCCGCCGTAACCACCGCCCTCGACCGCGATCGCCACCGCGATGACCGGGTTGTCGGCCGGCGCGAAGCCCACGAACAGTGCGCGGTGGCGCAGGTGCAGTGGCAGGCTGCGCGGGTTGACCGCGGCCGTGCCACGGCGGCTGATCACCTGCGCGGTACCGGTCTTGCCGGCCATCACATACGGCGCGCCCGCAGCCGCACGCGCACCACTGCCGCCCGGCTGCATGGTGCCCATCATGCCCTCGCGCACCGCCTGCAGATTGCTCGGCGTGGGGCTGATCGGCTTGCTTTCGCCCGGCGGCGTTGCGGTCCAGTCCGCGTCGAAGCCGGCCCGCTGCTGCATCACCAGGTGCGGCTGGCGCAGGTGGCCATCGGCGATCCCGGCCACGCCATGCACCAGCTGCAGCGGAGTGACCTTCCAGTCGCCCTGGCCGATGCTGACGTTGACCGTGTCGCCGGGATACCAGCGTTCTTTTCTCGATTTGTACTTGGCCGCCGGCGAAGGCAGGATGCCGCCGATCTCGCCGGTCAGGTCGATGCCGGTCGGCGCACCGAACCCGTAATAGCCCATGTAGTGGTCGAAGCGTTCGATGCCCAGATCCAGCGCGAGCTTGTAGTAGTACGTGTTGACCGACTGGGTGATCGACTTGCGCAGATCGGTCCAGCCATGCCCGCCACGGTTGGCATCGCCCCAGCCGCGCGAGGTGCCCGGCAGATAGAACATGCCGGTGGAGAGGATCTTGTCCTCCGGCCGGCGCACGCCACTGTCCAGCCCGGCCAGGCCGATCAACGGCTTGATCGTGGAGCCCGGCGCGACGCCGCCCAGCACCAGGCGGTTGAACTGCGGCCGCGACGGGTTGTCGTTGAGCGCCTTGAAATCAGCGTGCGAGATGCCGTTGACGAACAGGTTGGGGTCGTACGAGGGCAGGCTGACCATCGCCAGTACCTCGCCGGTGCGCGGGTCCATCGCCACCGCTGCGCCTTCGAACTCGCCGAAGGCGGCGACCATCGCGCGCTGCAGATCGGCATCGATGGACAGCCGCAGATCGCTGCCGGACTGCGCCGCGACCCGGCCGATGGTGCGGATCGCGCGGCCCTGCACGTTGGTCTCGACCTGCTCGTAACCGACCTTGCCGCGCAGCTGCTGCTCGTAATAGCGCTCCAGCCCGGACTTGCCGATGTGGGTCAGTGCGGCATTGCCCTCGCCCAGCATCTCCAGGTCTTTGTCATCCACCCGGCCCACGTAGCCGATGATGTGCGCGAACAGATCGCCATAGGGATAGCGACGGGTCAGGTACGGCTCCAGCTCCACGCCGGGAAAGCGCCAGCGGTCCACCGCGAAGCGCGCCATCTCCTCATCGGTGACGCGCAGCTTGAGCGTGACCGGCAGGAAACTGCGGCGTGCCTTGCGCGACTTGTCGAAGGTCTCGATGTCTTCCGGGCTGAGCGCGAGGATCCTGGACAGGCCGGCCAGGGTGGCGTCCATGTCCTTGACCTTGTCCGGGGTGATGTCCAGGCGGAACGCCGGCACGTTCTCGGCCAGCAGCCGGCCGTTGCGGTCGTAGATCATCCCGCGCCCGGGCACCACCGGCCGCGGCTTGATCCGGTTGGCCTCCGAGCGCGTGGCGTAGATGTCGTGGTCCATCACCTGCAGCTTGAAGTACCAGCCGCCCAGCCCGATCAGGCATACCAGCACGCCCAGGAAGCCCAGCGCGGCGCGGCGCCGGAACTGTTCTGCCTCGGCATGCGGATTCTTGGCCTGGCGGCGCATGTACATGTCAGCGCCCGCGTCGCCCGAAGCGCAGCGCGTCCAGCAGCACGAACACCAGCGGCCACAGCGCCATGCCCAGCAGCGGCGCCCACCAGTACGACCACGGCAGGGTCGGCTCGCCCACCACGATGTGCACCACCGCGCTGACGATGCGGTCGTTGAACAGCAGCCCGCCGATCGCCAGGATCTGCTGGGACATCGGGAAGAAGCGGATCCGCGCGCGGAAGCGCTGCAGGATGAAGGTCAGGATCACCAGCCGCAGCGCCTGCTCGCCCAGCACGCCGCCATACAGCAGATCGGCGATCACGCCGCTGGCGAAGGCGATGCCCAGCCCGACCCGGTCCGGCGTTTCAATCACCCAGTAGGCCAGCACCAGCGCCAGCCAGTACGGCCGCAGCGGCTGCAGCAGGGCCGGCAACGGCAGCAGGCCGAGCAGCAGCGCTACCACCAGACTGACCGGCAGCACCCAGGGTTTGTCGCGCAGGCGGCTCATGGCCGGTTCTCCACGGGTTCGGCCTGCCGGGCATGGCTCGGCACTACCGTGGATTCGGCTGCGGCACGGCGCGGAACGGTCACCGGTACCGGTGCGGCCGGACCGGGCCGGTTGGCCTGTGGTGCATTGGCGGGCGCCGCCGCAGGTGCCGTCGTGGCCGGGGATGAACCCGCCGGAGTGGTACTGGCCGGCGCGGCGGTGCCGGCCGGCGTGCCCTCCTGCAGCGGCGCGGCGGCCGGTCCACCGGCTTCGCTGGCATCACGGCGCAGGTTCGGCGGCAGGTGGATTGCTTCACCCGGGCGCAGCAGCAGCACGTCGCGGCCACGGTCCAGCTGGGCGGCCGGCTTCAGTTCGCCGACCAGGAAGGCATGGGTGTCATCCGGACGCAGGGCGGTGATGCTGCCGACCGGGAAGCCGGCCGGGAAACGACCGCCCAGCCCGGAGGTGACGATCTCATCGCCGACTTCCACCCCGGCACTGAGCGGGATGTCACGCAGTTCCAGCTTGTCGCCGCGGCCGTAGACGATCAGCCGCACGCCGTTGCGGGCCACGGTCACCGGCACGGCATGGTCGGGGTCGGTGAGCAGCAGCACGGTCGCGCTGTTGCCGGTGGTGGCGATCACCTGGCCCATCAGGCCGCCGGCGTCGATCACCGCCTGGCCGACATGCACGCCATCGCGGGTGCCGGCCGCCAACACCAGGCGCTGGCGCACCGGGTCCAGGTCGATATCCAGGATCGGCGCGAGCTGCACATCCAGGCCACTGCGCTCGGCCACGTTGAGCAGTTCGCGCAGCTGGGCGTTGTCCAGCGCGGCGGTCTGCAGCCGGGTCAGGCGCGCGTTGGCGATGAGCAGCTGGTTGCGCAGCTCGCGGTTCTCGCTGACCAGCTGGCCGTGGCTGGCCGCATTGTCCTTGACCTGGGTACCGAGCCGGCCCGGCAGGCCGGCCAGCGCCCACACCGGCTGCACCAGCACGTTGGTCTGCGCGCGCAGGCGCGACAGCCAGCCGGCCTGGTCATCGAGCACGATCAGGGTGATGGCCAGGGCCAGGTAAGCGAGCAGGCGCAGCGGACTGGCGGCATCGCCCTGGCGGGAGGCTACGGGAGGACCGGCGTAAGGCGGCACAGGCGTCGACTGGGAAAAGTGTGGGTGAAGCGCGTTGCAGCACAGCGCAGCGGGAACAGCATGCGAGAACGCCCCGGCGAGGCGATGCCCGGTGAGCGGGGCCCACCGGCATCACGCCGCAGAGGCGCGTCCACGATACACGGCCGGTACGGCTTACTCCGGCGCAAAGAACTCGTTGCCGTGCATGTCCACCAGCTCCAGCGCACGACCGCCACCGCGGGCCACGCAGGTGAGCGGGTCATCGGCCACCTGCACGTGCAGGCCGGTCTCTTCGGAGATCAGGCGGTCCATGTCGCGCAGCAGGGCGCCACCACCGGTCAGCACGATGCCGCGCTCGGCGACGTCGGCACACAGTTCCGGCGGGGTCTGCTCCAGCGCCAGCTTGACCGCGCTGACGATGCCCGACAGCGGCTCGTGCAGGGCTTCCAGCACCTCGTTGGAGTTGATCTTGATCATCTTCGGCACGCCCTCGGCGAGGTTGCGGCCGGAGATTTCCATCTCGATCACTTCCGCCTGCGGGTAGGCGCAGCCCAGCTCGACCTTGATCCGTTCGGCGGTGGCTTCACCGATCAGCATGCCGTGGTTGCGGCGCACGTAGTTGGTGATCGACTCGTCGAAGCGGTCGCCACCGATGCGCACGGAGGCCGAGTAGACGATGCCGTTGAGCGAGATGACCGCCACTTCGGTGGTGCCGCCGCCGATGTCGATGACCATCGAGCCACGCGCCTCGGTGACCGGCATGCCGGCGCCGATCGCGGCGGCCATGGGCTCTTCGATCAGGAACACATCACGCGCACCGGCCTCCTCGGCCGATTCCTTGATCGCGCGGCGCTCGACCTGGGTCGAGCCGGCCGGAACGCAGACCAGCACGCGCGGGCTCGGGCGCAGGAAGCGCGACTTGTGGACCTTCTTGATGAAGTGCTTGAGCATCGCCTCGGTGTAGGTGAAGTCGGCGATGACGCCGTCCTTCATCGGGCGGATGGTGGTGATATGGCCCGGGGTACGGCCCAGCATCTGCTTGGCTTCGGCGCCTACGGCAGCCACGGAACGGGTACCACCGATGGCACGGTCCTGGCGCACGGCCACGACCGACGGCTCGTTCAGCACGATCCCCTGCCCACGCACGTAGATGAGGGTGTTGGCCGTGCCCAGGTCGATGGACAGGTCATTGGAGAACATGCCACGCAGTTTCTTGAACATCTGGGAGTTGATCCTGAGGGGTGTCGCGCCCAACGCGGGATGGCGAAAAAATGGGCAGAATTCGAGGCCGACAAGCCTAGCAATCCCCCTGTGCGCGAGCAAGGACAAATCTGGCCGAAAGCCAGCCTTCACGGCCATTCAGGCCAATCCGGACAGCCCGGGTTCTGGCCCAAAGCCGCCTCACCCGTTAACCTTTGCGCCGCAGGGCGCCGCAGGGCGCCGTTTCGTTGCCCGCCCGACGGGCCTCAAACCCCCTTCCGCATAGGCCTTACTCGATGTCCGCTTTGATCTGTGGTTCTCTTGCCTTCGACACCATCATGGTGTTTCCGGACCAGTTCAAGAATCACATCCTGCCGGACAAGGTGCACATCCTGAATGTGTCGTTCCTGGTGCCGCGCATGCGTCGTGAATTCGGCGGGTGCGCCGGCAACATCGCCTACAACCTGTACCTGCTGGGCGGCGAACCGATCCCGATGGGCACCGTGGGCTCGGACTTCGGCCCGTACCGGGAGTACTTCCAGGGCCTGGGCATCGACCTGAGCCGGGTCAAGGTGATCGATGAGCTGTTCACCCCGCAGGCGTTCATCACCACCGACCACGACAACAACCAGATCACCGCCTTCCACCCGGGCGCGATGATGCGCTCCTACGAGAACCACGTGAAGGATGTGCCGGGCGTGACCCTGGGCCTGGTCGGCCCGGACGGGCGCGAGGGCATGATCCAGAATTCGCAGGAGTTCTTCGACGGCGGCGTGCCGTTCATCTTCGACCCGGGCCAGGCCATGCCGCTGTTCAACGGCCCGGAGCTGCGCACCTTCATCGAGCAGGCCGACTATGTCGTGGTCAACGACTACGAGTCCAACCTGCTGCAGGAGCGCACCGGCTGGGATGAAAAGGAGATCGTAAGCCGGGTCAAGGCCTACATCACCACCCGCGGGCCGAAGGGCGCGGTCATCCACACCCCGGAAAAGACCTATGACATCCCGCCGGCGCACGAGCGCCGCGTGGTGGACCCGACCGGCTGTGGCGATGCGTTCCGCGCCGGGCTGATCTACGGCATCGAGAAGGGCTATGACTGGCTGACCATCGGCCGCATGGGCAACCTGATGGGCGCGCTGAAGGTCGAGCACCCGGGCACCCAGAACCAGCGCTTCACCTTCGATGAGTTCAATGAGCAGTTCAAGCAGCAATTCGGCTACGCGCTTAGCGCGTAACCGAATTGCCCGCGCATTCCACCTAATCCCGCGCCTTCGGCGCGCCCCCTTGAACATCAAGGGGGCTCTCCACCAGAGGGGGATCGGGGGGATGAGGGTAGAGCCAGGCCATGCCTGGCTGCTTTCCAGGGTCCTGGCGGTGGATCGCGCGGGCCCTTTCGACGCGATCAGACCGACATCCGCTTCCCTTCCCACGCCGCCAGCACCTGCCCGCAGTCGGCCAGGTGCCAGCAGGCCATGCCCGGCCAGGGGTTGTCCGGGGTGTTGACCAGCAACGTGCGGGTGCCGGCGGCGCGGCCACATTCCAGGTCGAAGCGGTAGTCGCCGACCATCACCACCTGGGCGGGGTCGACCTGCCAACGCGCAACGAAACCGCGCAGGCCCGCCGGTGAGGGCTTGGGCTCGGCGTCGTCGCGGCCGATGATGTCCTCGCGGGCGAAGACGTCGCCGATACCGATCGCCTGCAGGGTCACGTCGGCGAGTTCGCGCGCGTTGCGGGTCAGGATGCCCAGCCGGCAGCCCGCAGCGTGCAGCGCGCGGACCAGCGCGACGGCGCCGGGGGCGGCCTGCGCCTGCCCGGCCAGCGCGCGTTCGTGTGCGAGCAGCCAGGCATGCTTGGCCGCAGCCTCCTGCGGCGGCAACGCGGCGAGGTGGGTCAGGATGTCGTCGTCCGCTGGAATCGCGAGCTCGCGTTTGATGCGCTGGAAATCATGCACCGCGATGGTCAGCGTGCCGTCCATGTCGAACACCCAGTGACGGATCGCTGCAAGCCCGCTCACTTCCACCACTGCGGCATCCTGCTCGTATCCACGCCACCGGTTTCGAACACGGCCGTGCGCGTGCCACCGGCCTTGACCGGGAACTCGATGCTGATCACCTTGGCCTTGCGCGCCAGGTTCCACAGCGCTTTCTGGTCGGTGATGAACATCGCGATCGCCTCATCGGTGTCCGGGCGCCAGGCGGCCATCGACACCGGCTTGCCGTCATCGACGGTCACCTTGACCTGGCATTTCGGGCAGCGGAAATCGCCGGCCTGCAGCACCAGGTAGGCATGCCGCTTCCACTCGGGATGATCGCGGAACACCAGCTGCACCGGCTTGGCGCCGCTGCCATCCACGTCCACGCGTTCCTTGCTGTAGATCTGCGCAGAGGACTGGATGCCCTTGGTACCGACCGGGATCTGGTTGTACTGCCACAGGGCCTGCAGCCGGCGCGTTTCGCGCGCGGCCTCGGCCTTGGCCTTGACCTCGGCGTAGCCCGGTTCGATCCGCGCGGCGGCATCGGTGTCCTTGTACTGGTCCAGCAGCGAGCCACCGTGGATGCGGGCACGCTCCCAATCCTGCGCGGCGACGGCCATGTCGTACTGCTTGGCCACGCCTTCGGCCTTTTCTTCCTGCTGCGCCTTGGCGGCGGCCGCGGCAGCCTGCTGCGCCTGGCGTTCGGCTTCGGGGTTGCTGCAGGCGGCCAGCGCGAAGGCGCAGGCTGCTACCAGGATCAGTCGTTTCATCGCGTGCTCCGTGTTGGTCGATGGCGCACAAGGCGCCTGCGCCTACTTTATCGCCAAGCGGTGCATGCCAGCGTCGCCGCGATGGCGGCCTGCCTTACTTTGCGGTCGGCTGTCCTTCACGCCACCAATGGGTGGACGGTGCCGGTGCGCGGATATCCAGGCGTTCTCCCATGTGTGGCGCGGTCAACGGCACGCCCTGCGCCTGCGCCAGCGCGGTGATGCGCTCGAAGGGTTCGGTCCACGGGTGCAGCGCGAGGTCGAAGGTGCCGTTGTGGATCGGCATCAGCACCTTGCCACGCACATCCAGATGCGCCTGCAGGCTCTGTTCGGGCTGCATGTGCACGTCCGGCCAATCCGCGCCGTAGGCACCGGTTTCAATCATGGTCAGGTCGAACGGGCCGTAACGTTCGCCGATCCGGGCAAAGCCATCGAAGTAGCCGGTGTCGCCGCTGAAGAAGATCCGGGTCTGCCCCGTATCGATCACCCACGAGGCCCACAGCGTGCGGTTGCCGTCGGCCAGGGTGCGTCCGGAGAAGTGCTGGGCCGGCGTCGCGACGATCTTCAGGCCTTCCACGCGGGTGTCCTGCCACCAGTCCAGCTGCACGACCTTCGCCGCCGGTACGCCCCAGGCGATCAGGCGGTCGCCCACGCCCAGCGCCGTGACGAAGTGCTGCACCTTGGGTGCCAGCGCCTGGATCGCGTCGTGGTCGAGATGGTCGTAATGGTCATGCGAGATGATCACGCCGGTGATCGGCGGCAGTTCGTCGATCGTGAGCGGCGGCGCATGGAAGCGCTTGGGGCCCATGAACGACATCGGCGAGGCACGCTCGGAAAATACCGGGTCGGTCAGCCAGAAGTGCCCGTCCAGCTTCATCAGCAGGGTCGAATGCCCCAGCCGCCACAGGCTGTCGTCCGGCGCATCGAGCAGGGCCTGGCGGGTCAGGGCCTGCACCGGGATCGGCGCCAACGGGCTGGCGTCGGCCGGCTTGTTGAACAGGAAGCGCCACATCACCCCGACCGTGCGGAAGAAGCCGAGATCGGTCTTGCCGGTGGGGTTGTGGAAGCGCCCGTCGCCGAACTGGGGCGACTGGTCATAGGCGGCCGCCGGGCGGGCACCGCAGGTCAACAGGCCAATGGACATGGCGATCAACACCGTCAGAAGGAGGAGGATGCGAGGCAGGCGACGTTTCATGCGGGGCGTGCCCAGAAAAGTACACCGACGAGTTTACTTGCCTTTTCCGAAAAGTAAACTGAGCGGTGTAAAATGGCCGCATGAGCCCCTCCGACCGCCCCACCCGCCTGACCGACCGCAAGCGTGCGGCCATCCTCGAGGCAGCGGTGGCCGAGTTCCGCGCGTTCGGTTTCGCCGGCACCAGCATGGACCGCATCGCGGCCACGGCCGAGGTCTCCAAGCGCACCGTCTACAACCACTTCGCCAGCAAGGACGAGCTGTTCACCGCGATCCTGTGGCAGCTGTTCGAGGCCAGCCAGGCGCTGGATGTCGTGCCCTACGATCCGGCACGGCCGCTGCGCGATCAGTTGCTGGTCTTCGCGGCCCGGAAGATGCGCCTGCTCGACGACCCCGGCTTCATCGATCTGTCCCGGGTGGCGATGGCCGAACTGGTGCACACGCCCGAACGGGCGCGCGCGATGATGGACAAGCTGGCCGAGAAGGAAGAAGGCCTGACCGGCTGGATCCGCGCCGCCCAGGCCGATGGCCGGCTGCGCTCGGAGATGCCGCCAGCCGAAGCTGCGCATCAGTTGCAGGCGATGCTCAAGGCCTTTGCCTTCTGGCCGCAGATCACCTTCGGCCAGCCACCGCTCTCACCGACGCAGCAGCAGCAGGTCATGCACGACTGCGTGGACATGTTCCTGGCGGTGCGCGCGCTGTGAGCACTGCCGCCCAGGCATGAAAAAACGGCGGGTTTCCCCGCCGTTTTTTGTTCAACCGATACGTGTGGCGATTACGGCTTGGCCGCGCCCGCCTCGGCCTTGTCCAGCATGTCCTGGACCGAACCGGTGGTGATCGGGTGGTAGCCCGGCTTGGCCTTGGCGAAGGCCGCCTTGGCGAAGGCCAGGCCTTCCGGCGTCTTCACCAGTTCGGCGTAGATCGGCATGATCAGCTTGCGGCGACCGACGCGCTCGATGAACGCACCGGCGGCTTCGTTGGCCTCGCTGTAGCCACTGCGGATCGTCAGCGGGTACCAGCGCATCGCGATTTCACCGTTGGCGGTGCCGGTGAAGTGGTACGCCTTGTCCAGCGCGGCGAGCTTCTCCACCGGCAGGGTCTTGCCCAGGCCGTCGATGAAGTGCACCCATTCCTGGGTGCCCCACTCGCCGGTGATCTGCGCGTTCGGCAGCGTGTTGCTGCCCTGCCAGGCGATGCGGGCGGTATCGACGATGGAGAAGTTGCGCGAGCGGGCCTTGGTCGCGAACGACGGAATGCCCGGCTCGTCCAGCCACGCCTTCAGCTCGGCATCGGTGACGGCGCCGGGCTTCTTGGACAGCAGGTTCTTCTTCAGGTACTCGATGAACTGGTCGGTGTTCGCGCTCTGGAAGGCATGGTCATCGAACCAGCCACGCAGGAACGGGTCGAAGGTCTCGCGGCCGAAGCGCTGTTCCAGGAACTGCAGGAACCACGCACCCTTGACGTAGGCGACCTGGCTCAACGCCTCGTCCGGGTCACGCTCGCTCAGCGGCGGCAGCGCCAGGGCCTGGTCGGCCGGGCTCATGTCCTTCACTTCGGCGAGCAGATCGTTCTGGTCGATCTCGCGCTCCATCTCGGCCATCTCCTGGCCATACAGCGCCTCGGTGATGCGGCCCTGCACGTAGGTGGTGAAGCCTTCGTTGAGCCAGATGTCCTTCCAGCTGGCGTTGGTCACCAGGTTGCCCGACCAGCTGTGCGCCAGTTCATGGGCGACCAGCGAAACCAGCGACTTGTCGCCGACGATCACGGTCGGGGTGGCGAAGGTCAGGCGCGGGTTTTCCATGCCACCGAACGGGAACGACGGCGGCAGCACCAGCATGTCGTAGCGGCCCCAGCGGTACTCGCCGTAAAGCTTCTCGGCGGCGCCGATCATCTTCTCGGTGTCTTCGAACTCCTTGGCGGCCTTGCCGACCATGGTCGGTTCGGCCCACACGCCGGAGCGGCCGGAGATCGGCTCGAACACCAGGTCGCCGGCGGCGATGGCCAGCAGGTAGGACGGGATCGGCTGCGGCATCTTGAAGGTGTAATCACCGTCACGCGCAGCCTTGGGATCGTTGTCGGCGCTCATCAGCACCATCACGTCCGGGCGCGAGGCCACGTGCGCGCTGTAGGTGAAGCGCACGCTCGGGGTGTCCTGCAGCGGCACCCAGGAACGGGCGTGGATCGCCTGCGACTGGCTGAACATGAAGGGCAGCTTCTTGCCCTCGGTCATCGACGGCTCCAGCCACTGCAGGCCCGAGGCGGTCGGCGCGGTGTGATACGTGATCACGACCTTGGCCGGCTGGTCCGGCGTCTCGATGCTCAGCTTGCTGCCGAACACCTTGTCGGCCGGCGCCAGCACGAACGGCAGCGGCGCGGTCTTGCCATCGGCGGCGATCGCCTCGACCTTCTCCACGGTCAGCTCGCGGGTGTCCAGCACCAGCTGCTTGGCCGCCTTGTCCTTCCACTCCAGCGTGTAGGTCGCGGTGCCGCCGATCTGCTTGCTGTCGAAGTCCAGCTTCAGGTCCAGCGCGATGTCCTTGACGACGACCTTGTCCGGCTCGGCGTAGGAGCTTTCATCGTGGCTGCGGCTGTCGGCTTTCATGGCAGTGCTCGCCGGGGCGTTGGCAGTGGGATCGACGGTCGGAGCCGCCGGTTCTTTGGAGCAGCCGGACGCCAGGGCGACGGCGAGGGGAATCAACAGGAACGGAGATCGCATGAATCGGGACCGATCAGGGTGAAACGACCAGTTTACCCCCTGTCTCCGGCGCCCGCGCAGGCCATGGGTGGCGGTTCGCGCATTCAGTCCTCGGCGCGCAGCAGCCGCCCGCCCCCGGCGTACTTGGCCCGGTACATGGCCGCATCGGCGCGCCGGTAGGCCTCGCGCAGGTCATCACCGGGGCGATACCGGGCTGCGCCGGCACTGGCTTTGACCGGCGGCTCGCCAGCGCGCGCCGGTGCCGCCAGCTGTGCGAGCCAGCGGGTGACCCGCTCGCCGGCCTCGTTGCTGTCGGCGTGTACCGCCAGCAGGAACTCATCGCCGCCCCAGCGCCCGATCCAGTCCGGGCCGCGCAGCCACTGCCGCGCGGTCTCCACCAGCCGCACCAGCACCTGGTCGCCGGCCAGGTGGCCGTGGGCGTCGTTGATCGGCTTGAGGTTGTCCAGGTCGACCACGAACAGGGTCAGCGGGCGGGCCTGTGCACTCGCCCACGCTGCCGAATCGGCCAGCGCCTGCTCGCAGCCGCGCCGGTTCAGGGCCTGGGTCAGCGGATCGAGCAACACGCTGCGGCGCAGATCGCGCAGGCCGGCGTCGACCCCATGCAGGTTGCGGTTGATGCTGCGCAGCAGCCGGCCGATCTCGTCATGGCCCAGGTCGGGCAGGTGCGGCAGGCGCTGCTCGTCGTAGTAGGCCTCCAGCGCATCGGCCGCCTGCCGCAGCGGCGCCATCAGGCGGTACAGCGCCATCATCGCGATCGCGGTGCCGAGCAGCGTGGCCAGCAGCACCACGCCGACCACGGTCCACATCACCCCGCGCGCATAGTGGCCCGTCGCAGCCATCCACAGCAGCAGGACCAGCAGCGGGACGTGCAGGCCGAGGAACACCACCGCCATCAGCTTGGCGGTGAATGAGCGGGGAAATACGCGGGCAAGCCCGCGGTACAGGCGCATGGCAGGCCCTCTTCGACAGCCTGCCTGCAGTGTGGCCGAGCCCCCTCAGCGGGAACCGGACCGCTGTCTCAAAGTTTGTAGCCGGAGTGAATCGAAACGATGCCGCCGGTCAGGTTCTTGTAGTGGCAACGCTCGAAACCGGCTTCGGCCATCATGGCCTTGAGCTGTTCCTGCGGCGGATGCTTGCGGATGCTCTCGGCCAGGTACTGGTAGCTGTCGCCATCGCGCGCGAACAGCTGGCCCAGCTTGGGCAGGATCTTGAACGAGTGGAAATCGTAGATCGGCTTGAACCAGTCGGCGGTGACTTCGGAGAACTCCAGCACACGCGCCTGGCCGCCCACCTTGAGCACGCGGTGCATCTCGCGCAGGCCGGCTTCCTTGTCGGTGACGTTGCGCAGGCCGAAGGCGATCGTGACCAGATCGAAGCTCGCATCCGGGAACGGCAGCGCCTCGGCGTTGCACTGCACGTAGTTCAGGCCCGCGACCAGGCCGCGGTTGGTCAGCCGGTCACGGCCGACGGAGAGCATGCCGGCGTTGATGTCGCCCAGCACCACTTCACCCTCATCACCCACCCGCTCCTTGATCAGCGCGGCGATGTCGCCGGTGCCGCCGGCCAGGTCGAGCACGCGGTCGCCCGGCTTCACCTGCGCGGTGGCCGCGTAGTAGCGCTTCCACGCCCGGTGGATGCCCAGGCTCATCAGATCGTTCATCAGGTCGTAGCTGCGCGCGACCGAGGTGAACACTTCGCCCACCAGCTTCTGCTTGTCCTTCGCAGCGACGTCGCGGAAGCCGAAATGGGTGGTGCCAGTCTTGTAGGGGGATTCGCTCATGGGGACGATTATCGCACCGCCGGCGCCGTTGCGGCAGGCCGCCCACTATCATGAAGGCCTTCACGTCCCTGGATTGCGCATGATCACCACCCCCGACTACGCCGCCCTGCTCGAAACCGCCATCGCCGAAGCCCGCCAGGGCCTGGCCGAAGGCGGCATCCCGATCGGCGCCGCGCTGTACCACAACGACGGCCGGCTGCTCGGCTGCGGCCACAACCGCCGCGTGCAGGAAGGCGACCCGTCCGTGCACGGCGAGACCGACGCCTTCCGCAAGGCCGGCCGCCAGCGCCGCTACCAGGACACCATCATGGTGACCACCCTGGCCCCGTGCTGGTACTGCAGCGGGCTGGTGCGCCAGTTCAACATCGGCACCGTGGTGGTCGGCGAATCGGTCACCTTCCAGGGTGGCATCGAGTGGCTGCGCGAGAACGGCGTCAAGGTGATCGACATGCAGAGCCAGGCCTGCATCGACCTGCTCGGCGGCTTCATCAGCGCCCATCCCGAGGTCTGGAACGAAGACATCGGCGAGTAAGCGCCGCCGCATCCGCGCGCATATGCGTGGAAGATGCCCGCGCGGGGCCGAACGGTGGCGCGCGGGCACGGCAACGTTCTGAATGCTTCAGTGAGCAGGCCGGACCGCAGGGCCCTGTGCCGTGGGTGTCTGCGCGTGATGCCCTCACGCACCGACGACGGTCGCCGGACAAGGCGAACACGCCGTACTAACAACCGCGCTGCATGAACGGCTTAAGGTGGTTGCACAGGGGGCACCATCGTCGAGGAGACGTCATGCATGCCCGAACCCGCCGCACCTCCTCCGTCGAACCCGAGCTGACCGATGCCTGGGAACGACTGCAGGTGCACTACGCACGCCACCAAAACGCCGCGCCTTTCTGGGATGCCTACCAGGCGATACAGGATGAGTTGACGCGGTCCCATCCCCAGCAACGTGTCGCCGTCTGCAACCGGCTGGCGACGCTGGCCGAGCGGCTCGGCGTGGTCCACCACGCTCATCTGCTGCGCGAGCAGCGTGGCGAAAGCCGCCACACCAGCTCCACATCGCCATGACACCGCTTGCACCGCGCTCTACGCCATCATCCAGATTCCCTTCTTCCCAAACTGAAGTGACCATGTCCTCCGCCCAGATCTCCATCCCTGCCGTCATCGATGTCGACGCCGAAGTCAGCTACTGGCGCCAGCGTCATGCCGACGGCAACCTCGGGACGGGCTCGTTCGGCCATTACGTGCCGTGGATCAAATTCGCCTGCGATTCGCTGATCACGCAACCGCGTGCCAGCGATGAGCAGCGCGATGAAATGTTCCAGACCCACTATGCGCTGCAGATCATGCCGCGCCTGTCCGAAGAACAGGCACGCCAGTTCGTCGACCAGTGCTGGGAACACGTCTACCATGCCGGCCGCCAGGACCTGTCCTCGCGCCCGCGGTTGCATGCCCGGGTCTGACCCGCCCCGGCTGCACAGCGCCTGCACGGCGCCCCACCAGTGATGCAGGCACCTCGGACCCGGTCTGCCGTGCCTCATGAAACTGCGCAGCCTCTTCATCCTGGTCGCCAAGAAGCCGTCCTGTGCGGCGGGAGCGCCGTGGACCTTCCTGGCGGCGGTCAGTCAGAACGCGGATACCGCCGCGATCCAGATCAAGCTTGATGAGCTGATCCGCGCCACCAAGGGCGCCAACAACGAACTGCTCGATCTGGAAGGGCTGGACGAAGAGCGCCTGGAAGATCCGCCGCGAGTACGAACGCATGGCACGCGAGGCCGGCAATGCGCTGGACGGCGCGCGGCGCTGCCACGGCGATGGCCGCGCCGACGCCCCATGACCGACACGGGTGCGGCCGGCCGGACGCACCCGCGCAGACTTACCCGCGCTCGTGCCAGCCGCCGCCGAGCACCTTGTACAACGCCACCTGGTTGGACTGCTGCGCCAGCTGCGTGCTGACCAGCGACTGCCGCGCGGTGTAAGCGGTACGCCGTGCGTCCAGCAAGGTCAGGAAGCTGTCCAGGCCGGCGTCGTAACGCGCCTGGGACAATCGCTGCGCCTGCTCCGCCGCAGCCACCAGCGCCTGCTGCGAAGACAACTGCGCATCCAGGCTCTCGTTGAGCGCCAGTGCATCGGCCGCCTCGCGGAACCCCGACTGGATCGCCTTCTCGTACTGCGCCAGTGCGATATCGCGATCAGCGGTGGCCATGCCCAGATTCGCGCGCAGCTTGCCGCCCTGGAAGATCGGCAGGTTGAGCTTGGGAATGAAACTCCACACGCGCGTGCCGCTGTCGAACAGACCCGACAGCTCCGAGGAGGCCGAACCGATGTTGCCGGTCAGGCTGATCGACGGGAAGAACGCCGCGCGCGCGGCACCAATGTTGGCATTGGCCGAGAGCAGCACGTGCTCGGCGGCCATCACGTCCGGGCGGCGCAGCAGCACATCGCCCGGCATGCCGGCCGGCAGCGGCCGCACACTGGCCACATCGGTCACCTCGGCCTGCGGCAGCAGGGCGGCATCGACCGGCCCGCCTGCCAGCAGCACCAGTGCATTGCGGTCCTGGGCGACCTGGCCGGCAAAGCGCGCCACATCCGTGCGCGCGGTTTCCACCAGGGTGCGGGTCTGGCTGAGTTCCAGCGCCGAGGCGCCGCCAAGCTGACGGCGTGCCTCGGTCAGGCGCAGCGAATCTTCGTACGTCGCCAGCGTCGCCTGGGCGATCCGCAGCTGTTCGCTGTCCGCGCCCAGGGTCAGCCACGCATTGGCCACCTCGGCCACCAGCGACAGCTGCGCGCTGCGACGGTTGGCCGCTTCGGCGAAGTACTGCTGCAGCGCAGCCTGGCTGAGGTTGCGCACGCGGCCGAACAGATCCAGCTCGAACTCGACCACGCCGAGGTTGGCACTGAACTGCTCGGTCACCGGCGCATCACCGCCGCTGCGGGTCATCTGCCCCTGCACGCCGATCGCCGGCACGCGGTCGGCGCGCTGGATGCGGTACTGCGCCCGGGCACGCTCGACGTTGAGCACGGCCACGCGCAGGTCGCGGTTGTTCTCCAGCGACTGGCTGATCACCGCCTGCAGGCGCGGGTCGACGAAGAAATCGCGCCAGCCGATGTCGGCCACTTCCATCGGTGCAGCGGTCACTGCCCCCGTGGTGGCCGTTGCCGGCCACTGCGAGGGAATCGCCGGGGCGACTTCGGTGCTGCGAGGCTCCAGCGTCGAGCAGCCGGACAGCACCAGGCTCACGGCCAGCGCCAGGCTGGCCATCATGGGCTTACGCATCGGAACCTCCAGCGTTCTTGCCGTACTTCTTGCGATTGAACACGCGCTGCACCACCACGAAGAACAGCGGGATGAAGAACACACCCAGCAGGGTGCCGACCACCATGCCGCCCAGCACGCCGGTACCGATGGCCTGCTGCGCGCCGGAACCGGCACCGGAGGCGATCGCCAGCGGCAGCACGCCCAGGCCGAAGGCCAGCGAGGTCATGATGATCGGGCGCAGACGGTCGCGCACGGCGTGCATCGTCGCTTCGATCAGGCCGGCGCCCTTCTCCAGGTTCTCCTTGGCGAACTCCACGATCAGGATCGCGTTCTTGCTGGTCAGGCCCACCGTGGTCAGCATCGCCACCTGGAAGTAGATGTCGCGCTCCATGCCGCGGAAGGTATTGGCCAGCACCGCGCCGAGGATGCCCAGCGGCGCCACCAGCAGCACCGAGGTCGGCACGCTCCAGCTTTCATACAGCGCAGCCAGGCACAGGAACACGATCAGCAGCGACAGCGTATACAGCAGTGGCGTCTGCGACCCGGCCTGGCGTTCCTGGTAGGACAGCGCGGTCCACTCGATGTCGAAACCGGCCGGCAGCTGCTTGGCGAGCTTCTCCACTTCGTTCATCGCATCGCCCGAGGCCACGCCCGGGGCGGGCTCGCCCTGGATCTCCATCGCGGAGACGCCGTTGTAGCGCTCCAGGCGCGGCGAACCGTAATCCCAACGCTGGCTGGCGAAGGCCGAGAACGGCACCATCTCACCGGCGGTGTTCTTCACCGACCACAGGTTGAAGTCCTCCGGGTTCATGCGGAACGGCGCATCGGACTGCACGTACACGCGCTTGACCCGGCCACGGTCGATGAAGTCATCGATGTAGCTGCTGCCCCATGCCGCCGCCAGCGTCGTGTTGACCGCCTCCAGCGACAGGCCCAGCGCGCTGGCCTTGCCGACATCGATATCGATGCGCAGCTGCGGGGTGTCTTCCTGCCCGTTCGGGCGCACGTTGGCCAGCAGCTTGCTCTGCCCGGCCATGCCGAGCAGCTGGTTGCGTGCATCCAGCAAGGCCTGGTGACCGGCACCGCTGGTGTCCTTCAGGAAGAAGGTATAGCCCGAGCCGATGCCCAGCTCCGGCATCGCCGGCGGCGGGAAGGCGAAGATGAAGGCGTCCTTGATCCCGCCCAGCGCGGCCATGGCACGTCCGGTGATCGGCATCGCACCCTGGTCGGCATCACGGTCCTTCCAGTCCTTGAGCTTGACGAAGGCCATGCCCGCGTTCTGGCCCATGCCGGCGAAGCTGAAGCCCTGCACGGAGAAGATCGACTCGATCGCGTCGGCCTCGTTCTCCATGAAGTGCTTTTCAAGCTTGTCGATCGATTCCAGGGTACGTTCCTGGGTGGCGCCGACCGGGGTCTGCACCAGCGCCATCAGGATGCCCTGGTCTTCATTGGGCAGGAACGAACTGGGCAGGCGCATGAACAGCAGGCCCATCACCAGCGCGAGCGCCGCGAACACGCCCATGAAACGCCACGGACGGCCGAGGATGCCGCGCACGCCACGCTGATACTTCGCGCTGGAGTTGTCGAAGCCGCGGTTGAACGCGTTGAAGAAACGGCCCGACCAGCCCTTGTGGGCGACGTGGTGCTCGCCCTTCTTGAGCGGCTTGAGCATGGTGGCACACAGCGCCGGGGTCAGCACGATGGCGACCAGCACCGACAGCGCCATCGCCGAGACGATCGTGGCCGAGAACTGGCGGTAGATGACGCCGGTGGCGCCACTCATGAAGGCCATCGGCACGAACACCGCCGACAGCACCAGGCCGATGCCGACCAGCGCGCCGGTGATCTGGCTCATCGATTTGCGCGTGGCTTCCAGCGGCGAGAGGCCTTCCTCGGACATGATCCGCTCGACGTTCTCCACCACCACGATCGCGTCATCGACCAGCAGGCCGATCGCCAGCACCATCGCGAACATGGTCAGCATGTTCACCGAGAAGCCCAGCGCGGCCAGGATGCCGAACGTGCCCAGCAGTACCACCGGCACCGCGATCGTCGGGATCAGGGTCGCGCGGAAGTTCTGCAGGAACAGGTACATCACCAGGAACACCAGCACGATGGCTTCGATCAGGGTCTTGATGACGCCCTTGATCGAGACCTGCACGAACGGGGTGGTGTCATACGGCACCACCGCCTTCAGGCCGGCCGGGAAGTTCGGGGCCATTTCATCCAGGGTGGCACGCACGCCGTTGGCGGTGGCCAGCGCGTTGGCGCCGGTGGCCAGGGTGATCGCGATACCCGAAGACGGCTTGCCGTTGTAGCGGGTCACGAAGTCGTACGACTCGGCCCCCAGCTCCACGCGGGCCACGTCGGCCAGGCGCAGTTCGGCACCGTCCTGCGCGCTGCGCACGATGATGTTGCGGAACTGCTCCGGGGTCTGCAGGCGGTCCTGCGCGTTGATGGTGGCGTTGAGCTGCTGGCCCTTGATCGACGGCGCACCGCCAAGCTGGCCGATGGCGACCTGCGCGTTCTGCGCGGTGATCGCCGCGATCACTTCGGCGGTGGACAGCTTGTAGGTGTGCAGCTTGTTGGGGTCCAGCCAGATGCGCATGGCGTACTTGCCACCGAACACCTGGATGTTGCCCACGCCGGGCACGCGGCTCAGCGGATCGACGATGTTGGAGCCGACGTAATCGGAGATGTCGTTGGCATCCATGCTGCCGTCTTCAGACACGAAGCCGAGCACCTGCAGGAAGCCGCTGCTCGACTTGGCCACGTTGATGCCCTGGCGCTGCACTTCCTGCGGCAGCAGCGGCATGGCCAGCTGCAGCTTGTTCTGCACCTGCACCTGCGCGATGTCCGGGTCGGTGCCGCTCTGGAAGGTCAGCGTGATCGTGGCCTGGCCATTGGAGGAGCTGTTGGAGGAGAAGTAGATCAGGCCGTCCAGGCCCTTCATGTTCTGCTCGATGATCTGCGTCACCGAGTCCTCGACCACCTTGGCCGATGCACCCGGGTAGCTGGCGCTGATCTCGACGGCCGGCGGTGCCACTTCCGGGTACATCGACACCGGCAGCTTGAGCACCGCCAGGCCACCGGCGAGCATGATGATGATCGCAATCACCCACGCGAAGATGGGGCGATCAATGAAAAAACGTGCCATGGAATTCTCCGGTTACTGCTGGGCGGCGGGAGCCGCCGGCGCGGCGGCCGGCTTGGCCGGGGCCGCGCCCATTTCGGTGGCCTGCACGGGCATGCCCGGCTGGATCTTCTGCAGGCCTTCGACGATGACCTTGTCACCGGCCTTGAGCCCGTCCTCCACCAGCCACTTGTCGCCGAGCGAGCGGCTGACCTTGACCTGCCGCACTTCGACCTTGTCGTCCTTGCCGACCACCATGGCACTGGTATCGCCCTTGGGATCGCGGGCGATGCCCTGCATCGGCACCAGGATCGCGTTCTCGCGCACGCCGCTGCCGACCTGGGCACGCACGTACATGCCCGGCATCAGCACCTGGTCCGGGTTCTCGACCTTGACCCGCAGCGCGTAGCTGCCGGTGGTCGGGTCCACGCTGACTTCGGAGAACTCCAGCGTGCCCTTGTGATCGAACTCGGTGCCGTCGTCGAGCAGGATCGTCACCGGCAGGGTCTGGTTGTCCTGCAGGCGGCCGCTGGCCAATTCGCGGCGCAGCTGCAGCAGCTCGCTGGCGGACTGGGTCAGATCGACATAGATCGGGTTCAACTGCTGCACCGTGGCCAGCGCTTCGGCCTGGCCGGCGCTGACCAGCGCGCCCTGGGTGACCGAGGACTTGCCGATGCGGCCGCTGATCGGCGCGGTGATGCGGGCATAGCCCAGCGTCACGTTGGCGGCGTCCAGCGCGGCACGCGCAGCGCCGACATCGGCCTCGGCCTGCTTGAGCGCGGCGATCGCGTTCTCGTTGTCCTGGGTGCTGACCGCCTCGACCTTGGCCAGCTCGCCGATGCGCCTGGCGCTCAGGCGTGCGGCATTGGCGGTGGCTTCGGCGCGGGCCAGCTGGGCGCGGGCGCTGTTGGCCTGGGCGCGGTAGCTGGCGTCATCGAGCTGGTACAGCGGCTGCCCCGCGGTGACCAGCCCACCTTCGGTGAACAGGCGCTTGGCCACGATGCCATTGACCTGCGGGCGTACTTCGGCCACCAGGAACGCGTTGGTCCGGCCAGGCAGTTCGCGCGTCAGGCCGACCTGCTCGGCTTTCAGGGTGGCCACGGTGACCTGGCCAGGCCCGCCCTGTGGACCCTCCTGCTCACCACCGCCACAGGCGGACACGGTCAGGGCGATCGCGAGGGAAAGCGCGAGAAGACGGTACGGGGTTCTGGACATGGCGGTAGGGGCTCGCAGACGGAAAAGGGCGCGCCTGCAGCCCAACTTCCGATAAAAGCGAAGAATGACGACAAACAGGCAGCAAATGACGGCAAATATCCAAAACGAGACCCGCCGGCATTCGCAGGCAGTCCTCGCTGAGGATCAGTGGGGCGCAAATATACATACATGCATGTTTGTTTGTAAAGCGGTACAATTCAGGCCGGTTTCATCCAGCAACTGCACAGCGCAATGGCCAGAAAAACCAAAGAAGAGGCGCAGGCCACCCGCGAGGGCATCCTCGATGCGGCCCAGGTCTGTTTCCATGAATACGGGGTCGCCGGCACCAGCCTGGCGATGATCGGCGCGCGCGCCGGATTTACCCGCGGCGCGGTGTACTGGCACTTCAAGAACAAGGCCGAAGTGCTGACCGCGATGATCGACCGCGAGCGCGTGCCGTTCATCGAGCGCATGCGCCGCACCACCTCGGCCAAGCGCAACACGCCGATCCTGGACCTGCGCTCGGCGCTGCTGGTCTCCTTCCGCGAGCTGGCCGAAGACGAACGCCTGCGCAACATGATGGAAATCATGCTGCGCAACGATCTGTCGGTGGAAAGCCAGGCGATGCAGGCGCTGCAGCTGGAGGCATCGCGTGAGGAGCTGGGTATTTTCGCGGCCGCGTTCCAGCGCGCGCGGGAGTTGGGACAGCTGCGCGAGGGGGTAGACGTGGACACGGTGGCGCGCATCGTGAGCACCAGCCTGACCGGGGTGCTGTATAGCGCGATGCTGGAACCGGAGCTGTTCGAGATTCAGCGCGATGGCGCGCAGACGCTGGATGCGATCCTCAGCGCATTCGTGCAGCCAGGTGTATTCACCCCGGGCGCCCCGCCCACCGCCCTGCCAACCGACGACGACGCCTGAGCAAAAAAACGGCGACACCGCAGTGCCGCCGTTCTTCCTACCACCCGATCGTTGCGCGCCGTTACAGGATGTAGCGGCTGAGGTCCGGATCCTGCACCAGCTCGCCCAGATGCGCGTCGACGTAGGCCTGGTCGATGCTGATGGTTTCGCCATCGCGATCCGGTGCTTCATAGCTCAGCGTATCCAGCAGGCGCTCCAGCACAGTGTGCAGGCGGCGCGCGCCGATGTTTTCCTGGCGCTCGTTGACCTGGAAGGCGATCTCGGCGAGACGATCCACCGCATCGACGGTGAACTTCATCGCAACACCTTCAGTCTGCAGCAGCGCTTCGTACTGTTTGGTCAGCGCAGCCTTGGGCTCGGTGAGGATGCGCACGAAGTCCTGCTTGCTCAGCGCACCCAGCTCCACGCGGATCGGGAAACGCCCCTGCAGCTCCGGGATCAGATCGCTGGGCTTGGCCAGGTGGAACGCGCCGGAGGCGATGAACAGGATGTGGTCGGTCTTGATCGTGCCGTACTTGGTGGAGACGTTGGAGCCTTCCACCAGCGGCAGCAGATCGCGCTGCACACCCTCGCGCGACACATCGCCACCACCGACGTTGTCACCGCGCTTGGCAACCTTGTCGATCTCATCGATGAACACGATGCCGTGCTGCTCGCAGGCCTCGATCGCCGCGCTGCGGATATCGTCTTCGTTGACCAGCTTGCCGGCCTCTTCCTCGATCAGCAGCGGGCGCGCCGCCTTGATCGACAGCGTGCGCTTCTGCGCTTTCGCGCCGCCCATGCTGGAGAACATCTGGCGCAGCTGCTGGCCCATTTCCTCCATGCCCGGCGGGGTCATGATGTCCATGCTCACGTTGGCCGACACTTCCAGCTCGATCTCGCGCTCGTCCAGTTCACCGTTGCGCAGCATGCGGCGGAACTTGATGCGGGTCTCGTTGTCCTGCGCGGACGGTTCGTTGCGCGCGGCTTCGGCGTCGAAGCCGATGCCGGTGCTGCGGCGCGGCAGCAGCGCATCCAGGATGCGGTCTTCGGCGCGTTCTTCGGCCTGCGTGCGCACGCGCACCTTGGCCTGCTCGCGGTACAGCTTGACCGCGGTGTCGGCCAGGTCGCGGATGATCTGCTCCACATCCTTGCCGACATAGCCGACCTCGGTGAAGCGGGTCGCTTCGACCTTGACGAACGGTGCATTGGCCAGCGTGGCCAGGCGACGCGCGATCTCGGTCTTGCCGACGCCGGTCGGGCCGATCATCAGGATGTTCTTGGGCATCACTTCGTTGCGCAGCTCGGTCGGCAGCTGCATGCGGCGCCAGCGGTTGCGCAGCGCGATGGCGACCGCGCGCTTGGCGTCGTGCTGGCCGACGATGTGCCGGTCCAGTTCCTGCACGATTTCGCGCGGGGTCATGGTGGCGGAAGAAACTTCAATCTTGTGCGGCATGGGTGTGCTCACGGATGAATTGGGTTTTTCGAGGTTGCCGGCCAGCGGCCGGCACTACGCTTACAGTTCCTCGACCACCACGTTGCGATTGGTGTAGATGCAGATGTCGCCGGCGATGTTGATCGACTCGGTGGCGATCGTGCGGGCATCCAGTTCGGTGTGCGCCATGAGCGCGCGGGCGGCCGACAGGGCGTAGGAACCACCGGAACCGATCGCGATGATGCCGTCTTCGGGCTCGATCACATCACCGGTGCCGCTGATGATCAGCGAGGTGTCCTTGTCGGCGACGGCGAGCAATGCCTCAAGCTTGCCCAGGCGGCGCTCGGTGCGCCAATCCTTGGCCAGTTCCACCGCAGCGCGCTGCAGCTGGCCATGCTTTTCCAGCTTGGCCTCGAACAGCTCGAACAGGGTGAAGGCATCGGCGGCGGCACCGGCGAAACCGGCCAGCACCTGGCCCTCGCGACCCAGGCGGCGCACCTTGCGGGCGTTGCCCTTCATCACCGTGTGGCCGAGCGTGACCTGGCCATCGCCGGCGACGGCGACATGCCCATTGCGGCGCACCGAGATGATGGTGGTGGCATGAAATACGTTGGGGTTCTGACTGGGGTCCATGGAGCCTCCGGGGTGACAAAGACTGAGGTGGGGTCTGTGCCCGACGCTTCAACCCGCCCTGCCCTGCGCCCGGATGCCGCAGCGGATCGATTCAGCTTTCGTTGCCGCTCTTGCGCCGCTTGGCGCGCGGGTGGGCCGCATCGTAGACCTTGGCCAGGTGCTGGAAATCCAGGTGGGTGTAGATCTGCGTGGTGGCGATGTCGGCGTGACCGAGCAGCTCCTGCACGCCGCGCAGATCACCGGAGGATTCCAGGATGTGGCTGGCGAAGCTGTGCCGCAGCATGTGCGGGTGTACGTGCTTGAACAGGCCCTGGCGCTGGGCCAGTTGGCGGATGCGGATCTGCACGGCGCGCTGGGTGATCGGCCCGCCCTTGCGCCCGGGGAACACAGGCGCGGTCGCCGCGCCGCCGCTCTCGGCCCGCCAGCCCTGCAGCGCGGTGCGTGCATGCGAGCCGAACGGCACCCGGCGCTCGCGGTTGCCCTTGCCCAGCACGTTGACCAGGCCGGTATCGAAATCCAGGTCGCGCCAGATCAGCGCGCACAGCTCGCTCAGGCGCAGCCCGGAGGAATAGAACAGCTCCAGCAGCGCGCGATCGCGCAGGCCGAGCGGTGCATCGGTGGGCAGTTCGACCAGTTGCACGGCTTCATCGGCATCGAGCACCTGCGGCAGCTTGCGCGGTGCCTTCGGCGCTTTCAGGCCGGTGGCCGGGTTGGCCGCGATGCGATGGTGCTTGAGCAGCCACGCATAGAAGCTGCGGCACGCCGAGAGCCGGCGCTGCAGCGAGGTGGGCGACAGGCCACGCCGGTGCTCGGCCGCGATGAACTGGCGCAGCTGCGCGCTGTCGAGCGTGTCGATGATGGCGCCCTGCCCGTCCGACCACGCCGCCAAGGCGTCCAGGTCGCGACGATAGGCATCCAGCGTGTGCGCCGACATCCGGCGCTCCACCTGCAGATGCGACAGGAAGTCCTGCGCGGTACTCACGACGGCTCCGCTCAAGGGAATGTCAGGGCGACGGGAAACGCTGCAGGGCCACGACCAGCGACTCGCCCATCATGCGCAGGAACAACGTGCCCATGCCGGGGTAGAACCGGTTGCCGTCGTGGCTGCCCACCGCGATCAGGCCGACGCCCGGCAGCGGCAGCAGCGCGCTGGACTGCACTTCCTCGGCACGCCCCGCGTACAGCACGGTATTTTTTTCCGGCTGCAGGCGGCCACAGATCGGCTCGCCGTCTTTCAGGCAATCGCGGAACACCCCCAGCAACGGGCTGCTCTCCTCGATCACCTGCAGCCACGGCGCCTGCTCCAGCCCCGCAACCGGGTGCAGCACGATCAGCCGGACCAGATCGCCAGCAAAATCTTCTTCCAGCGAGGCGGCCATCGCCCGCAGGGTATCGGCCGCCGAGTCCTGTTTCATCAGCGCCAGGGTGAGCTGGTGCGTGCGGACCGCCAGGCGCTCGTTGATCTGCGCATTGGCGGCCAGATCGGCCAGCCGCCGCGACAGCTCACGGTTCTTGTCGCGCAGCACTTCCAGCTGGTAGCTGGCCAGCGACGCGGTGGGGCCGTCATCACGCGGCACCACCAGGGTCAGGGCCAGGTCCGGGAACTGTTTCAGGAAGGTCGGATGCCGACGCAGCCAGGCGGCTACTTCGTGCGATCCGATTTTCTCGGCGGTGTCGCTCATGCGTTCCACTCTCCATCAAAGACGAAGGCTGCGGGTCCGGACATCACGATCTGTGCATCATCGGCCGGCCAGCGGATGCGCAGATCGCCACCCGGAAGCGACATCGTGGCATCGCGCTGCAGGCGACCGCGCTGCATCATCACCACGGCTGCGGCGCACGCGCCGCTGCCGCACGCCAGGGTTTCGCCGGCACCGCGCTCGTACACGCGCAGGCGCGCATGCTGCGGGCCGAGCACCTGCACGAAGCCGACGTTGACCGACTTCGGGAACGAGGCGTGCTGCTGCAGCAACGGACCCAGGCGTTCGACCGGGGCGGCATCGACCAGGCCCACTTCGATGACCGCGTGCGGATTGCCCATCGACACCGCGCCGAAACGCACCGTGTCCCCCTGCAGCGGCAAGAGATACTCTTCGCGGGCGCGGGCGAAGCCGATCAGCGGCACGTTCTCCGGCTCGAAACGCGGGACGCCCATCGCCACCGCGTACTGGTCTTCGCCCAGGCGCTCAACCGCGTGCGTGGTGACCGGGCTGTCGATCGCGAACGTGGTGCCAGTGGCCGCACCATCGCGCACCAGCCAGGCAGCGACACAGCGCGCGCCGTTGCCACACTGCTCCGAACGGCTGCCGTCGGCATTCCAGATCCGGTAGGAGGCCACCGAGCCCTCGGCCTTGGGCGGTTCGATGGTCAGGATCTGGTCGCAACCCACGCCGGTATGGCGATCGGCCAGGCGCGCGGCCAGTGCGGCATCCGGCGGTGCGCTGCCATCGCGCAGGTCCAACACCACGAAATCATTGCCGGCGCCATGCATCTTGGTGAAACGCAGCGCCGCGGACGTGCTTGCCTTACTCATTCCCGTCATTGGCCTTCAGCGCCGGGGCTTCAACGGGATCGGGAACCACCGGGGAATCGGTATCGGCGTCAGCGGCCGGCGGCGTGGCGTCGTCGGCGGCCGGTTCGACCAGTTGTTCTTCGACCGGGACCGGCTTCTGCGGCAGGACCAGCGGGCCCTTGTTGCCACAGGCCGACAGCACCAGCAGCGCCGAGGCAGCCAGCGTCAGGGAGATGAGGGTACGGGGGGATGTCTTCATGCCCTGAGTATAGCCGCGCCCTTTGGGCGCTTGGGTGCTGGCTGGATGAACAGGCCGCGCAGACATCGCGCCCCTGGAAGCACCCCGGCAGTGCCGGCGCTGACCGGCAGCCCCGCCTCCTGCTGGGCCCGGGCGGTGCCGGCCAGCGGCCGGCACTACCGGAGCGGTTGACGATCCTTGGCCGGGCAGCAGCCATCGTCGTCCTCCGGCGGCCGGCGGCCGGCGGCTGCCATTACGGAGTCCGGGTCACGCCCAGCTGGTCGAGCACGAACGCATACGACTCGGCCAGCTCGTGATAGCGCTGGAAGCGGCCGGACTTGCCACCGTGGCCGGCTTCCATGTTGGTGCGGAAGACGATCGGGAAGTGACCGGTGTTGTCATCGCGCAGCTTGGCCACCCACTTGGCCGGCTCCCAGTACTGCACCTGCGAATCCCACAGCCCGGTGCCGACATACAGGGCCGGATAGGCCTGCTTGGCGACGTTGTCGTACGGCGAGTACTTCAGCATGTAGTCGTAGTACTCGCGCTGCTCGGGGTTGCCCCACTCGTCGTACTCGTTGGTCGTCAGCGGGATGCTGGCATCGAGCATGGTGGTGACCACATCCACGAACGGCACCTGGGCGACCATCACGCGGTAATCCTGCGGTGCCTGGTTGGCGACCGCGCCCATCAGCAGGCCACCGGCGCTGCCACCGGAGGCGGCGACGCGGTCCTTGGCCGCATAGCCCTGGCGGACCAGCTCACGGGTGACATCGACGAAATCGTTGAAGGTGTTCTGCTTCTTGAGCAGCTTGCCGTCCTCATACCACGCACGGCCCATTTCCTGGCCGCCGCGGATGTGGGCGATGGCATACACCACGCCGCGATCCAGCAGGCTGACCACGGTCTGGTTGAAGCCCGGATCCATCGACATGCCGTAGCTGCCGTAGGCGTACTGGTACAGCGCGCCGGTGCCGTCCTTCTTGAAACCGTTGCGGTAGACCAGCGACACCGGCACCTTGACGCCATCGCGGGCCGTCACCCATACACGCTCGGTGGTGTACTGCGACGGGTCATAGCCGATCACCGGCTGCTGCTTGAGCTGGCGACGCTCACCGGTGACGGTGTTGAGCTCGTAGGTGGTGGTCGGGGTGGTCAGCGAGGTGTAGGCGTACCGCAGCCACGGCGTATCGTGTTCGCTGTTGGCGGCCAGCCCCATCGAATAGGCCGGCTCGTCGGCCTTGACGTAGTCCTGGCGGCCATCCGGGAACAGCAGGCGCACGCGCTCCAGCCCATTGGAGCGCTCGGCGATCGCGGTGAAGCCATCGAACAGCTCGAAGCCTTCGATCAGTACCGCATCATCGTGCGCGACCCAGTCTTTCCACTGGCTGCGCGTGGTGGCATCGCTGGGTGCGGTGACGATCTTGAAGTTCTTCGCATCAGCATCGTTGGTGCGGATCACCCAGCGGCCGTTGAAGTGGTCGGCGTCGTATTCCACGTCGCGTGCACGCGGTGCCAGCACCTTGAATGCCTGCGGATCGGCGGCCGGGGCGTAGCGCGTTTCCGAGCTGACCGTGCTGTGCAGTTCGATGGTCAGGAAACGATCATCGCGGGTGCGGCCGACGCCCATGTAGAAGCTGTCGTCCTTCTCTTCGTAGACCAGCACGTCACTGCTCGCCGGGGTGCCCAGCACGTGTTTTTTCACGCGCACGGTGAGCAGCGTCTCCGGATCGTTCTCGACGTAGAACAGGGTGCGGTTGTCATCGGCCCAGACCACGTTGGGCGAGACGTTCTCGATACGGTCCGGCAGCACTTCACCGGTGCGCAGGTCCTTGAAACGGATCACGTACTGGCGGCGGCCCACATCATCTTCGGCCCAGGCCAGCAGATGGTTGTCCTGGCTGACATCGGCATCGCCCACGTTGAAGTAGCCCTTGCCCTCGGCCATCGTGTTGATGTCGAGCAGGATTTCTTCCGGCGCCTCCATGCTGCCCTTGCGGCGTGCCTGGATCGGGTAGTCCTTGCCGGTTTCAAAGCGGGTGTAATACCAGTAGCCGCGGTCACGCGAGGGCACGCTGGCATCGTCCTGCTTGATGCGGGCGACGATCTCCTTGTAGAGCGTGTCTTCCAGCGGCTTGAGCGGCGCCACGACCTGGTCGGTATAGGCATTCTCCGCGTTCAGGTACGCCAGCATTTTCCTGTCTTCGCGCTTGTCGTCGCGCAGCCAGTAGTAATCATCGCTGCGGGTCGCGCCAAAGGGAGCCTTCACCGTGTGCGGGTGCTTCTCGGCGTCGGGCGGGGTCAGCGCGGGGGCGGCGTGCACGTTGGAGGTCATGAGGCTGGCAACCAGTAAACAAAGGGCGGGTTTCACGAGATAAGGCTCCTGGCGGGGGAATGCAATGGCGTCCGTGTCCGTGCAGTCTGTGCCGCCGGGTGGGCCAGCAGCAAGCCTGTCGTTGGTCACTGCGCCTATCATCAGGCCATGGACACTTCCCGCACGCCCCCGACCGGCACCGGCTACAGCCGCCGCAGCCAGGAAATCGAACCCTTCCACGTGATGTCGCTGCTGGCCCGCGCGCAGGCGCTGGAGCAGGCCGGCCACGATGTGATCCACCTGGAGATCGGCGAGCCGGACTTCACCACCGCCGCCCCGATCGTGCGCGCCGGCCAGGCGGCACTGGCGGCCGGGCACACGCGCTATACCGCCGCCCGCGGGCTGCCCGCGCTGCGCGAGGCGATTGCCGGGTTCTACCAGGATCGCTACCAGGTGCAGATCGACCCCCAGCGGATCCTGGTCACCCCGGGTGGCTCGGGCGCATTGCTGCTGGCCAGCAGCCTGCTGGTCGATCCCGGCAAGCACTGGTTGCTGGCCGATCCGGGCTACCCGTGCAACCGGCACTTCCTGCGCCTGGTGGAAGGGGCCGCGCAGCTGGTACCGGTCGGCCCGGAAACGGCGTACCAGCTCACGCCGGAACTGGTGGCACGGCAATGGAATGCCGAGAGTGTCGGCGCCCTGGTCGCCTCTCCGGCCAACCCGACCGGAACCGTGCTTTCCGCTGCGCAGCTGGCCGCGCTGTCGCAGTCACTGAAGTCGCGCGGCGGGCACCTGGTGGTGGATGAGATTTACCACGGCCTCACCTACGGGATGGACGCGGCCAGCGTGCTGCAGGTCGACGATGACGCCTTCGTGCTCAACAGCTTCTCCAAGTATTACGGGATGACCGGCTGGCGACTGGGCTGGCTGGTCGCGCCGCCGCAGGCGGTGAAGGAGCTGGAGAAGCTGGCGCAGAATCTGTACATCAGCGCCTCCAGCATCGCCCAGCATGCGGCGCTGGCGTGTTTCGAGCCGGAATCGATCGCGATTTTCGAGCAGCGCCGCGCGGCATTCCGCGAGCGCCGCGATTACCTGCTGCCGGCGCTGCGGGCGCTCGGCTTCCGGATCGAAGTGGAACCGGAAGGCGCGTTCTATCTCTACGCCGACGTGAGTGCGTTCACCGGGGATGCGCAGGCGTTCTGTACGCATTTCCTGGAAACCGAGCATGTCGCGTTCACCCCGGGCCTGGACTTCGGGCACCACCGCGCCAACGCGCACGTGCGGCTGGCCTACACGCAGGAAGTGCCACGCCTGGAAGAGGCGGTGCGGCGGATCGCGCGTGGGCTGGAGACGTGGGTGCGTTGAGCGACCCCTGAAAAAAAACGCCACGCATCGCTGCGTGGCGCTGAAAATGGGGTGGAGCCAACCTGACGCCCCACCACCCGGAGTCCGCTCCAGGGGGCTACAACGTCGGCGGCAGGCTCACTCCCTGCCGGCTGCTCGACTGCCCCTGGCCGTCGAGCAACCCGAGCTTACTTGGAGAGCTGCTCCCACAGGAAGCTGTAGGCCAAAGCCGACATGTGCGCGGCCTGCGCGTTGTTCGCCGCGCCGCCGTGGCCACCTTCGATGTTCTCGTAGTAGGTCACGTCCTTGCCGGCGTCGATCATCATGGCCGCCATCTTGCGGGCGTGTGCCGGATGCACGCGGTCATCGCGCGTGGAGGTGGTGAACAGCACCGGCGGGTACGTCTTCTTCGCATCGAACAGGTGGTACGGCGAGAAGGTCTTGATGAACTCCCAATCGGCCGTGTCCGGATTGCCGTATTCGGCCATCCACGAGGCGCCGGCCAGCAGGTGGCTGTAGCGCTTCATGTCCAGCAGTGGCACCTGGATGACCACCGCCCCGAACAGTTCCGGGTACTGGGTCAGCATGTTGCCGGTGAGCAGGCCGCCGTTGCTGCCGCCCTGCACGCCCAGGTGCTTGGCCGAGGTGATCTTGCGGCTGGCCAGGTCGCGGGCGACCGCGGCCATGTCTTCATAGGCCTTGTGCCGGTTCTGCTTGAGCGCCGCCTGGTGCCAGCGCGGGCCGTACTCGCCACCGCCACGGATGTTGGCCACGACGTATACGCCGCCCTTCTCCAGCCATGCGCGGCCCATGCCACCGGAGTAGGACGGGGTCAGCGAGATCTCGAAGCCGCCATAGCCGTACAGCAGGGTCGGGTTGGAACCGTCCAGCTTCATGTCCTTGCGGTGCACCACGAAGTACGGCACGCGGGTGCCATCCTTACTGGTGGCGAAGTGCTGCTCGATCACCTTGCCATCGGCATCGAAGAACGCCGGCATGGTCTTGAGCACTTCAGGCTGCTTGCCGATCTCGGCGATGGCCAGGGTGGTCGGGGTCAGGTAATCGGTGACGGTCATCCACACCGCATCGCTGTCGTCGGCATCCACCGCGCTGACAGCCACGGTGCCGAACGACGGCGCGCCGGTGAAGGCACTCGTCTTCCAGCCACTGTCGGTGGGGGTCAGCACGCTCAGGCGGCTCTTGACGTCGTCCAGCACGTTCAGGACCAGGTGGTTCTTCGTCCAGCTGGTGCCGGCCAGCGAGGTGGTGTCGGTCGGGGCGAACAGCACGTCGAAGTCACGCTTGCCGGCGAGGTAATCGTCCAGCCTGGTGGCCAGCAGCGAACCGGCCGCATAGGTCTTGCCGCCCACGGTCCACGGCTCGCGCAGCTCCAGGGTCAGCCACTGCTTGCGCAGGCCCTTCTCCGCCGAGTTCGGCGCATCGATCCTGGTCAGCGTGCCGTCGTCGGCGCGCAGGAAGATCTCGTTGTTGTAGAAGGCCAGCGTACGGCTGACCAGGTTGCGCTCGTAACCGGGGGTATCGTCGTGCATGGCCGCGATGTACATGTCATCGGGCTTGCCTTCATAGACCACCGAAGCCGAGGCCATCGGCGTGCCACGCTTCCACAGCTTGGCCACCCGCGGGTAACCGGAAGTGGTCATCGTGCCGGTGCCGAAATCGGTGTAGACGAAGACCGTGTCGCGGTCGATCCAGTTCAGGCCACCTTTGGACTCGGGGCGGAAGAAACCGTCCTTGATCCAGGTCTTGTTGGCCAGGTCGAACTCGCGGGTGACGTCGGCGTCGGCGCCGCCGCGCGAGAGCGCGATCAGGCAGCGCGAATAGTCCGGGCGCAGGCAGTCGGCGCCGTGCCAGACCCAGTTTTCGCCCTCGGCCTTGTTCAGCGCATCCAGATCCAGCACGGTTTCCCACTGCGGCGAGGCCTTGCGGTACTCGGCCAGCGTGGTGCGGCGCCACAGGCCGCGCTCGTGCTGCTTGTCCTTCCAGAAGTTGTAGTAGTAATCGCCGATCTTCTGTACGCCGGGAATCTTGGCGTCCGAATCGAGCACCTCGCGGATGCTGGTCTCCATCTGCTTGAACGCCGGAGTCGAGGCCAGACGGCCTTCGGACGAGGCGTTCTGCGCTTTGACCCAGGCCAGCGGCTTGTCGCCGGTGACATCTTCAAGCCAGGCGTACTTGTCCGCGGGGGCGTCAGCGGCCATGGCGGTTCCCGCCGCACCGGCGGAGATCAGACCTGCCACCAGGCAGGCGGAAGCGAATCGTGACATTGCAGCTCCAGGCATTCATAGCCTTGGGACGCTATCACACCGTCTGGCTGCGGCTCACGTGTCGAAGGTCAGGCCGGGCCGGTCGCGGCAGCGGGCGACCGCGGCGCCGCGCCTGCGGCCCACGACGGCGGCGGGCGGTCCGGGTGAGCAGGCCCGGCAGCGGCAGGCGGAAGCGATGCAGGCTCCACCAGGCCACCAGGGGCATGCCGACCAGCCACAGCGGCAGCCAGCCGACCCACTCGCTGTGGCCCCGTGCGGCGGGCCAGACCAGGACCAGGGCGACCCCGGCCAGGGCGGCCTGCCTGACGCAGCGCAGCACGCGCGGATCGGGACGGTCGGACGAACGCGGGGAAGACGACAGGGTCATGACACAGCTCCGTGCGAAAGTGATGCGTCACCTTGCCGCGCGGCCATCTCACCGGCTGCGACCTTGTCGGTCGGCCGCGGCAGCAAGGACCTCCGGCGCCGAGGCTGCATGAATCGGTCACGCAACCGCCGCGCCGCCATTGACGTTCTCTGCTGTCCCACCCACCATGCCCCTGCCAGCCACTGGAGCCACCCGCCGCATGTCTTCGAACCGCCCGCTTCGCGCTGTCCTGTTGGTCTCCTCGCTGGCGTTGCTGTCAGCCTGTGCGTTCCGTCATGAGACCAAACCGGACCCCGCGCCGACGCCGGTCGCGGTCGACAGCGCCGCGGCGCCGATCGACCTGCAGCGGTTCATGGGCACCTGGTACGTGATCGGCCGCGTGCCGAACCCGATCGAGCGCGGCCACGTCGCCAGCGTCAATGAGTTCCGCCTGCGCGGAGACCAGAAGGTGTCGATCAGATACCGCTACCGCGACGGCTTCTCCGAACCGCAGCAGGAACTGACCGTCCGCGCCTCGGTGGACGAGAAGAGCGGCAACCACAACTGGCGCACCTGGTTCTACAAGATCGTGCCGACCCACACCCGCGTGCTGGAAGTCGCGCCGGACTATTCGTGGGCGATGCTGGGTTACCCGGGCCGCGAGATGGCCTGGATCTTCGCGCGCCAGCCGGACATGGACAAGGAGCTCTACAAGGAGCTCGCCACCCGCCTGCGTGACGATTACGGGGTCAACACCGACAAGCTCAAGCGCGTGCCGCAGCACCCCGAGCAGGTGGACCGGCTGGGCTTTGAAGTGCCGAACGTCCGGTAAGGGCGGCGCTCAGGCCGCCTCGCGCGGCTGCACCCTGCGCTCGATTTCCTGACGGGTCGGCAGCGTCTTCAGATCGTACTCGGCCTGGAGGGCCAGCCACGACGCGGCGTCCCCGCCGAAATGACGCGCCAGGCGCACTGCGGTATCGGCCGTTACGCCACGGGTTTCATGCACGATGGCGTGCAATCGCGTCGGCGGCACATCCAAGGCCCGTGCCAGCGCGGTGATGCTCAGCTGCAGCGGCAGCAGAAACTCCTCGCGCAGGATTTCGCCCGGATGGACGGCCCTGAGATTGTTGATGGCGCGGCTCATGGATGGCACCTCAGTGGTAATCGACGATCTCGACATCACGCGGACCGTTGTCGGTCCAGACAAAACACAACCGCCACTGCGCGTTGATACCGATGCTGTGCTGCCCGCGTCGATCACCGTACAGCGCTTCGAGCCGATTTCCGGGCGGGCACCGCAGGAACTGTAGGGTCTGTGCAGCATCCAGCATCTGCAGCTTGCGCTCGGCCAGTGACTGGAACGCACGGAATTGGCGCGGGCATCTCCCCGCAAACAGCGCGAGCGTGTGGCGGCATCGGAAGGACTAAATCATTCCGCACAGCGTATTACGCCAAACGGAATATAACACAGCTGTCCGTCACGCAATGCTGCGTTGGTCGATCACCTGATCAATAGAACCAACGCGTGCTGCCGCCCCGGCACTCCCATGGGCGGCACACTCTGAAACCATGCCCGGTCGCCGCTGGGCATGGCGTACCGACCGGTTATTTCCGGCTGTAGTGCGAGACCAGGCGGTCGCCGATCATCTGCAGGATCTGCACCAGCACCAGCAGCAGCACCACGGTGACCAGGGCCACGTCGGTGTGCGAGCGCTGGTAGCCATCGCGGAACGCCAGGTCGCCCAGGCCGCCCGAGCCGATCGCACCGCCCATCGCGGTGAAGCCGATCAGCGCAATCACCGTGACGGTGGCACCGGCAATCAGGCCCGGCCGCGCTTCGGGCAGCAGCACCCGGGTGACCAGCTGCCAGGTGGTGGCGCCCATCGCCTGGGTCGCCTCGATCACGCCGCGGTCCACTTCGCGCAGCGCGGTCTCGACCAGGCGTGCATAGAACGGCGCCGCGCCGATCACCAGCGGCACGATCGCGCCACGGACGCCCAGCGAGGTGCCCATCATCCACAGCGTGAGCGGGATCAGCACGATCATCAGGATGATGAAGGGCACCGAGCGCAGCAGGTTCACCAGCAGCGCGAGCGAACCGTACAGCACCGGCTTGCGGTGCAGCTGCGGCGAGCCGGTCAGGAACAGCAGCACGCCCAGCGGCAGGCCGATCAGCAGCGTCAGCGGCAGCGAGCCGCCGAGCATCAGCAGGGTATCCAACGTGGCTTGGCCGATATCGGCCCATTTGCCGGCGTCGAGGTGGCGGAAGAACCCGCCTGCGGTGGCCAGGATCATCGGCGCAGCTCCTCAAGATGGACACCGGCGGCAACGAAGCCCGCCTGGGCGGCCTGTACGTCGCCCCCGACCAGCGACACGGTCAGCTGCCCATACGGGGTGTCCTTGATCCGGTCGATGCGACCGGACAGGATGTTGTAGTCCACGCCGGTCTCGCGCGCGATGCGCCCCAGCAGCGGTTCATAGGTATCGGCGCCGAGGAAGGTCAGGCGCACGATGCGACCGGCCACCGCCTCGAAATCCTTGTGCAGCTCGCCCTCGTCGACCTGCTCGGACTCGCTGACGAAGCGGCGGGTGGTCGGGTGCTGCGGGTGCAGGAACACCTCGGTGACCGGGCCGGTTTCGACCAGGTGGCCGGCATCGAGTACGGCGACGCGGTCGCAGACACGGCGGATCACGTCCATCTCGTGGGTGATCAGCACGATGGTCAGGCCCAGCTCGCGGTTGATCCTGCCCAGCAGCTTGAGCACCGAGGCGGTGGTCTGCGGGTCCAGCGCGCTGGTGGCCTCATCGCACAGCAGGATCTGCGGGCGGGTGGCCAGCGCGCGGGCGATGCCGACGCGCTGCTTCTGGCCGCCGGACAGCTGCGCCGGGTATTTGTTGGCGTGCGCTTCCAGGCCGACCGTGTGCAGCAGTTCGTCCACGCGTGCGTCGATCTCCGCGCGCGGCGTGCCGGCCAGCTCCAGCGGGAAGGCGACATTGGCCGCCACGGTGCGCGAGGACAGCAGGTTGAAGTGCTGGAAGATCATGCCGATCTTCCGGCGCAGCACGCGCAACCCCTCGGCGTCGAGCGCGGTGACGTCTTCGCCATTGATCAGCAGGCGGCCACCGGTGGGTTCCTCCAGCCGGTTGATCAGGCGGATCAGGGTCGATTTGCCCGCGCCGGAATGGCCGATGATGCCGAACACTTCGCCGGCCTCGATGGTCAGGTCCAGCGGCTGCAGCGCGGCAATCGCGCGGCCGCCGACGGCATAGGATTTGTGCAGGCGCTGGAACTCGATCACTTCGCGGTCAACCGGGGCATCGACGGGAGGGGGCGTGCAGCCTACCAGCGCGGGGCGGCCCTGGCCCGTGCGGTTGCGCGGAATGATATTCCGTTTGGTTCTAAGGGAACGTGATCCGGTCAGCCTGGCGGGTGCCGGCCGGGCTCAGGGATGATCCAGCGGCCTGGGCGGCTCGACCCGGCGGACCCGCTCGCGGTGCAGCAGGTACAGGCCCGAGGCCACGATGATGGCCGCGCCCAGCCAGGTCACCTGGTCGGGCAGCACGCCCCAGAACAACAGGTCCCAGCCGATCACCCAGACCAGCCCGGTGTATTCCAGCGGCGCGATCATCGAGGCTTCGCCCAGCTGGAAGGCCCGGGTCAGGGCGACCTGCCCCCCTGCCCCGGCCAGGCCCATGCCCGCGATCAGGGCCGCGTGGCCCAGCTGCAGCGGCTGCCAGTCCGGGATCGCGAGCAGGCCGGCGCCGACGGCCATGATCACCAGGAACCACACCACCATCGACTGCGGGGTATCGGTCCGGGTCAGCATGCTGACCGTGATCGCGCCCAGGGCATAGGCGGTGGCCGCGAGCAGCACCATCAGGCCGGGGAAGGAGATGATCCCGCCAACGCCGGGGCGCAGCACCACCAGCACGCCGATCAGGCCGATGCCGATGGCGATCCAGCGGCGCGGGCCGACGTGCTCGCCGAGCAGCGGTACCGAGAGCGCGGCGATCAGCAGCGGGGCGACGAAGTAGATGGTGTAGGCGGTGGACAGCGGCAGGCTGCGCAGCGCGTAGACGAAGCAGCCGATCATCGCCATGCCGAGCACGCCGCGCAGCAGGTGCAGGCCCCAGCGCCTGGGCACCAGCGAACGCGGGCCGGCCGTGGCCAGCACCCAGACCAGCACGAACGGCAGCGACGCCGCGCCGCGCAGGAAGGTCACCTGCAGGGTGGGATAGCTGGCCGACAGCTGCTTCATGCCGGCATCCATCAGCGAGAAGCAGGCCACGGCCATGAGCATCCAGGCGACGGCGCGGGTGGGGGAGCGTTGCGTGTTCATGACCCATTATCGCCGGGTTGGCCGGGCCGTCCATGGTGGGTTGGTAGAATGGGGTATTCACCCGCTGGAGTTTTCCGATGCCCTCTTTTGACGTTGTTTCCGAAGTCGACACCCACGAGCTGACCAACGCGGTCGATCAGGCCAACCGCGAGTTGTCCACGCGCTTCGATTTCAAGGGGGTGGACGCCAAGTTCGTGCTGGAGGACGGCGTGATCAACCAGTCCGCGCCGAGCGATTTCCAGTTGCAGCAGATGACGGACATCCTGCGCCAGCGCTTGATCGCGCGGAAAATCGATGCGGCGTGCCTGGAGTTCGAGGATATCGAGACGAATCTGGCCGGTGCGCGGCAGAAGATCACGGTCAAGCAGGGTATCGAGCAGAAGGTGGCCAAGAAGATCGCGGCGAAGATCAAGGAGGCCAAGTTGAAGGTGGACAGCCAGATCAATGGCGACAAGCTGCGGGTGACGGGCAAGAAGCGCGATGATCTGCAGGATGCGATGGCGCTGCTGCGGAAGGAGACCTTCGAGGTTCCGCTGCAGTTCGATAATTTCCGCGATTGATCTTGGCCGAAGGGCTGTAGCGAAGAGCGCTGGCGATTCATTGCTGGTGTGCTGCGTCGGCGGATGGGCGGGCAAAGCGGTCGTGCCCGCCCCTGCCGGCGACCAGGCGATATCCCATCGGTAGTGCCGGCCGCTGGCCGGCAACCTCGTTGCGCAGATCGAAGAGATGCGGCTTCCGGCGTGTGTACCGCCGGGCGCGGGTCACTACGCGCGAATCAGCTTGTACAGGGTCGTACGTGAGATGCCGAGCTGGCGCGCGGCGGCGCTGACGTTGCCCTGGTGGGCGGCCACGGCGTCGCGGACGTGCTGTGTGTTCTGCGCACGCAGCGAGGCGTTGGCGGCGTTGACGGGCTGTGCGTCGAGCTTGCGGCTGGCATGCGGTGCGAGTGGTCCGCGCAGGTACTGGACATGCACGGCCGTGTCTTCGTCCAGGCGGACCCGGTGGGCCGGGCCGGTCTGCAGGAGGCGGCGGCGCTGATGGGCGCTGGCGCCGGCAAACAGGCCGTGCAGGGTGAGGATCGGCAAGGGCCCGCGGCGCGGGAGTCCGAACAGGCGGCGGGCCACGCGGTTGGCGGCGCGGACGCGTCCGTCTTCTTCGATGGCCAACAGCCCCTGCAGCGGTGAGTGCAGCCAGCGTGCGTCGTGCTGGACGGCCAGCAGATGACAGGGGCGGTGGTCCTGCATCAGCCGGTTTTCGGCCGAGAGAGCGGCCTGGCGGAAGTAGCCGTGCAGCAGCTCGGCATCGCGCTCGCCGGTGCCGGTGATGTCCAGGGCCCCCAGCACTTCACCATCCAGCCCATGCAGCGGCACGCTCAGGCAGAACACGGCGGCGAAGCGATCCAGGTAGTGTTCGTTGCCGCGTACAAGCGCGGGCGCGTCTTCGGCCAGGCTGCAGGCCGGTGCGGTGGTGCCGATGTCGATCTCGCGCAGGCGGCGGCCGATCTGGATCGGACGCAGGACCGGCACGTCGGCCAGGCCATGTTCGCGCTGGGCGACAACCAGGCCCTCGGCGTTGACGCAGAACAGGGTCCATTGGCGGCCACCGAACGCGGCCCAGAGGTGGTCCATGTCCTCGCGCACACAGCGTGCGAGGCGGCGGTCGGCCGGGTCGTCCAGACGGGTGGCGCCCGCGGCAAGGGGCGCGTAGTACGGCGCCTGCCGCGGCTGTACGCCGGCCTGGCGCGAACGCTCCCACGAGCGCAGTACCGGCGGGCTGACCACGCTGTCCATCAGCGCGCCGCCCTCGGCAAAGCGCTGACGGGCGGCGGCCAATACCTGCTGCTGTTCCAGAACCATCGCGGCCATCGGTCGATCTCCACCTCGGACCGACAGCCTACTCCGGCAAAGCTGACTGCTGCGTCGTCGCAGGCACGCATGCCTGCGACGGAGCGTTTCACCCGCCGATGGTCAGGATCGGCTTGAGGGTCACGCCGCGGGTGCTGTCCTCGGCGGCCTGGTTGATCTGGTCCAGCGGGTAGAACTTCACCAGTTTGTCGAACGGGAAGCGGCCCTGCTGGTACAGCTGCACCAGCTGCGGGATGAACACCTTCGGCACGCTGTCGCCTTCAACGATGCCGCGGATGCTGCGCCCACCCAGCAGCAGGTTGTTGACGTCGAACTCGGCCTTGGTGCCCAGCTTCGGCGCGCCGACCACGCCGATCACGCCCAGCCCCCCAAGCGCCTCGATGCCCTGTGCCAGCACGTCCGGGCGCCCGGTGGATTCCAGGGCGAAGTTGGCCCCGCCGCCGGTGATCTCGCGCACGGCGTCGACGACGTCGACCTCGCGGCTGTTGATCACATGGGTGGCGCCGAGTTCCTTGGCCAGTTCCAGGCGCGACGGCACCACATCGATGGCGATGATCGTGGTCGCACCGGCCACGCGCGCGGCCATCACCGCGCTCAGGCCGACCGCGCCGGCACCGAAGCTGGCGAAGCTGCTGCCGGCGGTCACCTTGAGCGAGTTGATCACCGCACCGGCGCCGGTCTGGATGCCGCAGCCGAGCGGGCCGAGCAGTTCGATCGGCGCATCGTCGGGCACCTTGATCGCGTTGTTCTCGCGGCTCAGGGCGTAGGTGGCGAACGAAGACTGTGCGAAGAAGTGATCGTGCAGCGGCTTGCCGTCCGGGTCCTGGATCGCGGTGGAACCGTCCAGTGCACCGCCGCCGAAGTTCAGGCCGAAGAAATCCTTGCAGTACGCGCCGTGGCCGCCGCTGCAGGGATTGCAGTGGCCGCAGGCGCCGTAGGTCAGCACGACATGGTCGCCAACCTTGAGGTCTTTCACGCCCGGGCCGAGTGCTTCGACGATGCCCGCACCTTCATGGCCGAGCACCGCCGGCAGCGGCACGGGATAGTACTGGTCGCGCACGATCAGGTCGGTATGGCACAGGCCGGTGGCGACCACGCGCACCAGCACTTCATCGTCCTGCGGCCCACGGATGCGCGCCTTCTCGATCGTGAAAGGCTGTTCTTTTTCGCGCACCACGGCCACGGTGATGTCGCGCAGTTCTGCTGTTGCGGTCATGAGGGTCTCCTGGATCAGATCGGGTAGGCGGGCGCTTCGCCCTTGACGGTCATCCACTGCCACTGGGTGAACTCGTCGATGTTGGACGGGCCACCGATGCTGGTGCCATTGCCGGAGGCGCCGACGCCACCGAACGGATTGATCACCTCATCGTTCACGGTCTGGTCGTTGATGTGCAGCAGGCCGGTGCGCAGCCGTTCGCCCAGTTTCAGTGCGCGGCCGACATTGCTCGACACGATCGCCATCGACAGGCCGTACTCGCTGTCGTTGGCCAGCTCCACCGCCTCATCATCGGTATCGAAGGGCACGACCACCGCGACCGGTGCGAAGATCTCTTCGTGGAAGGCCGGGTTGTCGCGGCTCACATCGCTGAGCACGGTCGGCTCGAAGAACAGGTCCTTGTACCCACCGCCGGTCGCGAGCGTGGCGCCAGCCGCCTGCGCTTCGGCAACGATGCGCGCAGCATGGTCACGCTGCTGGGCGTTGATCAGCGGCCCGATCGCCACCTCGCCATCGGCCGGATTGCCGACCTTGAGCGACTTGGCCTTGGCCACCAGCTTTTCCAGGAACCGCGCATGGATGCTGCGCTGGACCAGCACGCGGCCGGTGGCCATGCAGATCTGGCCCTGGTGCAGGTAGACGCCCCACGCGGTATTGGCGATGGCCAGATCCATGTCGGCATCGTCGAGCACGATCAGCGAGTTCTTGCCGCCCAGTTCCAGCGATACCTTCTTCAGGTGCTTGCCGGCCGCTTCGCCGACCTTGCGCCCCGCGCCGGTGGAGCCGGTGAACTGGATCATCGCGATGTTCGGGTCACTGGTCAGCGCCGCACCGGCGGCGCCATCACCCGGCAGCACGTGCAGCAGGCCCGCCGGCAGCCCGGCCAGTTCGAACAGGCGCGCGATCACGAAGCCACCGCACACGGCGGTGCGCGGATCGGGCTTGAGCACCACCGCGTTGCCCAGCGCCAGCGCAGGGGCCACGGCACGCATGGCCAGGTACAGCGGGAAGTTGAACGGCGAGATCACGCCGACCACGCCGAGTGGGCGGCGGCGCGCCAGGTTCAAACGGCCCGGTTCGGACGGCAGCACCTCGCCGATGCTGCGCGAGGGCAGTGCCGCGGCTTCATGCAGCGCCTTGGTGTTCACCTTGGCCTCGAAACCGGCCTTGAGCTGGGTGGAGCCGCTTTCGCGGACCAGCCACTGCACGATCTCGTCGTTGTGTTCTTCGGCCAACTGCGCCGCGCGGCGCAGCACCTGCGCGCGGGTGTCATACGGGGCGCTGGCCCAGTCGCGCTGCGCCTTGGCGGCGGTGGCGGCGGCGCGCGCGATCTGTGCCGGGTCGGCCATCGCGATCTCGCCCAGGCGCTCGCCGGTCGCCGGCTCGACCACGTCCTGGGTGCCGGCACCCGCGGCCCACTGGCCATCGAACAGCTTGCCGGACCACGTGGCCGTCGGCAGGAATGCATGTGTTGCCATCACTGAGAACTCCTTGCGTCGTGTACCCGGCCATTGGATACCCGCAGCCGGCCACTGCCTATTGGCCGCTGGACGGATCACTGCAAGTGATTGCCGGATAAGGAATTTCCAGCATGACCGGTGTCCAGTTAATGGACAGTGGAGCCGATCGGGCGTCCACTTCACCGGCGCGCCGTACAATCAACGGCCCCGCCAGCGACCCCGCCCGCCATGAACGATGCCTCCCTCACTGCCACCCGCGACCCCATTGCCGAGACCCGGAAATGGCTGGAGCAGATCGTGATCGGCCTGAACCTGTGCCCATTCGCCAAGGCGGTGTACGTGAAGGACCAGGTGCGGTTCGTGCTCAGCGATGCGACCACGCCGGAGGCGCTGGTCGAGGAACTGGCCGAAGAGCTGATCCTGCTGCGCGACACCCCGGCCGAGCAGATCGACACCACCCTGATCGTGCACCCGGACGTGCTGACCGATTTCCTGGAGTACAACGACTTCCTCGACAACGCCGATGCAGCGATCGAGGCCCTGGATCTGCAGGGCATCCTGCAGGTGGCCAGCTTCCATCCGCAGTACCAGTTCGCCGGCGTGGCCCCGGATGACGTGAGCAATTACACCAACCGCGCGCCCTACCCGACCCTGCACCTGCTGCGCGAAGACAGCGTCGAGCGCGCGGTGGCAGCCTTCCCGGATCCGGACGTGATCGTGGAGCGCAACATCGAGACGCTGGACAAACTCGGCATCGAAGGCTGGACGCGCCTGCTGGGCCGAAACGACATGCCGCCGTGTCACTGACCCCGCCCCTCCTTGACTGGCCGGCACAGCCGCTGCGCGACCGCGTGGTGGTGATTACCGGGGGTGCGCAGGGCGTGGGCCGCGGCATCGCGCAATCGGTGCTCGGCGCGGGCGGCAGCGTGATGATCGCCGACCTGGATGCCGATGCCGGCAAGGCCTGCCTGAAGGAGTGGGCGCTGCCGGAGCGCGCGGCGTTCCAACGCGCGGACGTGGCCAGCGAACGCAGCGTGCAGGCACTGATGAAGGCGACGCTGAAGCGCTTCGGGCGCATGGATGGCCTGGTCAACAATGCCGGCATCGCCAGTGCCCATGGCACGCCCCTGGCGCAGATGCCGCTGGCCGAGTGGCAACGCCGCCTCTCCAGCCTGCAGGGCGCCTTCCTGTGCAGCAAGCATGCCCTGCCCGCCCTGCGCGAGCATGCCGGGGCGATCATCAACATCGCTTCCACGCGTGCCTGGCAGTCCGAACCGGACAGTGAAGCCTACGCCGCGGCCAAGGGCGGGCTGGTCGCCTTCACCCATGCATTGGCGTTGAGCGAAGGGTCGGCCGTGCGGGTCAACAGCATCAGCCCCGGCTGGATCACCACCGATGCCTGGCAGGCGCCCTCACGGCGACGCACGCCCAAACTGTCCCGTCGCGATCATGCGCAGCACCCGGTCGGCCGCGTTGGCCAGCCGCCGGACATCGGCGCACTGGCGGTCTTCCTGCTCTCGGACCTGGCCGGCTTCATCACCGGCCAGGACCACATCGTCGACGGCGGCATGAGCCGGAAGATGATCTACGCGGAGTGATCAACGTGCCGCGGCAGCGCACGCGATCCCGCTGCCCGGTAGTGCCGGCCGCTGGCTGGCTCCTCACGCTGCATGACACCCCACCCGTGGGCAGGGTGCCGAGCCGGCCAGCGGCCGGCACTACCACATCGGGGAATCACACCATCCCGTTATGCCGCAGCAGCGCGTCCACTGTCGGCGCGCGGCCACGGAAGGCGGCGAAGTTCTCGGCCGCACTGCGGCTGCCGCCCCGTGAGAGCACTTCATCGCGGAAGCGCCGGCCGGTCTCGGTCACGTTGTCCGGGGCCTCCTCGAACGCGGCGTAAGCATCGGCGCTGAGCACCTCGGCCCATTTGTAGCTGTAGTAGCCGGCCGCATAGCCACCGGCAAAAATGTGGCTGAACTGGTTGGGGAAGCGATTCCACGCCGGCGGCCGGTTGACGGCCACTTCATCGCGGACGCGTTCCAACAGCGCCTGCACGCTGTCCTGGGTCGGATCGAACTCGCTGTGCAGCTGCATGTCGAACAGCGCGAATTCCAGCTGGCGAACGGTAAACATGCCGCTCTGGAAATTGCGTGCGGCCAGCATGCGATCGAACAGCGCACGCGGCAGCGGCTCGCCGGTGGCCACGTGTGCGGTCATCGCCTGCACGCGGTCCCATTCCCAGCAGAAGTTCTCCATGAACTGGCTCGGCAGTTCCACCGCGTCCCACTCCACGCCGTTGATGCCGGCCACGCCCAGCTCACCGATGCGGGTCAGCAACTGATGCAGGCCGTGCCCCATCTCATGGAACAGCGTGGTCACATCGCTGTGGCTGAAGGTGGCCGGCTGCCCTTGTGCACCCTTGCCGAAGTTGCAGACCAGGTACACCAGCGGCGTCTGCACGCCGGCGGCGGTCTCGCGGCGGTTGCGGCAATCGTCCATCCACGCGCCACCGCGCTTGCCTTCGCGCGCGTACAGATCCAGATAGAACTGGCCGACCAGCGCGCCCTGCGCATCGACCACGCGGAAGAAGCGCACATCCGGATGCCACACCGGCGCGCTGTCCGGCTGCACCGCCAGGCCATACAGGCTGCGGATCACACTGAACAGGCCGTCCAGTACCTTCGGCTCGGTGAAGTACTGCTTCACGTCCTGCTCGGAATAGCTGTAACGCGCCTGTTTCAGTTTCTCCGCGGCAAACGCCAGGTCCCACGCCTCCAGCGCGGCCATGCCCAGCTCGTCGCGCGCGAAGGCCTCCAGCTCGGCACGGTCGCGCTGCGCGTACGGCTTGGCACGCGCGGCAAGATCACGCAGGAAGCCCAGTACCTGCGGCGCATCCTCGGCCATCTTGGTGGCGATCGAGTACTCGGCGTAGTTGGCAAAGCCCAGCAGCGTGGCCAGCTCCGCGCGCAGCGCCAGTACGCGATCGATGTTGCCGCTGTTGTCCAGCGTGGCATCGCCGAATTCAGACGCGCGGATCGCATTGGCGCGGTACAGCGCTTCGCGCAGCGGGCGATGTTCGGCGTAGGTCTGCACCGGGATGTAGCACGGCATCTGCAGGGTCAGCTTCCAGCCGGCCAGGCCCTCCTTCTCCGCGGCAGCGCGGGCCGCGGCGATCACATCGTCCGGCAGGCCGGCGAGCTCGGCGGGGTCCTGCACGTGCAGCGACCAGGCATCGGTCGCATCGAGCACGTTCTGCGAGAACGTCGCCGACAGCGCGGACAGCTCCTCGCGGATCGCGCTGTACCGCGCCTTGCCGGCGTCATCGAGTTCAGCACCGCCCAGGCGGAAATCGCGCAGCGCGTTCTCCAGCACTTTGCGGCGTGCCGCGTCGTACTGCGCCGCTTCGGGCGCGTCGGCCAGGGCACGGTACTGCTGGTAGAGCGCCAGGTTCTGGCCCAGCGCGCTGCCGAAGCGCGTCACCTTGGGCAGGTTGGCGTTGTAGGCCTCACGCAGCGCCGGGGTGTTGACCACGGCCTGCAGGTGGCCCACCTGGCCCCACGCGCGCCACAGGCGCTCGGTGGCGTCATCCAGCGGCTCGGCGAAGCTCGCCCAGGTGACCGGGGAGACCGTTTCGGCGGTTTTCACCGCGGCTTCGGCGTCGGCCAGCAGGGCATCGATTGCCGGGGCGATGTGCTCGGGCTGGATCGCATCGAAACGCGGCAGGCCGGAAAAATCGAGCAGAGGATTGGTGGGGGTCACAGGCATCTCCAGACAACGGGGCCGCTGCAGCGGCATCGCCCCACGATATGGCATTGCCCCCCACCCCACACAAGCCCCCGGGGTACGCCGATGGGCCCGGTTCACGCCCGCCCGGGCGCCCCGCTCAGTACAGCGCTTCCAGCGAGACGCACGGCAGCACCGGCAGCCCCTTGCCCGCCACCGCGGCCGCAAGCACCGCATCGGCGCCGTCCACGTCGATGGCCTGTTTCGGGTACCACTCCGGGTTGTAGTAGCTGTGTGCGTAGCGGTCACCGCTGTCACACAGGATGGTCACGATCGAGCCGCTGCGGCCCGCATCGCGCATCAGCTGCGCGGCCTGCAGCACGCCGATGAAGTTGGTGCCGGTGGAGCCGCCCACGCGGCGCCCCAGTTGGCGGCTGACGTGGCGCATCGCGGCCAGGCTCAGCGCATCGGGCACTTTGACCATCGCATCGACGCTGGTCGGAATGAAGCTCGATTCCACCCGCGGCCGGCCGATGCCTTCCACCCGCGAACCGCCGCTGCAGGTCAGCTCACGCCAGGGTTGCCCGGCCAGCGCAGCGCAGTAGCCATCATAGAACACGGAGATTTCCGGGTCCGCGCACAGGATGCGGGTGTCATGGCGGCGGTAGCTCACGTAGCGGCCCAGCGTGGCCGCCGTGCCGCCGGTGCCCGGGCTGCACACGATCCACTCGGGTACCGGATGCGGCTCCTCGGCCATCTGCTTGAAGATTGATTCGGCGATATTGTTGTTGGCGCGCCAGTCGGTCGCGCGCTCGGCGTACGTGAACTGGTCCATGAAATGGCCGCCGGTTTCGCGGGCCAGCGTTTCCGAATCGGCGTTCAGGTCGCAGGCGCGCTCCACCAGATGGCAGCGGCCCCCGTGGAACTCGATCGCCGCGATTTTTTCCGGGGAGGTGGTGGCCGGCATCACCGCAATGAACGGCAGGCCCAGCAGCCGCGCGAAATACGCCTCGGACACAGCCGTGGAGCCGCTGGAGGCCTCGATCACCGGGCGCCCCTCACGCAGCCAGCCATTGGCCAGTGCATACAGGAACAGCGAGCGTGCCAGGCGATGTTTGAGGCTGCCGGTCGGGTGGCTGGACTCGTCCTTGAAATACAGGTCGATGCCCTCGAACCCGGGCAGGTCCATCGGAATCAGGTGGGTATCGGCCGAACGGTTGAAATCGGCGTCGATCTTGCGGATGGCCGCAGCCACCCATTCACGCTGGGACATGGATGAACGCTGGTCAGGAAGACACACCATTCTACCTGTCACGTGGCCCGGCCGGGACCGGTAAAATGAGGGGTCCGCCGCGCTGATGCGGCCCTGCCCCCCAGGAATCCCCATGAGCCTTGCCGCCCTCCAGAACTCTCCCGGCGTCGCCGCCACCGTGCCCGCCGAGACCGCCGGGTTCGTGTTCAACCACACCATGCTGCGCGTCAAGGACGCCACGGCCTCGCTGGATTTCTACACCCGCGTGCTGGGCTTCCGCCTGATCGACCTGCGCCACTTCCCCGAGGCCGAATTCAGCCTGTACTTCCTCGCCCTGCTGCCGGCCGGCACGCAGATTCCCGAGGGTGACGATGCCCGCCGCGTGTGGATGGCCGGCATCCCCGGCGTGCTCGAGCTGACCCACAACCATGGCACCGAAAACCAGGACGGCCCGGTCTATCACAACGGCAATGCCGACCCGCGTGGCTTCGGCCACATCTGCGTGTCCGTGCCGGACATCCAGGCCGCCTGCAAGCGCTTCGATGAGCTGCAGGTGCCTTACCAGAAGCGCCTGGAAGACGGCCGCATGAAGCACCTGGCCTTCATCAAGGACCCGGACGGCTACTGGGTGGAGATCATCTCCAACACGCCGATCGCCTGATCCCTGCGGCGGCGCAACGCACCGGCACCGCTCGGTGCGTTGCCGGTGCTACGGCTCGACCTGGAACTCGAACGCCGCATAGAACGGCGCCTTCGGTGGCACGAACAGGGTTTTCCCGGCGAAGCCTGCGTCCACGCAGCGTGCGACCGCCTCCTCGCCCTCGCGCCACGTGCGCACCACCCTGCCCTGCGCATCCAGCTGTAACACCACGGTGAATGCGGCCAGCGTCTGCGGCGCGGGAGTCGGCATGCAGCGCGTGAAGGCGGCCCCCCCAACCTCGCTCATGCTGTCCACCATCGCCGTGTACGCCGCCGGTTCGAGGCTGGCCTCATCACGTTGCGCCCAGGCATGCGCCTGTGGGTAGCCCGCGTCGCCGGCGACCGCCTGGGCCATCATCACCATCCACAGCATCGTGCCTCCTCCGCCTGCGCGTTCATTCCGCCTGCTCGTTCATGGCGCCAGCACGCAGCGTAGGTCACTGCGCGGGCCGGCGGAAGGGCCGCCGCCGGCGCCGCCCTGCGCGTGGTCAGCAAGGTCGACGGCGCGGCAATGCGCAACGCTGTGTCCGGTGGTATATCTGCGTCCCATCCCACCCTCTGTGGAGCCGGTATGGAAACGATGGAACTGCACCGCGGCCGCCTGATCGATCACCTGCAACTGGTGGTCAGGGACCTGGCCGCCAGCCGCCGCTTCTACCAGGCCGTGTTCGACACGATCGGCATCCCGATCGCCGGCGAGGGCGACACGTATTTCTGGGCCGATGAGCTGTTCATTTCCACGCCGGACAGCGAGGCGGCCCTCGGCCAGCTGACCGGCCGCCACCATCTTGCCTTCCAGGCCCGCGACCGCGCCACCGTGGAGGCCTTCCACCGCGCGGCGCTGGCCAACGGTGGCAAGGACAACGGCGCGCCCGGCGAGCGCCCCTACCATCCGGGGTATTACGCCGCCTTCGTGCTGGATCCGGATGGCAACAACATCGAAGTGGTGTTCCATGGGCCGGCCGACTACAGCGCGGATTCGGTGAAGGTTAGCTTCCAAGGCTGAGCCGGAAGCTGAATTCTTCAGGGATGCATTGAAGCGTCTCACTGGATGAGATCGTGCCCCGGTACGGTCTTTCCATGGAGACGATCCGCAAACTGGCCATCCTTGCCGATGCCGCGAAATACGATGCGTCCTGCGCCTCCAGCGGTGCAGGCAAGCGCGACTCGCGTGCCTCGGGCGGCATCGGCAGCACCGAGGGAATGGGGATCTGCCACAGCTATACGCCCGACGGCCGGTGCGTGTCGCTGCTGAAGATCCTGCTGACCAACTTCTGCATCTACGACTGCGCGTACTGCGTCAACCGTGTCTCGAGCAATGTGCAGCGTGCGCGTTTCAGCGTGGAGGAAGTGGTCGCGCTGACGATGGATTTCTACAAGCGCAACTACATCGAAGGGCTGTTTCTCTCCAGCGGCATCATCCGCAACGCCGACTACACCATGGAGCAGATGGTGGAGGTCGCGCGCGTACTGCGCGAGGAACGCCGCTTCAGCGGCTACATCCACCTCAAGACGATTCCGGAAGCCTCGCCCGAACTGCTCGCGCTCGCCGGGCGACATGCGGACCGGCTCTCGATCAACATCGAGCTGCCGACCGAGGCCGGGCTGGCCAGCTTCGCGCCGGAGAAATCACTGCCCTCGATCCGCGGGGCGATGGGTGAGCTGCGCTGGCGCATCGAAGAAGCCAAGGAAGCAGGCAAGGCCCGGCCAGTGGCCGGCGCAGCATCGGCTCCCGTGCCCGCGCCTTCGGCACGCGGCCGCCGCGCGCGCGCGCCGCGTTTCGCGCCGGCCGGCCAGAGCACGCAGATGATCGTCGGTGCGGACGGTGCCAGCGACCAGCAGATCCTCGGCGCGGCCGACAATCTGTATGGCAACTACCGGATGCGCCGGGTCTACTACTCCGCGTTCAGTCCCATCCCCGATGCCAGCAAGGCCCTGCCCCTCCAGGCGCCGCCGCTGGCCCGCGAGCACCGTCTCTACCAGGCAGACTGGCTGCTGCGCTTCTATGGTTACGGCGTGGACGAGATCACCAGCACCACCCAGGGCGGGATGCTCGATCTGGATATCGACCCGAAGATGGCCTGGGCGATCCGCCATCCCGAACGTTTCCCGGTGGATCTCAACCTCGCCCCCAAGGAGCTGCTGCTGCGCGTACCCGGGCTGGGCGTGCGCAACGTCAAGCGGGTGCTGATGGCACGCCGTCATGGTCGGCTGCGCGTGGCCGATGTGGCGCGCCTGCGCGCACCGATGAGCAAGCTGCTGCCGTTCGTGCAGTTGGCCGACCATCACCCGCACCGCGCACTCGACGACCCGGCGGCGTTGCGTGCCCGGCTGGCCCCTCCGCCACAGCAAGGCTCGCTGTTCCCCGACACGGCCGCGCACTGAGATGGCGCGCTGGAGCGTGCGGGTCGACCCGGTGTGGTCGCTGGAGGCGTGGCGCACGGCTGCGCGGTTGGCGTTGCGGCACGCCGTTGCGCCGGATCAGCTGGACTGGCTGCAGGGCGAGGACATTTCGCTGCTGGATGCGCCGTCATTGCCGGCGCTCGATGATGATTCCGTGGTCTCGGCCGAGGCACCGATCCAGGTGTCCAAGACCTTCATCGAGCTGGCCGCCACCTGCCTGTGCCATCGCGATCCACAGCGGATGCCACTGCTGTACCGCATGCTCTGGCGCATCACCCACGGCGAGCGCAGCCTGCTCTCCAACCCGGCCGATGCGGACGTGCTGCGGGCCATGGCATTGAGCCAGGCGGTGCGCCGCGACACGCACAAGATGAAGGCGTTCGTACGCTTCCGCGAGGTGCCGGGCGAAGACGATGCGTTCATCGCCTGGTTCGAGCCCGAGCACCATATCGTCGACCGCGTGGCACCCTTCTTCGCACGCCGCTTCGCCGGGATGCGCTGGGCGATCCTCACGCCGGGGCGCAGCGCACACTGGGATGGACAGGCGCTGTCGTTCGGTCCCGGCGGCCGCCAAAGCGATGCGCCTGTCGATGATGCCCGCGAAGAACTGTGGCGCACCTATTACGCCAACATTTTCAATCCGGCGCGGCTGAATACCCGGATGATGCAGCAGGAGATGCCGGCCAAATACTGGAAGCACCTGCCGGAGGCCGCGTTGCTGCCGCAGCTGGTGCGGGACGCTGGCGACCGCGTGCAGGAGATGCACGACCGCGAAGCGCAGGCACCGCGTCGCCGCATCCCCCAACCCGCCTCGGGCTTGCCGGTCGTCGCGAAGGCTGCACCGGCCACGCTCGATACCCTGCGCGACGCCGCGTCGGCGTGTCGCCGCTGCCCTCTGTGGGAACCGGCCACGCAGACCGTGTTCGGTGAGGGCCCGGCCGACGCATCGATCATGCTGGTGGGTGAGCAACCCGGCGACAGCGAGGACCTCAGCGGGCACCCGTTCGTCGGCCCGGCAGGACAGCTGCTCGACCGTGCGCTGCGCGAGCTGGGGATCGAGCGCAGCGCGCTGTACATGACCAATGCGGTCAAGCACTTCCGCTTTGAACGGCGCGGCAAGCGGCGCATCCACAGCAAACCGCAGATCACCCACGTCAACGCCTGCCGGCCGTGGCTGATGGGGGAGATCGAAAACGTGCGACCGCAGGTGATCGTCTGCCTCGGTGCTACCGCGGCGACGGCGGTGTTCGGTGCCGGCTTCAACCTGATGGCGAACCACGGACGCTGGCACGTACTGGATGACGGCACGCGCGCCTTCGCGACGGTGCATCCGTCGTGGGTGTTGCGGCAAACCGGTGATGCAGCGCGCGATGGGGCCTATCAGCTGCTGAAGGGCGACCTCCAGCAGCTTGTCGAGGTCAAACGCATACGCTGACCTCGTCCGGGGTTGCCAGCCAGCGGCCGGCAATGCCCGTCAGTGCGGACCAGGCAGCGTCAGTGCGCTGCCATGTAGATGTCCTGCAGCACCGCTTTTTCCAGCTCGAGTTCACTGAGCAGGTTCTTGACGATGTCGCCCAGGCTCAGGATGCCGACCAGCGTGGCGCCCTCGGTCACCATCAGGTGACGATGGCGGGAATACGTCATCAGCGCCATCGCCTGCTTGAGCGTCGCATCCGGGCCGATGCCTTCCAGCCCTGCCGACGGCAGGCTGGAAATGACGCGTCGGCCGGCCTGGGGACCATCTTCCGCAAGGCTGCGCACGATGTCCTTCTCGGACACGATCCTTACCGGCGCATCGTCCTTCATGACCACCAGGGCGGCGATCTTGTGCGCGCTCATTTTGTGCGCGGCGGCACCGATGGTGTCTTCCACATCGATGGTGACGATGGCTTCTTTCTTGGATTGCAGGAGTTCGCGGACGTTCATTCTTGTTTCCTGTTACAGGTTACTGAAGTCGAGAGATGCGCCTGATTGCAGCGAGGTCGGTGGCGATGCCACGCAGTCCTCGGTCACTCGATTCTACGACCGCACCCTGGGCCAGGAGTTTGCAAATCTGGGACGGTTCGTCGTGGAAAGCAGTGGACGACCCTGAGAATGGCACCGCCAGTAAAACCGTCGCTGAATGCTGCCGCGGCCCACGACTAAAGTTCCACGCCCCCCTGCCGCCGGTAGAGCCACCGCGCGGCGCAACCGACGAACACGGTTACCTGACACACACAAAAAAGGGGGCCGCGCGGCCCCCTTCTCCACATCCACAACGCGACGCGCGCGTTTATTCCACCGTCACGCTCTTGGCCAGGTTGCGCGGCTTGTCCACGTCTGTCCCGCGAGCCAGTGCGGTGTGGTATGCCAGCAGCTGCACCGGCAGGGTATGCACGATCGGGCTGAGCACACCGGCGTGGCGCGGGGTGCGGATCACATGCACGCCTTCGGACGCGGCGAAATTGCTGTCCTGGTCGGCGAACACGAACAGCTCACCGCCGCGTGCACGCACTTCCTGCATGTTGGATTTGACCTTCTCCAGCAGGCTGTCGTTCGGCGCGATCACCACCACCGGCATGTCCTCATCCACCAGCGCCAGCGGGCCATGCTTCAGCTCGCCGGCCGGATAGGCCTCGGCGTGGATGTACGAGATCTCCTTGAGCTTGAGCGCGCCTTCCAGTGCGATCGGGTAATGCAGGCCCCGGCCCAGGAACAGGGCGTTGGCCTTGCGTGCGAAGCGCTCGGCCCAGGCCGCGATCTGCGGCTCCAGGTTCAGCGCGTGCTGCACGCTGCCGGGCAGGAAACGCAGCTGTTCCAGGTAGTCCGCTTCCTGCGCGGCATCGATGCGGCCGTGCAGCTTGCCCAGCACCATGGTGAGCTGGAACAAGGCAGCCAGCTGGGTGGTGAACGCCTTGGTCGAGGCAACGCCGATCTCGGCACCGGCACGGGTGTAGCAGACCAGTTCGCTGGCGCGCGGAATCGCGCTCTCGGGCACGTTGCAGATCGAGAGCGTGTGCAGGTGGCCGAGCGACTTGGCGTACTTGAGTGCTTCCATCGTATCCAGCGTTTCGCCGGACTGGGAGATGGTGACGATCAGGTGCTTCGGGTTTGCGTAGGCAGCGCGGTAACGGTACTCGCTGGCGATCTCCACGCTGCACGGCAGGCCGGCAATGGATTCAATCCAGTAACGCGCGGTCAGGCCGGCGTAATAGCTGGTACCGCAGGCGAGGATCTGCACGCCTTCGATGCCCGACAGCACGGCCTCGGCGTTCTTGCCGAAGAGCGTGGCCGGGAAGCCACCGGCATCGATCGCCGCTTCGATGGTGTCACCCAGCGCACGCGGCTGCTCGTGGATTTCCTTCTGCATGAAGTGGCGGTACGGGCCCAGTTCCAGCGAGGCCAGCGACACATCGGACAGATGCACATCGCGCACGATCGGCTGGTTGTGCTCGTCGTAGACCTGCACGCTGTCGCAGCGGATGTCGGCCGTGTCGCCTTCTTCCAGGAAGATCACCTTGCGGGTGGCCTGGATGATCGCCGAGACATCGGAGGCCACGAAGTTCTCGCCTTCGCCCACACCCACCAGCAGCGGACACCCCATGCGGGCACAGACGAAATGGTCCGGCTCGGCACGGCTCATCACCGCCAGCGCATAGGCACCGGTCAGTTCCTTGACCGTGCGCTGCAGCGCCGACAGCAGGCTGTCGCCTTCCTTGAGGTGATGGTGCATCAGGTGCGCGATCACTTCGGTGTCGGTCTGCGACTCGAAGGTGTAGCCCAGCGCGCGCAGCTTCTCGCGCTGCTCTTCATGGTTCTCGATGATGCCGTTGTGCACCAGCGCCACACCGTGACTGATGTGCGGGTGTGCATTGGCCTCGGTCACGCCCCCATGGGTCGCCCAGCGGGTGTGGCCGATGCCGAGCAGCGACTGGAAGCCTTCGCTCGTGGCTGCCTTCTCCATCTCCGCCACCCGGCCGGTACGGCGCACGCGTCGGACATCGGGTTCGGCGGCGGTGGTATCGATCACGGCGATGCCGGAGGAATCGTAGCCCCGGTATTCCAGTCGCTTCAATCCTTCGATGAGTACCGGTACCACGTCGCGATGGGCGATCGCTCCCACAATGCCGCACATAGATTCAGATCCCTGCTGGTAAGCCTCGCATTCTAGCGTGGCGGCCCCGGCGACTTGGGCGCTGTCGGCTTAACGAAAGTGTCCGGTCAGGTGTCCGCGGACACATGGACACCGACCGCTTTTTGCAAGCTGTTGTTTCCAAAGGGCTAAAAGTTGGCACGGAGTCTGCTTGGTACTCCACAACCCAACCGCGAACGAGCCCGATGATCCGCGACACTTCCGCCCAGGACCAGACCCTTTCTTCGCACGCCGCGCCCGCCCCGTGGAAGCGCTGGCTGTGGCCGGCGGTCGCCGCGCTGGTCGTGCTGGTGGCGATCGGCTTCGCCGCCCGTGCCTGGCTGGGGGCCAGCCGCTCCTACGACAGCGCCCGTGTCCGCATCGCCGAGGTCACCCGAGGCGACATGGTGCGCGACATCGCCGCCGACGGCCGCGTGATCGCCGCCAACAACCCGGTGCTGTATGCGATCTCCGCCGGCAACGTGAACCTGAAGGTCGTGGCCGGTGATGTGGTCAAGCAGGGCCAGGAACTGGCCGTGATCGACAGCCCCGAGCTGCGCAGCAAGCTGGCCCAGGAACAGGCCACGCTGGCCGGCCTGCAGGCCGAGGCAAGCCGCGCGACTCTGGATGCGACCCTGGCGCGCGCCACCGCGCAGAAGGACACCGACCAGGCCGTGATCGAACGCCAGGCCGCGGTGCGTGACCTGGAGCGCTACAAGCGCGGCTTCGATGGCGGCGCGGTGCCGCAGGTGGACGTGGCCAAGGCCGAGGACACCGTCAAGAAGAGCGACATCCAGCTCGAGCACGCCCGCAAGGACGCCATGCTCAAGGCCCAGGGCGCCGATCTGGATGCGCGCAACAAGCGCCTGCTGGCCGATCGCCAGCGCGCGGTGGTGACCGAAGTGGAGCGCCAGGTCGACGCGCTCACGCTGCGTGCGCCCTTCGATGGCCAGGTCGGCCAGGTGCAGGCGACCCAGCACACCAACGTGGTCGCCAATGCGCCGATCCTGGGCGTGGTCGATCTGTCGCGCTTCGAGATCGAGATCAAGGTGCCGGAGAGCTTCGCCCGCGAGCTGACGATCGGCATGCCTGCGCAGCTGACCGGTGGCAGCGGCCAGTTCGCCGGCGAGATTTCCGCCGTCTCCCCGGAAGTGGTCGCCGGCGAGGTCAATGCCCGCATCCGCTTCGCCGACAAGCAGCCGCAGGGCCTGCGCCAGAGCCAGCGGATGCAGGCGCGCGTGCTGCTCGATACCCGCCGCAACGCACTCAAGATCGAACGTGGCCCGTTCGTCGAACAGGGCAACGGCTACGCCTATGTCATGGATGGCAGCCATGCCGTCCGTCGCCCGGTCAAGCTCGGCGTGAGCAGCCTGGGTGAAGTGGAAATCCTCTCTGGCCTGCAGCCCGGCGACCGCGTCGTGGTGTCCGGCAGCGATCTGTTCGGCGATGCCGAGCGCGTCTCCATCAACTGATTCAGTCCCTTTCGATCCTTTCGACCCTCAAAGGAAACAGCCATGCTTGAAATGCGCTCGGTCGCCAAAGTCTTCCGCACCGAACAGGTGGAAACCCATGCTCTGCGGTCGCTGGACCTGCACGTCCGCGAGGGCGAGTTCGTTGCCGTGACCGGTCCGTCCGGTTCAGGCAAGACCACCTTCCTCAACATCGCCGGCCTGCTTGAAACCTTCACCAGCGGCACCTACCTGCTCGACGGCCAGGATGTCAGCCAGCTCGGCGATGACGCGCGCAGCCGCCTGCGCAACCAGAAGATCGGCTTCATCTTCCAGGGCTTCAACCTGATCTCCGATCTCAACCTGTTCGACAACGTCGATGTGCCGCTGCGCTACCGCGGCATGCCCGCGGCCGAGCGCAAGGAGCGCATCGAGCACGCGCTGGCCCAGGTCGGCCTGGGCTCGCGCATGAAGCACTACCCGGCCGAACTCTCGGGCGGCCAGCAGCAGCGCGCCGCGATCGCGCGTGCGCTGGCCGGCAGCCCGCGCCTGCTGCTGGCCGATGAACCGACCGGCAACCTGGACAGCCAGATGGCCCGCGGCGTGATGGAGCTGCTGGAAGAAATCAATGCCAAGGGCACCACGATCGTGATGGTGACCCACGATCCGGAACTGGCCGCCCGCGCCAAGCGCAACGTGCACATCGTCGATGGCCAGGTCACCGACCTGCTGCGCGACCCGGTGCTCGCCACGCCGCGCCCCGCGGTTGCCGCTGCCATCGCCAACGACTGAGGCCGGCCATGATCGCTTACTACTTCCGACTGGCCCTGCGCAGCTTCCGGCGCAACAAGGTGCTGACCGCGCTGATGGTGATCGCCATCGCGCTGGGCATCGGCGCCTCGATGACCACGCTGACCGTATTCCACGTGCTGTCCGGTGATCCGATCCCGCAGAAGAGCGACCGGCTGTTCAGCGTGCTGGTTGATCCACAGTCAGCGCTGGGCTATCAGCCTGGCGAAGAACCGGCCGACCAGTTGACCCGCTTCGATGCTGAGAAACTGCTGCGCGAGAAGCATGCCAAGCGGCAGGCGATGATGACCGGTGGCGGTGTGACCCTCGAGCCCGAGGGCAGCACGCTGCGCCCGTTCAACACCGATGCGCGGTATACCTCGAGCGATTTCTTCCCGATGTTCGACACGCCGTTCCTCTATGGCCAGGGCTGGAAGGAAACCGACGACGACGGGCGCGGTCGGGTCGCGGTGATTTCCAGCACGCTCAACCAGAAGCTGTTCCAGGGCGCCAACAGCGTCGGCAAGTCGGTCCGCCTCAACGGCAACACGATGACCGTCGTGGGCGTGCTGGGTGACTGGCATCCCAACCCGCACTTCTATGACCTGTATACCGGCCGCTACGGCGACAGTGAAGACGTCTACCTGCCCTTCTCCACGGCGATCGAGCTGAAGTTCGACCGCAACGGCAGCATCGACTGCTTCGGGCGCCGCAACGAGACCGACCCGACCGGTCCCAACGCCAGCTGCACCTGGATCCAGTACTGGGTGGAGCTGGAAAACCCGGGCCAGGCCGCGGAGTACCGTCGCTATCTGGAGAACTACTCCGAGCAGCAGCGCGCCGCCGGTCGTTTCGAACGCCCCAACAACGTACGGCTGCGCAACGTCATGGAATGGCTGGATTTCAAGAAGGTCGTCCCCGGCGACGTGCGTCTGCAGTTGTGGTTGGCAATGGGCTTCCTGCTGGTCTGCCTGATCAATACGGTCGGTCTGCTGCTGGCCAAGTTCCTGCGTCGCAGCGGTGAGATCGGCGTGCGCCGGGCGCTGGGTGCCAGCCGCGGCCAGATCTTCCTGCAGTCGCTGATCGAGGCCGGCACCGTCGGTCTGGCCGGCGGTCTGCTGGGCCTGCTGCTGGCACTGCTCGGGCTGTACGCGGTGCGCCAGCAACCGGTGGACTACGCCAAGCTCGCCACCCTGGATGGGCAGATGCTGCTGATGACCTTCGCGTTGACCCTGGTCGCCAGCCTGCTGGCCGGTTTCCTGCCGGCGCTGCGCGCCATGCAGGTCGCGCCCGCCATCCAACTCAAATCGCAGTAAGGATCCGGAGCACACCATGGATATCCGTCCCATCCTCTCCACGCTCCGCCGGCATAAAACCGCCGCATCGCTGATCGTGCTCGAAATCGCCCTGACCTGCGCCATCGTCTGCAATGCGCTGTTCCTGATCGGGCAGCGCATCGAGAAGATCAACCAGCCCAGCGGCATCGCCGAGACCGAACTGATCGAAGTCCGCCTGGGCGGCATCGGTCCACAGGTCAACGCCGTGGCGCGCACCCGCGAGGACCTTGCCGCGCTGCAGGCGTTGCCGGGCGTCAAGAGTGCGGTCACCCTGAACCAGATCCCGTTCCGCAACAGTTCCTGGAATACGAGCGTGGGCCTGGTTCCCGACCAGGAGCGCCCGACGCTCAGCGCCTCGCAGTATTTCGGCCGCGAAGGCGCTCTGGATACGTTGGGCGTGGAGCTGATCGCCGGTCGTGATTTCCAGCCCGATGAGTACCGGGACCTGGAAGTCGTCAAGAATGACGAAGCAGCCGCGGACGAAGGCTCGGCCGTCATCGTGACCCAGGCGATTGCGGACAAGATGTTCCCCGGCGGCGATGCACTGGGCAAGACGATCTATAGCGGCTCCATGCCGCTGCGCATCATCGGCATCGTCAAGGTACTCGCCCGCCCGACCGCTCGCGAAGGCGATTCACAGTTCTCGATGGTCCTGCCACTGCGCACAACCTATGACGAGGGCTTCTACCTGATCCGGGTCACCGATCCGACCCGGCGCGACGAAGTGCTCAAGTCCGCGGTGGCGGCATTGGAGCGGGTGGATTCAAGCCGGTTGGTGCACGGCAAGTACACCTACGAGGAGCAGCGCAGGAAGTACTTCGCCAATGACCGCGCCATGGTCGGCCTGCTGATCACCGTGTGTGTGGCCCTGCTGGTGGTGACCGCACTGGGCATCGTCGGCCTGGCCAGCTTCTGGGTGCAGCAGCGCACCAAGCAGATCGGCATCCGCCGTGCGCTGGGCGCGACCCGCAGCCAGATCCTGCGGTACTTCCAGACCGAGAACTTCCTGCTGGCCACGGTCGGCATCGTGCTGGGCATGTTGATGGCCTACACGATCAACCTGTGGCTGATGAACAACTACGAGCTGCCGCGCATGCCCATCAGTTACCTGCCGATCGGTGCGGTGCTGCTGTGGCTGCTCGGCCAGATCGCTGTCTTCGGCCCGGCCCGTCGCGCCGCGGCCGTTCCCCCTGCCGTTGCCACCCGGAGTGCCTGAAATGCACCAGACCCATCCCCAGAGCAAACACATGACCAAGACCAGCATCACGACCCTGCTGTTGTCCCTCCTGCTGGCCAGCGCACCTGCGCTGGCCGCCACCCAGAGCGATACCGCACGCCTGGAGTGGCGTGACGCCGGCCACCATCTGGTGGTGGATGCCCAGGATGGCATCATGCGCGTCACGACCACCGAGCCGAGCAGCTACTTCGGCGTGCGCAGCGGCGATCGGATCCTGCGCGTGGATGGCCAGCCCGTACGGCGCATGGCCGACCTCACCCATGCGCTGGTCGGCAACAAGGCCACCCGGGTTCCGGTGACCGTGCTGCGCAAGGGCAACCAGGTGACCGTCGATGTCGATACCGCCGCCTGGAGCGAGGTGCTGGCGGTACCGACCCCGCCGATTCCGCAGGCGCCCGGCACCGGCGGCTGAGGCCAGCCGCGCCGGGCCATCTGCCCGTTGGCCCGGCGCTCCGGTACTCTTGAACCCACTTCCGGTCCTTCGTTGCCGCATGCCCTCGATCCTGATCATTGACGACAACGCCAGCGTCGGCACCGCACTGAACGTGCTGTTCTCGCTGCACGACATCGACACCCTGCACGCGCTTTCTCCCGAGCAGGGGCTGGCCCTGCTGGAGCAGCAGCCGGTGGACCTGGTGATCCAGGACATGAACTTCACCGAAGACACCACGTCGGGTGAGGAAGGCGAGGCGCTGTTCCAGCAGATCCGCGCACGCCATCCGGACCTGCCGGTGATCCTGCTGACAGCCTGGACCCACCTGAGCAGCGCGGTGGATCTGGTCAAGGCCGGCGCGGCGGACTACCTGGCCAAGCCCTGGGACGACCGCAAGCTGCTGGTCACGGTCAACAACCTGCTGGAACTGTCCGAAACCCGCCGCGAACTCGACCGCCGCCGCGACCGCGAACAGCGCGATCGCTCGGCGCTGGAGGCCCGGTACGATCTGCGCGGTGCGGTGGTGGCCGACCCGGCCAGCGAGCGCGTGGTCAGCCTGGCCTGCCAGGTGGCGCGCTCGGCACTGCCGGTGCTGATCACCGGCCCCAACGGCGCGGGCAAGGAGAAGATCGCCGAGATCATCCAGGCCAATTCGCTGGTCGCCAAGGGCCCGTTCGTCGCGCTCAACTGCGGCGCGATTCCGGCCGAGCTGATCGAGGCCGAGCTGTTCGGTGCCGAGGCCGGCGCCTACACCGGCGCCAACAAGGCACGCGAAGGCAAATTTGAAGCCGCCGACGGCGGCACCCTGTTCCTGGACGAGATCGGCAACCTTTCCTCCAGCGGGCAGATGAAACTGCTGCGCGTGCTCGAGACCGGGCGATTCGAGCGGCTGGGCTCCAACCGCGAGCGCCAGGTCAAAGTCCGCGTGATCAGTGCGACCAATGCCGACCTGCCGGCGATGATCCGCGACGGCCAGTTCCGCGAAGATCTGTTCTACCGCCTCAATACCGTCGAGCTGGCCCTGCCGCCACTGGCCGAACGCCCCGGTGACATCCTGCCACTGGCCGAACGTTTCCTGGGCAGCGGCAAGCCGCTGTCCACCGCCGCCGCTACCGCCCTGCAGCGGCATCCCTGGCCAGGCAACGTGCGTGAACTGCGCAACGTGCTGCAGCGCGCCGAACTGCTGGCCAGCGGCCCCCGCATCGAGGCCGGTGACCTCAACCTGCCGCGTGCGGCCGCCCCGCGCGCGGCCAACCCGACGGTGGACCCGGACCGCAGCCGGATCGAAACCGCGCTGGCCCACAACCACGGCATCATCGCCCAGACCGCTGCCGAACTCGGGCTCAGCCGCCAGGCGCTGTACCGGCGCATGGACCGCTACGGCATTCCACGCGAATGAAGCGGCGCTCGTTCACCTTCCGGCTGTTCCTGCGCCTGCTGCCGGTGCTGGCATTGGCGGCCGCCTTCCCGTGGTATCTGGCGTACTGGCTGGACCATGGCTGGGCGGTCACCACGATCTCGACCGTGGTGCTGATGGGTCTGATGTGGTGGAGCCTGCGCCGCGCGACCGCACCGATCCGCTCGCTGCTGCGCGCGCTGTCCGGCACCACCAGCAGCTATCGCGATGGCGAATACAACTTCGGCATCTACTGGCCCTCCAACGACGAACTCGGCGACCTGGTCCAGGCCCACCGCGAACTCGGCGATGTGCTGCGCGCACAGCGCCAGGACCTGGTCCAGCGCGAACTGCTGCTGGACACCATGGTGCAGAACACGCCGGTGTCGATGCTCCTGCTCACCCACGGGGGCGACGGCGTGCAGCGCGTGGTGTTCTCCAACCTGGCCGCGCGCAAGCTGCTGCACAGCGGCTGGAAGCTGGAAGGCCAGCGCATGCACGATGTCATGGCGGCGATGCCGATCGAGCTGCGCGACGCCATCGCCCGTGGCGGCGACAGCCTGTTCGCGGTCCGCGGCGAGGGCCAGGACAGCGACGATGAGCGCGACGAAGACGATGAGCAGATCTACCATCTGTCACGCCGCAACTTCCACCTCAACGGCCGCCCGCACGACCTGCTGCTGATCCGCCTGCTGACCGCCGAACTGCGCCGCCAGGAGGTACAGACCTGGAAGAAGGTGATCCGCGTGATCAGCCACGAGTTGAACAATTCGCTGGCCCCGATCGCCTCGCTCGCCCACTCCGGTGGCGAGCTGGTCCGGCGCGGCAAGACCGAGCGGCTGGAAGAAGTGTTCGGCACGATCGAAGAGCGCGCGCGGCACCTGGAAGGGTTCATCCGCGGCTATGCACGCTTCGCCAAACTGCCGCAGCCGCAGCTGCAGACCGTGCAGTGGAACCTGTTCCTGGGCGGGCTGCAGCACCAGATCCCGTTCCGCATGGCCGAGGTGCCCGACGACCTGCACAGCCGCGTGGACATCGCCCAGCTGGGGCAGGCGCTGCTGAACCTGCTCAAGAATGCGCATGAAGCGTGCAGCGAAGCCGAACCGCCCAACGACGATGTAGAGGTCCGTCTGACCCGGCTGCCGCAGTGGTTGCGGCTGGAAGTCCTGGATCGCGGCAAGGGCATGAACGAGGCGGTGCTGCAGAATGCGTTGATGCCGTTCTATTCGACCAAGCGCAACGGCACCGGGCTCGGCCTGGCGCTTACCCGCGAGATCGTCGAGGCACATGGCGGCCGCATTTCGCTGCAGAACCGCCGCGAGGGCGGCCTGTGCGTGGCGGTGTTCCTGCCGGCCGACGCCCGGTAGTGCCGGCCGCTGGCCGGCACCGTCGCGGCCCGGGATCGGCTGGTTACCGGCCAGCGGCCGGAATTACTTCTTCGTGGGGCGCTTCCAGCCGTCGATGGTTTCCTGGCGTGCGCGCGCGACGGTCAGCTTGTCGGCCGGGGCGCCGCGGGTGATCACCGAGCCGGCGGCGACAGTCGCGCCTTCACCGATCACCACCGGCGCGACCAGCGAGCTGTTGGAGCCGATGAAGGCCCGGTCGCCGATGGTGGTCTGCGACTTGTTCACGCCGTCGTAGTTGCAGGTGATGGTGCCCGCGCCGATGTTGACCTTGCTGCCGATCACCGCATCGCCCAGATAGGTGAGGTGGTTGGCCTTGCTGCCGGCGCCGAGCACGACCTTCTTGGTTTCCACGAAATTGCCGACGTGCGAGCCCTCGGCCAGCACGGTACCCGGGCGCAGGCGCGCGAACGGACCGATCTCCGCCGCGCCTTCACTGATCACGCCATCCAGGTCGCAGTGCGGCTTGACCACGGTGCCCGCGGCCAGGGTGACGTCCTTGAGCCGGGTGAACGCGCCGATGCTGACGCCGTCGCCCAGCACCACGCGCCCTTCCAGGATCACGTTGACGTCGATCTGCACGTCACTGCCGACGGTGACCGGGCCACGGATATCCAGCCGCGCCGGATCCAGCACGCGCGCGCCCTGCGCGCACAGTGCACGCACTTCGCGCAGCTGCCAGGCGCGTTCGAGCTGGGCCAGCTGCCACGGGTCGTTGGCGCCTTCGGCGTCCTGCGGGTCCTGCACGAAAGCCATCTCGGCCGGGGTGTAGTCACTCGCTGCCGCGGCAAAGATGTCGGTCAGGTAGTACTCGCCCTGCGCGTTGGCATTGGAAAGCTGGGACAACCAACGGCGCAGCGCGGTCGATTCGGCGGTGATGATGCCGGTATTGATGGTGCGGATGCTGCGCTGTTCGTCGCTGGCATCCTTCTGTTCGACGATCGCACCGACCTTGCCCTCGGCGTTGCGCACGATCCGGCCGTAGCCGGTCGGGTCGGCGACCTCGGCCACCAGCACGGCCAGGCGGCCCGGCTGCGACAGCAGGTGGCGCAGCGTCTCGCCGCGGATCAACGGCACGTCGCCGTACAACACCAGAACGGTTGCCGCATCCGGTACTTCCGGCATGGCCTGCAGCACGGCATGCCCGGTGCCCAGCTGCCGGCTCTGCTCTGCCCAGTGCAGGTCCGGCTGGTCCGCGAAGGCCTGCCGCACCGCCTCACCGCCATGGCCATAAACCACGTGGATCGCCTCGGGCTGCAGCTGGCGCGCGGTGTCGATGACGTGGGCAAGCATCGGGCGGCCGGCAATGGGCTGCAGCACTTTCGGCAGGGCCGACTTCATGCGCTTGCCGGCGCCGGCGGCCAGGATGATCACGTGCAGGGGCTGGGTCATGGGCAGATCACGTTCCGGGAATCGTAGAAGGGAATTCTAGTGCGCCGCTCGTTAACATGTGGGATTGCCCGCACCCGGATCGCACGTGAGTCTCCTCCGCCAAGGCAGCAGCTATCTCGTCATCGGCCTGATCCAGCTCGGACTGGACTGGGCCGTGTTCGTGGCTGCCACCGCGCTGGGCATGCCTGCGGCACCCGGCAATCTGCTGGGGCGCGTGAGCGGCATGCTGCTCGGCTTCTGGCTCAATGGCCGTTACACCTTTGCCCGCGATGGCGAACACCGGCTGGGCTGGCCACGGTTCGTGCGCTTCCTGCTGCTGTGGGGCGTGCTGACCGCGATCAGTACGCTGCTGGTGACGCTGGCGGCCGAGCATCTCGGGCTTCGCTACGCGTGGCTGGCCAAACCCCTGGTCGAAGGTGGCCTGGCAGCGGTGTCGTTCCTGCTGATGCGGACGCTGATCTTCCGCTGAGCCGGCATCGCCGGAGGCAGGCAAAAAAAAACGCCGGCAAGCCGGCGTTTTCCCTTCGCGGATGGCGCCGTCGCGCCACTCCGCTCAGTGCTTGAGGTTCTTGCGCAGGCGCTCCAGCGCCTGCAGCTGGGCGGACACTTCCGCCAGGCGCTGCTGCGCTTCGGCCACTTCCATTGCTTCACCACGGTTGGCCAGGATGCGCTCGGCTTCTTCCTTGGCCTTGCGGACCGAGGCTTCGTCGATGTCCTGGGCACGGATCGCGGTGTCGGCCAGCACGGTCACGACCTGCGGCTGCACTTCGAGAATGCCGCCGGAGATGGCGAAGTCGATCTGCTCGCCGCTCGGCGTGGTCACCACCACCTTGCCCGGCTTCAGGCGGGTGATCAGCGGGGCGTGCTTGGGCGCGATGCCCAGCTCACCCAGCTCACCGGTGGCCACGACCAGGGTCGCCTCACCACGGAAGATTTCCTGCTCGGCGCTGACGATGTCGCAACGGATGGTGCTCATGAAACTCTTCTCGCTTTAGGGCGGGCTGGCGCCCACCGCAGGATGTCCTCAGCGGTGGGCATGCGCCCACCCCGTGTGACGGGTCGGGACGGGCATGGCGCCCGTCCCCGCCGCATCAGGCCTTTTCAGCCATCTTCTTGGCCTTCTCGACCGCTTCTTCGATGCTGCCGACCATGTAGAACGCCTGTTCCGGCAGGTGGTCGTATTCGCCATCGACGATGGCCTTGAAGCCACGGATGGTGTCCTTCAGCGACACGTACTTGCCCGGCGAGCCGGTGAACACTTCGGCCACGTGGAACGGCTGGCTGAAGAAGCGCTCGATCTTGCGGGCGCGGGTCACGGCCTGCTTGTCCTCTTCGGACAGTTCGTCCATGCCCAGGATCGCGATGATGTCCTTCAGTTCCTTGTACTTCTGCAAGGTCTGCTGGACGCGCTGGGCGGTGTCGTAATGCTCGTTGCCGATGACCAGCGGGTCCATCTGGCGGCTGGTGGAATCCAGCGGATCCACGGCCGGGTAGATACCCAGCGAGGCGATCGAACGCGACAGGGTCACGGTCGAATCCAGATGGGCGAACGTGGTGGCCGGCGACGGATCGGTCAAGTCATCGGCGGGCACGTAGACGGCCTGGATCGAGGTGATCGAGCCATTCTTGGTCGAGGTGATGCGCTCCTGCAGGACGCCCATTTCCTCGGCCAGGGTCGGCTGGTAACCCACCGCCGACGGCATACGACCCAGCAGTGCCGACACTTCGGTACCGGCCAGGGTGTAGCGGTAGATGTTGTCGACGAACAGCAGCACGTCCTTGCCCTTGCCGTTCTCGTCCTTCTCGTCGCGGAAGTACTCGGCCATGGTCAGGCCGGTCAGGGCGACGCGCAGACGGTTGCCCGGCGGCTCGTTCATCTGGCCGTACACCATCGCGACCTTGTCCAGGACGTTGGAGTCCTTCATCTCGTGGTAGAAGTCGTTGCCCTCACGGGTACGCTCACCCACGCCGGCGAACACGGACAGACCGCTGTGCGCCTTGGCGATGTTGTTGATCAGTTCCATCATGTTGACGGTCTTGCCGACGCCGGCGCCGCCGAACAGGCCGACCTTGCCGCCCTTGGCGAACGGGCACATCAGGTCGATGACCTTGATGCCGGTTTCCAGCAGCTCGGTCGCCGGGGACTGGTCTTCGTACGACGGCGCCGAACGATGGATTTCCCAGGTATCACTGGCAGCCACCGGACCGGCTTCGTCGATCGGGCGACCGAGCACGTCCATGATGCGGCCCAGGGTGCCTGCGCCGACCGGCACCGAGATGGCGCGTTCGGTGTTGGTGGCAACAAGGTTGCGCTTCAGGCCGTCGGTGGAGCCCAGCGCGATGCAACGGACCACGCCGTCGCCGAGCTGCTGCTGCACTTCCAGCGTGATTTCGGTGTTGTCCACCTTCAGCGCGTGGTACACCTTCGGCACCGACTCGCGGGGGAATTCGACGTCGACGACGGCGCCGATGATCTGAACGATCTTGCCCTGACTCATTGCTGCAATCCTCTAATGTGTGCTTTGACTGTGCGCGTCAGACTGCTGCCGCGCCGCCGACGATTTCGGAGATTTCCTGGGTGATCGCTGCCTGGCGCGCCTTGTTGTAGACGAGCTGCAGGGTGCCGATCAGCTTGTTCGCGTTGTCACTGGCCGACTTCATCGCGACCATGCGGGCTGCATGCTCGGACGCGACGTTTTCCAGCACGGCCTGGTACACCAGCGACTCGACGTAACGCGTCATCACGTGCTCGAGCACGGTCGCGGCGTCGGGTTCGTACAGGTAGTCCCAGTCGTGATGCGCGACCTGCTTCTCAGCCGCCGGCAACGGCAGCAGCTGATCGAAGCTGGCCTTCTGCGTCATCGTGTTGATGAAGCGGTTGTAGACCAGGTACACGCGGTCGACCTTGCCTTCGGTGAAAGCATCGAGCATCACCTTGATCACGCCGATCAGCTGTTCCAGGTGCGGCACATCGCCCATGTGGGTGACGGTGCCGACCATGTTGACCTTGACGCGACGGAAGAAGGTCGAGGCCTTCTGGCCGACGGTGACCACGTCGATCTCGGCGCCCTTGTCCTGCCACTGGCGTACTTCGCCCAGCATCTTGCGGAACAGGTTGTTGTTCAGGCCGCCCGCCAGACCGCGGTCGGAAGAGACCACGATGTAACCGACGCGCTTGACCTCGTCACGCTGGACCAGGAACGGATGCTGGTAGTCGGTGCTGGCCTGGGCCAGGTGACCGATCACCTGCTTCATCGCCTGCGCATACGGACGCGACGTCTTCATCCGCTCCTGCGCCTTGCGGATCTTGGAGGCCGAGACCATTTCGAGCGCACGCGTCACCTTGCGGGTGTTCTGCACGCTCTTGATCTTGGTTTTGATTTCGCGTCCGCTTGCCATCTCTTCTTCCCGTGGCGCGGGGCACAGGCCCCGCGTTTGACGTAGAGCGGAGCGTTGCTCCGCTGCTTTCAGCCCAGCGGAGCAACGCTCCGCTCTACAGGACCGGTATTACCAGCTGCCGGTGGTCTTGAACTCGGTGATGCCCTTCTTGAAGGCAGCTTCGATGTCATTGTCCCAGCCGCCGGTCGCGTTGATCTTGCTGATCAGCTCGCCCTGGGTGTTGGCGAAGTGCGCATGCAGACCTTCTTCCAGCGCCAGCAGCTTGTTGACCGGCACGTCGTCGAGGTAACCCTCGTTGACGGCGTAGATCGACAGCGCCTGGTTGGCGATGGACATCGGGGCGTACTGCTTCTGCTTCATCAGCTCGGTGACGCGCTGACCGCGCTCGAGCTGCTTGCGGGTGGCTTCGTCCAGGTCCGAGGCGAACTGCGCGAAGGCTGCCAGTTCACGGTACTGGGCCAGCGAGATACGGATGCCGCCGGACAGCTTCTTGATGATCTTGGTCTGGGCCGCACCACCGACGCGCGACACCGAGATACCGGCGTTCACGGCCGGGCGGATGCCCGAGTTGAACAGATCGGTTTCCAGGAAGATCTGGCCGTCGGTGATCGAGATCACGTTGGTCGGCACGAAGGCCGAGACGTCACCGGCCTGGGTTTCGATGATCGGCAGCGCGGTGAGCGAGCCGGTCTTGCCCTTGACGGCGCCGTCGGTGAACTTCTCCACATACTCTTCGGACACGCGGGCAGCGCGCTCGAGCAGGCGGGAGTGCAGGTAGAACACGTCACCCGGGTAGGCTTCACGGCCCGGCGGGCGCTTCAGCAGCAGCGAGATCTGGCGGTAGGCGACAGCCTGCTTGGACAGATCGTCGTACACGATCAGCGCGTCTTCGCCGCGGTCCATGAAGTACTCGCCCATGGTGCAGCCCGAGTAGGCGCTGATGTACTGCATCGCGGCCGATTCGGACGCGGTCGCAGCGACCACCACGGTGTGCGCCAGGGCGCCGTTCTCTTCCAGCTTGCGCACGATGTTGGCCACGGTCGAGGCCTTCTGGCCGATCGCGACGTACACGCACTTGATGCCGGTTTCTTTCTGGTTGATCACCGCATCGATGGCCAGGGCGGTCTTGCCGGTCTGGCGGTCACCGATGACCAGCTCGCGCTGGCCGCGACCGATCGGGATCATCGAGTCGACGGACTTGTAACCGGTCTGCACCGGCTGGTCGACCGACTTGCGCCAGATCACGCCCGGCGCAACGCGCTCCACCGGCGCGGTGGCCTTGGCCGCGATCGGGCCCTTGCCATCGATCGGCTCACCGAGCGCGTTCACGACGCGGCCCAGCATTTCCGGACCGACCGGCACTTCCAGGATGCGGCCGGTGGTCTTGGCGACGTCGCCTTCGCGCAGGTGCTCATAGCCACCCAGGACCACGGCGCCGACCGAGTCGCGCTCCAGGTTCAGGGCCAGGGCGAAGGTGTTGTTCGGCAGTTCGATCATTTCGCCCTGCATCACGTCGGCCAGACCGAAGATGCGCACGATGCCGTCGGACACGCTGGTCACGGTGCCTTCGTTGCGCGATTCCGCGGCCAGCTTGACCTTCTCGATGCGGTTCTTGATCAGTTCGCTGATTTCGGAGGGGTTGAGCGTGGTTGCCATCGTCAAGTCCTAGTGCCGGCAATCACGCCGGACGTTAAATGAATTCAGTTAGCGAGCGCGGTCTGCAGGCGCGACAGCTTGCCCTTGAGCGAGCCATCGATGACCACATCGCCGGCGTCGATCACGGCACCGCCGATCAGCGACGCATCGACCGCGGTCGTCACGTCCACCTCGCGGCCGAAGCGCTTGCGCAGCGCGGCCTTGATGGCGTCCAGTTCGGCGCCGGACAGTTCGGTGGCCGAGGTCACCGTGGCCTTGACCACGTGTTCGGCTTCAGCGCGCAGCTGGTCGTACATGCCGGCGATTTCCGGCAGCAGCGGCAGACGGTGCGCATCGGCCAGGATGGCCAGGAAGCGACCGAAGGTCTCGCTGGACGATTCCGGCACCAGCATCGCGACGGCATCGTCGCGGTCCAGTTCCGGGTTCGACAGCAAGGCCGCCACGCGCGGGTCGGCAGCTACGTGGGCGGAGAACGCAAGCGCGTCCGACCACGGCGCGAACGTGCCTTCGTCGCGCGCGGTCGCGAACGCGGCGCGGGCATACGGGCGTGCAAGCGTGAGGGCCTGGCTCATCGATCAGATCTCCGAGGCCAGCTCGTCGAGCAGCGCCTTGTGGGCGTTGGCGTCGATTTCGCGCTTGAGCAGCTTTTCGGCACCGCTCACGGCCAGGGCGGACACCTGCTTGCGCAGATCTTCACGGGCACGGTTGGCGGCAGCTTCGATCTCGGCGTGGGCCAGGTCTTTCTGGCGGTTGGCTTCGACGATGGCTTCATTCTTGGCGGCATCAACGATCTGGTTGGCGCGTGCGTGGGCCTGATCGATGATCTCGTTGGCCTTGGTGCGCGCATCCTTCAGTGCATCGTTGACCTTTTCCTGCGCCTGGGCCAGATCCTTCTGGCTGCGGTCGGCAGCGGCGAGGCCTTCAGCGATCTTCTGCTGACGCTCTTCGATGGCGTTCATCAACGGCGGCCAGATCTTGGTCGCGATGATCCAGATCAGACCGGCAAACGCCAGTCCCTGGGCAACGAGGGTAAAACCGATATCCATGGGGTTCGCTCAATCGGGGGTGACGGGGTGGATGGGCCGCCTTGGCGGCGCATCCGATCCTTCATCCGCGATCAGGCGCACACGGCGCCTGATCGTTTCGCTGTTGCTGGATTAACCAGCAACCTGCGGCAGGCGTGCAACGAACTCGCCGATCATCGGGTTGGCGAAGGCCAGCAGCAGGCCGACGGCGACCGAGATGATGAACGCGGCGTCGATCAGGCCGGCGGTGATGAACATGCGGACCTGCAGAACCGGAATCAGTTCCGGCTGACGGGCAGCCGATTCCAGGAACTTACCGGCCATGATGGCCAGACCGAGACCGGCACCCAGCGCGGCCAGGCCGATCATGATGCCGACGGCGAGGACGGTGGAGCTCTGGACTTGGGCGAGGTTGGTCAGGACGGCGAAGTACATGGTTTTCTCCTGGAACTTTGAATAGCTAAGGGTTTAGAAACAAACGGATGAAGGGTGAAGCGAAACTCAGTGAGCGTCTTCCGACAGGCTCAGGTACACGATGGACAACATCATGAAGATGAACGCCTGCAGCGGAATCACCAGCAGGTGGAACAGCATCCAGCCCAAGCCGAATGCACCGCCTGCGATGGCACCGGCGATACCCGCACCGCCCAGCACCCAGATCAGCAGGAAGACGATTTCGCCGCCGAACATGTTGCCGAACAGTCGCATCGCCAGCGAAATCGGCTTGCTCAGCCACTCGACGATGTTGAGGATCAGGTTGAACGGCATCATCCACTTGCCGAACGGCGCGGTCAGGAATTCCTTGGTGAAACCACCCAGGCCCTTGGAACGCAGCGCGAAGAACAGCATCAGGAAGAACACGCTGATCGACATGCCCAGGGTGGCATTGACGTCGGCGGTGGGGACCGGCTTCCAGTACGGCACGCCGAGGGCTTCCAGCGGCATGGCGATGAAGTCGGCCGGGATCATCTTGATGAGATTCATCATGAGGATCCAGAAGAACAGGGTGATCGCGATCGGGGTCACCAGCTTGCTGGTGCCGTGGTAGGTGTCCTTGGCCTGGCGGTCAACGAACTCCAGGCAGATCTCGACGAACGCCTGCCACTTGCCCGGGACGCCGGCGGTGGCCTTGCGGGTTGCCATCCAGAAGCCGAACACCATCAACAGGCCCATCAGGACCGAAGTCACGATGGTGTCGACGTGGATCGCCCAGAAACCACCTTCCTGCATATGGAACGTCAGGTTGTGCAGGTGATGTTGGATGTAGGAGGTGGGTGTCAGCGCCTCGCCTGCCATGTGTCCGGAACCTTGAGTTAAATGAAAATTGGATCAGCGCCTGGCCAGAGCCAGGACCTGGAACATCAATCCGACGGCGATACCGGCCAGCAGCGCCAATGCAGGCAGCTTGAAGACCAGGAAACCCACCATCAGGACGCCGAATACGAGCACCCACTTTGCCACGACCGCCAGAATCAGGCGGGTCATCGCCGAGCCTGCGGCCTGCACCCCACCCCCCAGCGCCATCCGCGCAGCCACCCAGCCGGCCGCCGAAACCGCCACGCCGGAGAGCAACGCCCCCAGGGCTGCCTTCGGGCCTCCCCACAGCAGCAGGGCCAGAGCCAGGACAGCCACTGCAACGAGCGGGTAAACCGCTGCGCGCAGCATCAGTCGCCGACCCGCGTCAACGGAGTTCAGCACGTGAATGTCCTGCATGGTTGTGAGTAGGAAAGGCCGAGGTCGCAAGCTAGCGCCTCGTCGAGCCGCCAAATTATAGCAATGGGACAATTTGAGAGACAACCGCTGCCTGTTCATCCCGGATGTAAGCCCGCCGTTGGCGGCTCTTGCGAACCTGTTCCACCACCGGGCCAATCCCACTGCGCAAAGCGACACGCGATGCGGCGGTGCAACATATTGAACTTTGGTCGCAAGGTCCGGTCATAACGACCAGCCTGCCGTTGAATCCTCGTCGGCGTCCCGCGCGCAGGCCAGTACAGGGTGGCCCCGCAGCCCTCTCCGGGGCCACCCTCTTTTTGCGGCCTGCGGCGCTGGCGGCCGGGTCGAACAACGCTGGCGGCTAACGCGTGTAACGCGGTCCGGCCCCGGAACCGGCCAGCAAACCGCCCTGCGGTAAGCCAAAGTGCATGAACGGTACACACAGCCTCCACCATACCTTCACGAATGGTGGACGTCGCAGTGGGCAATGTGACGCCACATCACTAGAACCACCGCAAGGACCCCCGATGCGCCCGATGCTCTCCCTGCTTGCCGTGCCAGTCGCACTGGCCGCGCTTTCCTACGCCGCTCCGTCCCACGCTGCCGAAGGCGATGACCGCTTCGCCCTGCGCCTGGGTGCGATGCAGATCGATTCGGACAACACGATCCGCGGCAACACCAACATCGCTGGCCAGGATGTGGGCTTCTCCGAAGATTTCGGCCTCGGTGGCAAGGAATGGGAGCCGCGCGTGGACGGCATGTTCCGCATCAGCAACCGCCAGCGCCTGCTGTTCAACTACTTCAAGTACGACAAGGATCGCCGCGAGACCCTCGACCAGGGTGTGAGCTTCGGCGATACCAACGTGCCGGCCGGCAGCTTCATCAAGGGTGAGCTGAAGTATCAGGTCGCCAGCCTGGTGTACGACTACTCGGTGGTGGACACCGACACGTTCGACCTCGGCCTGCAGCTGGGTGCCGAGTACGCCAAGGTGAGCACCAAGGCTTACGCGGATGTCGGTGATCTGTACCAGGGCGAGTTCCTGGACGAGAAGGCCGACGGTGTCGCCCCGGTGGTTGGTGCACGCCTGAGCTTCACCCCGTCCGAGAAGTGGATGATCACCTTCCAGGGCCAGTACCTGAACACCAAGTGGGGCAACTTCGATGATTACGACGGCGACCTGAGCCGTGCCAATGCGATCGTCGATTACCGCTTCACCAAGAACTTCGGCGTGTTCGCCGGCTACGACTGGTTCAAGCTCGACGTCGATCAGACCGGCAGCGATGGCACGATCGGTCTGAAGCAGGAGTTCAAGGGTCCGGTGGCAGGCGTCAGCTTCGTCTTCTAAGCCCTTCGCAACACCTCTCTCCAAGCGCGGCCTCCGGGATATCGGGGGCCGCGTTTTTTTTGCGTTGCTGGGGTGGAGCAACAGCATGGTGATCGGGTGGCGGGCACGGATACCCTGTCGGGCGAATGTCCCCCGGCGACGGCCTGTGGCCGTCACCTCCTCCTTGATTTCGCCCCACAGGGTATCCGTACCCGCCCCGACAAGTTCCGGTGGTGGCCTGCAGGAGAGCGCCAGGCGCCCGAGCGAAGCTGGATCGACAACACCAGAAACAAAAAACCCCGGCTTTCGCCGGGGTTTTTCGTTGCATTACTTCTTCTTCGGCATGTACAGATCGGTGATCGTGCCGTCGTAGATCTCCGCGGCCATCGCCACCGATTCGCTCAGGGTCGGATGGGCGTGGATGGTGTGGCCGATGTCTTCGGCCTCCGCACCCATCTCGATCGCCAGACCGATCTCGGCCAGCAGATCACCCGCATGCACGCCGACAATGGCGCCACCGATGATGCGGTGGGTTTCTTCGTCGAAGATCAGCTTGGTGAAGCCCTCGGTACGGCCGATGCCGATCGCGCGGCCGCTGGCGGCCCACGGGAACTTGGCTACGCCGACCTTCAGGCCCTTGGCCTTGGCTTCGGTTTCGGTCACGCCGACCCACGCGATTTCCGGGTTGGTGTAGGCCACCGACGGAATCACGCGCGCCACCCATTCCTTCTTCTCGCCGGCGGCCACTTCCGCGGCCAGCTTGCCCTCGTGCGTGGCCTTGTGGGCCAGCATCGGGTTGCCGACGATGTCGCCGATCGCAAAGATGTGCGGCACGTTGGTGCGCATCTGGCGGTCGGCCGGGATGAAGCCACGGTCGGTGACCTGCACGCCGGCCTTCTCGGCATCGATCTTCTTGCCGTTCGGCGAGCGGCCCACGGCGACCAGCACGCGGTCGAAGGTGGTTGCCTCCAGACCCGGCTTTTCGCCTTCCACGGCGGCTTCGAAGGACACGGTGATGCCGGCCTTGTCGGCCTTGACGTCGGTCGCCTTGGTCTTGAGGTGCACCACGATGCCCTGCTTCTTCAGGCGGTCGGCCAGCGGCTTGACCAGGTCCTTGTCGGCGCCCGGCATCAGCTGGTCCATGAATTCGACCACGGTCACTTCACTGCCCAGCGCACCGTACACGGTCGCCATTTCCAGGCCGATGATGCCGCCACCGACCACCAGCAGCTTGCCCGGCACGTCGGCCAGTTCCAGCGCATCGGTGGAGTCCATGACGCGCTTGTCGTCCCACGGGAAGTTCGGCAGCTTCACTGCCTGCGAGCCGGCGGCGATGATGCACTGCTCGAAGCGCAGCAGCTGGGTCTTGCCGTCGTCGCCGACGATCTCCAGCTCGTTGGCCGAGACGAACTTCGCCAAGCCCTGCACGGTGCGCACCTTGCGCTGCTTGGCCATGCCGGCCAGGCCCTTGGTCAGCTGGGTGACCACCTTTTCCTTGTAGCTGCGCAGCTTGTCCAGGGTGATGGTCGGCTTGCCGAACTCGACGCCGAAATCACCGGCATGGGCAACTTCATCGATCACTGCGGCGGCATGCAGCAGCGCCTTGGACGGGATGCAGCCCACGTTGAGGCAGACGCCACCGAGGCTGGCATAACGTTCCACCAGTACGGTGTCCACGCCCAGATCGGCCGAGCGGAAAGCAGCGGTGTAACCGCCCGGGCCGGCGCCCAGCACCACCATCTTGCACTCGATGTCGGCCGGCTTGCCCGAGGACAACGCCGGCTGCGGCGCGGCCGGTTCGGCCGGGGCGCGGTGCGAGGGGGTCACCGGCGGCTTGCTGGCCGGTGCGTCGGCCTTGGGTGCCTCGGCCTTGGCCGGCGCGGCCGGTGCAGCCGCCTCACCTTCAGCCTCCAGCAGCAGTACCACATCGCCTTCGGAGAGGTTGTCGCCGAGCTTGACCTTGATTTCCTTGACCACGCCAGCAGCCGACGAGGGCACTTCCAGCGTTGCCTTGTCCGATTCCAGCGTGACCAGACCCTGGTCCTTCTTCACCGTGTCACCCACGGCGACCAGCAGTTCGATCACCGGGACACCGCTGTAATCGCCGATGTCGGGAACCTTGATTTCAATTGCGGCCATTCGTGTTCTCCTGGTGCTCAGCCGGCCTTGCCGCCGAGCAGTTGCTGCAGTTCTTCGAGCGACTCGTCCAGATCTTTCCAGCGACGGTCGAGCTTCTTTTCCCTGGTGTCGCTGGCCTGGATCGGCAGCGCCACCTGTTTCATCATCCGCCGGCCCGCACCACACGCCAGGCCGGTGCCGCTGTAACGCTGGCCCTCCACGGTGGAGGACCGCGCGTTATCGTCCAGCACCGGCACCCCGCGCTCGCTGCACCATCGGCAGCGCCATCAGCAGCCCGGCCAGGACCAGGCCCTGCTTCACAGCAGGACGCGCCGCATGTCGGCCAGCACCTGCGAGAGGTAGGTGGTGAAGCGGGCGGCCAGTGCGCCATCGATGACGCGGTGGTCATAGCTCAGCGACAGCGGCAGCATCAGCTTCGGGGCGAATTCCTTGCCGTTCCAGACCGGCTGGATCGACGACTTGGACACGCCCAGAATGGCCACTTCCGGTGCATTGACGATCGGGGTGAACGCAGTGCCACCGATGCCGCCCAGTGAGCTGATCGAGAAGCAGCCGCCGCTCATGTCGGCCGGGCCGAGCTTGCCGTCACGCGCCTTCTTGGCCAGTTCGCCGGATTCCTGCGCGATCTGCACCACGCCCTTCTTGTCGACATCGCGGATCACCGGCACGACCAGGCCGCTCGGCGTATCGGCCGCGAAGCCGATGTTGAAGTACTTCTTCAGGGTCAGGTTCTCGCCGCTGGCATCCAGCGAAGCGTTGAACTCCGGGAACTTCTTCAGCGCCGCGGCACTGGCCTTGACCAGGAAGGCGAGCATGGTCAGCTTGATGCCGGCCTTCTCGTTTTCCTTGTTCAGGGCCACGCGCAGGGCTTCCAGCTCGGTGATGTCAGCCTGCTCGAACTGGGTGACGTGCGGAATCATCGCCCAGTTGCGGGCCAGGTTCGCGCCCGAAATCTTCTTGATGCGCGACAGCGGCTGGACCTCGACCTCACCGAACTTGCTGAAGTCGACCTTCGGCCAGGCCAGCAGGTTCAGGCCGCCACCGGCCGCCACCGTGCCGCCAGCGGCAGCGCCGCCGCCGGCCAGGGCCGACTTGACGAACTTCTGCACGTCGGACTTGGTGATGCGGCCACCCTTCTCGGTGCCGCTCAGCTGGTTCAGGTCCACGCCCAGCTCGCGGGCGAACACGCGCACGGCCGGCGATGCGTAGGGCACCTTCTGCGGCAGCACGCTGTCGGCGTTGAAGGCGACCGGCGGGCTGGTCGGCGAGCCGCCCGACGGGGCAGCAGCGGCCGGGGCCGGCTGGGTCGGCTTGGCGGCGGACTGTTCGATGTCACGGGCGGCCAGCTTGTCCGGCTCGGCCGGGGCGGCGACGGGCTCGACCTTGGTCGCGGTCTCGGCCGCTTCGGTCTTGGCGGCCGGGGCCGGGGCAGCAGCAGCGGCCGGCGCGACGGCCTCTTCGCTGACTTCGATCAGGGCCACGAGCTTGCCCTCGGAGAGGTTGTCGCCGACCTTGACCTTGATTTCCTTGACGATACCGGCCACCGAGGACGGCACTTCCATCGTGGCCTTGTCCGATTCCAGCGTCACCAGACCCTGGTCTTTCTTGACGGTATCTCCAACGGCGACCAGCACCTCGATTACCGGGATATCGCTGTAGTCACCGATATCGGGGACAAGTGCTTCCTTGATTTCGGCCATGGGGAAAACTCCGGCAATCTGGTGTAGGGAATCGCCTATTGTGGGGGTATCGCGCGCCAGCGCCAACCGGCTTGGCGAATTTTCCGCCCCCCTGTCCCGGGACAGGCTGTTGCAGGCATCTGCTTTGGCCGGATTCGGCTTGGCACAGTGCAAAGCGGAATTTTCCAGTCGGTACCGTATTGTCCGCCGCTGTCCCCGCCTCAGCGGCACACGGCATCGACCAGCGGCTGCCACGCCTGCACCAGCCGGGGCAGCGGCCAGGCCGCATTGGCGGGGCTGGTGGAGGGCAGCGACCAGACCGGCAACGCCTGCGCCGGTCCGACAAGCGCGGGCGCGATGAACCGCTGGAACGCGCGGTAGGCGGTGCCGCCATTGCAGGCGATCGCGCACAGCGAGGGCAGTCCCTCGATCAGTGCGCCCAGCGCATTGGGGACTTCACTGCCACGCACGATCGACGCATCCAGGCTGCCGCGTCGTTCGCACTGCCCGATCACATCCCACACGCCCACGCCGGTCGCGTTCAATGCATGCATGCGATCGGGATAAGGAACCGTTGCGTCGATCCCGCACAGCACGCCCATCAACGGCCAGAAACGATTGCGCGGATGCGCGTAGTACTGCGCGGCCTGCAGCGACGCCACGCCGGGCATCGAGCCGAGCACCAGCACGCGGCATCCTGCATTCAGCTGCGCAGGAAAGCCGATGCAGCGGGTTGTTTCCATCACACGGCCACCAGATGCATGAATGTCGGAGGTTGCATGATCACCCGGAAATACAGCGGTTTCGCACTGATCGCTGAATGGAAACAACTAAAATTTAACGCGCGTCGGATGCGATTCATATTGCGGGGACTACGGTTGCCTCGCCCCACAACACCGGGGCCCAGAACAAAAACATCCTGAGGAGATTCCCCCATGCGCTCCATCCGTACTCTGACCCTGGCTACCCTGACTGCTCTTGCTTTTGCGCCGGCTGCTTTCGCGCAGGACAGCACCGTTGATACCGCGTCCGGCAAGCACTTCGCCGTGGTCGGCGGCGTCTCGCTGCTGCAGCCGAAGAACGACCCGCTGGACGGCGTGCGCAAGGTGGACGGTGGCCCGGCCCCGACCCTGAGCTTCAGCTACTACATCAACGACAACTGGGCCGTGGAACTGTGGGGCGCAGCGGACAAGTTCGACCACCGCGTGCGCGGCACCGATGGCGCCCGCCTGGGCACCGTCGAGCAGCAGCCGATCGCGCTGAGCGGCCAGTACCACTTCGGCCAGGCCGACAACGTGTTCCGCCCGTTCGTGGGCGCCGGTTACTACGAGTCCAACTTCAGCAATGAAGACCTCGCCAGCGACATCGGCCACATCGGTGTGAAGACCGCCAAGGGCGCGATCGGCACCGTCGGCGTGGACATGAACATCAACAGCACCTGGTTCGCCCGCGCCGATGCCCGCTACATGCATTCGCGCCCGGAACTGACCGTCAACGGCGAAGGCACCGGCGACAAGGCCAAGCTGGATCCGTGGACCGTGGGCTTCGGCATCGGCGCGCGCTTCTAAGCACGCCTTTTCCCGCACCACGCAGTACGCACAACGGGCCCCTTGCGGGCCCGTTGTCGTTGTGGGGCCCGCGACTTTCATCGGGCGTTGCCGACCACTGCCCGACACTGGCCACCACGGCGGACCACGCCGATCCGCCCCGGGGAGCCGATGCGCGAGTCCTTCGACATGCTGGTGGTGGGCGGCGGCATCAATGGCGCCGGGATCGCGCGGGATGCGGCCGGGCGCGGGCTCTCGGTATGTCTGTGCGAGCAGGATGACCTGGCCGCCCACACCTCCAGCGCCAGCACCAAGCTGATCCACGGTGGCCTGCGCTACCTTCAGCAGGGTGAAGTCGCGTTGGTGCGCAAGGCGCTCAACGAACGCGAAACGCTGCGCCAGCTCGCCCCGCACCTCATTGCCCCGACCACGTTCGTGCTGCCGCATGCGCGCCATCTGCGCCCGGCCTGGATGCTGCGTGCCGGCCTGTGGCTGTACGACCACCTGGGCCGCCCCAATCCGCATTTCCCGCCCTCGCAGCGCATCGACCTGCAACGCGATCCCCGCGGCGAGACGTTGCAGCCGGGCTACCGGACCGGCTTCACGTATGCGGACGCCCGCGTCAACGATGCCCGGCTGGTGGTACTCAACGCACTGGATGCACACGAGCGCGGTGCCGATATCCGCACCCGCACCCGCTGCGAACAGTTGATCCGCCACCGCGACCACTGGTGGGCGGTGCTGCGTACGGCCAGCGGCGACGTGCAGCGCATCCGCGCCCGCTGCGTGGTCAACGCCAGCGGCCCCTGGGCCGGCACGGTGCTGCAGCGCGCGGGGCTGGATGCACCGCTCGGGCTGCGGCTCGTGCAGGGCAGCCACCTGGTGGTGCCGCGCCTGTTCGCACATGACAGCGCCTACCTGTTCCAGCAGCCCGACCAGCGCGTGGTGTTCGCGATCCCGTTCGAGCAGGACTTCACCCTGATCGGCACCACCGACACCGATTACGACGGTGATCCGGCGTGGGTCAAACCGCGCGCGGAGGAGCAGGCCTATCTGCTTGATGCGGTGAACCGGTTCCTGCGCGTGCCGGTCGAGGCCGATGACATCGTCTGGCGCTACAGCGGCGTGCGCCCGCTGCTGGCCGATCATCATCGCGCTGCATCGCAGGTCACCCGCGATTACCGGCTGGAGCTGGACACCGCCGGCGCCCCGCTGCTGAGCGTGCTGGGCGGCAAACTCACCACGTATCGCGCATTGGCCGAGGAAGCGCTTGGGCGCCTGTCACCCTCGCTGCCGGCGATGGGAGCGGCCTGGACGGCCGGCGGGCCACCGCTGCCCGGTGGCGACGGTGGCAACGCGGTACAGGTGGCGGAGACCCTGCAGCGCGATCATCCTCACCTGCCCCCTGCCCTGCTCCAGCGCCTGGCCGCCAGCTACGGCACGCGCGCAAGCGGCCTGCTTGCCGGCGCCCAGACACGCGACGCATTGGGCCAGGACCATGGCGGCGGCCTGCACGAGCGCGAGCTGGACTACCTGATCACGCACGAATGGGTAAGCACCGCCGAGGACGTGCTGTGGCGCCGCAGCCATCTCGGCCTGCGGCTGGACGCTGCACAGCGCGAGGCCGTGGCGGCCACCGTGCAGGCGCGCGTTTCGATGCCGTAGGCTGTATGTCTGTCACGCCTCACGGCATCGATTCCACGGAGCAGACCATGGACAAGCACTACGTGCTCGCCATCGACCAGGGCACGACCAGTTCGCGCGCCATGCTGTTTGATCGTGCCGGGCGCATCGCCGGCAGCGCGCAGCGCGAGTTCACCCAGATCTTCCCCCAGCCGGGCTGGGTCGAGCACGATCCGCGCGAGATCCTGACCAGCGTCTACACCACGATCACCGAACTGTTGAACCGCCACCAGGTGGACCCGCGCACGATCGCCGGGATCGGCATCACCAACCAGCGCGAGACCACCGTGGTCTGGGACAAGGCCACCGGCCAGCCGATCCATAACGCGGTGGTATGGCAGTCGCGGCAGAGCCATGCGATCTGCGAGCAGCTCAAGGCCGACGGCCACGAGCCGCTGATCCGGCGCAGGACCGGGCTGCTGATCGATGCCTATTTTTCCGCGACCAAGATCCGCTGGATCCTCGATCACGTCGAGGGCGCGCAGGCACGTGCCGAACGCGGCGAGCTGCTGTTCGGCACCATCGACAGCTGGCTGATCTGGAACCTCAGTGGCGGCCAGGCGCACGTCACCGACGTGACCAATGCCGCGCGCACGCTGCTGTTCGATATCCATGCGCTGCAGTGGGACGATGAGCTGCTGGCGCTGTTCAACATTCCACGCGCGATGCTGCCGCAGGTCCGCAGCTCCAGCGAGGTGTATGCCACCACCCAGGCGCAGTTCTTTTTCGACCAGCACCTGCCCATCGCCGGCATCGCAGGGGATCAGCAGGCCGCGCTGTTCGGCCAGGCCTGCTTCGAGCCGGGCATGGCCAAGAACACCTACGGCACCGGCTGTTTCATGCTGATGAACACCGGCGACAAGGCGGTGGTATCCGAGAACGGGCTGCTCACCACCATCGCCTGGGGCATCGATGGCCGCGTGGAATACGCACTGGAAGGCTCGATCTTCGTCGCCGGCTCGGTGGTGCAGTGGCTGCGCGATGGGCTGCGCATGTTCGGCAAATCCAGCGATTGCCAAGCGTACGCCGAGCGGGCCGCCGACAACGGTGGCGTGTACCTGGTGCCGGCGTTCGTGGGACTGGGCGCACCGTACTGGCGCAGCGATGTGCGTGGCGCGATGTTCGGCCTGACCCGCGGCACCACCAAGGAACACTTCATCCGCGCGGCGGTGGAATCCATGGCGTACCAGACCCGCGATGTGCTGGCGGCGATGCAGGCCGATGCGGGCATCGAGCTGAAGGAACTGCGCGCCGATGGCGGTGCGATCGCCAATGACTTCATGGCGCAGTTCCAGAGCGACATCCTGGGCGTGCCGGTGCTGCGCCCGCAGGTGGCCGAGACCACCGCGCTGGGCGCCGCGTATCTGGCCGGGCTGGCCACCGGCTTCTGGAGCAGCCGGGCGGAGATCGCCGAACAGTGGGCGGTGGACCGCCGCTTCACCCCGCAGATGCCGACGGATCAGCGCGAGGCGCTGTACCGCGGCTGGCAGCAGGCGGTGGAAGCGACGATGGGCTTCCGCGTGGGGTGACGCCCGCGTCGGCGATCATTGCCGCGCGGGCGCGGCCAGCCACGCATGGCGTGGCGCTACCGTGGGTGCCGGTCAGAATGCCGGGAGGACCGCACCCTTGTACTTCTCGGCGATGAAGGCCTTCACTTCCGGGCCGGTCAGGGCCTTGGCCAGCTGCTGTACGCGGGCATCGTCCTTGTTGTCCGGGCGGGCAACGAGGAAGTTCACGTACGGCGAATCCTTGCTCTCGATCGCCAGCGCATCCTGGGTCGGGTTGAGCCCGGCATCCAGCGCGTAGTTGGTGTTGATCAGGGCCAGATCGACCTGGTCCAGCACGCGCGGCAGCATCGCCGAGTCCAGCTCGCGGAACTTGAGCTGCTTCGGGTTGGCGGTGATGTCGCGCTGGGTCGCCAACGCATTGGTCGGGTCCTTGAGCGTGATCACGCCGGCCTTGTGCAGCAGGATCAGCGCGCGGCTGTTGTTGCTCGGGTCGTTGGGGATCACCACGTCGGCGCCGTTGGGCAGCGCATCGAGCGATTTGAAGCGGCGCGAGTACGCACCGAAGGGCTCGATATGCACGCCGATCACCTTGACCAGGTCGGTCTTGCGGTCGCGGTTGTAGGCGTCCAGGTAGGGCTCGGTCTGGAAGTAGTTCACGTCGACCTGCTTCTGCACCAGCTGGTCATTGGGCTGCACGTAATCGTTGAACACGCGCACCTCCAGGGTCAGCCCCTCCTTCTCCAGGATCGGCTTGACCACGGCCAGGATCTCGGCGTGCGGCACCGCGGTGGCCGCGACCACCAGCTTCTGGGAATCATGGGCCGGCTTGCCACAGGCGGACAGGGCCAGCGAGGCGGCAAGCAACGGGAGCAGCAGGTACTTTTTCATGGGGGCAGCGGAATCCGTAGGGGCAGCAACGCCCCACGATACCGCACGCCCCGCCCTTGCGGAATCCGGGGCATATGACCCCACGGCATGAGCCGATGCCGGCCGGGCCGGCTTACTCGTAGCTGGTCAGCGCCAGGGCCAGCAGGGCCTTGGCCTGTTCGCGCAGCATCACCGGCTCGACGATCTCCGCGTCCGAGCCGTAGTGCAGCACGTCCATCAGCAGCTCACGCGAGACGCTGTAAGGCAGTTTCAGCTCGTAGCGGCCATCGGGCAGGAAACGGCCCTGCTGCTTGGAATGCCAATGCTCATCGGCCACCCAGCGTGCGGCCTTGGCACTGAAGACGATCGTGGCCCAGCCCTTGGGCGGTCCGGAGAAGATGCCGTAGCTGGCGCCCAGCTGCTCGTCCAGCTCGCTCTCATCCACATCGCGCGCGGTGGTATCGATCACGCGGGCCTTGTAGATGCGGTCCACGGCGAAGCTGCGCAGGCCTTCGCGGCCGTGGTCCCACGCATCGAGGTACCAGTTGTCGCGATAGTGGGTCATGCGCTGCGGCGACACGGTGCGCTGGGTCGCCTCGTCGGTGGAGCGGGCCCGGTACTCGAAGGCCAGCTGCTTGCGCTCCAGCACCGCCGAGGCCACCGCGCGGAAGCTGGCCTCATCGAATTTGCGCCCGCGGTGCGGAATGACCCGGACCCGGTCGACCGGCCAGCTGGAGACACCGGCCTGCGCCGCCAGCAGCCCTTCGATGCGCTGCTGCAGCGGGGCCAGCACCGAGGACAACACGCCGCCGCCCGTACGCGAGAGCAGGTGCTGGGAGGCCAGCAGCGCGTGCAGCTCTTCCGAGCTGAGCCACAAGCCCGGCAGCTCGAAGCGGTCGCTTTCGTCGGCCTGGTAGCGGAAGCCCGCCTCGCCATCGCCTTCCACCGGCGCCATCAGCGCATCGCGCAGGAAGGCCAGGTCGCGGTAGACAGTCGCGCGGGAACACTCCAGTTTTTCCTGCAGGGCCGCCACCGTTACCGGGTAACGGGCGGACTTGAGCAGGCGATGCAGGGCGTTGATGCGTTCATATCGGTCCATGACCCGATTATGTCCGAGTCGCCGTCGTTGTGGCGGCTTCGGCTGCATCTTCGGCTATCGTGGGGCCCCCATCGCCTGCTGCCGCCCGTCATGCGCCTGTTGCCCGTCCTTGCCCTGTCCGCCGCCGCCCTGCTGCCCAGCGGCTGTGGGCGCACTGAAACGCCCGTGGCTGCGGTGCCTGCCGCGACCGCACCGGCCGCCGATCCGGTCGGCACGGTGCTGGCCGCCAGCCAGCGCTTCGGCCAGCTGCGCAGCTTCCATGCGGTGATGAAGATGCAGGGCCCGCGCGCGGTGGAGGCGCAGATGGACTACGTGGCCCCGGACCGCTACCGCCTCGTCACCGAGGATGGCCCGCAGACCATCATCGGCGGCACCTTCTTCCTGCAGCGTGCCGGCGAAGTGCGCCAGATCCCGGTGCCCGAAGGGATGCTGGCCCAGTGGCGCAATCCGTTGCCCGCCGATCTGGAGCCGGCGCAGCTGCAGGTGCGCGACCTCGGCGAAGAACGCGCCGGCGGCCAGCGCGCCCATAAATACGAGGTGCGCCACGCGACCGCAGCGCCCGATGGCCTGCTGTACTGGGTCAATGCACAGGGCCTACCGGTGCAGATCGAGCGCAAGGGCCAGACCAACGGGCAGCCGTTCCGGATCACCGTGACCTACTCGCGCTTCGACGACGCCGCGCTGCGGATCGATATTCCCTGAACAGGGGCGAGGCCGAACGGGTCCTAAAGCCCCGGCCCATCGCCGAATGTGACGTGGAACGCATCAAGTATCATCCCCCCCTTGTTGTCCCTCCCCCTTGTCCGATCACGGAGAACCGTTGATGTCCCTGCGCGTTTCGTTGCTTGTTCCCCTGCTGCTCTGCGCCCCGGCGGTTTATGCACAGGACGTTGCCGAACTGGCGGCGATGACCTCCCCCTGGAGCGGCAGTGGCGGCGAACTGGGCTTTGCCTCGGCCCGCGGCAACAGCAATACCGAGAGCTTCAACGGTCGTCTGCGCCTGCGCTACACCGATGATGACTGGGTGCACAGCATGGACCTGTTCGGCCTGCGCTCGCGCTCGGAGTACACCGATACCAACGACGACGGCACCACCATCCGCCGCCGCAACACCACCGCCAACCGCTACACCGGCAGCGCCGGCAGCGCGCTGCAGCTGGGCGAACACCGCCAGATCACCGCCACGGTGCGTTACGAGCGCGACGATTTCGCCACCTACGACCGCCAGAGCTCGTTCGGTCTCGGTTACGGCACCCGGATCATCGACGCCGAGCGCTTCTACATGGACGCGCAGATCGGTCCGGGTGTGCGCCGCACCCACAACACCGAAGACGACTCGACCCGTACCGGCCTGATCGGCCGCGGCCTGTTCGATCTCAAGTACACGCTGACCCCGAACACCGACCTGGTGAACACGCTGCTGGTCGAATCGGGCTCGTACAACACCTTCGCGCAGAACGATTTCGGCGTATCGGTGAGCATGAACGAGCATCTGGCGCTGAAGGCCGGCTGGCAGGCGCGTCACAACAGCGACGTCGCCGATGACAAGCGCAAGACCGACACGCTGACCACGATGAACGTGGTCTACAAGTTCAAGTAATCGCTGCGGGCGCCGGTGCGCCCGCCATCGTGACGTAGTGCCGGCCGCTGGCCGGCTAGCCGGGAACCTCGCGCGATCTGGAATGTCGGCCAGCGGCCGGCACTACACCGCGAGCAGTTCCCCGGCGCCGGCATCGAGCAGCCCGCGCGCGACGCGCTGGCCCAGCGTTTCCGGGTCACTGGCTGGGCCACGCGCCTGGGCACGCACGATGCGGCCATCGGCGACCCCGCCGACCAGGCCCTGCAGGAACAGATTCTCCCCTTCCCACTGCGCGAACCCCGCTACCGGTACATGGCAGCTGCCGTGCAGCGCGCGGTTCATGGCGCGCTCGGCTTCCACGCAGGCACGCGTGTCGGCATCGTCCAGCGCAGCGAACAGGCCCATCACCGCCGCGTCCTCGCCGTTGCACTCCACCGTGACTGCGCCCTGCGCCGGGGCCGGCAACCAGTCCGGGGCGGCCAGGCGCGCCACGATACGGTGGCCCAGGCCCAGGCGTTCCAGCCCGGCGACCGCCAGCACGATCGCGTCGTAACCGCCGTTGTCGAGCTTGGCCAGGCGCGTGTTGACGTTGCCGCGCAGGTCCTGCAGCTCAAGATCCGGGCGCAGCGCGCGCAGCTGGGCCTGGCGGCGCAGCGACGAGGTGCCCACCCGGGCCCCGATCGGCAATGCCTCCAGCGAGGCGTACAGATTTGAAATGAACCCGTCGGCCGCGTCGTGACGGGTCAGCATGGCTGGCAGCGCGAAGGGCGCGTCCAGTTCCATCGGCACGTCCTTGAGCGAGTGCACGGCGCAATCCGCTTCGCCACGCAGCATCGCCAGTTCCAGTTCCTTGAGGAACAGGCCCTTGCCGCCGATCGCCGCCAGCGAGCGGTCCAGCACCTCATCGCCGCGGGTGCTCATCGGGATCAACACCACCTCCAGCCCCGGGTGCGCCTGGCGCAGGCGGTCGGCGACGTATTCGCTCTGCCACAGGGCAAGCGGGCTCTTTCGGGTGGCGATGCGCAGGGTCTTCATGGCGCCATTATCGACGCACGGAGGCATATCGACCAACGGTGAGCGCCTGCCAGGCCCGATGGGATCCCCGTGGCCTACAGGTGTTTGAGGTCCTGCTTGAGGCTGGCCACGCAGCGGCGGCTGACTTCCAGCGGCCCGTGGCCATGGCGCAGCACCGCCTGGACCTGGCCTGCGCCATTTCGTCGCAGCTCCACCAGTTCGTGCCGGGCGACCAGGCAATTGCGATGGATGCGCACGAATCGGGTGCCGAATTCTTCTTCCAGCGACTTCAGCGATTCTTCCAGCAGGTCTTCGCCGCGCGCGTGGTGCACGACGACGTATTTCTCTTCGGCCTGCAGGTAATGGATGTCCTCGACCGGGATCAGCCGCAGGCTGCCGCGCAGGCGCGCGCACAGCAGCGTGCGCGCCTGCTGGCTGGCGGCGGTCGCCGGGCCGCTGCGGCCGGCCAGGAAGGTCCGCGCCCGTTCAAGGGCGGCAGCCAGGCGCTCGGGGCGCACCGGCTTCATCAGGTAATCGATGGCCGCCGCTTCGAACGCGGACAGCGCATGCGCGTCGTACGCGGTGCAGAACACCACGGCCGGGCGGGGTTCGAAGGTCGCCAGATGGCGTGCGGCCTCCAGCCCGTCCAGGCCGGGCATGGCGATATCGAGCAGGACCAGGTCCGGTTGCAGTTCGGCGCAGGCATGCAGCGCCTGTTCGCCGTTCTCGGCCTCGGCCACCACCTCGATGCCGGCCTGGTCGGCAAGCAGGGAGCGCAGGCGCTCGCGGGCCAGCGGTTCGTCGTCGGCGATCACCACCTTCAAGACAGTTTCCTCACTGGACCGGGACCGTGATTTCGCAAGCATAGTAGCCGTCGGCCCACGCCCCCGTCATCCGCGCGGCCGGGCCGAAGCGCCAGGCCAGGCGGTGGGCGATGTTGCGTTGTGCGTGGCCTGCGCCCTGCAGCAGCGGCAGCCCGCGGGTGGCCGGATCCGGCGCCGGGTTGCGCACCCGGATGCGCAGCTGCGTGCCGTCGCTGGACAGCGCCAGCACGATCGTGCCGCCGGCAGGCACCCGTGAGATGCCGTGCAGCACCGCGTTCTCGACCAGCGGTTGCAGCACCAGCCGCGGCATCGGCAACGACCATGGCAACGGCTCGTCGCGCAGCCAGATCACCTTCAGGCGTTCGCCCAGGCGCAGCGATTCGATCGACAGATACTGCTCGGCCAGTTCGCACTCGGCCTGCAGGGTGGAGTCGCCATCGCCGGCACCCAGCGCGGCACGGAACAGGTCGGACAAGTCCAGGACCGCGCGCTCGGCCACGTCCGGATCGCGGCGCAGCAGGCTGGCGATCAGGTTCATGCTGTTGAAGAGGAAATGCGGCCGGATCCGCGCCTGCAGCGCATCGGCCTGGGCCCGTGCATTGGCCAGCATCTGCGCGCTGCCACGATCACTGACGTAGAAGTAGCGCAGCGCCAGTGCGCTGATCAATGCGGTCATCGCCGCGCTGCCCAGCGTGAACCGCCAGAAGCCGACGGTCTGGGCGAAGCTGCCGCCGCCGATCACCCCGTACAACGCATGCACGATCGCCGCGCACGCGCCGGCGATCAGGCCGGTCATCATCACCACCAGCACCATGCCCGGCACCTCGGGCAGGCGCGAGAGCATGGCGCGCACGCTGCACAGGCTGACCGTCACTGCCAGCGCCAGCCACAACGCGAAGCCGCTGGCGGACAGGAAGTCCGGCAGCGTCCAGTGGCGGCTGCCATCGGGTGCCAGCGCCACCACCACGACCACCAGCTCGGCCAACCCGAGCATCGCCGCCAGTCGCGGCAGGCGGCACAGCTCGGGCAACCAGGACTGCTGGCGCGGGTCGTTCATGGCGTCAGGCGGCCAAGCGCGCCTCGAGCCAGTTGCCCAGTGCGTCGAGCTCGTCGGCACAGACCTGGTGGGCCATCGTATAGGTGTGCCACTCCACCGGCAGGCCGAGCGCGCCCAGCGTCTGTGCGGTGTGCTCGGCGATCGCCACCGGAATCACCGGATCCTGCGTGCCATGGGCCATGAACACCGGCACGCTGATCGCACCGGCCACGCACGCGGCCGCAGCCTTGGCCGGGTCGGGCAGATAGGTCGACAGCGCGATCAGCCCGGCCAGCGGACGGGTGCGGCGCAGCAGTGCGCTGAGGATCACCGCCCCGCCCTGGGAGAAGCCGGCCAGCAGGATGCGCTCGGCCGGAATGCCGCGGGCGATCTCGCGCTCGATCAGCAGTTCCAGTTCCACGATCGAGGCATCCACGCCGGCGCTGTCGGCGCGCGAGCGGAAATCCATGCTGACGATGTCGTACCACGCGCGCATCGGCACGCCGTTGTTGATCGTGATCGGCTGCACCGGCGCATGCGGGAACACGAAGCGGATCGCCGGCCAGTGCGGGCGCACCAGCTCGGGCACGATCGGGGCGAAGTCATGGCCATCGGCACCCAGGCCATGCAGCCACAGCACCGACCACTGCGGGTCGGCGCCGGTTTCGTTTTCCACGGTATCCAGCATCAGGCGGCTCCAGTACGTTCAAGCCGCATTATGACCGCGCCCCGCTGCAATGGGGCGCTGATCGCGGCAACGCAGGGCTCAGCCGGCCGGATGCGCCTCGGCAGCCGCACGGCGCAGCTCGGCCGCGCGCACCAGCACCTTGGGCGGTGCCGATTCTTCCGGGATTTCCATCAGGCCCAGCCGGTGCATCCACACGCCGGCGGTGCGCGAGGAGGTGAAGCCCACCACCGGAATCGCCAGCACCATGCCGATCACCACCGGCGCCATCCACGCCGCCAGCGAGGGCGAGACCGCATAGGCCAGTGCCCCCATGAACAGACCGAACACGCTCAGCCCGCCATAGCCACGTGCCAGTGCCAGCCAGGACACTCCGCCATCGTCACGCTGCTGCGCATCCCAGCCCGAGTCCTTGCCGGCCAGCACTTCGGCCACGCCGCGCGACTGCACGTACATCACCACCGGCGCCATCAGCGCGGCAAGGATGGTCTCCAGCAGCATCGAAATGAAGGCGCGGATCGTGCCACCGCAGCCGCGGCGTTCCACCGGCTCCAGCAGCATGGCCAGATAGCCCAGTACCTTGGGCGAGAGCAGCACCACCATGGTGATCGCGAACATGCGGATCACCTGCGTCTCGTCCTGGTGGCGCCAGTAAACGCCCGGCGAGAGATGCAGCACTTCATTGAGGTCGATGCCGCCCTGGAACAGCGGGATCGCGATGCCGATCAACATCAGCATGGCCCACATCGGCGCGGTGAAGTAGTGACCGATGCCGACCAGCATGTGCATGCGGCTGACCCAGTGCAGCCCCTTGGAGCCGACCACCTTGGCGTGCTGCAGGTTGCCCTGGCACCAGCGGCGGTCACGGACCAGCAGGTCGGTGAGGGTCGGCGGGCCTTCCTCATAGCTGCCTTTGAGGTACGGCACCATGTGAGTGGCCCAGCCGCCCCGGCGCATCAGCGCGGCTTCGACGAAATCGTGGCTGAGCACATGCCCGCCAAACGGCTCCTTGCCCGGCAGCGACGGCAGGCCGGCCTGCTCGGCGAAGGCCTGGGTGCGGATGATCGCGTTGTGGCCCCAGTAGTTGCTCTCCGCGCCATGCCACCACGCCACGCCGCGGCCGATCACCGGGCCGTAGACGCGCCCGCCGAACTGCTGCATGCGGGCAAACAGGGTGCGCCCGCCGACCACCGCCGGCAGGGTCTGGATCAGCCCGACATCCGGGTTGTGCTCCATGCCCGCGACCAGGCGCACGATGGTGTCGCCGGTCATCAGGCTGTCGGCGTCCAGGATCAGCATCTGCGGGTAAGCGCCGCCGAAGCGGCGGACCCAATCGGCGATGTTGCCGGCCTTGCGCCCGCTGTTGTCGCCGCGGCGACGGTAGAAGATGCGGTCATGGCCGCCCACGGCATCGCACAGGGCGCGGTAGGCCGCTTCTTCGGCCTGCCCGATGTCATCGCGCCGGGTGTCGCTGAGCACGTAGAAATCGAAGTTCGCCAGCTGCCCGGTCTCGGCCACTGACTCGTAGATCGCCTGCAGGCCGGCCAGCAGCCGGCGCGGATCTTCGTTGTAGGTGGGCATCAGCAGCGCGGTGCGCGTGTGCACGGTCGGCAGCGGTGCGTCCGGGTCGATGCCCAGCTTGTAGCCCCGATCGAACACGGCGGTCAGGAAGCCCGCCACGGCGCCGGCGAACGACAGCGCGATCCACGCGAACAGCCCCACGAACAGCACCAGCAGGCAGGCCTCGAGCACGCTGATGCCGTTGACGGCCAGCACCTTCCACATCATCCGGCTCGCTGCGGCGGTCATCGCCGCGGTGCCGCCCAGGATGTAGAAACGGCGCAGCCCGATCATCCGCGGCGAGGTGCGCTGGCGTGGCACCTGCAGCCGGCCTTCGCGCAGCGACTGCTCGGGCATCGGCAACGGCGACTCGGCCGGCAACGTCGCCCGGCCGGCATCCAGCGGGGCGTTGAGGGTCTGGGTACTCATGCGCGGTGTCCCTGTGCAGGGCGTGCCAGGCCGGGGGTGCCAAGTGCGGAAGGGGGCGTCCTGAGCCCGGCGTGCGCGCTGGCACGCATGCGTCCTGTCGATGCGGGCCGGAGACCGGCACGCAGCGTATGTCTGTGACTACCGGAACCCACGAACTCTCCAAACCGACTTGAGACGAAAAATGCGGCTCAGTCTATGGCGCGAAATGTAAGGTGCGCGCGAAGGGCTGACCGGGCATTTCTCCGCATTCAGCTTTTGGATCGAGACAAGTGGAGCCCCCCGCACAGGCACCGCCGCGCAGGCCCTGTGCCATGGGCCTCTGCCCATTCATCTTGCGCCCGGCCAGTCCAGGCCCCGCACGGCGATGGATACCGTTCCAGCGGCCCGGTGCGGGGCCGGATGGGCCGGTGTTGCGCGGTTTTTCCATGCCGTGGGCGGGGGAGCGGGCGGGCGTTTGGACGACCGGCCGCACCGGCGTGCGGTGGCGCGTTGGGCTCAGGCGACGGTGGCGGCGGTGGCCAGGTCGGTGTCGACCGGCGGGCGCGACAGCGCACGCGCGCTCACCTGCGAGAACTGCAGCTGGGCAAGCAGGTGCTGCGCCTGGGTGGCGACCGGGCACGGCGTGATCTGCGGTCCTGCCACAGGGCGCTCGGGGGACATCACATCAATGGACATGGTCTGGCATCTCGTTGACTTCTCATGACCCGCGGGGCTTCCGGCCGCGCGGATTGCGCACCCTATCGGAAAACCGGGACGAATGTGTGACGGTGCCCGCAGTCCCTTCCAAGAGTGCCCGCAAGCGTCGAAAAATTGGCGCCAATCAATAGCTTGTCGGTATCATGTAATCGTTTTCAACAAACGATTCGGATATGGATTCCAACACTGCTTCCCCCTACAGCCCCAAGTGGCAGTTCCGCTTCAACTTCTTCGACCAGCACGGCGCCCCCAACACGCCGACCTTCAAGGCAGCGTACAAGACGCTGCCGTTCGGCCAGAAGATCAAGGTTAACTTCAACTTCTACGCCCTGTTCTTCAGCTGGATCTACCTCCTGATCGTGGGCATGTGGCGCAAGGCGCTGACCATCCTGGGCATCACCCTGGTGCTGATGGTCGTCGTGGCGTTCCTGCCGGACGTGGTCGGCCGTGCGATCGGCGTGGCCTGGTCGGTGTTGATCGCGCTGACCACCAACTATTCGTACTACCTGGAAAAAGTGAAGGGCGACACCAGCTGGAACCCCTTCGCCGGCATGCGCTGGTAAGCAGCGCGCAGGCGTGGATGAAGAGCCCGGTCCTTGACCGGGCTTTTTTGTGGGGCGCTCTCACGCCAGGTGCAGATGGCCCTGGTACAGACCCCACGCCGCCCAGCCGGCCACGACGATCACGCCCGCCACGATGACCTGCTCGGCCCGGGTGAATATCCGCTGCCCATGCTGGTGCTTGGCGGCGGCGAACATGGCGATGCCCGGCGCATACAGCAGTACCGACAGCAGAACCTGGGACAGCCCACCGGCATAGACCAGCCACAGCGCGTACAGCGTTGCCAGCCCGGCCACCAGCAGATCGCGGGCCCGCAGCCCGCGCTGCCCGGCATAGGTGTCCCCGCGCAGTGCGAGCAGGGCGCCGTAACCGGCCGAGAACAGGTACGGCACCAGGCTCATCGACGCGCCCAGCAGCACCAGGCTGGTATAGGTGCCGGCACTGAACAGGGTGATGATCAGAAACAGCTGGATCAGCCCGTTGGTGAGCCACAGCGCATTGGCCGGCACCTGGCGCGCGTTCTCACGCCCGAGGAAGGCCGGCATCGTGCCATCCCCCGCCGCTGCGTACAGCACTTCGGCGCACAGCAGTACCCACGCCAGCAACGCCCCCAGCACCGAGACGATCATGCCGATGATGATCAAGGTGGCGCCCCAGGGCCCGACGATGGCCTCCAGCACGAAGGCCATCGAGGGGTTGCGTGCATGGGCCAGGGCGTCCTGGCGCAGCACGCCCATCGAGAGCAGATTGACCAGCATCAGCAGCGCAAGCACGCACAGGAACCCGATGATGGTCGCGCGCCCGACATCCGAGCGCCTGGCCGCACGCCGCGAGTAGATGCTGGCGCCCTCGATGCCGATGAACACCCACACCGTGATCAGCATCATGCCGCGCAGCTGTTCGCCCACGCTGCCAAGTTCTGCCGTGCCCCAGAAGTCGCCGGTGAAGATGTCGGCCTTGAAACCGACCGCGGCGATGATCAGGAACACCACGATCGGCACGATCTTGGCCACGGTGACGACGGCATTGACCAGCGCAGCCTGGCGGATGCCGCGCAGGATCATTGCGTGCATCGACCACAGCAGCACGGACGCACACGCCACCGCCTGCCAGGTATTGCCCTCACCGAAGGCCGGCACGAAATAGCCCAGGCCACTGAAGATCAGCACGAAATAGCTGACGTTGCCCAGCAGCGAACAGACCCAGTAGCCCCAGGCTGCCGAGAAGCCGATGTAATCGCCGAACCCGGCCCGCGCGTACGCATAGATGCCGGTATCCAGCTCGGGCTTGCGGTTGGCCAGGTTCTGGAACACGAAGGCCAGCATCAACATGCCCAGCCCGCTGATCATCCAGCCGATCAATGCCACGCCCGGGCCGGCGCTGCGCGCGATGTTCTGCGGCAGCGAGAAGATGCCGGCACCGATCATCGACCCGACCACCAGGGCAGTCAGCGCGGCCAGGCCAAGCCGGTCGGAACGGGAGGTCATGTGCTTACCATGCCTGCAAAGAATAGCGCCGATTACCAATGCAGCGCGGTGAGCATCCGGTGAATCACGCGACCCGGCGCGCCATGGGAAGTGGCACGCCGGGCAGGATCAGAAGGTCTGCCAGTCGTCCCCGTCTCCGGCCACGGCCGCTGCCGGCATCCGCGCGGTGCTGCGCGCGGGCGCGGCCCGGCGTGCCGATGTGCTGGCCGCGCCAGCACTGGACTGCAGGCGGAAGATCGCCACCGCAGTACCCAGCTGCTGGGCCTGCTCCTCCATCGCACGCGCCGCCGCCGTGGCTTCCTCCACCAGCGCGGCATTCTGCTGTGTGGTCTCGTCCATCTGGGTGATGGTCTGGTTGACCTGCTCGATTCCGGCAGACTGCTCTTTCGAGGCGGCCGAGATCTCGGCCATGATGTCGTTGACCCGACGCACGCCGGTGACGATCTCCTCCATCGTGCGGCCAGCGGTCTGCACCAGTGCCGAGCCCGCACTGACCTGGGTCACCGAGTCGTCGATCAACGTCTTGATCTCCTTGGCGGCGCCCGCCGAGCGCTGGGCCAGCGCGCGCACTTCCGTGGCCACCACCGCGAAACCACGGCCCTGCTCGCCGGCCCGGGCTGCTTCGACGGCGGCGTTCAAGGCCAGGATGTTGGTCTGGAAGGCAATGCCGTCGATCACCGAGATGATCTCGGCGATGCGCTTGGACGAGGCCTCGATGCCGGCCATGGTGGTCACCACCTGGCCGACCACCACGCCGCCCTGCGAGGCCACCTCGGCAGCACCGGCGGCGAGCTGGTTGGCCTGCACCGCATGGTCCGCGTTCTGCCGGACCGTGGAGGTGAGCTCCTCCATCGAGGCGGCGGTCTCTTCCAGGCTGGCGGCCTGCTGCTCGGTGCGGCGCGACAGATCGCTGTTGCCCGCGGCGATCTCACCGGCGGCCAGGTTGATGCTGCCGGTGGCCTGCTGGATGCGGCCGACGATATCGGTCAGCTGCGCGACCGTGGTATCGGCGTCGTCACGCATCCGGGCGAACACGCCATGGAACTCACCGCGCATGCGTGCCGTGAGATCACCCGCTGCGATGGCGCGCAGCAGCGCGGAAATCTGCTGCAGATTGTCATCACTGACCTGCATCATCGTGTTGAGGTTTTCGACCATGGCGCGGAAGTCGTGGTCGAAGCGCACCACGTCGCCACGCTGGCTGAAATCGCCCACCGCCGCCGCGCCGGCCAGGTCCCCGATCTGGGTATTGATGGCGCGCAGGTTGGCCTTGGTGGTATCCATCGCCGCGGTAAAGGCGGCCTGCTCGCCGGGCAGGCGGTCCATGTCCTGGCTCAGGTCACCGACCGCGTAGCGCTGCATCACCTCGACCAGACGGCGCGTGACCGCGATGTTGGCGCCAACCAGCTGATTGGTGTCTTCCACCATCTTGCCGTACTCGCCGGGGAAGGCCTGCGCGTCCATGCGGTAGCTCAACTCACCGGCCTCGTGGCGCTGGGCCATCTCCCCCTGCGCCGCCATCACGGCGCGCAACTGGCTGCGCATGCGCTGCATCGATTCGAGCAGGCGCCCGACTTCGTCGTTGCGCGCGGGCGGCAGCGGCGTGTCCAGACGGCCTTCGGCCACCTCGGCAGACAGGCGGACCGCATCGGCCAGCGGACGGATCGCCTGGCGGCGCAGCAGCACGTACACGCTGCCGCTGAGCACCAGCGCCGCGCCCAGGCCAACGGCGAGAATGATCCACAGCAGCGCACGTGCCTGCGCGGTGATCAGCGCGTGCGGCACGCTCACACCGAGCGCGAAATGCTCCTGGCTGCCACCGATGCGCAGCGGCACATAGGTCTTTACGTTGCCGGCCGCATCCGGTTCGAAGGCATCGAAGGTCTTGTCCGCCTTCACCGCGGCCAACACCTGCGTGGTCACCGCATCCTCGCGACGCTTGCCGATCTCGTTCGGGTCCTCCGCAGCCAGCACGATGCCGCCGGGCGAGATCAGTTCAACGTGACCTTCACCCATCGGGCGCAACGCGGCGAGGTGCTTCTGCAGTGCGGCCAGCGCGAAATCCACCGTCACCACGCCGAGGAAGGTGCCGTCATCGATCACCGGGGTGGACAGCGTGGTCATCAGCACCTTCTGGCCACCGATCTCGTACGTATAAGGCTCGGCCACCGTCTGCCGCTTCAACTCCTTTGGCTTGAGATACCAGTCGCCGTCGCCGGGCACGTCGTAGCCCTTCAGCGCATCCTGCATCGGCGTACCGTCGTGCCAGGCCCAGTAGCTCATGAAGCGGCCGGTATCATCGTGTGCCTCGGCACCGACGAACTCGGTGTCCTTGCCATCGAAGGCTTCCGGCTCCCACAGCGTGCCGAACCCGACCCACTCCGGGTGTACCTGCACCTGCTGGTGGATCACGGCGGCGACCGTCGCCCGCGACAGCGTACCCGCGGCGCGCTGCACCAGCAGGTTCTGCGCCAGCGCCTGGCTGGTGGCGAAGGCACTGGAAAGATCACCACTCACCCGCAGCGCTTCGGCCTGGGCCTCGCTCTGCATGGTGTGGCGTGAGGCATCGACCAGCGACGCGCTGGCTTCGCGATAGCTGATGGCGGCGGTGACACCGAAGCAGAGCATGGCGATCAACGCCGTACCCAGCATCAGTCGGTTGGCGATGCTGCCAGGGCGCTTGGACGCGGTGGGGCGGGACACGGGCATGGGGGGCGGTTCCGGAAAAAGGGCATACCGGCGGACGCACGCGTGCGCCGCCACGGAAACACGCAGTCCATTGCGGGCCAGCACGCGCGCGGTGTCATCACGGCGCGGCCAGCAGGGATCGATGCCACCGCCCTGCTCTGTGGAGATACCACCTGCCGGCACCCTGACGGCGCCGGCCCAGAGAAGGGACTCAGCTGGATAACGGCGTGATCGGCCCGATGTTTAGCGCCGATTCCTGACCGTGTTCAGTGAACGCCCGCGCCGCGCTCGCCACGCCCCAGCCGCTCCACCAGCGTCTGGCTGGCGGCATTGAGTCCGATCACCTCCACGCTGGCGCCACGCGCGCGCAGCTTGCCGGCCACCCGCTCCAGTGCACCGACCGCACTGAGGTCCCAGAAGTGCGCGTTGCTCAGATCGATGACCACGCGCTCGGGCACATGCAGCAGATCGAAGGCCGCCGCGAACTGCCCGGCCGAGGCGAAGAACACCTGCCCGCTGACCGTGTAGACACGGCTGCCGTCGGCGGCTTCGGCATCGGCGATGTCCAGCATCCGGCCGACCTTGCGGGCGAAGAACAGCGCCGACAGCAGCACCCCGGTGAGCACGCCCTTGGCCAGGTCATGCGTGGCGACCGTCACGATCACCGTGCCCAGCATCACCAGCGAGGAGCTCTTGGGATGCAGCCGGAACTCGGCGAACGAGCGCCAATGGAACGTCCCGATGCTGACCATGATCATCACCGCGACCAACGCGGCCATCGGAATCTGCCGGACCCACTCCGCGCCGTAGACCACCAGCAGCAGCAACAGCACGCCGGCCACCAGGCAGGACAACCGCCCGCGGCCCCCGGATGAGACGTTGATCACCGACTGGCCGATCATGGCGCAGCCGCCCATGCCGCCGAACAGCCCGGCCGTGATGTTGGCCAGGCCCTGGCCGGCACACTCGCGGTTGCGCTGGCTGGGCGTGTCGGTCATGTCTTCCACGATCTGCGCGGTCATCATCGATTCCAGCAGGCCCACCACCGCCAGCGTGGCCGAGACCGGCAGCAGGATGCGCAGCGTTTCCCAGGTGAGCGGCACGTCCGGCAGCAGGAAGGCCGGCAGGCTGTCTGGCAGCGCACCCATGTCGCCCACGGTGCGGATGTCCAGGCCGAGCCAGATCGACAGCGCGGTGAGCACCACGATCGCCACCAGCGGCGAGGGCACTGCCCGGGTCAGCAGCGGCAGCAGGTAGATGATCGCCAGGCCCGCCACGCACACGGCATACACCGTCCACGGCATCCCGATCAGCTCGGGCAGCTGTGCCAGGAAGATCAGGATCGCCAGCGCGTTGACGAAGCCGGTGATCACCGAGCGCGACACGAAGCGCATCAAGGCGCCGAGTTTCAGCGCGCCCGCGACGATCTGCAGCAGCCCGGCCAGAATCGTCGCGGCCAGCAGGTACTGCAGGCCGTGATCGCGCACCAGATCGACCATCACCAGCGCCATCGCGCCGGTGGCCGCGGAGATCATGCCCGGCCGCCCGCCCGCGATGGCGGTGACCACCGCGATACAGAACGAGGCGTACAGGCCGACCTTGGGGTCGACCCCGGCAATGATGGAGAAGGCGATCGCCTCGGGAATCAGCGCGAGGGCGACCACCGCGCCGGACAGCAGATCACCGCGGATATTGCCGAACCATTGCTGGCGCAGCGGATAGGAAACAGACATGGACAGACTCCACGCACCGGCGATCCGCACGGCGCGTTGTGTGATGAAGACAAAGCACTCCCTGAGCCAGCGCAAGGGCCGGCGCGTCGTCAACGCGGTATCAGGGTGGCGTCATCACAAGGGTCCTGCCGAGGCAGCGAAAGCGGCGCGCAGGATAACGCAGTCGCCGGGTGGCCTCAAACCGGCCCGGGTGCTTGACCCTTCACGTGGCGTACGCCCACGATGCGTTCCTGTCCTCCTTCCAGGTGCCTCCATGTACGGTTTGATCGGCAAGATGTTGACCGCGCCCGGCCAGCGCGATGCGGTCATCGCGATCCTGCTGGAGGGAACCGTCGCGATGCCCGGCTGCCGGAGCTACGTGGTAGCGCGCGACCCCACGGCACCGGAGGCGATCTGGATCACCGAGGTCTGGGACAGCCCGGAAATGCACCGCGCTTCGCTGGCACTGCCGTCTGTCCAGGCGGCGATCGCCAAGGCCCGACCGATGATCACGGGATTCGGCGAGCGGTTTGAGACCGAACCAGTGGGCGGCCTGGGTACCCACGCGGTGCAGCCCTGATCACCGCCTGGCAGTATCTGCCCACCGCGACGGCGCTTGCCCGGTCACCCGCCGGAACGCCGCGGCGAACTTGCCCGGGTTGGCGTAGCCCATCGCCAAGGCGACCTCGGTGACGCTCTGGCCTGCCAGCAGCATCGGCTTGGCGGCGTCCATCCTGCGCCAGGTGAGATACGCGTAGGGCGTCATGCCGGTCGCAAGGCGGAAGCGGCGACTGAATCCACTGGCCTCCTGCCCGACTTCCTGCGCCATACGTGCGACGCCCAGATCGTCGCCAAGCTGGGCATCGATCAGTTCCTGTACCCGCTTGACGTGCGCTGGCGACAACGCGCGTCGCGTGGCGCGCGCCGTCGCAACCGGGCGCCCAGCCAACCGCTTCAGAACCAGATCCACACCGTGCTCAAAGAACGCGGCAGAACCGGCATGTGCCTCGGCACAGTGCCACAACGCCCCCATCACCGAGGCGATCACCGGGTCGTCATGCAGCGGCGATGCCGCGCGATGCAGTTGCTCCAAGCACACGCCGTGCCCCTGCAGATGGCGCGCATCGATCGCCATGCCCAGCAGCGCCAGGGGTGGGCTGCGGAACTCGCCGGGGCAGTCCGGCAACACCACGTTGAACGTACCTGCCCGCCAGGGCTGCGCGATACGCCCAAGCGCCGTGCGTTGATACAGCGCACCGCCGCCCGCGGTGAGCAGCCCGATGCGCAGCGCGCTGCCCTCGCCCAGCGCGCCCTGCGCTGCCGCGAACGTGTGGCGGAGCATCAACACCGAGCCGTCGGCATTGCCGACGCAGGCATCCAACGGACGGCCCGCTTCGGCGGTTATCCGTTCGGCCACGACGGACGGTGGCGGGGCAAGGGAGCGGGTCATCAGGTGTCCAGTTCTGGAGCGGCCACGCCGGAAATGGAGCGGCGGCGCTCTATTGTTACACCATAACATTCGGGAATCCCTCCCATCACCGTGGTGCGCGCCACCACCTCCAGAGGCTCCCAGTGAAACACGCTGTACTTGCCGGCGCCGTGCTCGCCGCGCTTCATCTGCTGCCCAGCGCGCCCGCCCGCGCGCAGTCCACCCCACCCGCCAAGGCCACCGAGCTGGACGGCATCGTGGTCACCGGCAGCAAACGCGATACCCCGTACCTCAAGAGTGACATGTCGGTCACCGTGCTCGACCGCGAAGCACTCAAGGAAGCGCACGTCACCGAGTTCCGCGACCTGGACAAGCTGGCGCCGAACGTGAAGTTCAACGTGATGGGCCAGCTCAGCGACATGTTCATCTCCATCCGCGGGATCGAGTCGAACCCGTTCCTGGTCAACCGCGCCTCGGTCTACATCGACGGCATCCCGTTCCGCGAACTGAGCAACGCGGTGTTGAACCATGTCGAGTCGGTGGAGATCCTGCGCGGCCCGCAGGGCACGCTGTACGGGGCGAACAGCGAATCCGGCCTGGTGCTGGTGCGTACGCGCGCACCGTCGGCGGCGACCGAAGGTGAGGTGAATGTCGGGCTGACCTCCTTCGGCAACGGCCATGGCAGCAGCGTGGATGGCTTCCTCGGCGGCGCACTGGGCAACAGCGACCGGCTGTTTGGCTCGGTCGCGTTCATGGCCTCGGACGAGGACAGCCACCTCAAGAACCTCACGCCATTCAATGAGGTCAAAGGCAAGGTCAAAGAGACCTACTTGCAGGGAAAGCTGCGCTGGGAACCGACCGATACGCTGGCCATCAACGCGATCGCCTACCACCTGGGCACCCGTGCACCCGGGATGTTCGAGTACGAGTACCTGCCGCTGGATGTCGGCCTGTATAACCGTACCTACGGTGATCTCTACAACGGCGGCCGTCGTACCGGTGACTTCACCTACATCAACGATGCGCCCAAGCGCACGACCAAGAGCGAAGCCGTCGCCGGTGCCAGCGCGCAATGGCAGTTGTCCCGCGGCACCCTGGATGCCGCACTGTCCTACCGGCAGGAGGAAGACACCTCCGCCGGCTACGACTTCGACATGACCGCCACGCCCGCCCTCGCCGGGCGCATCTACGACAAGCAGCACAGCTTGAACGGCGAGCTGCGCTTCAGCTCCCCCAGCGATCAGGCCCTGACCTACATCGCCGGCGTCTCCACCTACCGTCACCACAAGGACTCCATCCTGGGCACGCTGGTCGGCCCGCCGTTGCGCGGCTTGGGCAGCTATGACCTCGCCCCGCAGCAGGGCGCGGATGGCCAGGACTACAGCGTGTTCGGCACGGCCAGCTACACTCCACCCTCGCTGCCGAAACTGACCGCCAGCCTTGGCCTGCGCCATGAGCAGGCCAAGCGCTCCACCCGCCAGCGCGAAGGCACGCTCGATCTGGGCCCGGGCGGCCTGGTGTTCTATCGCGATGCCGAGCTCGCACACACCTTCACTGCCACACTGCCACGCGTCTCACTGCGCTACGATGCCAGCGACACGCTCTCGTTCTACGCCGCATCCGCCAAGGGGTACATTCCGGGCGGCTTCAATCTGGCGGCGGCGCAGAGTGACGTCGTCAACGACAAAGTGCTGCGCTACGAATCGGAAATGATGTGGAGCCACGAGCTCGGCTTCAAGATGAACGTGCTCGGCGGGCGGGGGCATATCGGTGGCGCGGTGTTCCACATCACTTCGGACAACTGGCAGGAAATCCAGCTGGCCACCGATGCCAACGGCCGACCGATCTCCTCTGACTACGTAGGCTCGGATGCGTCCATCCGCTCGCGCGGCGTGGAGCTGGAAGGCGCGCTGGAGGTCCTGCCCGGCCTGACGCTGACCGCAAACGCGGGCTACGTGGACGCCGAGTACCGCAAGCTGTTCGTCGGCGCCAATGAAAGCCTGGCCGGCAACGACGTCAAACTCACTCCGCAGTACACGGCGTATCTTGCCGCACGCTACCAGCACCGCTCCGGGCTGTTCGCGCGCGTGGAGTCATCGTTCAATGGCCGCATGGCGCTGGACGAACGCAATCGCGCCTACCAGTCGGCTGTGGCCATCCTCGGCGTGCAGCTCGGCTATGAAACCGGACCGTGGAGCACGCGCGTGTACGTCGACAACCTGACCAACAAGCGACGCATCAACGGGTTGATCTTCGACAACCTGGCGTTCGGCCGTGACGGCAACTACTACGGTCCCATCGACCGCCCCCGCATCGTCGGTGCGGAAGTCGGCTATCGGTTCTGAGGCAGCGTGGAGGGCGCTGCGGGCGGTGCCCTCCTACTCCTTTAGCACCTCCTGCGTGTCCACGATATCCACCCCCGAGACCTGCCCCAGCCAGCCATCGAACCACGGCTTGTGCGAGGCACCGACGATGGACAGGACGCGGGAGCCGGGGTGGTCACGCACGACCTCGAGAATGTTGGCGACCATGCGCAGGTTGCGGATCTCCCAGCCCTGCACCCAGATCTGCGGGTAGTGCTGCGGTGACACCGCGGCCAGCGTCGGGCGTACGTTGGACTCGGCAAGCACCTGCAGCGCCGCCGGATCGTTGACGCTGCGATACAGCGAGAGCAGATCGTTGGTCGCGATGAAGGCCGCCTCGCGCTCGGTCATTGCATCGAACGTGGGGCCATACCCACTCCACGCCTGCTGGAGCGCTGCGCTGAATGCCTTGCGGTCCGCGATCTGGTGATTGTCACCGGTGTGGTCGTCCACCGCGTATACGCGCGGCAGGCCGAGCCGCGCGGCCAGCACCGCGGCGATCTGGTAGCTCTCATTCTTGCGCGTTTCGATCTGCCTGAGCAGCTCGACCAGGGTGCCATCCAGGCCATCGCCCGCCCGTCGCTCGGCCACGGGCAGCTGCAGCCACTGCACGTACGCGGATGCCCGTTCCCCGGCTGCAAGGAACAGGGCGGACAGTTGGCGACGCTGCGCGGGCGTGGGTGATGCCGGCCAGGATGCCAGCGTCTTGTTGACCTGCACGATCGCAGCGGGCACATCCAGTCCGGTCGCCGTCTTCGCCGTCTCCGTGCTGGCGCAGTAGTCATCCCCGTAGATCGCGGAGTGGCGCTTGGCCAGGTCGCACTGTTCGCCGCTGATGGCTTCGATGGTGATGTAGCCGGGCTTGAAGGCGGCCAGCCTGTCCAGCAACGGGTCCAGTGCCTTGGGATCGAAGGCCTCGTGCTCGCTGAGGTGCACGCTGCCCAACACGAGCATCTCCGTGCGTGGGCCGACCATGTCCTTGTCCAGCGCGGCAAGGTCCACAGCCGCATAGGTGACCGCAGGGAGCAGCGTTGCCAGGCAGCCGCACAACCGTGAGTAGCGTCGGTTCATCATCCATGACCTGAGAGGTGGTTGACGGCTGTTTTAGCAAGCCGCGGGGCCAGCGACACCTGCCGAATGACACGGGGACCAAAGGCGCCGAGCCTGCGAAAGAAGTCCCCCAACAGCTGACGAGCATGCCCTGGCGGTCCAGAATGGCCGGCTCCCCGCGTGTTGCGGGTGTCTCAAGGGATGTGGCATGGCGACAACGAACACCAAGGTCGAGTGGATCAAGGGGGTGATGCTGCTCATCTTCTTTGCCATGCTGTTTGGTATTCCCAACAGCTCGCCATGGTTTGGGCTGGTGTTCGTATACCTGATGGCCGCCGGGCTGTTCATCGTGGGCAGCATGCTGTGGATTGCGTTGCGCAGCCGACGCGCAGCGCTGGCATTGAGCCGCACGCCACCCAAGCGCGCCCTTCATACCCGCGAGGTGAAGGCACTGGAGTGGTTCGGCCAACCCGAGCGGATCGTCTGGCGCATGCCGCGCGGCAACGTGATCGATCTTGAAAAAGCGGCGCAGGCCGCAGGTAACCGGCCGGTGGTGCGCACACTTCGCGGGCCATACCGGGAAATGGTACGTGCCCGGCATCACGAGCGGCATGCGTTCATCGGGGAGGTTGAAGTGCTCATGCTGCCCGGCGCCGACCACTCGCTGCGCGAGAACAATGAGGCCGACGTGTTGCTGTGCGGAACGTTCGCGGTGGTGCTTGCGTTGAATGGCGCCTGGCGGATCGACCAGGCGCCATCGTTGCTGCGATGACACGCGTGCGCACCGCGTTGTCGATCAATCAATAGCGCTGCTTGATCGGCTCACTGGCGTCCAGGTACCCCGCCGCTAGAGCCTTCTCGCAGGCGATGTAGCCTGCGTTGACGACGCGCCCCTGCGCGTTGAAGGCCACATAGTAGGGCGATGTATTGCCGCGGTTGCGCAGAAGGTAGTTGTAGCAGACGCCGTTGATGCCGGGCAGCACCATCGCGTCCAGCGGCCGGCCCGCGGCGCTCAGGACCGACTCGCGCGTCGCGCCCTGCTGCAGCGAACTCATCACGACCGGATTGCCGCGATCATATTGCAGGACGCTGGGCATGCATCCAGACAGCGCTGCGGCCACACCACACGCCAGCAGGATCGCCTTGGTCATGGGGACGGCGCTCACTGCCGGCGCGCACGTGCGGCCGCCGCATTGGCGTCGCGGATGCGCTGGTGGCGCGCCTGCTTGTCGTAGTCGTCCTTTGCCTGCATCACGCCACCGGCGGCCTGGATCCAGCTGCTGGTCGTACAACCGGACACAAGCAATGACGCGGCAAGGGCTGCCGGGATGATGAGAAACTTCATGATTCAACCTCTCTGAAAGCCAATCGGCACGTGGCCGATGGAAAACTGCGCCGCACTACCGGCAAGCGCACATGAAGCGATGCGAAAAACCACATCGCGAAATCGGCAAAGCCATTACTGGCGCCGCAAGCCGGGGCGGAACGATAGTTGACACGCACTTAACAAAAACGAAATGTGCCGTGTTTCCATTTTTGTATATTCCTATTCCATGCGATTTCATATGCGGTGCGGGACCTCGCCACAGAAGTTTCCGGTGAAACCTTCAATGCCGCGCCGCCAACGGGCTCATGGTCGTTGGCATCCGATCCTGGCTGTAGCATGCTGAGAGCAGCAGATGCCGTATACATCTACGCTCAGCCGATGCTGGGTTTTCAGGGGACCGGATACACGATGAAACGCACGATGGTTGTAGCGGCGTCTGTCATGGCTGTCGCGTTGTCAGCAACCGCTGGACTATCGCTTACCCGGCAAAACCCCACGCCCTTGCCAATCTCTGCTGGCGGAGCAGCGCAAGCCTCTGACCCGGCTGCGCGATCAGGTCAGGAAGCATCCAGAACGCCCGGCCTGACGAACCAGCCGACCAGCCCTTCGGCGAAGGCAGGCGGCGAGCATCCTGCCGATGCCAGTGCCACGTCGGCATACGAACTGGTTGAAACAGATCTGCGTTGTCAGATTGATCGCGAGGCCTCCGCCACCGCGGGTCACATCAGGAGTACGACCGACGAGCTGTGCCGGGATTTTTGGCTTGAGCCGCTGAGTCCCGAAGAGGTGTTCACCGCGATCACCCATGCCGCCGAGCATGGAAACATCCGCGCCCAGCTCGATTACGCGCTATACGCTTCGAGGATCTTTGAAGACGAACGTAACTCGCTGGATCCGGATCTGATCCGCGACTACAAACAGAACACCGTCAGATTCCTCGAGTCCGCTGGAGCGGCCGGCGAATCAAACGCATACGTGCGTTTGAGCGACATCTACAAGAACGGCATATTGGCCTCGAAAGACCCGGTGATGGCCTATGCATACGCCGAAGCATTCTTCCGCACAAGTTCAAGTCGGTATGGCGCCTCGTTCTTGAACAATGCCGCAGCTGGCCTTGACGGCGCCCAATTGCGCCGCGGCAAGGAACTCGCAAATCACCTTCTCAGCAAAAGAGATGCATCGCGGTGACCATGGAAGAGGCTGTCGCGCCTGCGCATCGGCAGCGCGGTTGCTGCCAGGCTCCTGATTGAATGGTGGGCCCACCAGGATTCGAACCTGGAACCAAAGGATTATGAGTCCTCTGCTCTAACCGTTGAGCTATAGGCCCTTGCGGCCGCACAGTGTAGTGGAGGCCAGTAGGCGCTTTCCACTGCACCCCTCACATCAACCGAAACGCTGGCCCATCTCCTGGACCCGATGCGCATTTTCCACCGCCAGCTCACGCAGCACGCTCGAGCGCAGCAGCGCCGAACCCGCCACACGCTGCCAGTAGTCCACCGCCAGCGGCGCCGCCCAGTGCAGGTGCGCGAGCTCGCCGCTGCGCTCCGGCGCGATGGAGCACAGTGGCGTAGCGGCACGCAGCCCCCTCGTGCGCGAGGGGGCCAGTGACATCGGCAACATGTCGTAGGCGGGCGCCAACGGCAGCGGGCCGCGATCGACCAGATGGAAACCCAGATTGCCCTGATGCATGTCGCTGTTGCCGATCGGCCGGCCGAACGCGTGCAGCCTTCCCATCGCGGCCTGCGCGTCGCGATCGACCCAGCGCTGCGTCACCAGCGCGTCGGCAGCCATCCCCCAGTCCACGGTCACGTCACCGACGAAGGCCGAGGACAGCGCCAGCAGCGAGACGAAGCCACGCCGGCCGAGCACGTCGACGGTGCGGTCGAAGCGCTGCACCGCCTATTTTCAGCGGCTCGCAACCACAGTCCTTCCATAAGCCGTTGATTAAAATCACATCATCCAGCCATAAAAACAAAGAAGGCAACAATTACGTTACGAAATTAGCGACGAAATTAAAGAGGCAATTCAGCGCTCCCCCCTTCCTCTCGAACACCCGCTCCATCCGCTGCGCCGCCACCCGCCCCAAAAAACAAACCCCGCTTGCGCGGGGTCTGTCGGGTTTCAACGCGCTGCGCTGGAATCGATCAATCGATATCCAGGAAGCTGCGCAGCTGCTCGGAGCGGCTCGGGTGACGCAGCTTGCGCAGCGCCTTGGCTTCGATCTGGCGGATGCGCTCGCGGGTGACGTCGAACTGCTTGCCGACTTCCTCGAGGGTGTGGTCGGTGTTCATGTCGATGCCGAAGCGCATGCGCAGCACCTTGGCTTCCCTCGGGGTGAGGCCGGCCAGCACGTCGCGCACGGTTTCAGACAGGTTGATGTTGGTGGTGTTCTCGATCGGGGACTCCACGTTGGTGTCCTCGATGAAGTCGCCCAGATGGGAATCCTCGTCGTCGCCGATCGGGGTTTCCATCGAGATCGGCTCCTTGGCGATCTTCATCACCTTGCGGATCTTGTCTTCCGGCATGTCCATTTCCTTGGCCAGCTCCTCCGGCGTGGCCTCGCGGCCATACTGCTGGAGCATCTGACGGGAAATGCGGTTCAACTTGTTGATCGTTTCGATCATGTGCACCGGGATACGGATGGTGCGCGCCTGATCGGCGATCGAACGGGTGATGGCCTGGCGGATCCACCAGGTCGCATACGTGGAGAACTTGTAACCACGGCGGTATTCGAACTTGTCCACGGCCTTCATCAGGCCGATGTTGCCTTCCTGGATGAGGTCGAGGAACTGCAGGCCGCGGTTGGTGTACTTCTTGGCAATGGAGATGACCAGGCGCAGGTTGGCCTCGACCATTTCCTTCTTGGCCTTGCGTGCACGCGCTTCACCGTAGGCCATGGCGCGGCTGATTTCCTTCAGCTCGTCCAGTTCCAGCCAGGTGGTCTTCTCGATGTCGATCGTCGCCTGCTGTTCGGCAATGATCTGGTCCTTCACGTCACGCAGGGCCGAGGACCACTTCTGCTTGCGCTTCAGTGCGTCTTCCACCCACTCCAGGTTGGTCTGGTTGCCTTCCCACGAGCGGATGAAGTCCTTGCGCGGCATGCGCGCGGTCACGGTCGCCAGGTTCAGCACGCGGCGTTCGTGGGACTTGATCGAGGCCATGACGTCGCGCAGCTGCTTGACCAGCACATCGGTCAACGGCAACGGCAGCTTCAGGGTCACGAACACGGCGGCCATGTCGTCGCGCAGCTTGGCCAGCGGCTTGCGGTCGCCCTTGGCCGCGGCCTTCTTGAACGCGGTGTACGCATCGCTCAGGGCCTGCATGCGGCGTGCGACTTCTTCCGGATCCGGACCGGTCGGGCCGGCCTCTTCCTCGACGTCGTCGCCGTCGTCGTCTTCATCGGCGTCTTCGTCAGCCTCATCGCTGGTGTCTTCGGCCACGGCCGGGGCCGGGACTTCTTCGACCAGGTCGTTGAAGCCGACGATCACTTCGGCCAGGCGCTTCTTGCCTTCCTTGTGCGCGTCGTAGTCGGCCAGCAGCGATTCCACCGATACCGGGAAGGTACCGAGTGCGGCCTGGACCTGGCCCAGGCCTTCTTCGATGCGCTTGGCGATGGCGATTTCGCCTTCGCGGGTCAGCAGCTCGACGGTACCCATTTCGCGCATGTACATGCGCACCGGGTCGGTGGTGCGGCCACCTTCGGTGTCGAGCGCGCTCAGCGCGGCGGCGGCTTCTTCGGCCGCGGTGTCATCGACTTCGCGGTTGCCGGTGTTGCCATCGTTGAGCAACAGGGTTTCTGCATCGGGAGCAACTTCATGGACATCAATGCCCATGCCGTTGATCATGCCGATGATATCTTCGATCTGCTCCGGGTCGACGATGTCGTCGGGCAGATGGTCATTGACTTCGGCGTAGGTCAGGTAGCCCTGTTCCAGGCCCTTGCTGATCAGAAGCTTGATGTCGTTTTGCTGGGCAGGACGTTCGTTGGCCATGTAGTGCTCGCGCCACCGGCTGGGAGAGGGAATAGAACCTAGCATTATACCAGCCCGGCGCCCCGCGTTCCCGGGCGGTGGTCCCGGGGGCTAGGGTCTGAGCAGGAAGGTCACGGGACCATCGTTGACCAGGCTGACAACCATATGGGCACCAAACTGGCCGGTTTCCACCCCCGGGGCATGTTTTTGTCTGCAGATATCGACCAGTCGATTGAATCCGCGTTCAGCCTCCGCCGGCGGCGCGGCGGTACTGAAGCCCGGCCGCATCCCGCTGGATGTATCGGCCGCCAGGGTGAATTGGCTGACCAGCAGCAATCCGCCGCCGGTGTCGCGCAGGGACCGGTTCATTTTTCCGGTCTCATCGCCGAAGACACGGTAACCAAGCAGGCGATCGGCCATCCGGGTGATCTGGGCCTCGGTGTCGCCCGGCTCCATGCCCACCAGGGCCAGCAGGCCGGGCCCGATCTGGCCCACGACGGCCTGCTCGACATGGACGCTGGCTTGGCTCACGCGCTGGATCAGGACAAGCATCGGCAGGGCTCCGCAACTGAAGGCGGCCTACCTTAACGCGCCCGCGCGCCGACAGGCTGGCCGCCAGCGGCTAGACTTCGCAGCGATGAAACCGCACACCACTGCCCGCCTGGCGTACCGCGCCGCTGCCTTGTTCACCCGCCTGCCCTGGTCCTGGCTGCGCGCCGTCGCGACGCTGCTGGCCTGGCTGTGGATCCGTCTCAACGCCCGTGAGAGCCGCGTCACCCGCCGCAACCTTGAGCTGGCCTACCCCGAACTGAGCGATACCGAACGCGCGGTGCTGCACCGGAACGTGCTGCGCTCCACCGCGCTGCAGGCGATCGAAACCCTTCGCCTGTGGACCCAGCCGCGCGAGCGCAACCTGGCCCGGCTCACCGAGCGCCACGGTGAGGCGCTGTACGACGCCGCCCTGGCTGCCGGTAACGGCGTGATCGTGGCCGCCCCGCACTACGGCAACTGGGAGCTGCTCAACCAGTGGCTGGCCTCGCGCGGCCCGATCGCGATCGTCTACAAGGCCCCGGATGAAGCGGTGGGCGATGCCTTCCTGCAGCTGGTCCGTGGCGGCGACAACGTCCAGCAGGTCCGGGCCGAGGGCCCGGCCGTGCGCCAGCTGTTCAAGGTGCTCAAGGACGGCGGCGCCACCGGCATCCTGCCCGACCAGCAGCCCAAGGCCGGCGACGGGGTGTTCGCGCCGTTCTTCGGGGTGGAGGCGCTGACCATGACCCTGGTCAACCGGCTGGCCGAGCGCACCGGCGCGACCGTGCTGTACGGCTGGTGCGAGCGGATCGGCCCGGACATGGAATTCGCGCTGCACATTGAGGCCGCCCCGCCGGCCGTGGCCGATCCGGACCCGCGTACCGCCGCCAGCGCCCTCAATGCCGGGATCGAACGCATCGCCCGGCGCGATCCGGCGCAGTATCAGTGGACCTACAAGCGCTATACGCTGCGTCCACCGCAGAGCGGCGAGGACGATCCTTACGCCACCGAGGACCATCCGCACTGACTGCGACGCAGCGTCGCGCCCCTGGTGCGATTGAATCGGCGCTTTCCGTCCCCACTGTGGAAACCACGATGTCCCCCACGGCCCCTGCCATGTCTTCTGCTTCTTCCCTGTTCGGCGATCCGGCCGCGATCCGCTGCGAGCGCGCGGTGGCCGAACTGCGTGCCGGCCGCCCGGTGGTGATCGACGATGGCCACGGCCAGCGCCTGGCCTTCATCGCGCTGGACAGCAGCACCCGCACCAGCTTCAGCGCCTTCGCCGCTGCCGCGGAAGACCGCCACTACCTGTTCCTCACCTCCACCCGCGCCCGCGTGCTCGGGGTCAGTGCCGAACGTGGCGCGCGCGTGCCGCTGGCCGGCATCGACTTCGATGCACTGCCGTCGCTCAGCTACCTGCGCGATCCCGGCGCGATGCCGCCCGGCTGGACCGGCGGTGAAGCGCTGGATGATGGCGCGGTGGAGATTGCCCGCCTCGGCCTGCTGCTGCCGGCGATGGTCGGGGTGCTGTTGAACCCCGATGACCGCCGCTTCGACGGCTGCGCCCAGGTCTCGCTGTGCGACCTGAGCCAGGGCGCCGAGCAGGCCGCGCACGCGTATGAGCTGGTGGCCCGCTCGCCGGTCCCGCTGCGCGAGGTCGGCATGACCGAATTCGCGGTGTTCCGCGGTGGCGTGGCTCAGCGCGACCAGGTCGCGATCATCGTCGGCACGCCGGACCTGTCCGCCGTGGTGCCGGTGCGCGTGCACTCCTCCTGCCTGACCGGTGACCTGTTCGGCTCACTCAAGTGCGACTGTGGCGACCAGCTGCGGCGTGGCCTGCGCAAGCTCAAGGAGCTTGGTGGCGGTGTGCTGCTGTACCTGGACCAGGAAGGCCGTGGCACCGGCATCGCCGCGAAGATGCGCGCCTACGGTTACCAGCACGATGGGCTCGATACGATCGACGCCGATGCGCAGCTTGGTTTTGGTGCCGACGAGCGCCGGTACGGCAGTGCCGTGGCGATGCTGCAGGGCCTGGGCGTGACCCGCGTGCAACTGCTCAGCAACAACCCGACCAAGGCCCAGCGCCTGCGCAATGCCGGCATCGATGTGGTCGATTGCGTGCCGGTCACCGGCGACATCACCGCCGAGAACGAACAGTACCTGCGCACCAAGGCCGAACGCGCCGGCCACCTGCTCGATGTGGATGCACTGATCCAGGCCGCGCAATAGCCCACGGCAACCTGCTACCGTCTGCGCCACGGGCGGTTGCACCTGCACGCATGCGCCCGGCCCGTTTCCAGCCGAGCGCCCTGCCTTGTCCGATCTCCTCGACACTCCCGTGCCGCCGCCCCTGCCGCCGTCGCCCGCCGCGCCGGACTGGCAACCGCTGCCGCTGCGTTCGGCCTCGCTGGCCGCCTTCGGTGGCGCGATCGCCGGCGCGCTGCTGATCGGCGGTGCGTTCGGTGCGCTGTGGGTGGTGTTCGATCTGCCGGGGCGCTGGTGGGGCGCGGCCGGCATGGTGCTGCTGGGCGCACTGATCGGTGCCACGCTCGCCTTCCGCCGCCAGCGCCGCACCTATTGGCGGCTTGATGCCCAGGGGCTCGGGCTGCGCCGTGACCTGCTCTGGCAGAACGAAACCCGCGTACCGACCTCGCGCGTGCAGCACCTGGATCTGCGGCGTGGCCCGATCGAACGCAGCGCCGGGTTGAGCACGCTGGTCGTGCATACCGCCGGCAGCCGCTTCAGCGCGGTCACCCTCAGTGGCCTGGACAGCGCCGATGCCGAGCGCCTGCGCGATACACTGGCGCACCAGCTGGACCAGGACGACGACGCCCTGTGAGTATTCCGCCGCCGCTTGATGCCGCGCCGGAGCAGCGGCTGCATCCCTGGTCGTGGCTGTTCGTGCTGCTGATGCAGCTGCGCCAAGGCCTGGTGCCGTTGATCGCGTTGGTGGTGTTCGGCCAGCGCGGCGACCGCGATGAGTTCTGGCTGTCGATCGGCCCGGTGATCGCCGTGGTGGCGCTGGTGGCGTACTCGGTGCTGCAGTACCTCACCTACCGCTACCGGATCGGGGCGACGGCAATCACGGTGCGCAGCGGCGTGTTCGCGCGCAATCGCCGCGAGATTCCCTTCGCCCGCATCCACAACGTGGTGGTCCACCAGAACCCGTTGCACCGCCTGTTCGGGGTGGCCGAGCTGAAGCTGGAATCGGCCGGCGGCAACCGCCCCGAAGCAGAGATGCGGGTGCTCAAGCTGGACCAGGCGCTCGCACTGGAGCGGCTGGTCCGCCAGCGTGGCCAGGCAGCGCCGGCCGCGGCCGCGGGCGAGGCGGCACTCGCCGAGCCGGCCGAGGACGTGCTGCTGGCGCTGAGCCCCGGCGAGGTCATCCGCATCGGGCTGTTGTCCAACCGCGGCTGGGTCGTGGTGGTGGCGGTCCTGGGTGCGATGCTGCAATTGTTCCCGCGTGGCAGCGTGTCCGATGTGATCGAAGCAGGCGGACGCCAGGCCTTCGGCTATGCCAGCCACCTGCACCCTGGCATGTGGCTCTGGGCGATTGCCGCAGTGCTGGCCGTGGCCGGTTTCTGGGTGCTGCTGCGGGTACTCTCGGTGGTGCTCGCGCTGCTGCGCTATTACGGTTTCCGGCTCAGTGAGCACGAGCGTCGGCTGACCGTGGCCAGCGGACTGTTGACGCGCATGCGCACCAGCGTGGCGCGGCGCCGGATCCAGGCCTGGACGCTGCGCGAGACGGCCCTGCAGCGCTGGTTCCAGCGCCGGCAACTGCGCATCGATATCGCGGCCGGCAACCCCGGCGAAGGCGAGCGGCGTGACCTGCGCGAACTCGCGCCGCTGGCGACGCCGGCCGTGTGCGATGGGCTGGTCCAGCATCTGCTGCCACACCTGCAGTGGCCGCCGGCGCGCTGGCAGCCGGTTCAGAGGCGCGGCTGGTGGCGGCTGTGCCTGGGCGCGCTGTGCGTGGTTCCGCTGCTGACCGCGGGCGCGATCTGGTACGGCGGTCCGTGGGGCGCGCTGTTGCTGCTGTGGTTGCCGTGGTCGGCATTCCGCGCGCACCGGCAGATGGCCCGCATCGGCTATCACCTGGATGACGACTACGTGGCCGTGCGTGGCGGCTGGTGGCAGCGCTGGTGGCGCTTTGCAGAGCTGGACAAGCTGCAGGCGCTGCGCCTGACCCGCTCGCCGCTGGACCGCCGGCTGGGCACGGCCAGCGTGTGGCTGGATACCGCCGGCGCAGGCATGGGCACGCCGCTGGTGCTGCAGTACCTGCCGGAGGCCGAAGCACGCGCGGTGTATGAGCAGCTGGGCCGGGCGTTGGCCAGGCGCCGCCTGCGCTGGTAGACGAGCCTCCACGCACGGCGTGGACCGACCGGATGAACACCGTCCACGCAGGGGGTGCATCCCGGTGCTGTCGGCTGCTCGCCGGCTCGCCCTAACCCGGCCGGCATCGCCACGGATGCTTCAGCGCTTGGCCGGCCCCCAATACCCGAGATCCTTGCGGATCTGCAGGCCGCGCGTCCACGCACCGAATGGTTTGCGCTTGAGCGTGCCGAGTTCGCCGGACAGGAAATCCTCGGTCGCGGCGATCACCCGCTCGGAGGAATAGCCATCGCGGAACGGGTGGATGGCATCGGCGTAGCGCCGGATCTCGGCCATCAACGCCGGCGCCGGATCCAACGCCTGGGCCAGCATCGCGGGCAGCTGCGTGGCGTCGTCGAAATCGATCATGTGCGGCTGCGGCACCCGGTTGCGGAAGGTGACCACCGGTTTGTGCTGCACGATGAACTCGGACACGATCGAGGAGGTGTCCGAGACCAGCACATCGGCGGCGCGCTGCGCGGCCATCACCTGTTCGGGCTCGATGAAGCGCGCATGCGGGCCAGCCAGCGCGCGGTAGCGATCGAACAGCTCCGGCGCGCACTTGGGGTGCAGGGTCAGCAGCCAGTAGTGGTCGCCGCGGTCGATGTCGGCCGCGATCTGGTCGTACAGGTGTGGCGCCGCGCTCAAGCGCTCGGTGAAGGTCGAACCGAACAGGATCACCGGGCGGCCCTGGGCCGGCACGCGCAATCCCGCGCTCAGGCCGCCGTCATCGCGGAACAGCGGGTCCAGCTTGGGCCAGCCGGTCTCGGCCACGGCGAAGTGGCCCTCGCGCGCGGCCAGCTCGCGGAACGGGGCGGTCGTGGCCGGGCCCTGGGTGCAGTACAGATCGAACAGTCCCCGCACCCGGAAGTGGCCACGGGCACTGTCGCGCTTCTGCACGTTGAACCCGTGGAACACCTGCACCTTGGCCCCGGCGATGAACGGCGGCACCCAGTTGGCGGCACTGAACACCGCACGCGGGCGCAGCGCCAGCGCCTCTTTCAGGCCGACGTTGGGCACGCCAGGCAGCGATGCGCCGGCGGCGCCATCGGCGAACCAGGCCGACACCGATTGACCGGATGCGTGCAACGCCTGCGCCAGAGGGGCGAGAATGGGCAGCGCATAACGCTCCGTCGCAAACAGCAGGTACTCGGCCATCATGTCCTCCTCGACCGCTCCCACTGAACGGCCTCGCATTTCGGCCTGCATTATCGCGTTCAATGAAGCCGACCGCATCGGCGACTGCCTGGCCTCATTGGCCTTCTGCGACGAGATCGTCGTGGTGGACTCGCAATCGACCGACGCCACGGTGGCGATCGCGACGGCGGCCGGGGCGCGGGTGCTGCAGCGCCGGTTCGATGGGTTCCGCAGCCAGAAGGCGTTCTGCGTCGAGCAGGCCACCCATGACTGGGTGCTGTGCCTGGATGCCGACGAGCGCATCAGCGACGCCCTGCGCGAGGCGATCCTGACCGCGCAGGCCAACGGCTTCGCCGGCCACCACGGCTACCGATTCGCGCGGTTGTCCGCGTATTTCGGCAAGTTCCTCAAGCACGGCAATGCCTACCCGGACCGGGTCCTGCGCCTGTTCGACCGCCGCCATGGCGGCTGGCGCGGCAAGCGCGAGATCCATGAGGCGGCCAGCGTGGATGGCGCGGTGGGCACCCTGCGGGGTGATCTGATCCATTACCCCTACCGCTCGCTGGAACAGCAGCTGCTCAAGACCCAGCGCTACGCGCGGATGATGGCCGAGCACGAGTTCGCGCGGGGCAAGCGCGCCACGCTGCCCAAGCTGATCCTGGCGCCGGCGTGGCGGTTCTGGCGCGGGCTGCTGCTGCGCGGCGGCTTCCGCGACGGCTGGCACGGGCTGGTCTACGCCTATGTGCGCGCCAACTACGTGCGCCAGAAGACCATCATGCTGTGGATGCTGCAGAACGGGCAGCCGGTCACCGACCCGCCGCGGAATCAGCCCGACGCCTGAGCCTGAGCCTGGGCCTGGGCCTGGGCCTGGGCCCGCGCCAACGCCAGGCGCCGGGTATGGCCCTGGACGATCGACAACCCGGCCAGCAGGCCGACGATGGTGACGTAGAAGCTGGCCGTGATCTGGTGCGCGAACATCGACTGGGTGATCCCGCACAGCACGTAGGTCACCACCACCATGATCCCGGCGGCGGCCGGACCACGGAAGGTCTGCTCGCCGCTGCGCCGGTGCAGACCGGTGAACACCCACAGCGGCACGCCATAGATCGCCAGCAGCAACAGCAGGCCCGGGGCGCCCTGGGTCGCGGCCCATTCGGCCAGATCGTTGTGCGCATGGCCCAGGTGGCAGCGCTGCTCACTCGGATCATCCCGGCACACCGGCAGGCGCTGCATGGCGCTGTCGAAATGGCCGATGCCCACCCCCGTCAGGGGATGGTCGAGGAAGGTTTCATAGGCCACCTGCAGCCGCTCCACGCGCGCACCGGCGGAGGAGTCGCTGTCACCGCGCTCCATCCGCACCACGTCGTGCTTGAGCTCGGTCAGGCGGACCTGCTCGCGCAGGCTCGGGATGGTCAGGGTCAGGGTGCCGGCGATCGCCACCAGTGCCAGCAGCACGCCCAGGCGCGCACGCCCGGTGCGCCAGCGCAGGCTCATCGCCATCACCACCAGCAGCGCCAGCAGCGCCAGCCAGACCCCGCGGCTGCCGCTGAGCACGATGGTCACGCAGCCGGCGACCATGCCCACGATCACCCAGGTCCAGCGCTGGTGTGGCCGGCAGAAGACCAGCAGCACCATCAGCACCAGCACGATGTCGGCCAGCACGATCGCATTGGTGCTCAGGTCGGCACGCGGCGCGCCCCCGGCCACCTGCAGGATCGACAGCACCATCGTGCCGAGCAGGCCGGCCAGGGCGCCTGCCCACAGCCAGCGGATATCCGGCCGCAAGGCACACACCCACAAGGCGATCCACGGGATCACGACGAACCGCGACCGGTTGTCGATATCGCGCAGCCCCTGCTCGAACAGATAGATCGAGAGCAGCGCGAAGGCGATCGCGGCCACCACCAGCCAGGCCAGCACTTTCACCGGCCGCCCGGCCAGGCCACGTGCGCGCCACAGGTAGTCCGGCGCCAGCAGCGTGCTCAGCAGCAGAAGGATGCCGTAGGGCAGCAGATTCTGCGGCAGGGTCAGCACCAGGGCGGGCATGCAGAACAGGCCCACGGTGGCGATCCAGTGCGCCACGCCGGCACGCCCCTGCAGCGGCGGCAGGGAAACAGGCGTGGCCGGCTCGGATCCACGGGAAAACGTCATTGCCAACCTCGATCGCCACACGCAGGCACGCAGGCCCGTGACTGCACTGGACGCGACCGGCGCCCACGGTCCTGCGGTTCCCGCCCGGGCAGGCCGCCAGCAGTGCAGACCTCACTCATCGCCATCGATCCGGTGCAGCGCGCGTTCGCGCTCCTGCTCTTCGGCGCTGGCCACGCAGGGGCCATGGATGTCACCGGGCCTTACCAACCACCAACGCCGGCGGTTGGCGACCCCGGCCAGCTCGGCGCTGGTGCGGTCCACACAGGCCAGCAGTGCGTCTTCCTGCACCAGCAACCAACGCTGCTGCGGACGTGCCGCCTGCCAGGCGACGCCATCGCCCAGCTGCCGGTCCCAGCGTCGGTTGAAACCGAAGGTGGCGGCGTCCCGGTCGGCCATCAGCAGATTCTGCTCTTTCCAGGCGACCAGGCCCAGTTCGGCGTCTGGACCGATGCGCTGGCCGACCTGCTGCATCAGGCCGCGGGCGGAACTGGAGTCGTTGAACAGCGGGTAGCCGATCAGCCCGAATGCGACCCAGGCCATGGTCAGCGTCGCCACCACGGCCAGGTGGAAGCGGCGCACGCCGGCGATGCACAGGGTGAGCACGGCCCAGCAGCCGAGTGCGACCGCGACCCAGCCCAGGCCGGAGGTCACCGCGGTATCGATGCCACGGTCGAGGATCAGTTTGCGTTCGAAGCCCGGCTGCCCGACCAGCATCGACATGCCGATGCCGAGCAGGCCGGCCGCCAGCAGGGCCACGAAGCCGCCCAGCAGCCACTGGAACGCACGCTTGCGCAACAGCCCCGGCAGCAGCGGTGCCAGCGCCAGGCAGAACATCGGCAGCGCCGGCAGGATGTAGACGTCGCGCTTGCCGTTGGGGATCGAGAAGAACAGCACGATCAACAGCCACCACACCAGCGGCAGCAGGTAGCGCGCATCGCGCCGCTGCAGGCGCCGGCGCCAGGCCGGGATCGCCCACGGAATCGCCAGGAAGGCGGGGATCCACATCGAGGGCATCGTGCCCAGGAAGTACCACCACGGCTGGTGATGATCCCAGGACTGGGCATAGCGCTTGGCGGTCTGCCGGAACAGGATGTCGTCCAGGTAGGCCCGGTACTCGGCCGAGCCGCTGCCCAGCGCGGTCACCACCATCGGCACCAGCCACAGCGCGATGGCCAGCACGAACACCAGCGGGCCGAGCCAGAAACGCCCGTCGCGGCAGTGCAGCTTGACCCGCGGCCAGCCGAGTACGGAGGCCACCGCCGCCGGAAGGATCATCAGCAGTGCGATCACGCCCACGCCCTTGGTGATCACCCCGAGCCCGGCGGCGAACCAGCCCAGCCACCACCAGCGCCATGCGGGGCCACTGAGCAGATGGCGCAGCAGGCCGTAGTTGGCCAAGGTGATGAAGAACACCACCAGCGGGTCGATCTGGGCCTTCTTGGACTGGAAGGTGAAGTGCAGCGCGAACAGCAGCGCCCAGGCGGCATACAGACCGACCCGCCGCGTCCACAGCCGGCGGCCAAGGTCGTAGACACAGGCCAGGGTACCCAGCGCGGCCAGCAGCGAGGGCAGCAGGAACGCCACGCGCCAATCACCGATCAGCGAATACAGCGCAGCCTGCGACCACATCAGCATCGGGGGCTTGTCCGAATACAACTCGGTGCCCCGGTGCGGGAACAGCCAGTCGCCGCTGTCCACCATCTGCTTGGCGACCAGCGCAAAGCGGGGTTCATCGGACGGCCAGGGATCACGCATGCCCAGGCCAGCCCCCAGAACGAGCAGGGCCATCAGGGCAAGCAGCCAGAACTCTCGGGATGCGCGGTGGTTAAGCATGGGGCGGGATTCTAGCCGGGTTCGGTTCAACCCTTCTTTAGCAGACGCGCATAGAAGAAGCCGTCAGCACCGTCCTCACCCGGCAGGCGCTGGCGCCCGGCCCAGGAATCGTGGCCATACGCCTCACCCAGCGGCAGGAAGCCCGCGCCACGCGTGCGCTGCAGGAACGCTTCGACCTGGAACTGATTTTCATCGCGCAGGATCGAGCATGTCGCATACAGCAGGGTTCCGCCGGGAGCGAGCATCGTCCAGCACGCATCCAGCAGGCGTGCCTGCAGCGCGATCAGGGCGTCGATGTCGGTCGGCCGGCGGTGCACCAGCACGTCCGGCTGCCGGCGGATGATGCCGGTGGCCGAACACGGGGCGTCGAGCAGGATGGTGTCGAACAACTGCCCATCCCACCAGCTGGCCGGATCGGTCGCGTCACCGGCCAGCACCTTCGCGTTCTGGCCCACGCCGGTGCGTGCGAACGTTTCGCTGATGCGCTTGAGCCGGCGGGCATCGATGTCCAACGCCAGCAGGTGCAGGGTCGGATCGCGCTCGAGCAGGTGCGCGGACTTGCCGCCCGGTGCGGCGCAGGCATCGAGTACGCGCGCGCCCGGGCGCGGCGCCAGCGCATCGGCCACCTGCTGGGCAGACAGATCCTGCACCGACAGCGCGCCCTCGGCGAAGCCGGGCAGCGCAGTGACTGCGACCGGCACCGGCAGGCGGATCGCATCGGCACCGATGCTGGAGGCTTCGGCAGCGATGCCGGCGGCTTCCATCTGCTGCAGCATCGCCTCGCGGCTGCCGTGCTGGCGGTTGACCCGCAGCCACAACGGCGCGGCCTGCAGGCTGGCGCTGAACACCGCCTCGGCCTCATCCGGCAAATCCTGTTCGATCTTTTCGGCCATCCACAGCGGGAAGGCATCGCGCGCCGGCAACGGCGGAATGCCTTCGCGCTGGGCACGGCGCAGCAGCGCATTGACCATGCCGGCCTGACGGTCACGGCCCATCGCGCGGGCGGCGTCCACCGTGGCCGAGAGCGCGGCGTGGGCGGGCAGCTCCAGCGCGTCGAGCTGGGCGAAGCCGACCAGCAGCAGCGCACGCAGCTCGTCCTCGCGCACGCTCAGCGGGCGCGGCATCCACTGCGCCAGCGCGGCATCGTAGGCGGCACGGCGGCGCAGCACGGCAAAGCACAGCGCCTCGAGCAGCGCGCGGTCGCGGCTGTCGTCCAGGGTCGGCAGGGCGGTGGCCAGTTCGGCCTTCAGCGAGCGGCCACGGCCGATCACCTGGGCCAGGACGCGCGCGGCCAGCACGCGCGTGGGGACGCCGGGGGCGGTGTGGGCGGTGTAGGGGCCTGCAGGCTTGCCGGAACGCGCGTTGGTCATCTCAGGCACCCACGCCGAGGTCGCGGCGGGCGTTGAGGTAATCGGCGGCGGTGATCGCCTTGCCGCCTTCACGCTGCAGCACGCGCAGGCGCAGCGCACCCTGGCCGCAGGCGATGTCGATGCCCTCGCGCGAGGCGGCCAGCAACGTACCCGGGGCCTTGCCCTGGTTGTCATCCAGCGCGATCGCACCATGGATGCGCACACGCTCGCCGGCAAGCATCGCCTCGGCGATCGGCCACGGGTTGAACGCGCGTACGGTACGGGCCAGCGCGTGGGCATCCTGCGCCCAGTCCAGACGGGCCTCGGCCTTGTCCAGCTTGTGCGCGTAGGTCACGCCCGCCTCGGGCTGCGGCTGGGCGATCGGCTTGATGCCCGCGCGCAGCAGGCCCAGGCCGTCGGAGAGCACCTGCGCGCCCAGCTCGGCCAGGCGGTCGTGCAACTGGCCGCCGGTATCGTTGGCACCTATCGCGATGTGCTGCTTGAGCAGCACCGGGCCGGTATCCAGTCCCGCCTCCATCTGCATCAGGCACACGCCGGTCTCGGCGTCGCCCGCCTGGATCGCACGCTGGATCGGCGCGGCACCGCGCCAGCGCGGCAGCAGCGAGGCGTGCACGTTCCAGCACCCGTGGGTCGGGATGGTCAGCACCGCCTTGGGCAGGATCAGCCCGTAGGCCACCACGACCATCAGGTCCGGCGCCAGATCGCGCAGCTGCTGCTCCGCTTCGGGGGTCTTCAGGCTTTCCGGCTGGAACACCGGGATGCCGCGCGCGATCGCTTCGAGCTTGACCGGCGACGGTGCCAGGCCACGGCCACGGCCGGCCGGGCGATCGGGCTGCGTGTACACCGCGACCACTTCATGGTGGCGGGCGGCGGCACGCAGCGAGGACACGGCGAACTCCGGCGTACCGGCAAAGACAATCTTCATGGCGACCCCACTAACAGAAAGTAAAACGGCGCCGGTGTCCGGCGCCGCGCAACAGGACCCGTCGCGCGGTCAGCCCGCGCGGCGGTCTCTGCCCTCACCTCAGGCAACGTGCTTGCGCTGCTTGGCCAGCTTCTTGCGCACCATCTCGCGCTTGAGCGGGGAGAGGTAATCAATGAACAGCTTGCCGTCCAGGTGGTCCATCTCGTGCTGCACGCACACGGCAAGCACGCCGTCGGTGGTCAGTTCCTGGGCCACGCCATGGCGGTCCAGGTAACGCACGGTGATCTGGTTGGCGCGGGTGACGTCGGCAAAGATGCCCGGCACCGACAGGCAGCCTTCCTGATAGACCTGGCCGCCTTCGTTGGCGACGATTTCAGGATTGATGAACACCATCGGGGTGTCCTTCTCCTCACTGACATCGATCACCATGAAGCGCTTGTGCACGTCCACCTGGCTGGCGGCCAGGCCGATGCCCGGGGCGTCGTACATGGTCTGGAACATGTCGTCGATCAGGGTCTGGAACGCCGGCGTGGTCACGTCGGCGGCATCGATCAACGCAGCCTTGGTACGCAGGCGCGGATCGGGAAATTCGAGAATGGGCAGGAGGGCCATGGCAAATACCGGTAGGGGGCGCCGGTCGAAGCGGCGTACAGGGCGATTCTATCGCCAACGCTTGCCCCGCGCCCCGGTTTCTGGACTATAGTGCGCGAACCTGTTGGGGAATCAGGCACCACATCTATGTTTGAACGAACTCGTACGGTCGTCGCCGTGGCGATGCTGACCGTTGCTACCTATGCTACCGCCGTGGAAATGAATGGCGGGCACCCGGATACCTATGTCGTGCGCAAAGGGGACACGCTGTGGGATATCTCGGCGCGCTTCCTGCAGAAGCCCTGGCTGTGGCCGGAGATCTGGCAGGCCAACCCACAGGTCAGCAATCCACACCTGATCTACCCGGGTGACGTGCTCAGCCTGGCCTATCTGGACCGCGTCGTGGCCCAGCCTGGCCCGCGCCAGGAGGCCCCGATCAACGGCGTTCCACTGGAGCAGGTCGAGCCGTTCCTGAAGCAGCTGAGCGTGGTCGACGAGGTCAAGTCGCTCCCGTATGTGGTCAACCTGGAAGACAACCGCCTGCGTGCCACCACCGGGCAGACCGCCTATGTGCGGGGCCTGGAGAACGCCCAGGTCGGCCAGCGCTACGCGGTGGTCCGCCCGACCGTGCAGTACGCCCTGCCCAAGCCGACCGAAGACCTGAACGCCCGCGGCGACACCACGCCCGGCAGCGGCAATGTCTGGAAAGCCTTCATCGTGCCCAGCAAGCGCCACCAGGCGCTGGGCTACGAACTGGCCCAGATCAACGTCGGCACGGTGAGCCGCGTGCAGAGCGGCGATGTCGAGGTGACCTCGCTGGTGCTGCAGGGCCAGGTCGACGGCCGCGAAGTGCGCGCCGGTGATCGCCTGGTGCCGGTCGAAGCCCGCCCGTACGATCTGCAGTTCGTGCCGCACGTGCCCGCCCCGCAGACCGCTGATCTGGACGTGCGCGTCCTGGCGGTGGCCGACACCTTCACCTCGGGCGGTCCGCGCGATGTGATCGCGATCTCCGCCGGCAGCGCCAACGGGGTCGACAACGGCACCGTGTTCTCGCTGTGGCGCCAGGGCCGCCACGTCGCCCACCGGATGGACTACCCGAACTCGTCGCGGATGGACGATTCGCTGACCAGCGGTGCCGGCCGGGTCACCCTGCCGGACGAGTACGCCGCGCACGCGATGGTGTTCCGCACCTTCGAGAACGTCAGCTACGCGCTGGTGATGGAAGGCGTGAAGCCGGTCCACGTCGGCTATTCGGCACTGCATCCCGATAAGCAGTAAGCGCGGCGGAATCCTACCCTGCCCTCCGACGGCGCCCTAGGGCGCCGTCGTCGTTTGCGCCTCAGGGTAAGCGGATGCCCATCTGCTGCCCTGCCTCCTCCACCGCCCTGCTCACCGTCGTCCTCGCCGGAGGCGCCCTGCCGCCCCGCCTGCGCCTGCTGCGCCAGTTCCGGGATGCGGCCGCGGCGCTGCGCGCCGGTCCGGGCGCCTGGCGCGCCGCCGGATGCAGCCCCGCGCAACGCGCCCGCCTGGCCTTGCCGGACGAAGGCTACCTGGCCCACGGCCTGGCCTGGCTGGCAGACGAACGCCACCACCTGCTGGCCCTCACCGATCCGGATTACCCGGCGCTGCTGGCCCAGATCGAGGAACCGCCCGTGGCGTTGTTCGTGGACGGAGACCCGACGCGCCTGTGGCATCCGGCGGTGGCGGTGGTCGGCAGCCGCTCGCCCTCCCCCGGCGGCCGCGAGCACGCGCACGCCTTCGCCACCGCACTGGCCGGCGATGGCTGGTCGATCATCAGCGGCCTGGCGACCGGGGTCGATGCCCAGGCCCATGAGGGCGCCCTGCAGGTCGCCGCGGGCATGACCGTGGCCGTGGTGGCCACCGGTCTGGACCAGACCTACCCGCCCCGGCATGCCGCCCTGCATGAACGGATTGCCGCCACCGGCGCGGTGGTCAGCGAATACGCGCCCGGGATGCCGGCGAGCCAGGCGCATTTCCCCGCACGCAACCGCATCATCGCCGGCCTCAGCCTGGGCACCCTGGTCATCGAGGCCGCCCAGCGCTCGGGGGCCCTGATCACGGCCCGCTGCGCCGCCGAGGCGGGCCGCGAAGTGTTCGCCCTGCCCGGCTCGATCCGCAACCCACGGGCCCGCGGCTGCCACCGGCTGATCCGGCAGGGTGCGGCGCTGGTCGAGGAGCCGGCGGAGGTGACCGCCGGCCTGACCGCCCTGGCCCAGACCCTGGCCGGGGCCTTGCGAACCCGATTGGACGCCCCCACTGAACAGGCACGACCGGCGCCCGAGCGCGCCCCTTCCTACACCGACCCGGACTACCAGTGCTTGTGGAAAGCCCTGGATCACGACCCAACGGGTATGGATTCACTGATCCAGCGCAGCGGATTGACGGCGGCCCAGCTGTCGGCCATGCTGCTGGTCATGGAACTGGATGGAAAGGTAATGGCCGCCCATGGTCGCTACTGTCGAAAACCCTAGTTTCTTCACCTCCACAGCGTCGTTGACGCAGGCCGAGGGGCAATGAAAGAGAGCATTCTGGATGTCCTGCTGTACCTGTTCGAACACTATTTCAGCGAAGACGCGGACCTCATCCGCGACCGCGACTCCCTCCAGAACGGCCTGATCCAGGCCGGCTTCAGCCCCACCGAGATCAACAAAGCCTTCGATTGGCTGGACGCGCTCGCCGAGCAGCGCCCGGCCGTCGTGCTGGGCCGTGTCAACGGCCCGGTGCGGATCTTCCATGGCCCCGAGCTGGACAAGCTGGACGTGGAAAGCCGCGGTTTCCTGATGTTCCTGGAGCAGCACGGGATTCTCGACGCCAGCCAGCGCGAGCTGGTATTGGACCGTGCGATGGCGCTGGACCAGGACGAACTGGACCTGGACGACCTCAAGTGGGTCGTGCTGATGGTGCTGTTCAACCAGCCCGGGGCAGAGGCTGCCTACGCCTGGATGGAAACCCAGATGTTCGTGGACGAGCCGGAACCGCTTCACTGACCTTACACTGAGCGCCTTGCGCATTCAGGAGCGGGCCGGTGGACCAGTGGTTCTTTGCAGAAGGAAACAGTCAGCAGCGCGGTCCGCTGCCTGCTGACGAGCTGATCGCGCTCTACCGTTCCAGCCGCATCGGGCGCGATACGCTGGTCTGGCGCGACGGCATGGCCCAGTGGCAGCCGCTGGAAACCGTGGCCGCCGAGATCGGGCTGGACCTCGCGCCGGCGGCCGAAACGCTGGCAGCGCCAGCGCCCGCACCCGGCCCGGCAGTGCCGCCGTCACTGCCGGCCGCGGCGGTCGCCCCCAGCGCGCCCGGCGCACCCGTGCACCCCGCCACCCCGACCCCCATCACAGTTCCGCCGCCCCGCAAGGGACTGAGCGGATGCGCGATCGTGGGCATTGTCGCGGCCGTGATCGTGGTGCTGGTGCTGATCGTCGGTGCAGTGCTTGCCGCGATCGCCCTGCCTGTCTACCAGGAGTACGTCGCGCGATCCAAGGCCAGCGACGCACTGGCGACGCTGGCCCCGATCAAGGTCGCGGTCGCCGGGTTCCACAGCGAGCACGGCCGCTGCCCGGTCAACGACGACGAAGGTTTCCAGCCGGCCGAAGGCTATGCCGACGGTGCGATCAGCACCGTGCGGATCGGCCGTTTCAACAACGGCCACTGCGGCGTGGAAGCCCAGCTCACCGTGCCCGGCAACGCCGCGCTGGATGGGAAGCTGCTGTGGTTGGACTACAACGGCGCCGATCATTGGGAATGCAGCGGCGAGCCCGATGACAAGTACCTGCCGCAGGAATGCCGCGGCTGATAACGGACACACGTCCATGGATGCACCCAACAGGGGATTGAAGCAATGACTGAGTGGTATTTCGCCGATGGCCAGGACCGACAGGGTCCGTTGAGCGCAGACGACATGCGCCAGCGCTTCCAGCGCGGTGACATCACCCTGGCCACGCTGGTGTGGCGGGAAGGGTTCGCGCAGTGGGCGCCCCTGTCCGAGGCCGTCGATGAGCTGCAGCTGCAGAACCTGGCCTCTGCGGCCAGCAACCTCGGCAGCGGCATCGACCTGCGCGGGGATTACACCGCCATCGACAACGGCACCGCCCCGCTGCCCGGCACCGGCGGCGGCACGTACTCGCCGTACACCGCGCCGGCCGCGGCCACCGGCTACGCCAACGCCGCGGTGGTCAACGGCCAGGACGTGGTCTATGCCGGGTTCTGGAAACGCTACGCCGCCTACTTCATCGATTACATCCTGCTCACCGTGGTCACCCTGCCGCTGAGCATGATCATCAACCTGACGGGTGCCGGCTCGGGCAACGAAAGCGTGCAGGTCGCGCTGACCCTGGTGGTGATGCTGCTCAGCATGGTCATCAGCATCGGCTACTACGCCGGCTTCCACGCCTCGCGCGGCGGCGCCACGCTGGGCAAGATGGCCGTCGGCATCAAGGTCGTGCGCGGCAACGGCGAGCGGATCAGCTTCCTGCGCGCGTTCTGCCGCTACCTGGCGACCATCGTCAGCAGCCTGATCCTGATGATCGGTTTCATCATGGCGGCCTTCACCGAGCGCAAGCAGGCCCTGCACGACATGATGTGCGACACCCTGGTGGTCGACAAGTGGGCCTTCACCGAGCATCCCGAGCTGCAGCAGCGCGGCCTGGGCACGGTCACCATCGTGATCCTGGTGCTCGCCGCACTGGCCATGGTGGCCCTGTTCGGCGTGATGATCGCCATGATCGGCGTGATCGCATCGATGTCCTGATCCGGGCAATCCTCACACCGGGCCGCTTGACATGAGCCGGCCCGGCGTGATTCCACTAATAGGCAGAAAGCTGAACGCCCGGCCCACCCCCGGGCGTTCGGTTTATGTATATCGCCCGCGCCGCTTCACTAATGCGGCCATTTGCTCCACCCTAGCGGCCCTCCCCGGGGCCCTGCCCATAGAATCCTGACGCCATGCCCAAGCACCTGCTCATCGTCGAATCGCCCGCCAAGGCCAAGACGATCAACAAATACCTCGGCAAGGACTTCACCGTCCTGGCCTCGTATGGGCATGTGCGCGACCTGGTGCCCAAGGAAGGTGCGGTCGACCCCGACAACAACTTCGCGATGCGCTACGACCTCATCGAGAAGAACGAAAAGCACGTCGATGCCATCGTCAAGGCCGCCAAGGGCGCCGACGACATCTTCCTGGCGACCGATCCGGATCGCGAGGGGGAAGCGATCAGCTGGCACATCGCTGAAATCCTGCGCGAGCGCGGCCTGGTCAAGGACAAGCCGATGCAGCGCGTGGTCTTCACCGAGATCACCCCGCGCGCCATCAAGGAAGCGATGGGCCACCCGCGCGAGATCGCCGGCGACCTGGTCGATGCGCAGCAGGCACGCCGCGCGCTGGACTATCTGGTCGGTTTCAACCTGTCCCCGGTGCTGTGGCGCAAGGTGCAGCGCGGCCTGTCCGCCGGCCGTGTGCAGAGCCCGGCACTGCGCATGATCGTCGAGCGCGAAGAAGAGATCGAAGCCTTCATCGCCCGCGAGTACTGGAGCATCGACGCGCTGTGCGCGCATCCCTCCCAGCACTTCAATGCGCGCCTGATCAAGCTGGACGGCCAGAAGTTCGAACAGTTCACCGTGACCGACGGCGACACCGCCGAGGCCGCGCGCATGCGCATCCAGCAGGCCGCCCAGGGCGCCCTGCACGTCACCGACGTGGTCAGCAAGGAGCGCAAGCGCCGCCCGGCCCCGCCGTTCACCACCTCCACCCTGCAGCAGGAAGCCTCGCGCAAGCTCGGCTTCACCACGCGCAAGACCATGCAGGTCGCGCAGAAGCTGTATGAAGGCGTGGCGATCGGTGAGGAAGAAGGCACGGTCGGCCTGATCTCGTACATGCGTACCGACTCGGTGAACCTCTCCCAGGATGCGCTGGCCGAGATCCGCGACGTGATCGCGCGCGACTTCGGCATCGCCTCGCTGCCGGACCAGCCCAACACCTACCAGACCAAATCCAAGAACGCCCAGGAAGCGCACGAAGCCGTGCGTCCGACCTCGGCGCTGCGCACCCCTGCCCAGGTGGCGCGCTTCCTCACCGACGACGAGCGCAAGCTGTACGAGCTGATCTGGAAGCGCGCCGTCGCCTGCCAGATGATCCCGGCCACGCTCAATACCGTCAGCGTGGACCTGTCGGCCGGCAGCGAGCACGTGTTCCGCGCCAGTGGCACCACCGTGGTCGTGCCCGGCTTCCTGGCCGTGTACGAGGAAGGCAAGGACAACAAGAGTGCCGAGGACGACGATGAAGGCCGCAAGCTGCCGGCGATGAAGCCCGGCGACCGCGTGCCGCTCGAGCGCATCCTGGCCGAACAGCACTTCACCCAGCCGCCGCCGCGCTTCACCGAAGCGGCGCTGGTCAAGGCGCTCGAAGAATATGGCATCGGCCGCCCCTCGACCTACGCCTCGATCATCCAGACCCTGCTGTTCCGCAAGTACGTGGAGATGGAAGGCCGCAGCTTCCGCCCGTCCGACGTGGGCCGCGCGGTCTCCAAGTTCCTGTCCAGCCATTTCACCCAGTACGTGGATTACGACTTCACCGCCAAGCTCGAAGATGAGCTCGATGCGGTGTCGCGTGGCGAGGAAGACTGGATCCCGCTGATGGCGCGCTTCTGGGAACCGTTCCACAAGCTGGTCGGCGAGAAGAACGAATCGGTCGACCGCGCCGAGGCCAGTGGCGCGCGCGAGCTCGGCACCGACCCCAAGACCGGCAAGCCGGTCAGCGTGCGCCTGGGCCGCTTCGGGCCCTACGCGGCGATCGGCAGCACCGCCGAAGATGCCGAGGACAAGCCCAAGTTCGCCTCGCTGCGCCCCGGCCAGTCGATGCACACCATCTCCCTGGAAGACGCGCTGGAGCTGTTCCTGATGCCGCGTGCGCTCGGCCAGGACAAGGATGAGGACGTCAGCGTCGGCATCGGTCGCTTCGGTCCGTTTGCCAAGCGCGGCAGCACCTATGCCTCGCTGAAGAAGGAAGACGACCCGTACACGATCGACCTGGCCCGCGCCGTGTTCCTGATCGAAGAGAAGGAAGAGATCGCGCGCAACCGGATCATCAAGGAATTCGAGGGCAGCGAGATCCAGGTGCTGAACGGTCGCTTCGGCCCGTACATCAGCGACGGCAAGATGAACGGCAAGATCCCGAAGGATCGCGAGCCGGCCTCGCTGACCCTGGCCGAGGTGCAGAAGCTGATGGAAGAAACCGGCAAGCCGGTGCGCAAGGGCTTCGGCAAGAAGGCCGCCAAGAAGGTCGTGGCCAAGAAGGCACCGGCCAAGAAAGCCGCTGCCGGTGAAGCGACCAAGAAGACCGCCACCAAGAAGGCGGTGAAGAAGGTCGCCAAGAAAGCCACGGCGAAGAAGGCGACCAAGAAGGTGGCCAAGAAAGCGGTGAAGAAGGCCGTCAAAAAGGCCTCCTGACCCCCTCGGGCAGGTCACGTCACGTGAACCTGCCTGCGGCCGGGTTGACCCCTCCCGCCACGGCGGGAGGATAATGCGGGCCATGCATCCGGCCCCCCTGCCATGAACGAACTCACTGTGGACACTGCCCTGCCCGTGCTGCGCGCTGGCGGGGTGATCGCCTATCCCACCGAAGCGGTCTGGGGCCTGGGCTGCGACCCCGCGCATGAGGCGGCCGTGATGAACCTGCTGCAGCTCAAGCAGCGGCCGGTCGAAAAAGGCATGATCCTCGTCGCCGCCGATCCGGCCCAGCTGGAAGGGTGGGTGCGGATGGAGGTCCTGCCCTTGGACCGCCAAAGCGCAGTGCTGGCCAGCTGGCCCGGTGCCAATACCTGGATCCTGCCCGCCGGCGTTCGCGCGCCGCGCTGGATCACCGGCGAACATAGCGGCATCGCCGTACGGATCAGCGCCCACCCGCTGGTCGCCGCGCTCTGCCGTGCCTGGGGCGGGCCACTGGTCTCCACCAGTGCCAACCTTGCCGGCGAGCCGCCGGCACGCACGCGTGCCGAGCTGGACCCGCGCCTGCTGGCCCTGCTCGATGGCCTGATCGATGGCCAGACCGGTGGCCTGGCACAGCCCACGCCGATCCGCGATGCGCTCAGCGGCCAGGTGTTGCGCAGCTGAGCCGCCTTTTGCGCGCAGGCAGGCAAACCCGCACACTGGCTGCATGACCCTGCGCCCTGCCCTGTGGTTGGCCCTGCTCGCACTGGTGGGCCCTGTGCTGCCCGCTGCGGCGCAGAACGACAACGTACGCATCTATCGCTGCGTCGGCAGCAACGGCGCCGTCTCGCTGCAGGATGCCCCGTGCCGCGAGGGCCGACAGCAGGTCCGCGACCTGCAGCGCCCACGCGACCCGGCCCCGCAGGTCGTTCGCAGCGACCGCGCGCCCGAGCCGACGCCTGCACCGCGCGCGCCGGACCGCGAGGTGCGTTACGTGCACGTGCAGCCGCCGCAGCCGATGTACGAATGCACCACCAGCGAGGGCGACAGCTACGTCAGCGACAGCAATGAAGGCAATCCGCGCTGGGTGCCGATCTGGACCGAGGCCTATCTGCCGTATCCGCCTGGCCCGCGGCCGCCCTCGGGCAGCCATCCACCCTCACGGCCGTTGCCACCGATCATGCCGATGGGCAGCGGCCCGGTGCGCAGCAGTGCAGGCTCGCTCTCCGTCAGTGGCGGCGGCTCACGGGTCGGCGGCAGCATCAACATCGGCGGTGGCAGCTCGCAGTGGGAAGGCGGTGGCTATCCGTACCCGGGCGTGGGGAACAGCGTGGTGGTACCGGCCGGCAACGTGCTGGTGCGCGATGAATGTCATGCCCTGCCCGCGCAGGAGGTCTGCTCGCGGTTGAAAGACCGGCGCTGGGACCTGATCCGCCGCTACAACAGTGCGCTGCAGAGCGAGCGCGACGCGCTGACCCGCGAGCAGCGCGGGATCGATGCACGTCTGGACCAGGACTGCGGCGGCCACTGAGCGCGCTGCGCTCTACACTGATGCGATGAAACGACGGTTCCTGCTGCCCCTGCTGTTCGTGTCCTTGCCCGCTGCGGCAGACGAGGCGGTGTTCTTCCGCTGCACCGATGCAGGCGGCAACCTCACCATCCAGAGCGTGGCCTGTCCCGCCGGCAGCGAACAGCGCATCCAGCGGATCAGCGCACCGGTGCGTGGCGCCGCCGTGGCCGAGGCAGCGCCGTCCGTGCCCACCACCGCGCACACCATGCCACCGCTGCCGCAGGCGGGCGATGAGGACAGCGGCCTGCTCGACAGTGCAGCCCTGCGCCCGCAACCGCCAGCGACCGAGCACGACCCTGCAGGGCCGTCCAAGCCGCCGCTGCCGGACATCTACCAGTGCGTCTCCGCAGAAGGTGTTCGTTACCTGCATGAGCGCGAACCGGCCCCGTCACGGTGCGAATCGCTGGCCCTGACCGGGCTGGGTGGCAGCCAGGCACCAGGCAACGCGGCCAGCTGCGAAGTGGTCCGCGATGCCTGCGAGCCGGTGGCCGAGGTGCAGCGCTGTAGCAGATGGCAGCAGCGCTTCCGCGACGCGCGCGGCCGCGAGCGCTTTGCTGCGCCGGAGAATCAGGCCGCTGCAACTGCCGAGCGCGCGCGCCTGGAAGCGGTGCTGGCCGACAGCGATTGCCCGGTCCCGTGACCCGGTTTGCCCGCGTCGTGACTGGATTGACCGTGCGCCATGAGCGCGTGCTGCCGCGCACCCTGTGAGCTGCCACGCACCCTGTGATCGGTAGTGCCGGCCGCTGGCGGGCTCAGAACCCGTAACGCAGGAACCCGCCATCCACCGCGATGCACTCACCGGTGACGTAGCTGGAGGCCGGCAGGCACAGGAAGCCGACGGCGGCAGCGACTTCTTCGGGCTCGCCGATGCGCCGCATCGGGGTGCGGTCGATCACCTGCTCGTAGTAATCCGGATCCGACAACGGCCCTGAGGTCCGCCGGGTGCGGATGTACCACGGCGCCACCGCGTTGACGCGGATGCCGTCCTCGGCCCACTCCACGGCCAGGTTGCGGGTCATCTGGTGCATGGCGGCCTTGGTCATGCCATACACCGCGCCGCTGCGTACGTGGGTCAGGCCGGAGACGCTGCCGACGTTGACGATGGCCGAAGCCGCATGCCGCGCCAGCAGCGGGTGCGCGTAGCGCGACAGCTCGAAGGCCGAGAACAGGTTGGTCTCGAAGATCCCGCGCCATTCGTCCTCGGTGTATTCGGTGGCCGGCTTGCTGATGTTGCCGCCGGCATTGTTGACCAGGATGTGCAGCCCATCGCTGTGGTCTTCCACCCAGTCCAGGATCTCGCGGCGATCTTCATCATCGGAGACGTCGGCGGCCAGGCCGTGGATCTCACGGTCCGGGAAGGAATCGGCGAGCTCGTCGCGCGCCATCTCCAGCGCATCGGCATCACGGCCCACGATCAGCAGGTCCGCACCGAAGCCCAACAGTTCGCGCGCGATCGCCAAGCCGATGCCGGCGCTGGCGCCGGTGATCAATGCGGTCTGTCCATCCAGTCGCCAACGTTGCGCGCTCACGTGCCTCTCCTGCGGTAATCCATGGAATGCGGCACCGGTCGTGCTGCGCGGATAGGATAACGCGCGATGGCCGGCACGCCGGGCGCCATCACGCGCGGGGCGCGAAGCGGTGGGACACTGGTCCTCTGCCACCGGCTCACCGAGGGAGGTTGCCATGACGATCCGTACTGCCCTGCCGCTGCTCGCGATGCTCGCGCTGAGCGCCTGCAACCGGCCGGTGCCCCCGGCACCGGACACGCCGCCGGAACCGCAGGCGACCGCACTGCGCGATGCGATCCACGATCCGATCGACCGCGCCAAGGGCGTGGGTGATACGTTGCAGAAGACCGCCGACGCTCAAGCCGCCGAGGTGGACCGCGCTACCGGCGATGCGCCACCGCCCAGCCCCTGACCCCATCGGCCGGATGGCAGAACGCCCGGCACAGGCCGGGCGTTCGGGTGTCACACAGCACCGCTGAAGCCGCTTACAGCCCGCAGAAGCAGTACACCAGCGTCTTGACCGGCGCGGCGTTGTTGCGCGGGTCACGCGCGGCCTCTTCGACAAAGCGCAGCTGGGTGTCCAGCTCCGGCATCGAACGGGCCAGCATCAGCCGGGCCATGCCCGATTCGCCCAGCATCCAGGCACCGGCATGGCTGCTGGCGAAGCCGCTGAGGAACTGCGCGAACGGCGTGGCCGCCTTCTCGATGTAACGCACGCGGAACTTGCCGGCGTCGCCGAGCTTGGCACGGCTGGCGGCATCGGCCACCGCGGCCTTCAAGCCACCGAAGTCATCCACCAGGCCGCGTTCCTTGGCCTGCGCACCGCTCCACACCCGGCCGCGCGCGACTTCATCGACCGCTTCCACCGGCTTGTTGCGCGCGGCGGCGACCTTGCCGGTGAAATCGGCGTAGCCCTTGTTGATCACCGACTGGATCACCTGGCCCACGGCCGGATCCATCGGGCGAGTGATGTCGAACGCACCGGCGAAACGGGTGGTGCCCACGCCGTCGGTATGCACGCCGATCTTGTCCAGCGAGCGCGCCACGTTCGGGATCATGCCGAAGATGCCGATGGAACCGGTGATCGTGGAGGGATCGGCGTAGATGCGATCAGCGTTCATGCTGATCCAGTAACCGCCCGAGGCAGCCAGGTCGCCCATCGAGACCACCACCGGCTTGCCGGCTTCCTTCAGCGCGACCACTTCGCGGCGGATCTGTTCGGAGGCGAACACTTCACCACCCGGCGAGCTCACGCGCAGCACCACGGCCTTCACGTCCTTGTCGTCGCGCGCTTCGCGCAGCAGCGCCGAGGTCGACTCGCCACCGATGCGGCCGGCCGGCAGATCGCCACCGGAGATTTCACCGGACGCCACGATCACCGCCACCTGCGGGCGCGAATCCACCGGCGAGCGACGGCCGTCCAGCACGCTCAGGTAGGCGTCGAGATTGACGTTGCGGTAGCCACCGTCGGCGTCATCGTCGGCGATGCCACGCTCGGTCAGCAGGGTGTCCACTTCCTCGCGCGTCTTCAGGCCGTCCACCAGCTTCTGCTGCAGGGCGAACTTGGCCAGGTCGCCCCCGGCGGCGGCGATCCCTTCGGGCATGGTGTCGATGCCGGCGGCCAGCTGTGCCGGATCGAGCTTGCGTGCCTTGGCGATGTCGGACAGGTAGCGCTGCCACACATCGTTCATCCAGAACAGATCGGCTTCCTTGGCCTGCGGCGAGGCGGCATCGAGCACATACGGCTCGGCGGCCGATTTGTACTCGCCCACCTTGAACAGGTGCACGTCCACGCCCAGCTTGTCCTGCAGGCCGGTGCGGAAGTACTGGCGGTAGCGGCCCAGGCCCTCGAGCACCACGCCGCCCATCGGGTCCAGGTAGACCTCATCGGCCTGCGAAGCGAGCAGGTACTGCGACTGGCTCATGTTCTCGCTGAAGGCCACCACCTGCTTGCCGGCGGCGCGCAGCTCCTGCAGCGCGACGGTCACTTCGCGCATGGAAGCGAAGCCGCTCGGCTGCAGCTTGTCCAGCTCCAGCACCACGCGCTCGATCTTCTTGTCGGTCTTTGCCGCCTCCAGCGCGCGGATCAGATCGCGCAGCTGGATCTCATCGGCGCCCTTGTCACCCACTGCCTTGCCCAGCGCGCGGCTGACCGGATCGGCGCTGAACTGCTCGACCAGCCGGCCTTCCGGTGCGATCACCAGGGTCGTGCGGTCCTGCAGCGAGGCCTTGGAGGTCGCGCTCTTGCCCATCGCGACGATGAACAGGATCAGGATCAGGAACAGCAGGCCGAAGAACACCAGGTTGAGGATCAGCCGGCGGGTAAAGTTCATCACATCCCACAGCCCGATGAAGAAGCTGGCGACGGGATTGCGACGCGCGGGTTGGTTCATGGGGGTAACTCCAGAGTGGCTTCTTGCCGTGGTGCCAGAATAGCCGGTGCCGGGCGCGCCGGCATCGGACACAAGTCAGGGTGTCGAAGGGAGACCGGCGCGGGCGCTGCTCACGCGCAGGCGCCAGGCCATCAGGATCGCGGCGGCGGTCAGGCCCAGGATGAGGCCCAGCCACATGCCCTGCGGGCCCATGCCCAGGCCGAGACCCAGCCCGGCGCCAAGCGGCATGCCCAGGCCCCAGTACGAGAACATGGCGATGAACATCGGCACGCGGGTGTCCTTCAGCCCGCGCAATGCGCCAGCCGAGAGCACCTGGATGCCATCCGGGAACTGGAACGCCGCCGCGTACAGCAACAGCGTCGAGGCCAGTGCGGCTACGCCCATGTCGGCCGTGTAGACGCCGACGATGGCGTCATGGCCAAACAGCAGCACCAGCGCCGAGAGCGTCTGCGTGCCGAGGATGATCACCAGCCCGGCGATCGCCGCGCGGCGCACGCCCAGCCCGTTGCCGCTGCCGACCGCATGGCCGACCCGTACCGTGGTGGCCTCGGCCACGCCCATCGGGATCATGAAGCACAGCTGCGCGACGTTGATGGCGATCTGGTGCGAGGCGGCTTCGGTGGCGCCGAGGCGACCGATCAGCAGCGCGGTGACGATGAACAACCCACCTTCCATCAGCACGGTGATGCCGATCGGCAGGCCGGTCCGCAGCAGGTCCCAGATCGCCGACCAGCGCGGCGCTTCGAGATGCGAAAACAGCTGCAGGTGGGCGAAACGCTTGGTCTTCCACAGATAACCGGCAAAGCACAGCGCCTGCAGCCACATCATGATCGCCGAGGCCATGCCCAGGCCTTCGGCGCCCAGCTCGGGGAAGCCGAGCTTGCCGTAACACAGCACATAGCCCAGCGGCGCGAGCACCAGCAGGCCGCCGAAGCCGAGCAGCATCGTCGGCAGCGTCCAGTGCATGCCTTCGCTGAGGTAGCGCATGCAGAAGTACAGGGTCAGCGCCGGCCCGCCCCAGCGCACCGCGTGCAGGAACGCGGTCGCGCCCGGCACGATGTCCGGCGCGATGCCGAACGCGGGGAGCAGCGGCGGCACCACCGTGAGGAAGGTGAACATGATCAGGCCCAGGCCGAGCGCCAGCCACAGGGCCTGGCGGAACAGCGGGCCGATCTCGCGCTCGCGGCCGGCGCCATGCAGCTGCGACACCGAGGCGGTCAGCGAAATCAGCGTGCCGATCGGGATCAGCATCGGCAGCCACAGCAGCGCCGTACCGATGGTGACGGCGGCGAGCGTGTGGGTGCCGTGGTGACCGGCGATCACGTTGTCGACGAAGGAAATCAGGCCGGTGGAGACGTGGCCCAGAACCAGCGGCAGCGCGAGCAGACCGGTGGCGCGCACTTCCCGGGAGAGGCGCGGCGTGGAGGAAGCGGTAGACATGGGAGTCACAGACGGCAACTACGGTCGCGCGCGGAGGGCACAGGCACCGGGTTGCGGCCCGCCATCTTACGCGCGCGGCGGGGGAAAAGCCGCGCTTTCAGGTAAACGGAGACGAACCCGTCAGTGCCCCACGTGCTCGCGCAGCCAGGTGTCGCGTGCGGTGGGGGCAACCCCCAGGAACTCGGCGCGCACGCGGTCGCGGTCCTGCGGCGGGGTGCGCTGGGCCACCAGCGTGAGCTGGGTCAGCTGGGAAGGCGTGAGCTGGCGCAGCACGGCCAACGCGGTGGGACGCTGCTCGGCCGGCAGATAGCCGAACAGGCCCTGCAGTTTGGTGAACTCGTGGCCGAGCTGCGGGCCAAGCAGCCAGCCGTCGCGGAAGCGCTGGTCCTGCTCGGCGAAGCGCTGGCGCAGCGCCTGCTGCTGGGCCGGAGGCAGCGCCGCCACGCGCGCCGCGGCGGCACGCACGCGGGCACGCTCGCCCTCGCTCATGGCCTGCCAGGCGGCATAGCGGCTGCGCAGTTCACGCAGCTGGGCCGGGTCCAGCGCCGCAGGCGTGGCCGGGATCGCCGGGGCGGTGGCACTGGCAGGCGCGGGCACCGCCAGCGGCACTTCAACCCGGTTGGGGGCGGCGATGGCCGCACTGGAGAGCCCGAGGGCGATCAGCAGGAAGGCAGGCTTACTCATCGGCGGCAGCCGTCTCCAGGCCGGCGGTGGCGGGTTCGGGGCGGCTCGGCTGGGCCTGCGATTCGTCGACCGGGACCGGGCCACCGGCGGCGAACCAGGCGTACAGATCGGCATCACGGGCGGTCGGCAGGTCCTGGTCGGCCAGCATCGCCGCATCACTGGCGGCGTACGGCGAGGCAGCCGGGGCCATGCTCGGCAGATCGTCAGCCGGGAGCGCTTCGACCTTCACCGGGCCCGCATCGGCGACCGCGCCTTCGGGGGTATCCATCACGGGGTCGCCGGCCTGGCGGGCGTGTTTCCACCAGGCGGCACCGCCCAGCAGCACGCCGACGGTCACGGCCACGATCAGCACGCCCTTCCATGGGAAACGGCGGCCGCGTTGGCGCCTGACCGGGCGGCGCTGGGCGGGGGCATCGGACTTGGCCGGGGTGCGCCAGGACGCTGCGTCCGATGGCTGGCTGGCCGGGGCGGCCACCGGTTGCTGCAGCCGCTGCAGACGGCTGGCGGGCAGATCCCGGATGCGCAACTGGACCTGCTCGGCCAGGGCGCGCCAGCCAGCGGCATCGGGATTGCCATGGGCATCGCGCGGGCAGGCATCGGCCAGGGCGTGCTGGTAGTCGGCCATCGGCAGATCCAGGACCTGTGCGGCAGCGGCTTCATCCAGCCCGCCGCCGATCCGCAGCACGAACGCCAGCCGTGCCGGCGGGGCCAGCCCGGCCAGATGCGCCAGCGGCGCCGGCCACTGGCCTGCGGCCGGGTCCCGCAACGGTGCGCGGTGCACCAGCAGCGACCAGAACCGCTCCGGCCACTGGGCCATGGGCAGGTCGCTGGCGATCCCGGCAAAGGCGCGCATGACCGCGACCAGGGCCTGCTCGGCCACGGTCGGGTCGCCGCACTGCAGCTCGGCCACGACCAGGGCCCGGCGTTCAACGCCACGAAGAAATGCCGACAGCGCGCCGGCTGCGGTAGAGGAAACAGGGGCGGGCGCAGCCGTCATAGCAACTCCATCATTGTGGGGAAATGATAGCGATTGCGTCACTGCTGCGGCGCGCGGATGTTCATTTCCTGTGAGCGGCCACGGTCTGCAAAGCGTTCCGGTGGAAAAGGTTGTGCACAGCACCACGAAAAACCGGGGTAGAACCGCAGGTGAGGCCCACGTCAAGTCTGTTTCAACTTTGTTTCACAGCTATCTTGTTGTTTTTATTGATCATTGTTTCTTGGCTATTTTTTGACCAACCTGAGCAGAACATCGGAAGTTCCTGACGCAAGGCGGTCACATACGCAATGGCACACAGACTTATCCACAGAAGATGTGGATAAGCCTGAATCTCCAATCAACTCGGATATTTAGGTGGGATTTATGATTCGGCGCGCACCTGGTTGAGACGGTGAATGGGCGTGATCCGCGTCCACCTGCCCCGCTACACTGGCCCGATGACCTCCTCGTCTTCGACCCTGCGCGTCGCCCTGCCGGTGCCGCTGCCGCAACTGTTCGACTACGCCCCGCCGCCTGGGCCGGTCCCGGACCCCGGAATGACCGGGCAACGGGTACGGGTGCCGTTCGGCTCCCGCGAGCTGGTGGGGGTGGTGGCCGGGATCGGTCAGGTGGAGGATCCCGGCAGCCTGCGCGCGGCGATCGAGTGGATCGACACCACGCCGCTGCTGACCGGCGAGCTGTGGCGCTCGCTGCAGTGGCTGGCGCGCTACACCCATGCGCCGCTGGGCGAGGTGATCAGTACGGGCCTGCCCGGCCCGCTGCGGCGCGGTGAAGCAGTGCCGGACACCCATCAGTGGGGCTGGCAGCTCACCGACGCCGGGCACGACCCGGAGCCGAAGTTGCGCAACGGCACCCGCCCGCAGCGACTGGCCGAGTGCCTGGCCGAGGGGGTGGTGAACGAAGACCGCCTGGATACGTTGATGGACGACTGGCGCAGCGCCGCCCGCTCGCTGGCCAAGCGCGGGCTGGTTGAACGGATCGCGCTGGCCCATTCGCCGGCCGTGGCCTCGCCCGCAGGCGGCCCCGCGCCCAACGCCGAACAGGCCGACGCGATCGCCGCGATCACCGCCGCCGACGGCTTTGCCGCCTACCTGCTCGATGGCGTGACCGGCAGTGGCAAGACCGAGGTCTACCTGCAGGCGATCGTGGCGTGCCTTGCGCGTGGCAAGCAGGCGCTGGTGCTGGTGCCGGAGATCGGGCTGACCCCACAGACGCTGTCGCGCTTCCGCAATCGCCTGGGCATTCCGGTGCATGTATTGCACTCGGGCCTGAACGACAACGAGCGTGCCCGCGTGTGGGCGGCTGCCGCGCGGGGTGAAGCGCAGGTCATCGTCGGCACGCGCTCGGCGGTGTTCACCCCGCTGCCGAATGCGGGCCTGATCGTGATCGACGAAGAGCACGACGGCAGCTACAAGCAACAGGACGGCATCCGCTACCACGCGCGGGATTTCGCGCTGGTGCGCGCCAAGGCACTGGACGTGGCGGTGGTGCTCGGCAGTGCCACGCCGTCGCTGGAATCACTGCACAACGCGCAGGCCGGCCGCTACACCCACCTGCGCCTGAAGCAGCGCGCGGGCGCGGCGCGGCCCCCCGTGGTGCGCGTGCTCGACGTACGCAAACGGCCGCTGCGCGATGGGCTGTCGCCGGAGGTACTGGCCGGCATCACCCAGCATCTGCAGGCCGGGCACCAGGTGCTGGTGTTCAAGAACCGCCGCGGCTATGCACCCGTGCTGCTCTGCCATGACTGCGGTTGGACCGCCCCGTGCCAGCGCTGCGATGCGCCGATGACCGTGCACGCCGGCGGCCGCCGCCTGCAGTGCCATCACTGTGGCGCACGCCAGTCCGCGCCGCTGGCCTGCCCGGACTGCGGCAGCCTGGCGCTGCAGCCGCAGGGCATCGGGACCGAACGGCTGGAAGAACATCTGGTCGAGGCCTTCCCGGATTTTCCAGTGATCCGCATCGACCGCGGCACCACCGGCAAGCGCGACGCGCTGGAGACCCAGTTGGCCTCGCTCGGCGATCGCGCGGGCATCCTGGTCGGCACGCAGATCCTGGCCAAGGGGCACGACCTGCCGAAGCTGACCCTGGTGGTCGTGGTCGGCATCGACGAAGGCCTGTTCTCGGCGGATTTCCGCGCCAGTGAAAAACTCGCACAGCAGCTGATCCAGGTCGCCGGCCGCGCCGGGCGCGCGGTGGATGCGGGGGAAGTCTGGCTGCAGACCCACCACCCGGGGCATCCGCTGCTGGAGACACTGGTCAACGGCGGGTATCACGCCTTTGCCCATGCGGAACTGCAGCAGCGCGAGGCGGCCGGTTTTCCGCCCTTCGCGCATCTGGCACTGCTGCGTGCCGAAGCGCAGCAGGTGGAGCATGCCAACGCGATGCTCAGTGCCGTGCGCGCGTTGATTCCCGACGATGCGGCGGTGGAACGTTATGGCCCGATGCCGGCGCCGATGCCGCGCCGCGCGGGCTACCAGCGCACCCAGTTGCTGCTGTCCTCACCGGCGCGGCGCCCGTTGCATGGTGTGCTGGACCAGGTGACGCCGCAGATTGCCGGCTTGCCGCAGGCACGCCGGGTACGCTGGTCGCTGGATGTGGATCCGATGGATCTGTATTAGCGCGGCACGGTCGCTCAGGTGAGCGCGGTCATGACCCCACGCTGATATGCCGGCCGCTGTTTCAGCCGTTCGTACCAGGCCGCCAGGTGCGGCAGGTCCGGGCGCTGGATCGGCATCTCGAACCACGCATAGATGAAGGCGCCCAGCGGAATATCGCCCATCGCGAACTGCTCACCAGACAGATACGGCTGCCGCGACAGGGCTTCATCGGCCATCGCCAGCAACTCGCCGGAGCGCACCAGCGCGGCAGCAATGCGCGCCTCGTCCCGATCCGCCGGCGCGGTCCGCAGCGTGCCCCAGAACAGATCGCGGAACACGCCGGCGAAGGTCGAGGTGGTCCAGTCCATCCACTTCTCCGACTGCGCGCGCGCCACCACGTCTTCCGGGTACAGCGTGCCCAGCGCGTAGCGCGCGGAGAGGTAGCGCACGATCGTGTTGGATTCCCACAACGGCAGGCCCTGGTCCTCGATCACCGGCACCAGCCCGTTCGGGTTCATCGCACGGTATTCCGGCGACTGCGTGCCACCGAAGGCACCGCCGACCTCGATCGACTCGTACGGCGCGCCGATCTCCTCGGCACACCACAGCACTTTGCGCACGTTGCTGGAATTGCGACGGCCCCAGATTTTCAGCATGATCGGATTCTCATATCGGGCGATGCGCGGCACGGGTCGCGCGGTGCGGATACGATACGCCGATCGGCGGGGGCTTACTTCGCCGCCTTCGCCGCGCTCTTCTTGGGCAGCGCGCGCACATAGGTCGATTTGCCGTCCTTCTTCATCTCGAACAGGCCGGTCGCGGCCAGCAGATCGCTGAGTTTGCTGTACCCGTAATTGCGCGAATCGAACGAGGCCTGGTTGCCGATCTGGCTACCGACCGGCCCCAGGTGCGACCAGCCATCCTCCGCTTCGGCCGACGTAACTGCGCGGCGCAGCATCTGCACCAGCCGGGTGTCGTTGCGCAGCTCCGGCCCGCTCTTGCGCGGGCGCGTTTCTTCGTTGTCCTGTTCCACCTCCTGATCGGCCGCATGCGGCTGGCCCAGCGCTTCGATGTAGGTGAACTTCGAGCACGCGTTGACGAACGGCTCGGGCGTTTTCTTCTCACCGAAGCCGTACACCTTGACCCCGTCGGTCAGCAGGCGCATCACCAGCGGCGTGAAGTCGGCATCGCTGGAGACGATCGCAAAGCCGTCCAGATTGCGCGCGTACAGCATGTCCATCGCATCGATCACCATCGCCATGTCCGAGGCATTCTTGCCGCGGCTGTAGGCGAACTGCTGGATCGGGCGGATCGCGTATTCGTGCAGCACCGATTCCCACCCTTTCAAGCGCGGGCTCTTCCAGTTGCCGTAGGCACGGCGGACATTGGCCACGCCGTAGCGGGCGACTTCGGCCAGCACCGCATCGATCTTGGAGGCGGGTGCGTTGTCGGCATCGATCAGCAGGGCGATGCGCTTTTCCGGTTCGGACATCTCGGTCTCCATGGCGGGATCGGATCGGCCATCGGGCAAGCGCGATGGCCCCTGAACCCAGTATCGGCCATCGACGTGAACATCGCGCTTCACGTGCGACCATGGGCCGCATCACGAGACGACCTGCGCCGCCCCCCTCCGGCGCCCGCCAAGGAGTGAAGCATGACCCGCGATCCCACGCCCCACCTGCTCATCATCGGTGGTGGTTTTGCCGGCCTCTGGGCCACCCGTGCCCTTGCCTCGGCGCACGTGCGCATCACCCTGGTGGACCGTCGCAACCACCATCTGTTCCAGCCGCTGCTTTACCAGGTGGCCACCGCCGGCCTCTCGGCACCCGATATCGCCGCCCCGCTGCGCCACATCCTGGGCCATCAGCGCAACGTTGAAGTGCGTCTGGGTGAAGTCACTGGCATCGACAAGGCCGCACGCACTGCGACGCTGGCCGATGGCACGCAGATCGCCTACGACACGCTGATGCTGTGCACCGGCGCCACCCACGCCTACTTCGGTCACGACGAATGGGCCGCCGATGCGCCGGGCCTGAAAACGCTGGACGATGCCATCGCCCTGCGCCGCAAGCTGCTGCTCGCCTTCGAGCGCGCCGAGGCCGAACCCGATCCCGCGCGCAAGGCCGCCTGGCTCAGTTTCGCCGTGGTCGGCGGCGGCCCCACCGGCGTGGAGCTGGCCGGCACGCTGGCCGAGATCGCAAGGCATACGCTGCGCAATGAGTTCCGCCATATCGATCCCGCTTCGGCCAAAGTCCGCCTGGTCGAGGCCGGCCCGCGCGTGCTGTCCACCTTCCCCGAGGTGCTCTCGCTCAAGGCGCGCCGCCAGCTGGAGAAACTGGGCGTGGAAGTGCTCACCGGTACGCCGGTGAGCGACATCAACGCCGAGGGCTTCCAGCTCGGCGAGCGCTTCGTCGAGGCCCGCACCGTGGTCTGGGCCGCCGGTGTCGCCGCCTCACCGCTGGCGCGCACGCTGGAGGTGCCCCTGGATCGCGCCGGCCGCGTGCCGGTGCAGCCCGATCTCACGCTGGACGGCCACCCGGAGATTTTCGTGGCCGGGGATCTGGCCGCATTGACCCAGGCCGATGGCAAGCCAGTGCCGGGTGTCGCCCCGGCAGCCAAGCAGATGGGCAAGCACGTGGCGACCACTATCCAGGCGCGCCTGGCTGGCAAGCCTGCGCCAGGCCCGTTCAAGTACCAGGACTTCGGCAATCTGGCCACCATCGGCCGCATGGCCGCGATCGTCCACCTCGGCCGCCTGCAGCTCTCCGGCGTGCTGGCGTGGTGGTTCTGGCTGGCCGCGCACGTGTTCTTCCTGATCGGCTTCCGCAACCGCGTGGTGGTGCTGCTGAACTGGGCAGTGGCGTACTGGAGCTACCAGCGCAGCGCGCGGATCATCTTCGGCGACGCGCAGGATGATCGCCGGCCGAAGCGGCCGCCGACGCCCTGAGTGGTCGAGCGGCCACGGTGGCAGCCAGCCATGCCGGGCTGCCACACGGATGGGCCACTCAGCCCTGCGACAGAGATCCCCAGCCATCAACCTGGCCGCTGTAGGAGACTGCCTCGCTGGCCAGCAGGCCTTCGAAGCCCGAGATGTTCTGGTGGGTCGGCAGCATCAGCGGATGCACCACCACCTGCCACGGGTATTCCTCGTTGCCCTCGTACGCGGCCAAGGACACCTTCTGCTCGTTCTTGAGCAGGTGCACGGCGAAGGCGATGGCCACGTCCTGGGTCGGGAAGATCAGCGCGAAATCCACCTCGCGCGGAATCGACAGGTCGTCGCCATCCTGCAACATGTTCCAGAGCACATCGCCATTCTCATCTTCCGGGTACAACGACAGATCGCGGGACATGGCACTCCAGGGCTTGGGCAAGCGGATCAACGAACGAGGGGCGATGGTATGCCGCCAACGAAGACCCGAACAACCAGCACGCGGGGCTACATGGGATCGGGCAGCGCCAACCACGCCAGCTTGCGCTCGCGCGGTTGCCGCTTGAGCTGCCACTCGGCCTTCGACGCCGCGGCCCTGTCCGGGTAGGCGCGCATCGCCAGCACCCTCACCGGTGGGTGCGCCCGGGTGTACTTGGCCCCTTTGCCGGCGAGGTGGGCCTGGAAGCGCGCCTCCACGTCGTTGCTGATGCCGGCGTAATAGCTGCCGTTGCGGCATTCAAGCAGGTACAGGTACCAGAGGGCGGGTTCAGCGGGCATACCGGGATTATCCCCCGGCGCGGGCCCGGCGGCTGCTAGAATCCGCCCCGGATGCAGGAGAGAGGCGCCGCGCTGGCGCCCGCCGAAGGCGCAGGCTCCCATAATCGCTCAGGCCGGTGGCTCGATACGCCACCAACCATGCATCCGACACGCCGATCTGGAGAGAGGTCTTCAATGACCCGCCGAAGGGGCACGTGGCCTTGGCCACCGAACTCTCAGGCAAAAGGACAGCGGGAGCGGCAACGGAATCCCACCCCCACGACAGTGCAGCGGCGCTGGCGTGATGCGTGTGCGTTTCCGTCCCCGCCTGACGTGTTTTCCGGAGCCACCCCCATGCTGCTCTCCCTGATCTACCTCATCGCCATCTCGGCCGAAGCCATGACCGGCGCGCTGTCGGCCGGCCGCCGCCGCATGGACCTGTTCGGCGTGGTCATCATCGCCTGCGTCACCGCGCTCGGCGGCGGCTCACTGCGCGACATCGTGCTCGGGCATTACCCGCTGGGCTGGGTGAAGCACCCGGAGTATCTGGGCTTCACCATCTGCGCGGCGCTGATCGCGACCTGGGTGGCGCGCTGGATGCACCACTTCCGGCGTACCTTCCTGGTGCTCGATGGCCTGGGCCTGATCGCGTTCACCCTGATCGGCTGCGCGGTCGCACGCGAGGGCGGGCACACCGTGCCGATCATCCTGATCGCCGGCATGCTGACCGGTGCGTTCGGTGGCGTGCTGCGCGACGTGCTGTGCAACGAGGTGCCGCTGATCTTCCAGAAAGAACTGTATGCCGTGATCACCCTGCTCACCGGCGCGGCCTACCTGACCCTGCTGGAACTCGGCGTGTCGCTCAACGCGGCCACGCTGTGGTGCCTGGGCGGCGGCTTCCTGTTCCGCCTGCTGGCGATCCACTTCAAATGGGAAATGCCGAAGTTCGTGTACCGCGACGAGGTGCATTGACGCACGCGCAGGCATGACCAAGGTCACGGGAGCTTGAGCGGCCTGGCCCTGTATCATGGCGCTCCCGTTCCAAACGAACGGCATCCAGCCACGCGGCGGTGTTCCACCCGCTGCCCCGCCAGACACCCTCTCCCCCGTTGACCTGCCGCACTCGGCCGGTCCCCATGGACGCACTGCTCCGGTGGAGGGTGCGCAGGATGCGTATGTCCGCTTCAACGCCCGCCTCGTCTCGCCGTCGTTTCGCCAAACCGCTGTTGATCGCTGCCGCCGTCGGGCTGGTCGCGATCGCCGCATGGAAGCTGCTTTTGCCCGCGCCTGCCGCCAGCCCCGCCGGTGGCCCGCAGCCGACCCCGGTGCGCGTGGCCACTGCGACGCAGGAAGACCTGGTGGTGCGCCTGAAGGCGCTCGGCACGGTGACCCCGCTGCATACGGTGAGCCTGCGCAGCCGCGTGGATGGCGAACTGCTGCGGCTGGCGTTCTCCGAAGGCCAGCACGTCAAGGCCGGCGAGCTGCTGGCCGAGATCGATCCCCGCCCGTTCCAGGTACAGCTGTCGCGTGCGCTGGGCACCCAGCAGCAGAACCTGGCCGAGCTGGACAACGCCGAGAGCCAGCTCAAGCGCTTCACCGAACTGCAGACCAAGCATTTCGTCTCCGCGCAGGACCTGAGTGATCAGCAGAGCAAGGTGCGCCAGCTGCAGGGCCGTCGCCAGACCGACCAGGCGGCCGTGGATGAAGCGCGCCTGCAGCTGCAGTACACCCGCATTACCGCGCCGGTAGCCGGGCGCATGGGCCTGCGCAATGTGGATGTCGGCAACCTGGTGCGCAGTGGCGATACCGAACCGCTGGCCACGATCACCCAGACCACGCCGATCAGCGTGCTGTTCACCGTGCCCGAGCCGGACCTGCCGGCGGTGGTCGCCGCCGCCCGTGCCAATCCGCAGCTCACCGTGGAAGCCTGGGACCGCGAGGAGCGCACCGCGCTGGGCGACGGCGTGCTCTCCAGCCTGGACAACCGCATCGATACCGCCACCGGCACGCTCAAGCTGCGCGCGCAGTTCGCCAACGCCGATGAGTCGTTGTTCCCCAACCAGTTCGTCAACGTGCGCCTGCAGGTCAGCAGCAGCGATTCGGTGGTGATCCCCAATGCCGCCGTGCAGTTCGGCAGCAAAGGCAGCTACGTCTACGTGATCGCGGCCGATGCCACCTCGCACCTGCGCAACGTGGTGCTCGGCCCGGCCGATGGCGAACGGGTTTCGGTGCGCGAAGGGCTCAAGGCCGGCGAGCGCGTGGTGGTGGAAGGCATCGACGGCCTGCGCGAAGGCGCCAAGGTCGAGGTGGTGGAGCAGGACCCGACGCGGACCGGCGCATGAACCTCTCGCGCCCCTTCATCGAGCGCCCGGTCGCGACCACGCTGCTGATGGTGGCGCTGCTGCTGTCCGGCGTGATGGCCTACCGCCTGCTGCCGGTCGCGGCACTGCCGCAGGTCGATTACCCGATCATCCAGATCACCACGCTGTATCCCGGTGCCAGCCCGGATGTCACCACCAGCGCGGTCACTGCACCGCTGGAACGGCAGCTGGGGCAGATCCCCGGCCTGAAGCAGATGTCCTCGACCAGTTCGGGCGGCGCTTCGGTCATCACGCTGCAGTTCTCGCTGGAGGTCGCGCTCGGGGTGGCCGAGCAGGAAGTGCAGGCCGCGATCAACGCCGCCGACAGCTTCCTGCCCGATGACCTGCCAGTGCCGCCGGTATACCGCAAGGTCAACCCGGCCGATACCCCGATCCTGACCCTGGCGGTGACCTCGCAGGGGCTGTCGCTGCCGCAGGTGCACGATCTGGTCGATACGCGCATGGCCCAGCGCCTGTCGCAGCTGCCCGGCGTCGGCCTGGTCAGCCTGGCCGGTGGGCAGCGCCCGGCGGTGCGCATCCAGGTCAATCCTTCGGCGCTGGCCGCCAACGGCCTGAGCATGGCCAGCATCCGCACCGCGATCGGCACGGCCAACGTCAACATGCCCAAGGGCAGCTTCGACGGCCCGACCCGCGCGATCATGCTCGATGCCAACGACCAGATGCGCTCGGTGGCCGAGTACCGCGCGCTGATCCTGGCCTGGAAAGACGGCGCGCCGCTGCGCCTGGGCGACGTGGCCACGATCGAGGATGGCGCCGAGGACCGCCAGCTGGCCGCGTGGTCGGGCACCACCCCGGCCGTGCTGATCAACATCCAGCGCCAGCCGGGTGCGAACGTGATCGCCGTGGTCGACCAGGTGCGGGCGCTGCTGCCGCAGCTGCAGGCGTCGCTGCCCAAGGGCGTGGACGTGGCGGTGCTGAGCGACCGCACCGAATCGATCCGCGCCTCGATCCGTGGCGTGCAGCACGAGCTGCTGATCGCGATCGCGCTGGTGGTGATGGTCACCTTCGTGTTCCTGCGCAACATCCCGGCCACCATCATTCCCAGCATCGCGGTACCGCTGTCGCTGGTGGGCACCTTCGGGGTGATGCTGCTGGCCGGCTTCTCGCTCAACAACCTCACCCTGATGGCGCTGACCATCGCCACCGGCTTCGTGGTGGACGATGCGATCGTCATGCTGGAGAACATCGCCCGTCACCTGGAGCGCGGCGCGACGCCGATGCAGGCGGCGCTGAAAGGCGCCAGGCAGATCGGTTTCACCCTGATCTCGCTGACGCTGTCGCTGATCGCGGTACTGATCCCGCTGCTGTTCATGGCCGACGTGGTCGGCAAGTTGTTCCATGAGTTCGCGATCACGCTCGCGGTGGCGATCGGCATTTCGCTGCTGGTCTCGCTGACGCTGACGCCGATGATGTGCGCGCGCCTGCTCAAGGCCGGCCACGCGACCCGTCGCGATGCCGATGGGCAGGAATCGTCGCAGCAGGGCGACCCGTTCGACCGCGTCGTGGCGCTCTACGATCGTCAGCTGCACTGGGTGCTGCAGCGCCAGCCGCTGATGCTGGCCGCCACCCTCGCCACACTGGTGCTGACGGCCGTGCTGTACGTGTGGGTGCCCAAGGGCTTCTTCCCGGTGCAGGATGCCGGCCTGATCCAGGGCATCAGCGAGGCGCCGCAGTCGATTTCCTTCCAGGCGATGGCGCAGCGCCAGCAGGCGTTGTCCGCGGCGCTGCTGGAGGATGAGGACGTGGCCAGCCTGTCTTCGTTCATCGGCGTGGACGGCAACAACGCCACGCTCAACAGCGGCCGCCTGCTGATCGAGCTGAAGCCGCATGCACAGCGCGCTGCCGATGCACAGGCGATCATCGCGCGGCTGCAGCAGCGCGTGGCGCACGTGCCGGGCATCAAGCTGTACCTGCAGCCGGTGCAGGAGCTGGGCATCGAAGACCGGATCAGCCGGACCCAGTACCAGTTCACCCTGACCAGCCCGGACCTCGCGCAGCTGGAAACATGGACGCCGCGCCTGCTCGCGCACCTGCAGCAGTCGCCGGCACTGGCCGACGTCGCCAGTGATCTGCAGAACCAGGGCCTGCAGGCGCATGTGGTGATCGACCGGGTCGCCGCCGCGCGGCTGGGGATCAGCGTGGAGGCCATCGCCGATGCGCTCTACGACGCCTTCGGGCAGCGGCAGATCTCGACCATCTTCACCCAGGCCAACCAGTACCGCGTGGTGCTGGAAGCGCGCCCGGACGTGGCCTTCGGCCCGGATGCGATCGCGCGCCTGCACGTCACCGGGCCGGACGGGCGGCAGGTGCCGCTGGGCGGCATCGCGCGGATCGAACAGCGCCCGGCGCAGCTGCTGATCAACCATGTCGGCCAGTTCCCGGCGGTGACGTTCTCCTTCAATCTCGCCCCGGATGCGTCGCTGGGCGAAGCGGTGGAGGCGATCGAAGGTGCACGCGCCGCGATCGGGCTGCCGGCCAGCGTCGAACTGCGCCTGCAGGGCGCGGCCGATGCGTTCCGCGCGTCGCTGTCGAGCACCTTGTGGCTGGTGCTGGCCGCGGTGGTGGTGATGTACCTGGTGCTGGGCGTGCTCTATGAGAGTTTCATCCACCCGATCACCATCCTTTCCACCCTGCCCTCGGCCACGGTGGGTGCGCTGCTGGCGTTGCTGGTCAGCGGGCGCAGCCTGGACCTGATCGCGGTGATCGGCATCGTGCTGCTGATCGGGCTGGTCAAGAAGAACGCGATCATGATGATCGACTTCGCGCTGGAGGCCGAGCGCGAGCATGGCATGGCGCCACGCCAGGCGATCCACCAGGCCGCGCTCCTGCGCTTCCGGCCGATCCTGATGACCACGCTGGCCGCGCTGTTCGGCGCGATTCCGCTGATGTTCGCCAGTGGCTCGGGCGCCGAGCTGCGCCAGCCGCTGGGCCTGGTGATGGTGGGCGGGCTGATCGTCAGCCAGGTGCTGACCCTGTTCACCACGCCGGTGATCTACCTGTTCTTCGACCGCTTCCGGCAGCGCCCCGCGCCGGTGACCGACGAGGCTGACGGGGCGCTGGCGTGAGTCCGCTGTCGCGGGCGATCGGCTGGTTCGTGCAGCATCCGGTCGCCACCGTGCTGCTCGCGGTCGCGGTGGTGCTGGCCGGCCTGCTCGGGCTGCGCCTGCTGCCGGTCGCGCCGTTGCCGCAGGTCGACTACCCGGCCATCAACGTCAGCGCCAGCCTGCCCGGCGCGAGCCCGGAATCGATGGCGGCCAACGTCGCCACGCCGCTGGAGCGTGCCCTGGGCACCCTCCCCGGGCTGACCGGGATCGACTCGGCCAGCACCCAGGGCTCGACCCAGGTCGAGCTGAAGTTCGCGCTCGGCCGCGACGTGGACGATGCTGCGCGCGACGTGCAGGCCGCGATCAATGCCGCGCGCGCGCAGCTGCCCAGTGGCATGCCGGGCATGCCGCAGTACCGCAAGGTGAATCCCTCGCAGGCACCGGTCATGGCGCTGGCGCTGAGTTCGGACAGCCTCTCGCCGGGGCAGATCTACGACGTGGCCTCCACGGTGATCGCGCAGAAGCTGGCGCAGATTCCCGGCGTCGGCGAGGTGCAGGTGGGCGGCAGTTCGCTGCCGGCGGTGCGCGTCTCGCTGGATCCCAATGCACTCAACCATCACCGCATCGCGCTGGACGACATCGCCGCGGCGATCCGCAACGCCAACGCGCTCAAGCCACTGGGCACCGTCGCCAGCCAGGCCCAGCAATGGCAGCTGGAAGCGACGCTGCAGCTGCGCACCGCCGCCGAGTACCGCCGCCTGATCGTGGCGATGCGCGACGGCCGCCCGGTGTACCTGGAGGACGTGGCCGGGATCAGCGAAGGGGTTGAAGACCGCTACGCCAGCGGCTTCCACAACGAGCGCCCGGCGGTGCTGCTGATCGTCAGCCGCCAGCCGGAGGCCAACATCATCGAGACCGTCGACGCCATCCAGGCACAGATGGACACGCTGCAGGCGCTGCTGCCGGCCAACATCGACATGCAGGTGGTGATGGACCGTTCGCCGGTGATCCGCGCCACCCTGCGCGAGGCCGAGCTGACGCTGCTGCTGGCGATCGCCCTGGTGGTGCTGGTGGTCTTGGCCTTCCTGGGTCACTGGCGCGCGGCGCTGGTGCCGACCGTCGCCATCCCGGTCTCGCTGCTGGGCGCGCTGGCGATCATCGCCCTGCTCGGGTTCTCGCTCAACACGCTCTCGCTGATGGCGCTGATCGTGGCCGCGGTGCTGGTGGTCGACGATGCCATCGTGGTGCTGGAGAACATCGCCCGCCACCGGGAAGAAGGCGCCTCACCGATGACCGCAGCGCTGCGGGGCGCGGGGGAAGTCGGCGCCACGCTGCTGTCGATGAACATCGCGCTGGCGGTGGTGTTCATCTCGATCCTGTTCCTGGATGACTTCGTCGAGAAACTGTTCCGCGAGTTCTCGCTGACCCTGGTGGCGGCGATGGGCGTCTCGCTGCTGGTCTCGCTGAGCCTGACCCCGATGCTGTGCGCGCGCCTGCTCGGGCAGGAACGGCCCGGCCCCGGCAATGGACTGCAGCGCGCCGGCACCGCGCTGTTCGAGCGTCTGCGCGGCGCCTATGTGGGCAGCCTGCAGACAATGCTGCGCTGGCTCGCGCTGCCGCTGCTGCTGTTCGCCGGTGTGATCGCACTGAACGTGTGGCTGTTCCAACAGGTGCCCAAGGGCATCGTGCCCAAGCAGGACACCGCGCAGCTGCGTGGCTTCGCGCGCGGCGACGATGGCCTCTCGTTCCAGGTGATGCAGCCCAAGATCGAGGCCTACCGCCAGCTGCTGCTGGCCGACCCGGCGATCAGCGACATCATCGGGTACATCGGCGGCCGCAGCGGGGTCAACAACGCCTTCATCATGATCAAGATGAAGCCGCTGGCCGAGCGCAAGGTCTCCAGCCAGCAGGTGATCGACCGCCTGCGCGCCAACATGCCGAAGATTCCGGGCGGCGGCATGTTCCTGTGGGTGGACCAGGACATCAAGCTGGAAGGCAGCGGCGACAGCGGCCAGTACGAGTTCCAGCTGCTCTCCGGCGAGCTGGAACCGCTGCGGCAGTGGACGCCCAAGGTGGCCGATGCGCTGCGCGCCCTGCCCGAGCTGGTCGATGTGGAGTCCAAGGGCGATGAAGGCATGCGCCAGGTGGTGCTCGACATCGACCGCGATGCCGCCGCCCGCCTGGGCGTGGACATGCGCATGATCGCTTCGGTGCTCAACAACGCCTTCAGCCAACGCCAGGTCGCCACGCTGTACGACACCCTCAACCAATACCGCGTGGTGATGGAGCTGGACCCACGCTACACCCAGGATCCTTCCACGCTGGAGCAGATCCATGTGATCGGCAAGGACGGCCAGCGCCTGCCGTTGTCGTCCATCGCGCGGTGGGAGTACGGCATGGCGCCGGACCGGATCTATCACAGCCAGCAGTTCGCCTCGGTCTGGATCGAGTTCGCGCTGGCGCCCGGCGTCACTCTGGACCAGGCGGTGAAAGCGGTGGACCAGGCCATGGCCAGGATCATGCTGCCCACCCATGTGCAGGCGCGGCTCAGCGGCGAGGCCGGTGGCTTCGAGAAACTGCGCGAGCGCCAGCTGTGGCTGATCCTCGGCGCGATGCTGGCGGTATATCTGGTGCTGGGCGTGCTGTACGAAAGTTTCGTGCAGCCGCTGGCGATCCTCTCCACCCTGCCCTCGGCCGGCGTGGGCGCGTTGCTGGCGCTGATGGCCTTCGGCAACGAGCTGAACCTGATCTCGCTGCTCGGCCTGTTCCTGCTGGTGGGCGTGGTGATGAAGAACACCATCCTGATCATCGACTTCGCGCTGTCGGCCGAACGCGAGCGCGGCCTGTCGTCCTACGAGGCGATCTGCGAGGCGGCACGACTGCGGTTCCGCCCGATCCTGATGACCAGCGTGGCCGCGTTGCTGGGCACGCTGCCGCTGATGCTGGCCACCGGCGAAGGCTGGGAGATGCGCCAGCCGCTGGGCATCGCGATCGTGGGCGGCCTGCTGGTCAGCCAGTGGCTGACCCTGTACACCACGCCGGCGATCTATCTGGCGTTGGCGAAGCTGCGGCGCGCCGCGTGATCATCAACGGGCGCGCTATGCAACAGGCAACATCATCGTCCTGCCATCCATCGGCGACGCGATGAAGCCATGCTTGAGATAGAACGCTTTGGCAGTGTCGTCGAACGCATGACACAACAAGGCGCGCGCGCCGATGTGCCCGCAGACCTGCATCGTGCGTTGCACAGCGTCTTTCAGCAGTCCCGCGCCGACGCCCTGGCCGACCCAGTCGGCATGGACGGCCAACCTGCACAGCACGATGACCGGAATGGGGTGCGGCATGTTCCGGCGAAGGCGACCGGGAACCAGCTGGTGCGAAACGCCGCCGGCAGCGAGCGCGTAATAGCCCACCACATTGTGTTGCGCATCACACACAACAAAACACCGCGATGCCCCCGATGCCTGGTTCTGGTGGGCACGCTCCATCAACCACGAGGTCAGCTCCGCCGCGCTGCATCGAAACTGCTCCAACCGATGCGCTTGAGCCAGCGCATGCGGCGCAGACAACCGCAACGCTCAGCGCTCCCAGGGTGCAGGCGTGCTCAACAGTTTCCTGATGGCCGCGTTGTTTTCCAGCGGTGCATCCAGCAACGCATTAAAGCGTCGCAGCTGCTGAGGATCCAGGGAGAACTGTGTCTGGTCCGCGAGTACCTCCCGCGCCTTCTCACAGGCAGCATCCAGAATGAACTCGGTTCGGCTCACCCCGGTAACCTCAACGGCGCGGTCGATCAGCGCCTGCTTGTCGGCGGGCGCCCGGAAGTTGATGACTTTGCTGGCGAGGGCCACGGGAGGCGCTCCGGAGGTCTGTGCATACAATGTACACACAACTGGATGATCGCTCAACGGCTCCGCCCTCTTCTCAGATCGTAAGGCAACGGTAATCCGTTGGCTCTCCATGGAAAATCGGGAGTTTCCCCGGAAAGCCGTAGGCCTGAGCGCCCCGCGAATGGGGGCGCCCCCACCCGTTATGCCGCCTCGCTGATCCGCGCCGCCCGCCGTGCCCGCACTGCCTCGGCAAGGCTCTCCAGCACCGCCAGCGAGCTGTCCCAGCCGATGCAGCCATCGGTGATGCTCTGGCCGTAGGTCAGCGGCTGGCCGTCCACCAGGTCCTGCCGGCCGGCCACCAGATGGCTCTCCACCATGACGCCGACGATGCGCTCTTCGCCGTTGGCCAGCTGCGCGTTGATGTCGGCGATGACCTTGGGCTGGTTCTCCGGATTCTTGCTGCTGTTGGCGTGGCTGGCATCGATCATGATGCGTGCAGCCAGGTGCGACTTGGCCAGCGTCTGGCTGGTCGCTTCAACGTGGTCGGCATCGTAGTTCGGCGTCTTGCCGCCGCGCAGGATCACGTGACAGTCCGGATTGCCGGCGGTGGCCACGATGGCGGTGCCGCCTTCCTTGGTCACCGACAGGAAGTGATGCGGGTTGGAGGCCGCGCCGATCGCATCGGCGGCGATCTTGATGTTGCCGTCGGTACCGTTCTTGAACCCGACCGGGCAGGACAGCCCCGAGGCCAGTTCGCGGTGCACCTGGCTTTCGGTGGTGCGTGCGCCGATGGCGCCCCAGGCGACCAGGTCGGCGATGTACTGCGGCGAGATCACATCGAGGAATTCAACGCCGGCCGGCAGGCCCAGCTTGTTGATGTCGCGCAGCAGGCCCCGCGCCACACGCAGGCCCTTGTTGATGTTGAAGCTGCCATCCAGGTCCGGATCGTTGATCAGGCCCTTCCAGCCCACCGTGGTGCGCGGCTTTTCGAAGTACACGCGCATGACGATTTCCAGCTCATCGGCGTAGGCATCGCGCAGCGGCTTGAGGCGCTGGGCGTACTCGATGGCGGCCACCGGGTCATGGATCGAACACGGGCCGATCACTACCGCGAGCCGATCGTCGCGGCCATGCAGGATCTCGTGCAGGGCCGCGCGCGAGGCGCTGACCGTATCGGAGGCTTCGTCGTCGCAGGGCAGCATCGCCAGCAGCTGTGCCGGCGGGGTCAACGGTTCGATCTTGCGGATGCGCAGGTCGTCGGTATGGGGGGGCATGGGGTAACTCCTTGGAAGTGGGGGTCCCCAGCGCGGCGGCAACAAAAAAGCCGCCAGGTGCGCTGGCGGCTTTCGGGAATGCGTCTGAAGGTTTCTTCAGGGTGAGCGCATGCCTTCCTCCGCCGGTGGCTTCGGAAAGTAATACCAAAAGTAGGAATTGGCGGGGCGTGCGTTCATTGGGGAGTATTGATAACACAGGGGTTTGGAGGTGCCAACTGTTTCATTCGCAACTGCGGCATCGGTTCAGGCCCCTCCCCGCGAGCCGTGCGCTCACTCCCGCGGCAACGCCGCCAGCTCGGCCAGGTGCTGCTGCAGCGTGCCTGCTGCCCCCACCGCGTGCGTGGTGGTGAAGTACTCGTGCCACCCGGTAGCGCCGATCGCGGCCAGCAAGGCATCGGCATCGAGCCGTTCGGCGCACTGCCACACCGCATAGAACTGCTCGGCCGTGGTGTGCGGAACGTCCTGTTCGATGCGGCCCATCGCCACCGGCGTGATGCGGGCCGGATCCACGTGCTGCATGCCGGCGCCGATGCGGGCGAAAAACGCCCCGCGCGACACCGGGTCCAGCGCGGTCCAGGCGGGGGTGGCGGTGTAGAGCTCGATCAACATGTGCGACATGGCGTTCCTTGAGGTCAGAGCGAGCGCAGTGCGCGCTTGCGGATATAGGTGTTGGCCGGATCATCGGCGTGGTGCTGCTGCCATTCGCTGCACAGCGCGCGGACCCAGTCGGGCTGGCTTTTGCCGGCGTCGTTGAGCCAGTTGCCCACCGAATCCTGCACGTAGCGCGAGGCATCGCAGCACAGCGCCTGCAGCAGCGGCAGCGCGTGTTGCGGCGCCTGCTTGAACAAGGTGATGTGCGCAGCCCACACGCCCCGCGGGCGCAGCGCTTCACAGGCGAAGCGACGCACGTTGGGTGAGACGTCGGTGGTCCAGCCGTGCAGGTGCGCGAGTACACGCAGGGGTTCGGCGACAACATGCGGACGCACGGCCAGCCATGCCCACTCGCGGACGCCGAAATGCGCATCGTCGGCCAGCGTGCGCAGCGCATCGAGCCTGTGTTCGAGCGACAAGGCCGGGTCGCTGCCGATCAGATAGCAGGCCCAGCCACGCACGGTGTCGCTGGCGTGCCGCGACCACCGTGCATGATCGCCGTGGCCATGCACGCGCAACAGCGTCGCTGCGCCCTGCATGCGCAGCGTGATGCCGCGCTTGGCGGCATTGCGCATCGGGGTGATCGCAGCGGCGGGCAAGCCGGGTGCGACATGGGCCATCAGCTTGGCGAAGTCGACGGCCAGCACTTCGGCCAGATGCGTGGCTTCGGTTTCACCGCGATCGAGCTGCCCGCGGCGTTCGCGGGTGATGGGCTGTTTCATGCCGCGCGGCCCGCATCAGTGCGCGACCACACGCGCTGCAGCAGCGTGCCGAGCGTGCGCCGTTCCCGCGGGCTGATATCGGCGAACAGCGAGGCGATCCACGCGGTCTGCTGGTCGAACAAGCGCGCGGCCAGCGCCTGACCCGCCCTGGTCAAGCGCACGTGGATGCGGCGCTTGTCATCCGGATCACTGTGGCGGCTGACCAGGTGCTCGCGCTCCAGCCCATCGAGCAGGCCGGTGATGGTGGCGCGGGTCACCCCGGCGCGCTCGGCCAACTGGTGAGGCGAGAGTGCCGTTTCCGCACCGCGCAGCAGGAACAGCAGCACGAAGCGCCCTTCACTCAGGCCCAGCGGCGCCAGCCGGCTGGCACAGTCCTGGTCGATCGCGCTGGCCAGCGACAGCACCTGGAAGCACAACGCCAGTTCGCCCGAATCGGGCTGGCCACGGCGCTCCAGTTCGGTCAGGAACGCGAGGTGTTTGGTTTCCAGCATGCAGGCGGCTTCGACATAATACGGCGGCTAACTATATCGTCGTTGCGCTCTGAGAGAAAGGCTCCCGCCTGCGTTGCCGCTGCTGCGGGCACCTGCATCCGTACGATCAGCCCGCCGCCCGGCCTGTGCAGCAGCCAGAGCTGACCTCCTTGCTGCCGAACCGCGCCCTGCGCCACCGCCAGCCCAATCTGTTCGATCATCGCGTTCAAGGGTTCAATGTCGGCCACCATCCGCACCGCGTGCGTGAGCGGTGCGAACTCGGCGCCAGGCCCAGCCGGGGCACTGGCGTGCGCAGATCCTGCGCGACCGCTGCCAGCATGCGCGTCATATCCTGCGCCTGCTGCGCATTGCCTGCAGCGTCCTGCAACGCACTGAGCCGCGCGCGAGTGGGGGTTTACGCGGGAGCCGTCCCGCGGCAGCATGAAGCCATCACCACCGACGCAAGGACACGCCGATGGACCGTTCTCTAGCTGAAGCCATGGCGGATGCCATGCTGCAACCCGATCCCAAGCGCGAGGCCGTGCGGGCACGGCGTCTTGCCAGCGCCGCACAACTGAAGCGTCAGCGTAAGGCCGCAGGAGCAAGCCTGGTCGGCATGGCCGTGGGCGCCGCGGTGGCCAGCCAGTTTCCGATGGCCTTTTCGCAGGGCATGCTGATCGGCGCGTTGCTGACGTATTTCCCCACCCAGCTGTGGCTTGACCGGCGTGCACGCGGCGCCGAGGCCGCCATCCGCGTCGAAGGACACGCCCAGTCATAGCGAAGGGATTCCGTTCGCCCCCTTTTACCAGCGCACCTGTGCCGGCACTGGCCCGTCATGCGAGGGAAACAACGGCAGCACCATCGCAGCCTTCCTGGGTTGGTTGCAGGACGAGGTCGCGGCCCCCACCAGCGCGCTGTGAGTCGGTACTACGCGCACAAAAAAACCCCGCCTTCCGGCGGGGTTTTTCGTACTGCGGTGGCGGATGGCAGGTGCCGACCGATGGCCGGCCTCTACATCAGAAGTCCATGCCGCCCATGCCACCCATACCGCCCATGCCGCCGCCGGCTGCGCCAGCGCCGTCATCCTTCTTCGGGGCTTCGGCAACCATGGCTTCGGTGGTGATCATCAGGCCAGCGATCGAGGCCGCGTTCTGCAGTGCCGAACGGGTCACCTTGGTCGGGTCCAGGATGCCGAATTCCAGCATGTCGCCGAACTCGCCGGTGGCGGCGTTGTAGCCGAAGCTGCCGGTGCCTTCCTTGACCTTGTTGACGATCACGGACGGCTCTTCGCCAGCGTTGGCCACGATTTCGCGCAGCGGGGCTTCCATCGCGCGCAGGGCGATCTGGATGCCGTGGTTCTGGTCTTCGTTGGCACCCTTCAGGCCGCTCAGCGCGGTGACCGCACGGACCAGGGCAACGCCGCCGCCCGGGACCACGCCTTCTTCAACGGCTGCACGGGTCGCGTGCAGGGCGTCGTCGACGCGATCCTTCTTTTCCTTCATTTCGATTTCGGTCGAGGCACCGACCTTGATCACGGCAACGCCGCCGGCCAGCTTGGCCACGCGTTCCTGCAGCTTCTCGCGATCGTAATCCGACGAGGTGTCTTCGATCTGGGTCTTGATCTGGGTGACACGCGCTTCGATGTTGGCCTTCTCGCCGGCGCCATCAATGATCGTGGTGTTTTCCTTGGAGACCTGCACCTTCTTGGCGCGGCCCAGGTCCTTGATCGTCGCCTTTTCCAGCGACAGACCGATTTCCTCGGAGATCACGGTGCCGCCGGTCAGCACGGCCATGTCTTCCAGCATCGCCTTGCGACGGTCGCCGAAGCCCGGTGCCTTGACGGCCACGACCTTCACGATGCCGCGGATGGTGTTGACCACCAGGGTCGCCAGCGCTTCGCCTTCGATGTCTTCAGCGATGATCAGCAGCGGCTTGCCGGCCTTGGCGACGCCTTCCAGCACGGGCAGCAGGTCGCGCACGTTGGAGATCTTCTTGTCGTGCAGCAGCACGTACGGATCGTCCAGGTCAGCGGTCTGCGACTGCTGGTTGTTGATGAAGTACGGGGACAGGTAGCCACGATCGAACTGCATGCCTTCGACGACGTCCAGCTCGTTGTCCAGGCCCGAGCCTTCTTCAACGGTGATGACGCCTTCCTTGGTCACGCGGCGCATCGCTTCGGCGATGATGTTGCCGATCGACTCGTCCGAGTTGGCCGAGATCGTGCCGACCTGGGCAATGGCCTTGTCGTCAGCGGTCGGCTTGGAGATGTTCTTCAGCTCGGCGACGGCGGCGATCACGGCCTTGTCGATACCGCGCTTGAGGTCCATCGGGTTCATGCCGGCAGCGACGGCCTTGGCGCCTTCGCGGATCAGGGCCTGGGCCAGCACGGTGGCGGTGGTGGTGCCGTCGCCGGCGTCATCGTTGGTGCGCGACGCGACTTCCTTCACCATCTGCGCGCCCATGTTCTCGAACTTGTCAGCCAGTTCGATTTCCTTGGCGACGGAGACGCCGTCCTTGGTGATGGTCGGCGCGCCGAAGCTCTTCTCGAGCACGACGTTGCGGCCCTTCGGGCCCAGGGTGGCCTTGACGGCATTGGCGAGAACGTTGACGCCGCGAACCATGCGGGCGCGGGCGTCTTCACCGAAACGAATATCTTTGGCAGCCATTGCGATTACCTTTTTATGTAGAGCCGGGCCATGCCCGGCTGCTTGAACGGGAGGAAGTGCGGAAGCGCCGGCACGGGGCCGGCCGCATCACTCAGCCGACGATGGCGAGGATGTCGTCTTCGCGCAGAACCTTGAACTCGACGCCTTCGGACTTGTAGCTGCTGCCGGCGTACTGGCCGTAGATGACCTTGTCACCGACCTTCAGCGACGGCGCGCGCACGCTGCCGTTGTCCAAGGGCTTGCCCGGGCCGACGGCCACGACTTCACCCTTGGTCGACTTTTCCTTGGCGGAATCCGGAATCACGATGCCGCCGGACGAGATTTCGTCGGCTTCGATCGGCTTGACTACGACGCGGTCATGAAGCGGCTTGATGCTCATGTGAGACCCTTTTAAGTTGTTGATTGGTCTAGGAAAGTCTGGCGATGTTAGCACTCGCACAGGGCGACTGCCAGCCACGCTCACGAAAAAACCCGACGGTGCGGGACAGAGCAGAGATGGTGCTGGCCCCTGCCCTTTCAAGGGCAGCCGATCGGATTTTTTTGCCGGCCGGTGGTCGGACGTGAATGTTTGACGCAGTTCTCAGTGCGAAAGGTCGAATCCGACAGGGTGGCGGATGTGTCATCTGGATTGCGTAGATTCGAGCGGCACTGACCAATCACAAGGAGCCGTAGATGAGGTTGCTGACGCCGCTGTCCCTGGCCTGCCTACTGGTACTGGCCACCAGCCCGGCCCGAGCCGATGTATTCATCAATGAACTGCATTACGACGACAGCACCCCGGCCGGGGATGTCGGCGAGGCGATCGAGGTGGTCGCCACCGCCGGTGAGGACCTGTCCGGCTACCGGCTCTACCTCTACAACGGCAGCAACCCCTCGGCCGCCGCGGTCTACGCCGACAACGCGGTCCCGGCCGGCACCGCCAGCTGCGGCAGCGCGCGGCTGGCCACGGTCAGCTACCCGACCAACGGCCTCCAGAACGGGCCCAACGATGGCATCGCCCTGGTCGATGCCAGCGGCAAGGTGGTCCAGTTCCTCAGCTACGAGGGCACCATCACCGCGGCCGGGGGACCCGCGGCGGGCCTGACCAGCCAGAACCTCCCGGTCAGCGAGACCAACAGCACCGCCCCGGGCACCTCCCTGCAGCTGACCGGCACCGGCAGCCAGTACGCGCATTTCACCTGGGCCGAATCGGCCGGGCAGACCTTCGGCGCCTGCAACCACGGCCAGAGCTTCAGCGGCGGCGGCGGCCCGACCGGCCCGAATACCGCGCCCTCGGTCACGGCGACCACCCCCGAACAGGGCGCCAGCACGTTCCCGGCCGCGGCCGACCTGGGCGTCACCTTCAGTGAGCCGGTCACCCTCTCCAGCGGCGCGTTCGCGCTGAGCTGCGGCCAGTCCGGCACGGTCGCGCTGAGCCATCCGACCACCGGTACCCGCTTCACGCTGGCCACCCACACCGCGCTGGTGGCGGGGGAAGCCTGCCGCTTCGATATCCGCGCCACCCGCGTGAAGGATGCCCAGGGCGCGCGCCCGGCCGCCGATACCCGCATCGCGTTCACCGTGGCCACCGCCACCACGCCCGACCCGGGCAATCCGGGCAACCCCGGCGAGTACTACGCGAAGGTGAACACCTCCAGCCCCAGCCAGCTGCGCTGCTCGCTGCACGAGACCATCAAGGGGCACACCGCGTATCCGTACAGCGGCTCGGGCACCAGCACCTGGACGATCCTGGAGATCGCCGACGAAGATCCCAACAACAGCGGCAACATCCTCGATGCCTACCGCAACCGCAGCTACACCAAGGTCAGCGAGCGGGCCGGCACCGGCAGTGGGCTGACCTACAACCGCGAGCACACCTGGCCCAACTCGCTGGGCTTTGCCAGCACCACCGGCGACAAGGGCCTGCCCTACGCGCCGTATACCGACACCCACATGCTGTACCTGACCGATGCGCAGTGGAATGCGGACCGCGGCAACAAGCCCTATGCCAAATGCGACAGCAACTGCGGTGAGCGTGCGACTGAATCCAACAACGGGTCCGGCGGCGGCAGCGGCGGCTACCCGGGCACCTCCAACTGGGTGCGCACGCCCGATGGCAATGGCGGCTCGTTCGAAGTGTGGGGCCACCGCAAGGGCGATATGGCGCGTGCGGTGATGTACATGGCGATCCGTTATGAAGGCGGTAAAGATGCGAAAACCGGCCAGTCCGAGCCGGACCTGGAGCTGACCGACGACCGCAGCAAGATCGTCAAAACGTCGGCCTCGCCTGCTTACATGGGCCTGCTCTCGACCCTGATCGACTGGCACCTTGCTGACCCGCCGGATGCGGCAGAACGCGCTCGCAATGAGGTGATCTTCAGTTTCCAGGGCAACCGCAATCCGTTCATCGACCACCCCGAATGGGCCACCCCGGCCCTGTTCACCTCGGCCAGGCCGGCCACCTGCCAGCTGGCCAACTGAGCCCGTCCGACCGGCGCCCCCTCGCGGCGCCGGTCGGACCATTGGCCTCCAGCGGTCCTATACTCGGCGGTCATGTCGATTGCCGATCCCGTCTTCGTGCTGTTCACCACCTGCCCCGACGTGGCCTGCGCCACGCGGCTGGCACATGCGCTGGTGGACGAACGCCTGGCCGCGTGCGTGACGCGCCTGGACGGGGCGCACTCGACCTACCGTTGGCAGGGCGAGGTCACCGAGGACCATGAGGTCCAACTGGTGATCAAGACCACCGGCAGCCGCCTGGATGCCGCGATCGCGCGCGTGCAGGCCCTGCATCCGTATGAACTCCCCGAGTGCATCGCGGTCGAAACCCGCGCCGGCCTGCCGGCGTACCTGGATTGGATTCGGGCGCAGACCCGTGAGGAAAGTGATTGATGACGCTGTTTCGTCGTGTTGCCGCGCTGTGCGCGTTGCTCGTGGTCTCCCTGCCGGCCTGGGCCGTCAGTGAAAAAGACCTGCTCCCGGTCGATGAGGCCTTCGGGCTTACTGCGCAGGCGCGTGACCGCGATCGCGTGGAGATCAGCTGGAAGATCGCCCCGGGTTATTACCTGTACCGCCACCGCACCACGGTCAAGGCCGAGGCCGGCTTCGATGCCGAGGCGCTGCAGCTGCCGGCCGGCAAGAAGCACCACGATGACTTCTTCGGCGAGGTGGAAACCTACCGCGAGCGCCTGATCGGTGTCCTGCCCGGCAAGGCCGCCGACGGCGCCGACACCGTCACGCTGGAAGTGCGCTACCAGGGCTGCGCCGATGCTGGCGTGTGCTACCCGCCGCAGAAGCGCACGCTGCAGGTGAAACTGCCGGGCGGTGGCAGCGGCGCGGCCAGCACCGCCCCGGCCACCGCCAACGCTGCTGCCTCCCCGTTCAACAACCCGCTGGCCGGCAACACCGGCACCGGCCTGCGCCTGCCCGGCACCAGCACCACCCAGGCGCTGCCGCTGCCCTCCGAGCGCGCGTTCGGCTTCGATGCGATCGTCGGCGATGGCAATACCGTGCTGCTGCGTTTCACCCCGGCGCCGGGCTACTACCTGTATCGCGACCGCACCTCGCTGGCGCTGGAAGGCGCCCCGGGCATCCGCGCGGACAAGCCCAAGTGGCCGGCTGCCAAATCGCACCGCGATGAACACTTCGGCGATGTCGCGGTGTATTTCGACCAGATCGATGTACCGCTGCCCCTGCGCCGCAGCACCGCCGGTGCGACCGACGCCACCCTGGTGATCACCTTCCAGGGCTGCCAGACCGATGGCATCTGCTACCCGCCGATGACGCGCCGGGTGAAGCTGGCGCTGCCGGCAGGCACGATCAACGCCAAGGCCGATGAGGTCGCGCAGAAGACCGAGGTCATCGCCCCCCTGCCCAATCGCGACAAGCGCGACCAGGCCCGCAGCGACGCCGGCAGCCAGCCGATGCTGATCCGCCCGAACGAACCGGCGCTGGCCGTGCCCGGCGATACCGCCACCCCGCCCGATGCCAGTGCCGACAACGCGCAGCGCACCCCGCCGCCGGTGGCACCGGCCGCCGCGCCCGGCAACCTGCTGGTGCTGCTGCTGTTCGCCGTGGCCGGTGGCCTGATCCTCAACCTGATGCCGTGCGTGCTGCCGATCCTGTCGCTGAAGGTGCTGGGCGTGGCGCAGAGTGGCGAGAGCCGCCAGCGCGCGCGCAGCCATGCGCTCTGGTACACCGCCGGCGTGCTGGTGGCCTTCGCTGCCATCGGCGCCCTGGTGATCGCGCTGCGGGCGGCCGGCCAGGCCGCGGGATGGGGCTTCCAGTTGCAGCACCCGTGGTTCATCGCCGCGCTGGTGTACCTGATGTTCGCCGTGGGCCTGAGCCTGTCGGGCGTGTTCACCCTCGGCGGCAGCCTGGGTGGCATGGGCCAGTCGCTGGCCTCGCGCAGCGGTCCGGTCGGCGATTTCTTCACCGGCGTGCTCGCCTGCGTGGTGGCCAGCCCGTGCGTGGCTCCGTTCATGGGGCCGGCCCTGGCCTACGCCTTCGCGGCACCCGGCCTGCAGGCGATGCTGGTGTTCCTGGCGCTCGGCCTGGGCCTGGCGCTGCCATTCCTGCTGATCGGCTTCGTGCCCTCGCTGGCGCGCCGCCTGCCGCGCCCCGGTGCGTGGATGGAAACCCTCAAGCTGGTGCTGGCCTTCCCGATGTACGGCACCGCGATCTGGCTGCTGTGGGTGCTGGGCAAGCAGCGCGGCGTGGACGCCATGGCGCTGGTGCTGGGCGGCCTGGTGATCCTGTCGCTGGCCCTGTGGTGGTTCGAACGCAGCCGCTGGCGCAGCCAGCGCGTGGGCGGCCTGCTGGCCCTGCTGTTGGTGCTCGGCGCGCTGTATCCGATCTGGGGCGTGACCCGCCTGGATCCGCCGGCCAAGGCCGCACAGTCGGCCAGCGACAACGTGGTGGAGTACTCGCCGCAGATGCTGGACCGCCTGCGCCAGGACAACCGCGTGGTGTTCGTCAACATGACCGCCGACTGGTGCGTGACCTGCAAGGCCAACGAGCGCGCGGTGCTGGGCACCGACGCCTTCCGCGATACGTTGCGGCGGACCAACGCGGTCTACATGCGCGGCGACTACACCAATGTCGACCCGCAGATCACCGCCTTCCTGGATGAGCACAAGGCCGTCGGCGTGCCGCTGTACGTGGTCTACGGCCCGGGCGCCCCGCCGACCGTGCTGCCGACCGTGCTGACCCAGGCGCTGGTGGAAGAAGCGCTGCTGCGGACCGCGCGATGAGCCTGCGGCCACCACGGCGGACGGTCGTGGTGGTCGTGATCGCGGCCGTGCTGGGCATCGGCGCCGGCGTCTGGTTCGCCGGGCATGACGAGCGCCCGGCCACTGCCCCGCCACCGCCACGGCCGGCGGTGGTCGCGGCCCAACCGGGGGATCCGATGCCGGCGATCACCCTGCCGGACCTCCAAGGGAAACCGCAGGACCTGGCCAGCTTCCACGGGCGTCCGCTGCTGATCAATGTCTGGGCCAGCTGGTGCGGCCCCTGCGTGGAGGAAATGCCCGCGCTGACCGCCTTTGCCGATGCCCAGGGCGCTACCGGCGTGCAGGTGCTCGGGCTGGCGCTGGATACGCCCGAGGGCGTGCGCGATTTCCTGACCCGCGTCCCGGTCGCCTATCCGATCGTACTCGATACCCCCGGGCCGGCCGATGCCAGCGTGCGGCTGGGCAATGCGCAGGGGCTGCTGCCGTACTCCGTGCTGATCGACGCGCAGGGGCGCATCGTGAAACAGAAGCTGGGGCCGTTTGCGGCCGGAGAAATCGAGGCCTGGGCAACGCCCTGACGCGCTTGGGCGAAGTGGCTGTTTGATCGGGGGCCCTACGGGCCCGACCTGGGCTATTGACCGCCTCCGGCCTGCGCCCAACAATGACGAGATCCATTCTCATCCACCGCCGGGCGCGCTTCGCCTTGCCGCTGGACCGCCCCCATGTTGAAGACCATCATTTTCCAGCTGCACTGGCTGCTGGGCATTACCGCTGGCACCGTGTTGGCGGTGATGGGCCTGAGCGGGGCCACGCTGGCCTTTGAAGACGAGATCATGCGCGCGGCCAACCCGGCCCTGGCGCAGGTGGTGCAGCGGCACACGGCGGGCGAGCAGCCACTGGCCCTGACAGAGCTGCTGCCACGACTGCAGCAGGACATGCCACAGCCGCTGCAGCGGCTGCGCGTGGACGCCACCGGGCAGCGCCTGTCGGTGGCGCGTTTCGAAGGCGGCCAGGCGAATTGGCGCTATTTCGATCCGTACACCGGCACCGTGCTCACCGGGCTGAAGGGGCTGGACTTCTTCGCCTTCGTCGAGGATCTGCATCGCCACCTGGTCAGCGGTGAGCGCGGCAGCCTGATCACCGGCAGCTGCGCGATCGCGCTGGTGTTCTTCTGCCTGTCCGGCCTGTACCTGCGCTGGCCGCGGCGCTGGTGGCACTGGCGCACCTGGCTGGCGGTGGAGTGGGCGCGCAGCGGGCGCAGTTTCCTGTGGAGCCTGCACTCGGTGGTCGGCACCTGGGTGCTGCTGGTCTACCTGATGATCGCGCTGACCGGGCTGTGGTGGTCGTTCGACTGGTACCGCAAGGGCGCAACCGCATTGCTGGGCGGCCCCGCGGCCGAGCAGACCGCGCCGCGCACCCGTGGCGGCCCACTGGACCTGCACAAGGTGCAGACCACGCTGTACGCCTTGGAAGGCGTGCGGCGCGGGTACATCGATCTTCGTTTCCCGGCCAAGCCAGGCCGTGCGCTCACCAGCCGCGTGCAGGGAAGCAACACCGCGCACGACCGCGCGCAGGACATCCTCCAGCTCGATCCGTCCACGGGTGCCCTGCTCTCCTACGAGCCTTACCGCAGCAAGAACGTTGGCGGCAAGATCATCGTCAGTGTGTTCGCGCTGCACTCGGGCAGCTTCTTCGGGCTGCCGGGGCGGATCATCGTGATGCTCTCCAGCCTGGGCATGCTGGTGTTCTTCATCACCGGCTGGATGCTGTACCTGGACCGCCGCCGCAAGAAGCGCGACGTGCGCGCCTCGCGCCTGCCGCTGGCGACGGCCATCGGCACCGGGCAGCCGTGGCTGGTGGCATTCGCCAGCCAGAGTGGCTTTGCCGAACAGCTGGCCTGGCGCACGGCTGCACAGCTGCAGGCGGCCGGCCTGCCGGTGCACGTCCGCCCGCTGGCGCAGGTGGATGCCACAGTGCTGGCAGACACGGAGACCGCGTTGTTCGTCATCAGCACCTTCGGCGATGGCGAAGCACCGGACGCCGCGCGTGCCTTCGAGCGACGCGTACTGGCGCACGCCGCTGCGCTGCAGGGAATGAGGTATGCCGTGCTCGGGCTCGGCGATCGCGAGTACGGCCGCTTCTGTGGTTTCTCGCGCCAGGTGGACGGCTGGCTGGCGGCGCAGGGCGCGCAGCGGCTGTTCGCCAGCATCGAGGTGGATCGCACCGATGCGGTGCCACTGGCGCAGTGGCAGCAGCGGCTGGCCCTGCTGACCGGCGTTGAGGACCACACGCCGCTGCCGGCGCCGGTCGCGCTGCAGCCGTGGGCACTCGGTGCGCGCACCGTGCTCAATCCGGGCAGCGCCGCCGGGGCGATCTGGCAGGTGGCGCTGCACCCGCCGGCCCACGCGCACTGGCAGGCCGGTGACATCCTGGAGATGGCGCCCCGCCACGCGCGTGCCCACGTGCTGGCGGCACTGGCCCGCAACGGCCTGGATCCGCAGGCACCGGTGACGGTCGATGGACGGATCACGACGCTGCTCGAAGCGGCTGCCGCGCGCGTGCTGCCGGAGGCTGTGGAGCCACGTGATCCCGCCGCCGCAGCCGATGCCGCGCGCTGGCTGGCGCGGCTGCCGGCGCTGCCCCATCGCGAGTACTCGATCGCCTCGGTACCGGCCGATGGGGCCGTGCAGTTGGTGATCCGCCTGACCGCGCTGCCCGACGGCCGCCATGGGCTGGGCTCTGGCTGGCTGTGCGTGCATGCCACCGAGGCGGAGAGCATCGCGGCCCGGGTACGTCGCAACACCGGCTTCCATCGCCATCCCGAGCGTGCCCCGATGCTGCTGATCGGCAACGGCACCGGTATCGCCGGCCTGCGCAGCCTGCTGCGCGAAGCGGACGCACAGGGCGACCGCGGGCACTGGCTGGTGTTCGGCGAGCGCACCCGCGCGCACGATTTCCTCTATCGCGAGGAGATCGAGGCCTGGCAGGCGAAGGGCCATCTGAGCCGCGTGGACCTGGCGTTCTCGCGCGATGCCGAGGGTGGCGGCTATGTGCAGGATCGTCTGCGCGCCGCACCGGAGGCACTGCGCGCATGGGTGGATCTGGGTGGCAGCATCTATGTGTGCGGCTCGTTGCACGGCATGGCCGAAGGCGTCGATGCGGCGCTGCGCGAGGTACTGGGCAACGATCCGGTCGATGCCCTGCTCAACGACGGACGCTACCGTCGCGATGTGTATTGAGCAACGCCCGGCCGCTCAGGGGAACCAGCGGCGCAGATAGCGCGCCGTCGCCCCCTGCCTGGCCCTGCTGACCTGTGCCGGCGTGCCCTCGGCCACGATCCGGCCGCCCTCTTCGCCAGCCCCCGGCCCCACATCGATCACCCAGTCCGCATCGGCCACCACGCGCAGGTCGTGCTCGACGACCACCACCGTGTTGCCGGCATCCACCAGACCGTGCAGCTGCGCCATCAGCTTGTCCACGTCGGCCGGATGCAGGCCGGTGGTCGGCTCGTCCAGCACGTACAGGTTGCTGCCGTGCTGGCTGCGCTGCAGCTCGGTGGCCAGCTTGATCCGCTGCGCTTCGCCGCCGGACAGCTCGGTGGCGGGCTGGCCCAGGCGCAGATAGCCCAGCCCGATATCCCGCAGCAGCTGCAGCGGCCGCTGCACCGGTGGCTCCTCGGCGAAGAAGGCCAACGCCTCCTCCACCGTCATCGCCAGCACCTGCGCGATGTTGCGCCCGTTCCACTGCACCTCCAGCGTCTTGGCGTTGTAGCGCTGGCCATGACAGGTGGGGCACGGCGCGTAGACGCTGGGCATGAACAGCAGTTCGACGTGGACGAAGCCCTCGCCTTCGCAGGTCTCGCAGCGGCCGGCGGCGACGTTGAAGGAGAAGCGGCCGACGCTGTAGCGCCGCGCCTTGGCCGAGCGTGTACCGGCGAACAGCCGGCGAACATGATCGAACAGGCCGGTATAGGTCGCCAGATTCGAGCGCGGCGTGCGCCCGATCGGCTTCTGATCCACATTGACCAGGCGTTTGATCGCCTTGGCCCCGTTCAAGCGGCCCCGCGTGCGTTCCATGCGGCTGGGCTGCGGCAACTCGCTGTCGGTTTCCTCGATCACCGGCTCCTGCCCCAGGTGTTCGCCCACCAGCTCCACCAGTGCCTGGCTGACCAGACTGGACTTGCCCGAGCCGGAGACGCCGGTGACTGCGGTGAACGCACCAAGCGGAAAGCGCGCCTCCACGCCATGCAGATTGTTGCGGTGGACGCCCTGCAGGCCCAGCCAGCCGGACGGCGCGCGCGGCGTGCGGCGCGTGCCGGTGGCGTCCTGGAACAGATACGGCGCAGTGACCGAGGCTTTGACCGTGCGCAGGCCGTCCGGCGGCCCGCTGTAGAGCACCTGGCCGCCATGCTGCCCTGCGCCGGGGCCGACATCCACCAGCCAGTCCGCGCGGCGCAGCATCTCCAGATCATGCTCGACCACGAACAAGGTATTGCCGCCGGCCTTGAGCTGGGCCAGCGCGTCGTACAGGGCCTCGCCATCGGCCGGATGCAGGCCGGCGGTGGGTTCATCCAGCACGTACACCACCCCGAACAGGCTGGATCGGATCTGCGTCGCCAGGCGCAGGCGCTGCAGCTCGCCCGGCGACAGCGTCGGGGTCGCGCGGTCCATCGACAGATACCCCAGGCCCAGCGACTGCAGCGTGCCGATCCGCTCGACCAGATCGTGCGCGATGCGCTGTGCCGCGATGCGTTTCTCTTCGGACAGATCCGGCGTGCGGCGTACGTCACTGCCGCCGGCATGCGCATTGCCACCGGCGGCGACGCGCTTGGCGGTGGCCTGCCGGCCTGCGCTGCGGCTGCGTGTGGCCGTGGCGGCCGGCGCATCGAAGTGGCCTTCGGCCGCAGGACGCAGCGCCTGCGCCATCGCACTGAGCGGCAGCTGCGACAGCGTGCCGATGTCCATGCCGGCGAATGTCACCGACAGCGCTTCGCGCTTCAGCCGGCGGCCATCACAGACCGGGCACTGGGCGCCGATCATGTAGCGGGCCACGCGCTTTTTCATCATCGCGCTCTGCGTGGTCGCAAAGGTGTGCAGCACATAGCGGCGCGCACCGCTGAAGGTGCCCATGTAGCTGGGTTCCTCCTTGCGCCGCAGCGCGGCGCGGGTTTCGGCCGGGGTAAAGCCGGCGTAGACCGGCACCACCGGTTGTTCCTCGGTGAACAGGATCCAGTCACGCTGTTTCTTGGGCAGATCGCGCCAGGGAACATCCACGTCGTAGCCCAGCGTGACCAGGATGTCGCGCTGGTTCTGCCCGTGCCACGCCGGCGGCCATGCGGCGATGGCCCGCTCGCGGATGCTCAGCGACGGATCGGGCACCATCGATTGCTCGGTCACCTCATACACGTAGCCCAGGCCGTGGCAGTTCGGGCAGGCGCCCTGCGGCGTGTTCGGCGAGAAATCTTCGGCGTACAGCATGGGTTGCCTGGCCGGATAGGTACCGGCGCGCGAGTACAACATCCGCAGCAGACTCGACAGCGTGGTCACGCTGCCGACGCTGGAACGCACGCTGGCGGTGCCGCGCTGCTGCTGCAGGGCCACCGCCGGTGGCAGCCCTTCGATCGCATCCACATCCGGCACGCCGACCTGGTCGATCAGGCGACGTGCGTAGGGCGACAGCGATTCCAGGTAGCGCCGCTGTGCCTCGGCGTAAAGCGTGCCGAACGCCAGCGAAGACTTGCCCGAGCCGGAGATGCCGGAGAACACCACCAGCGCATCGCGCGGGATCTCGACATCCACATTCTTCAGGTTGTGTTCGCGTGCACCCCGGACGCGCACGAAGGCATCCGGGGCAGTGGGAGGCGACGGCCGGCGCGTGGATTTCTTCATAGGTGGACAATAGCGAACCACAGCGCCGGCTCACCGCCGGTGAAGAACGGTGAGCGCGGCCTTGACGCAGCCTCAGGCCGTCGCCCGCACAAGCGCCGGCGGCGGTGGCGTCACGACGAAGGCATCCACCGCTTCGCCCAGCAGCGAGGCCTGGCGGTCCAGGGCGCGCGCCGAGGCCGAAGCCTCTTCCACCAGCGCCGCATTCTGCTGCGTGCTGCCATCCATCTGCAGCAACGTCTGGCTCACCTGCTCGATGCCCGCCGTCTGCTGCTGCGACGCGGCTGAAATGCTGGCCATGATCGATGTCACCCGCTGCACGCTGCCGACGATCTCACCCATGGTCGCACCCGCGTCATCGACCTGGCGCGTGCCGGCATCGACCTTCTCCACCGAGGCTTCGATCAGCTGCTTGATCTGGCGCGCGGCGTCGGCACTGCGTTGTGCCAACAGGCGCACTTCGCTGGCCACCACCGCGAAGCTGCGCCCCTGCTCGCCGGCCCGCGCCGCTTCCACGGCGGCGTTCAGGGCCAGGATGTTGGTCTGGAACGCGATCCCGTCGATCACCCCGGTGATCTCCCCGATCCGCCGCGAGGACAGGGCGATATCGGCCATGGTGGTGACCACCTGCGCCACCGATTCGCCGCCGCGGGCCGCAACTTCGGCCGCGCGTATCGCCAGTTGGTTGGCCTGCTGCGCTGAATCCGCGTTCTGCCGGACGGTGGCCGAGAGCGCCTCCATCGACGAGGCCGTCTCTTCCAGGTGCGCCGCCTGGCGCTCGGTGCGATCGGAGAGGTCGTGGTTGCCGGCGACGATCTCCCCGGCGGCATGGTTGATCGCCAGCGACGCCTGCTGGATGCGCGCGACGATGTCGGTCAGCTGCATCACCGTGGCATTGGCGTCGTCGCGCAGGCGGGCGAACACGCCGTGGAAGTCACCGTGCATGCGGACGCGCAGATCGCCCTGCGATAGCGCCGAGAGCAGCCCCTGCAACCCGGACAGATTGCGCTGGAAGGTATCGAGCAGGTGGTTGATGCTCAGGGCCAGGGTTTTGACGAAGCCCTGCTTGTCGTCCACCGTGATGCGCCCGTGCAGTTCCCCCCGTGCGGCGGCATCCACCAGTGCGGCGACTTCGTTTTCCACCGTGGTTTCCAGCGCGCGGCTGCGCCACTCCACCGCTGCGCCCAGCAGCTGGCCGTGGTCCACGATCGGGGTGATCACCAGCTGGTAGCGGATGCCCGCGTGCTCGATCTCGCGGCTGGCGCGCTGGCCGGCCTGCAGCGTCGGCACCAGGGTGGCGAAGGCCGGATGCAGGGCGGCAGCCGGTTGGCCGCTCCAGTCGGCGTGCGTGAGCTGCAGTTCGGCCAGCAGCGCCTGGTTGAGGAAACCGATCTTCCCCTCACCGTCGAGTACCATCACCCCGGTCTGTGCGCAGTCCAGCGCCTGGCGGGCACGGGTGTTGTCGCGCGCGACCGCGCGCTCGGCGTCGATCCGCTCACGCAGGCGGTGCTGCATGTGGCGCAGGCGCGCGGCCAGCTGGCCGATCTCGTCGTGTGGATTGTGGATGGTCAGCACCGTGTCGAGCCGATCCTCGGCGATGTCCTCGGCAAAGCGCAACGTATCGGTGATCGGGTGGCGCACCGCGCGCAGCACCAGCAGCAGCGTGGCGATCAGCACCACCGCGACCAGCAGCAGCGTGAGCGCGAATACGATCCCCATGGTGCTGGCCCGCGCGGCCTGTCGCTCGCGTGCCGCCGTCAAGGCCAGCGTCTGCGCCTGTTGCAGCGCCTGCAGCCCCGGGCCGATCTGGGCCGCGGTCTCGGCCAGTGACTGCGCTTCCACGTCCAGCCCGATGCGGGCAGCGGTGTAGGCCAACAGTGCGCCCTGGTAGTCGTCCATCTGCGTCCGCAGTGCCTCCTGTATCTCCGGCCCCAGGCGCGCCTGGCCCAGTGCGAGATCGAAGGGCAGCTTCTGTTCGCTGGCGCGATCGGTGTGCGCCGAATCGCCGGTGAGCAGCAGCAGGCTCTCCTCGCGGCGCATCTTCTGCAGCTGGGCCATCAGCGCCGGGCGCGCGCTGGCCTCGACGCTGGCCTCCAGCGTGGCAGCAGCTGCTTCCAGCTGTGCACGCAGGCCGGCATCGCCGCGTCCCATCTCGTCCACGCGGGCGTTCAATGCGGTGATGCCCTCGGCAAAGTCGGCTGCCCGCGTCGCCAACTCACGCAGCGCACCGGCACTGCCGGCATCGTGCGGATCGCGCTGCAGCCGGGCCAGCGTGGCCTCCAAGCGCTGGTGCGCCGCCTGCAGGGCGTCGCGATCGACATCATCGAAGGTGCTGGCATACCGTGTCTGCAGGCGTCTCGCCTCGGCGACTTCGGTTGCCAGCGTGGCCGCCAGCGCGGCCTCCTGCTGGTGGGCGGCGAAGGTCTCGGCCGCCCGCTCGGTATCATGCCGCGTCCAGCCGTAGACCACGGCCACCGCGAACAGGCCCAGGCCGCAGATCAGCAGGCTGGCCCTGAGTTTCTGTGCCACGCTGAGACGACCGAGCCCGGCCAACCGGGACGGCGGGGCCAGACGAAAGCGGAACCGGTCGCCCAGGCGGGCGACGAACAACGACAGGCGGCGGGGGACGGCCGACATCACGTACTCCAGGCGGAAGGACGCATCGATATCGGCGGGTTGTGGAGGAACTTTAGGGCCCATCTCAACCAGCGGCCATGGCGTCGCCAGCGGCTCCCGTTGTAAGCGAGCCAGACGACGAAGTGATGACGGTCCGGCGACCAGCGCCCTGCGGCTGCATCCGTGGCTGCATCCGCGGCTGGTCGGGGTGGGCGTGAGGCCCAGGCGGCGCTATCGCGGACTGCTTTCCGATGCGGAGGACGGGCCAGCCGCGACCCGCAATGGCACCCGGATAACGCTGTCTGAATGCCAGTCGATGCGTAGTGGTTCACCCGCATCGGCAACGGACTCGTTGCTCACGTCGCGTCCGGTCCCGTAGTTGACCTGTTGGCCCGGCCCACGCAGCACATCCACAACCACCAGCAGACGGCTTCCTGCAGCCATGCGACGCCCAGTCATGCGGGTGCGATCGAATGACAGCCGCGTCCACTTCCCGGGCGTAAGCAGTCTGCGCTTGGTCATGTCCTGCACATAGCTTGCCCTGCCGATGTAGTAGCTCAGTTGCATGCGACGTCCATCGAGCATCACTTCATACAGCGAAATACCGAGGTCGACGTCGCGCTTGTTGATGCGGATCTTCAGATCCCCTGAAAAACTGCCGACGATGTCGGTGGCCTGCTCGAACTGCGCGCTGACAAAGCTCAGGCCGCTCTCGGCGGGCGCATCATCCTGGACGATGGGCCAAGGATAGTAGCTGTGCACCGGCGCAGTGCGGTCGGAAAGATCGACCGTCTGACGAAGGTATCCAGCAGGCCGGGGTGCTTGGCGAGTCAAGGGGTACCGGTCTCCCTCGCCATCGTGTGACAGATGCAGGGCCACCTGATCACCTCCCGCTTCAGCAAGCGTGTCCGCGTGCCACCACTGATCGGTGCCCATCAACTGGTAGTTGACCCGGCCCGATAGCAGCGCCGGAAGCGGCGCACCAGCCAGGACATGATCGAACCACTGGAAGGTAAGGGCCTGGGTATCGAACTGCGCCGAAGCATCCAACGTGTAGCCCCGCAACTGCATGGGCTTGCTCGCCGCCTGCGCGCCAAAATGATCGTACGGACCGATGAGCAGACGGTGGTCGGCTGCCGGGAGGTATCGGACATGCTCCTTGACGTACTGCAGCGCAGAGATCTGGCCGTCATCGTAGTAACCCGTGATCGACAGCGCTGGCACAGTGATACCAGCAAACTGCGCCCCGTAAGGCACCATGGCCTGCCAGTACGCGTCGTAGTCGGGATGGTGCAACCAGCGCTGGAGCCAGGGGTTGGGCATGCCATCCACTTGGTCAATCTCGCTGAAGGCACGACCGCTCTCGTACCAGGCATCGCTCAAGAGCTTCCATCGCTCGCGCTGGCCATAAATCTCCTTGTCGAGCAGTCGGTTGCTGGCAACATAGAAGGGCCATGCGTAGTTGGCGGTCAGGAAGATGTTGTTCTCCATCGGCAATCCGAGGCCTGGAATCGCGGCCACATAGGGTGCGATCGCCTTCAGTGCGGGATGCCGGTAGCTGGCCGCCGCCCACGCGGCGAACCCGGAGTAACTGCCGCCATACATCACTACGCGACCGTCATTCCAAGGCTGTCGGCTGATCCAGTCGATGGCTGTGTTCGCATCTTCGCCATCGTGTTCGTACGGGACGATTGGTCCATTGCCCAATCGTTTTCCGCGCGCGTCGACCACGACGCCAGCGTATCCCCGTGCGGCCGCCTGCACCGCCTCGTTCCGATTCTGTACTGGGTCGGCGTAGATGGTGAATACCATTGCGGCCGGCAGCGCAGCACGGGAAGTCCTGCGCGGGCGGGCCACGTGCGCGGAGAGGAACACGCCCCCGTCGGCGGCAATCATTGCTTTGTCGTCAATGAGAAACCGTCTGCCCTCGTCTTCTCGAATCAGCGCGGGCGAAAAGCGTTCGGCCATGCGGTAGGTCTTCACGAAGGCCGCCTGACGAATCAACTCGAGTGCATCCGCCCGCGCGATGGCGGCCTGCCCCGCGTGTGCCACGATGGCTTGGCGCAACCGACTATTCGCGCTGGGCAGGTCGGCAACGAACCAGTAATGCGTCTGCACGGCAGCCAGATCATCCAGCGTGGCAAACCAACCGCGGAACGCAGCTGCATAACTGGCACCTGCATCGCTGAAAGGCCCAGTCTCTGCTTGGGCAAACAACAGATATGGCACCCACCGCTGGGCGCGGGCTGCCTCCCCGTTCTCGACTAATGCACCCATCAGCGCGTGTATCGAGCGCGATGCGTCCGGGTAGCGCCCCGCGACGAGATGAAGTTGGCTGCGCTGTGCCTCCGTGAGTGATGCTGCCTCGGCGGGATCATCCTGCAGCAACGCGCACGCAAGCTCCGCTAGATCTGCGTCCATCCGCTCTGGCGCACCTGAGATACCCGCCGGCCAGGCCACGAGTGCGGCATCCGCCTTTGCTTGGGCAGGTCCCGCTGCCAAGGCGAGAAAGAGGCAGAAGCATAGGCCCCAGGCGGAGGCGCGGCGACGCGGAGGAGGGTCGGTAATGGCAGCCAAAGCACAGTCCTTGTACGACAAGGGAACCTGGGCCAGCCGACGAGCATTGCTGACCAGCGCCGATGATCATAAGGGCATTGGCTCCCACCTGCCCCCTTCATCACCCTCTGTGCACGCCCTGCTTCGCCAGATCGAAAGATGCCCACCGCGCTGCATGTCGATCCTCACAAGCCATGTCTTGGCGTCGGACGCAGGAGCGGACCGGCCACCTGCCAACTTGACCCGGTCCGGCGTTGCCCGCGGGTGAAGCCACCATTCCCGCGCGTCGTGAGAGAGTGGCGCCGCCAACGGCCCTGCAGCCCTGCGGCGCATGAACGTGCGAAAGTGAAGGAAGGGACAGCGCCTTCACGGCGATTGCGCTGAACTAGCGCTGGGGTCGCGGCCGGGGCCGCTGCAGGCGCCGGTGCGCGCCACCGCACCTTGGGCCGATCACGACGCACCAACGCCATACCGCACGGAGAGAGACCGCCATGAATGCCGCCTTCAAGATCTTTCTGCTCGCCGGTGCACTGCTGTACGGCCTGCCGGGGCTGGTGTGGTGGGTGAACCATCGGCGGGCCAAGCGCGCACGGCTGGCCCAGGGCGCGATCAGCGTCGAGGTCCGCGCGCCATGAGCGGAAGCGAAAGCACCCGGGCGCCCCTGACTGAAGAACAGCGGCAGATCCTGCGCGACATCAACGCTACGCGTCCGGTCAGCGATGAGGCGGCCAACTGGGCCGTCAAGGCCGGCTACGCCGCGCAGGCCGAAGACGGCGACATCGACCTCACCCAGGCCGGCCGCCAAGTGGTGGACTCCAGCACGCTGTAGGGGGCCACTGCCCTCGCCCGTCATTCCGTGCGCCGGAGGTCATCCGTCCGAATGACACTTGAAGGGCGTCCCGGCCCGTGCGAAAAGTGACGCCCGCTCTGGTCCGATTGAAGCAGGCACTGCCGATGAAACGCTTCCCCGCTGTTGTCGCCGCCGTGCTCGTAGCCGCCGGCATGCTCGCGCCCCTGGCGGCATCCGCTGGCGAGGAGGCCGAAGACGCCGCTGCCCTCACGCGCACCATCACCGGATTGGATGACCAGGTCTTCGACGCTTACAACCGCTGCGACCTGGAGACCTTTACCCGCTACTTTTCGCCTACCGTCGAGTTCTATCACGACAGCGGCGGGGCCACCTTCGATCGCGACACGGTGGTCTCCAACACGCGCAAGTACATTTGCCACAAGGTCCGCCGCGAACGGGTTCCCGGGACGCTCAAGGTCTACCCGATCAAGAACTTCGGCGCGATCGAGGAAGGCGAGCACCGCTTCTGCGAGGTGGCCACCGGCAAGTGCGAAGGCAGCGCGAAGTTCGTGATGGTCTGGCAGCACAAGGACGGGCAATGGCAGATGACCCGGGTGCTGAGCTACGGCCATCGCGCGTTGACCGTGGCTGAAAAGGCGGCGCTGGAGACGACAGGACAAAAGTGAGGCCTGGCAGGGTCGGTCCGCACTGTCACAGTGCGCCTGAGGGCTTGCCGGTATCCCGTTGCGCCGGTTGCATCCGGCGGCCGGCAATGCACACCACCACCGCCGCGACCGCGAAGCCTCCGGCGAGCCAGAGATTGGCGGTCAGGCCATACCGGTCCAGTGCCTGGCCCCCCATCCATGCCCCGGATGCGATACCGATGTTGAAGGCGCCGACGTAGAGCGAGGAGGCGACCTCCACCGCCCCTGGTGCGGCCTTCATCATCCACGTCATCAGGCCCACCGATACCCCGCCGTAGGCCAGCCCCCACGCCAGCAGCGCCATGGCGCCGCCCAGGCGGGAATCGCCGATGGACAGGAACAGCAACGGCGCCAGTACCAGGCCCGCCGCGATCAACGACACCGTCAGCGGGGTACGTCGTGCTGCCACGATGCCGGCGATGAAGTTGCCTGCCATCCCGGCGGCGCCGTAGCCGAACAACAACAGCCCGACCCAGCGCGCGTCGAAGCCCGACACCGACAGCAGCAGCGGCCGCACGAAGGTAAAGGCGATGAAGTGTCCGGCCACCAGCAGGAAGGTCAGCATCAACCCGAGCTGCAGCCCGCGGTTGCCCAGCGCGTGGCCGAATTGACGCAGGGGGGTCGCACCGGACGACGGCAGGCGGGGCATGACGGCCATATGCAGGACGAGTACGGCACCTCCCAACAGCGCCATGCTGCCGAACGCCCAGCGCCATCCCAGCAGTTCACCGATCAGCGCACCCAGTGGAACGCCCAGTACCGATGCCGCCGCCACGCCGCCGAAGATGAGCGATGTTGCCAGGCCAACCGATCGGGCGGCCACCAGCCGCACCGCCAGGCCGCCGGCAATGGCCCAGATGCCGCCCATGCAGAGCCCGACCAGCACGCGGGCTGCCAGCATCCAGGCCAGGGTCGGTGCGAGCGCGGAGACCAGGTTGGCGATGACCAGCATCCCCAGCAGCGCGCACAGCAGCGTGCGGCGATCCACGCTGCCGGCGCTGATCACCACCAGCGGTGCGAACAGCGCTGCCAGCAGTGCCGGCAGCGAGACCATCACGCCCGCGGTGCCGGTGCTCGTTCCCAATGCGTCGGCGATCGACGTCAGCAGCCCCACCGGCAACATTTCCGTGGTGACGACCGAGAAGGTGGCCAGACTGGCGGCGGTGACCGCCCACCACGCGCGCGGCGATGTCGATTCCACGTGCGTGCGCATCAGCCTTCCCCCAGGTCGCGGTCGTCGCGCGGCCGCAACTGTCGATACGCGACCACGGCCGCCAGCAGCACCGCACCGCCGGCAGTGACCGCCAGCAGGAATCCAGCGCGCGCGCCGTACGCATCCACTCCGTAGCCTGACATCGCCGCGCCCAGCGCCACGCCCACGTTCAGCGCCGCCAGCAGCCAGGTCATGCCCTCGGTGAGCTGGCGCGCCGGTACCTGCTGCTCGATCAGCGACATCGCCACGATCATCGTCGGTGCGAAGAAGGCGCCGGCCACGAGCACCGTCGCCACAAGTGAGCCGATGCTGCCGACCAGCAGCAGCGGCACGGTCGTCAGGGCAGTCGCCATTCCACCCAGCAGCACCAGGCGGTGCAGTGGCGCCTTCAGTTTGAGTGCGCCGAACAGGACCCCGGACAGACAGGACCCGGCCGCATACGCAGAGAGCACCAGGCTCGCCGCGGCCGGCTGGCCCAACTGCGCCGCGTAGGCGACGCTGACGATATCGATGGTGCCCACGATCACCCCCATCGCCACCATCAGCAGCGCCAGCCAGCGCACGCTTGCCAGGCCGATCACGGACCCTGAGTGCTCGCCGGTCGATGGCACGGCCTCGATGGGCGGCTCGGTCCTGCGCTGGGCGACCAGGGCGAAGACGCCGATCGGCAGCAGCATGGCCGCGGCAAGCACGCCGGCCTGCGGAAACAGCGAGACCGCCAGACCGACGGAGAGCGGCGGCCCGGCAATGAAGGTCACTTCATCGAACACCGTTTCCAGCGAGTACGCCGTCTGCAGGCGCGGCTGACCGCGGTAGAGCGCCGTCCAGCGCGCGCGCACCATCGCCGACAGGCTGGGCATGGCACCGGCGAGCAGTGCACCGACGAACAGCAGCGCGACCGGGGCGTGGTACCACGAGCCGCCGAGCAGGAGCAGAAGGCCGATCACGCTGATGCCGGTCGCCATCGGCAGTACCCGGCGCTGCCCCTGCCGGTCCACCAGGCGCGAGACCTGCGGAGACACCAGTGCATAGGTGAGCACGAAGGTCGCCGCGACCGCGCCGGCCAGCGCATAGCTGCCGCGCACCTGGGACAGCAGCGCGATGATGCCGATCCCGGTCATCGGCAGGGGCAGCCGCGCCAGCAGGCCGGCCAGGGTGAAGCCGGCCGTGCCGGGCGCAGCGAACAGATCGCGATAGGGGCGGTTCAACCTCGTCTCCATGGGCATGCTCACCCATTTACATACACATCGTATGTTTAAAATCCTATATACATACGCACCGGATGTAAACAATCATCCGCCCCGTATGCCAGGAGATGACGATGGTTCGCCGCACCCGCGCCGAGATGGAGCAGACCCGCGCCACGCTGCTGGCCACCGCCCGCGCGTTCTTCAGCGCGCGCGGCTACGCCGACACCTCCATGGATGACCTCACCGCGCAGGCCGGCTTGACCCGTGGCGCGCTGTATCACCACTTCGGCGACAAGCAGGGCCTGCTCGCGGCGGTGGTGGAGCAGATCGACGCCGAGATGGACGAGCGTCTGAACGCGATCTCCGATGCTGCAGCCGATCCCTGGGAGGGGTTTCGCCTGCGCTGCACCGGGTATCTGGAGATGGCGCTGGAGCCGACCATCCAACGCGTCGTCCTGCGCGATGCACGCGCGGTACTCGGCGGTGCCTCGCCGGAATCGCAACGCCACTGCATCGATTCCATGCAGCGCCTGCTCGCCGCCCTGATCGATCAGGGCATGGTCGCCGAGGCCAACCCGCAGGCCCTCGCCTCGCTGGTGTACGGCAGCCTGGCCGAGGCCGCGTTCTGGATCGCCGATGGCGATGATGGCGATGCGCGGCTGGCACAGAGCGTGGCGGCGCTCGATCTGTTGCTGCGTGGGCTGCGGGTCACCACACCGCACTGACTGCTCATCCGGTCGGGCCGCCATTGGATCCGGTCCCTGACCGCAGGTCATATATCGCTCCATGTGATCGCAGGGCCACCCCTACGCTTCTCCCATCTACTGAAGGAGAGGACGCATGAAGATTCTGGGTGTTGTGCTGATGGCATCGGCGCTGGTGATGAGCGGCTCCGCTGCGGCAACGAACGCTGCCCCGGCCCGAACCGAGGCGCTGGCCCGCGAAGCTGACGCCTTCTTCAAGGACCAGCAGCCGGGCGGCGTGGTCCTGGTGACCGATCCGCTGGAGGGGAGCCGTACTCTGCCCGATCCGGCTGGCCTGCCCTGCTCAGCGCCGACGTGAGGTCGCGCGCGGCTGCAACGCGTCCAGGGCGCCAGCATTGCGGCGCGCCCAGTCGTAGATCAGTTCGATCGGTTCGACCAGTTGGCGCCCCAGCGGGGTCAGCGTGTAGTCCACCGAGGGCGGCACGGTGGGGTACTCGGTGCGCAGCACGATTCCCGCATGCTCCATGTCACGCAGCGTCTGGATCAGCATCTTCTTGGAGACGGCCGGCAGGCTGCGGTGCAGCGCGTTGCTGCGGGCGGTACCGTCATGCCGCACGGCCAGGGTGTGCAGCACCATCGAGGTCCACTTGGTGCTGAACAGCTCCAGCACCCGCCGGGGGGCGCAATCCTCTCGCCAGTGCTCTTCGGGAGTACCCGTTTTCATGTGTGGTTACCGTTTGGTGCCTTCTTTCGAGGCGTACCTGGATATCCTAAGGTGTGCGCCTGTAAAGCAATGAAAGAGGCGACATCGTGGGGCAGAAAGCGTTGGTGGTCGGTGCAACGGGCATCGTGGGCAGTGCACTGATACAACGGCTGCTGCAGGAGGGCTGGGAAGTTCACGGCCTGGCCCGTCGGCCCGATTCGCTGCCCGCCGGCGCCCACGGCGTCTGCGCCGACCTGCACGATGCGCAGGCCACGTGCGCCGCGCTGTCCGGAATGGCACCCACGCACGTGTTCATCACCACCTGGTCCCGGCAGGCCAACGAGGCCGAGAACATCCGGGTGAACGGCGCGATGGTGCGTCACCTGCTTGGCGCGCTTCAGCCCGCGGGCACGGTGCAGCACGTAGCGCTGGTGACGGGCCTGAAACACTACCTCGGCCCGTTCGAGGCGTACGCGCAGGGCAACCTGCCGCAGACGCCCTTCCGTGAAGAACAACCGCGCCTGCCCGTGGACAACTTCTACTACGCACAGGAAGACGAGGTGTTTGCCGCCTCCGCCCGCGATGGCTTCCACTGGAGCGTGCACCGTCCGCACACGGTGATCGGCGCGGCGGTGGGCAATGCGATGAACATGGGCACGACCCTGGCCGTGCACGCGAGCCTGTGCAGGCACACCGGGCGCCCGTTCCAGTTCCCCGGTTCGCTCGCCCAATGGGAGGGGCTGACCGACATGACCGATGCCGGGCTGCTGGCGCGTCATCTGCTGTGGGCCACGCAGACACCGGCCGCCGCCAACCAGGCCTTCAACGTGGTCAACGGCGATGTGTTCCGGTGGCGCTGGATGTGGGGCCGGATCGCGGCGTGGTTCGATATCGAGGCCGTACCCTTCAGTGGCCACGTGCGGCCGCTGGCGGCGCAGATGGCCGACGATGCCGCGCCCTGGTCCGCACTGGCCGCCACGCACGGTCTGGCAGAGCCGGATATCCATCGGCTGATCTCGCCCTGGCACACCGATGCCGATCTCGGGCGCCCGCTGGAGGTGATCACGGACATGTCCAAAAGCCGCCGGATGGGCTTCCTGGACTACCAGCCCAGCGACGATGCGTTCTTCGACCTGTTCGCCCGCCTGCGGGCGGCGCGCCTGATCCCCTGATCGAGCCGGAGCCACGGGCGAACGGGGGGGTGTTCCAAAGCGGCGCCCGGCAGCGATACCCTATCGTTGCCGCCCCGTGTCGCCTGCAGTACGGGCCACCGGGTTCCGGACCCGCCCCCCCGCCGATCGCAGGTACCGCTTGAGTTCTTCACCTTCCCCCGGCTCCCACCGCGAGCGGGATTCCGAGCGCGTCAAGATGGCGCTGGCCGCCGGCGCGATCATCGGCACCTGGTTCTGGGACGTGGCCCGGGACAACCTCACGGTGGACGATGCCCTCGCCCTGGCCCATGGCCTGGACCCTGCCCTGGCGCGCACCGAACTGCGGCTGGAACAGGTGGTCGCCGCCGTTCATCCCGACGACCGCGCCGGCCTGGCCGATGCGATCGCCGAGGCGGTCCGCCGGGGCGGTCGCTATGCGCACCAGTACCGTACCCGCGGCCCGGACGGCGCGTACCGCTGGATCGAAGCGATCGGGCGGGTGGATCTCGATGCGCAGGGAGAGGCCATCGGCTTCCCCGGCGTGCTCATCGATATCGACGAACGCCGCCGGATCGAAGCCGAGCGGGACCAGGCACAGACCCTGCTGCGCTCCTTCGTCGAGGCAGCGCCCGGCGTGGTGTATGCCAAGGACCGCCAGGGCCGGATCCTGATCGGCAACCGCGGCACCACCGACCTCATCGGCCTGCCGCCGGAGGTGTACGTGGGCCGCACCGATGCCGAACTGCTGAACGACCCTGCCCAGGCCGCCACGGTCATGGCCACCGACGAGCGGGTCATGGCCAGCGGGCAGACCGAGCAGCTTGAAGAGGAAGTGAGCTTTCCCGATGGCCGGCGCGCCTACTGGCTGTCGACCAAGTCACCGTTGCGTGACGCCGACGGCACCGTGGTCGGCCTGGTCGGCACCTCGCTGGACATCACCGACCGCAAGGCCGCCGAGGCCCGCCACCTGGAAGTGGAGGAGCGCTATCGGCTGGCCGCCCAGGCCACCAACGATGCGATCTGGGACTGGCGGATCTCCGATGGCCATGTGATCTGGAACGAGGCGCTCACCACCCTGTTCGGCCATCCCCTGGCCGAGACCACGGCGCAGTGGTGGCTGGACCACATCCATCCCCATGACCGTGCGCGCGTCGATGCCGACATCCATGCGGTGATCGAAGGCGGCGGGACGGGCTGGAACAGCGAGTACCGGTTCCGGCGCGCCGATGGCAGCTTTGCGCCGGTGCTCGACCGCGGCACCGTATTGCGTGGCGGCGTGGGTGAGCCGCTGCGGATGATCGGCGCGATGCTCGACCTGACCGTCCGCAACACCGCCGAAGCTGCGCTGGCCAAGAGCGAGGAACGCCTGCGCTTTGCCACCGAGGCCGGTGACATGGGCTTCTGGGATGTCGACCTGGTCCGCGATGAACTGATCTGGCCGGCACGGACCAAGGCGATGTTCGGCATCTCGCCCGGGGTGGCAGTGACGTTGCGCGACTTCTACGACGGCATCCATCCCGATGACAGCGAGGCAACCTTCGCGGCCTTCGCCGCCGCGGCCGACCCGGCCCGGCGCGCGCTCTACGACGTGGAGTACCGCACCGTAGGCAAGGAAGACGGTGTCGTGCGCTGGGTGGCGGCAAAGGGGCGTGGCCATTTCGAAGGCGACCGCTGCGTGCGGGTGGTCGGCGTGGCGATCGAGATCACGGCGCGCAAGCTCGCCGACGCACGCCTGCAGGAATTGAACGAACACCTCGAGAGCCGCGTGCTCGAAGAGGTCGCCGAGCGCACGCGCGTGGAAGATGCCCTGCGCCAAAGCCAGAAGATGGAGGCGGTGGGCCAGTTGACCGGCGGCATCGCGCACGACTTCAACAACATGCTCGCCACCGTGATCGGCCCGCTGGACCTGCTTGCGATGCGCATGGGCGACAGCGATCCGCGCGCCAAGCGCTACATCGACATGGCCATCGACGGCGCAACCCGGGCCGCGCAGCTGACCCAGCGCCTGCTGGCGTTTTCCCGGCAACAGCCCCTGCAGCCGGTGCCCTTGGACGTGAACCGGTTGATCGCCGGGATGTCGGACCTGCTGGTGCATTCGCTGGGCAGCAACATCCGCCTGGAGACCGTGCTGGCCGCGCAGGTGTGGTGCACCTTCGCCGATGCCAATCAGCTGGAGAACGTGATCCTCAACCTGGCCGTCAACGCGCGCGACGCGCTGCCGGGCGGCGGGCGGCTGGTGGTGGAAACGGCCAACTGCCGGATCGCCTCTGCCGCAGACGCCATGCGTGCCGACGTGCCCACCGGTGAGTACGTGCTGATCACCGTGGCCGACAACGGCGGCGGCATGCCACCGGAGGTGATCGCCAAGGCCTTCGATCCGTTCTTCACCACCAAGAAGGTCGGCCAGGGCACCGGGCTGGGCCTGTCACAGGTGTACGGCTTCGTCCGCCAATCGGCCGGGCACGTGAAGATCCGTTCCTCGCTCGGCAAAGGAACGACGGTGGCGCTGTATCTCCCGCGCCGGGAGGGGGAGATCGACGCGGGTCCTTCGACAGCACCCGCGGACAGTCGCCCGCTGAGCGGTGGCCGCGAGCTGGTCCTGGTCGTGGAAGACGAACCGGGCGTGCGACAGTTTTCCATCGAGGCGCTGAGCGAACTGGGCTACCCGGTCCTTGCCGCCGACGGTGCGGCCGGCGCGCTGGCGCTGCTCGAGCAGCATCCGGACATCGCGCTGCTGTTCACCGATGTGGTGATGCCGGAGGTCAACGGCCGGCAACTGGCCGACGAAGCCCGCAAACGGCGGCCCGACCTGAAAGTGCTGTTCACCACCGGCTACAGCCGCAACGCGCTGGAACACGATGGGGTGCTGGACCCCGCAGTCCACGTGATCGGCAAGCCCTTCACGCTGGAAGATCTGGCGCTGCGGGTGCGCGCGGTGCTGGCGGAGGTGCGGTGATCCCGACGCCGGCATGCCGTGCTGGGACAGGGATCGCACGCGAATTTCAAACAACCGCTTGAAACACGCGTAACTTCGCCGAACTGGACACGATCCACCAGTTCCGCCAGACTCCGCCCTTTCCTGTTGTTCGGCACCCATGGCGAAACTGCTGGTCCTGCATGGCCCCAACCTCAACCTGCTCGGCACGCGCGAGCCGGGGGTCTATGGGCACACCACGCTGGCGCAGATCGACCAGGCCCTGCTGGCCCGGGCGCAGGCCGCCGGCCATGCCCTGGAGAGCCTGCAGTCCAACGCCGAGCACGTGCTGGTGGACCGCGTGCAGGCCGCCCGGGACGACGGCACCGCCTTCATCCTGATCAACCCGGCGGCGTTCACCCACACCTCGGTGGCCCTGCGCGATGCGCTGGCTGCGGTGGACCTGCCCTTCATCGAGATCCATCTGTCCAACCCGCATGCACGCGAGCCCTTCCGCCAGCACAGCTATTTCAGCGACAAGGCGGTCGGGGTGATCTGTGGGTTCGGTGCGGACAGCTATCGCTACGCGATGGATGCAGCGCTGACCCGGCTGGCGGCCGCTTCGGCGTGATGACGCTGCCGCGGGTCCTGGCCAGCATCGTGCTGTGGGGCTGCCTGTGTGGCGCCGCCATCGCCGCTGATCGCAGCGCGGAAGGCATCGACTGCGCGCAGCCGAGCGGCACCATGGAATCAGACCTGTGCGCCTCGGATGTGGCCAGCGAGGCCGATACCGAATTGAACGCGGCGTATGCCCAGGCGCGCCAGCAGTTGCGCAGCCAGGCTGCCGAAGGCGCCTGCACACACTGCGCCGATGCCGAGAAGCAGCTGGTCCTGGCCCAGCGCGCGTGGATGCAGCTGCGCGACCACGACTGCGACGCGGTCTACGCCCTCAACGCCGATGGCACTTCGCGCAATGGCGCGCAGATGCATTGCCTGACCACCCTCGCGCGCGACCGTACGCGGCAGCTGCGCGATTTCTACGAACTGCTTTGACCCGAGCGCACCGCGCTTTCCCCTCTCCACTGACATCAAGACCACAGAGGCCCCTATGGATCTCCGCAAAATCAAGAAGCTGATCGACCTGCTGGAAGAGTCGAACCTCGCCGAAATCGAAATCAAGGAAGGCGAAGAGTCCGTGCGCCTGTCGCGCGCGCCCGTCTCCGGCTACGGCATGGTCCAGGCCCAGCCGCAGATGATGATGGCCCCGGCACCGGCCCAGGCCGCTGCCCCGGCGATGCCGATGCAGTCGCCGACCGAAGCCTCCACCGGTGGCACCGCCAAGGCCGGCAACGCCCTGCCGGACGGCCACGTGCTGCGCGCGCCGATGGTCGGCACGTTCTACGCCTCGTCCTCGCCGGACAAGCCGGCCTTCGTGTCGGTCGGCCAGGCCGTCAAGGCCGGTGAAACGCTGGCGATCATCGAAGCGATGAAGATGTTCAACCCGATCGAAGCCGATGTCTCCGGCACCATCGTCGCCATCCTGGGCGAAAACGGCCAGCCGGTCGAATTCGACCAGCCGCTGTTCGTGATCGGCTAAGGATTAGTCCATGCTCGACAAAGTCGTTATTGCCAACCGAGGGGAGATCGCGCTGCGCATCCTGCGCGCGTGCCATACCCTGGGCATCCGCACGGTGGCTGTGCATTCCACGGTCGACCGCAACCTCAAGCACGTGGCCATGGCCGACGAGTCGGTCTGCATCGGTCCGGCACCGTCCTCGGAGAGCTACCTCAACATCCCGGCCCTGATCGCCGCGGCGGAAGTCACCGACGCGCAGGCCATCCACCCGGGGTACGGCTTCCTCTCGGAGAACGCCGACTTCGCCGAGCGCGTGGAAGAATCCGGTTTCATCTTCATCGGCCCCAAGGCCGACACCATCCGCCTGATGGGCGACAAGGTGGAAGCGATCCGCGCGATGAAGGCGGCCGGCGTGCCGTGCGTGCCCGGCTCGGGCGGCCCGCTGACCGACGACATCGTGGCCAACACCAAGATCGCCCGTGAGATCGGCTACCCGGTCATCATCAAGGCCTCCGGTGGCGGTGGCGGTCGTGGCATGCGCGTGGTGCATGCCGAGGCCTCGCTGAAGGCGGCGATCGAGACCACCAAGTCCGAAGCCAAGGCCGCTTTCAGCAACGATCAGGTCTACATGGAGAAGTTCCTGGAGAATCCGCGCCACGTGGAGATCCAGGTGCTTGCCGACGGCCAGGGCAACGCCGTCCACCTAGGTGAACGCGACTGCTCCATGCAGCGCCGCCACCAGAAAGTGGTGGAGGAAGCGCCGGCACCGGGCATCACCGCCGAACTGCGCGACGAGATCGGCAAGGTCTGCGTGGAAGCCTGCATCCGTATCGGCTACCGCGGCGCGGGTACCTTCGAGTTCCTGTTCGAAGACGGCCGCTTCTACTTCATCGAAATGAACACCCGCGTGCAGGTGGAGCATCCGGTGACGGAGATGGTGACCGGCATCGACCTGGTCTGCGAGCAGCTGCGCATCGCTGCCGGCCAGAAGCTGAGCATCAAGCAGAGCGACGTGGTGCTGACCGGCCACGCGATCGAATGCCGCATCAACGCCGAAGACGCGGAAACCTTCGTGCCGAGCCCGGGCCAGATCACCGCGTTCCATCCGCCGGGTGGCCCCGGTGTGCGCGTGGATACCCACATCTACAGTGGTTACCGCGTGCCGCCGAACTACGACTCGATGATCGGCAAGCTGATCGTGCACGGCCCGGATCGCGAGACCGCGATCGCGCGCATGCGCGTGGCGCTGAGCGAACTGGTCGTGGACGGCATCAAGACCAACGTCGCGCTGCAGCAGCGCATCATGCGCGACAAGGGCTTCCAGGCCGGTGGACAGAACATCCATTACCTGGAAAAGCGCCTGGCCGAACGCAAGAACAAGTCGATCGCGTTGACCTGATCGCCTGCTCGGGACGCTGGACAGCAGAAAGGCGGGGATTTCCCCGCCTTTTTGTTTGCGCGAACCGGGCTGCCATGGCCCGCATGCCGGTGGTGCCAACCCGGGGTTGGTTGACCCGAGCCATGGCGAAGGCACGCTGCGGCCCCGCAGGGCGGGGCCATGCCGCGCGTGCTTACCGCTTGGCGGTATCGGCCGCGGTGACCTGCGAATTCTTCACCGGCTCCACGCCCAGCGACGAGGTCGGATCGACGATCACCATCGTCTCGGTGGAACCATCCGGCCACACCACCTGGAAGGTGCTGCCGGTCGGCAACGAAGCGAACGGCATGCCACTCTGCGCGCGATACACCGCAGCGACCTGACTGGCACCGGCACGACGCACTTCGGCATCGGCCTTGACCGAGGTCAACTGCACCTTGGACAGGCTTCGGTAACGATCATCGTAGGTATCGATCATCACCAGGCCCACTGCTCCGGCCGAGTACGCGACGAACAACGCGACCCAGAACCAGAATTTCGCACCGTGCAGGATTCGACGGTAATTCATCGCCCATTCCTCTGCTTGACCAGCTCTTCGACCAACACGTTCATTTTCCCCGCACCTTGCCGCGATACCGCGGCGTCATACACAAAAGTGGCAAAGTCCTGCCCACCGTTCTGCGAACAGATCCCTCCGTTCGCGCAGAAATTGTTCATCAGCACACTGTCCGGGCCGCAGGCCATGCCCAGTTCGCAGGCCGCCAGCCGCCAGGCCAGTTCGCTGAACTGATCGCCGGCCACCAGGCCGCTCATCGCGCTGTCCCCGCTGGCGCGCTGACCCATGCCTGGCGCGAGCGCCATGAAGGCTTCCGGATCGCGCGAATCCATCACGCGCTCGACCAGGCCGCGACGATAGGCCGGGGCGGTTTCCAGCGGGTGACCTTCGGCGAACAGCGACGCCTCCGCAGCCAGGTTGCCGGCCTTGGCCGCCTCCAGACGCTGGGTCAGGATCAACGGGCGGCCGAGATTATCGCTGCTGACGAAGCCCGCGCAGCGGCGCGACACGCGCTCGCGCGCGGCGACCATCGGTGCCGAGGCGCTCATGCCCATGCCGGTGAGCAGGGTGTTGTCGAGCTGGTAACCGCCCGGGTCCATCGCGTACATGGCGCAGTAGTCGTACACCCGGCTCACCATCCACCCAGCCTCGGCGTTGCCATTGGCGGCCTGGAACTGCAGCCGCTGCGCGTAGGCGAACAGGTCGGTGTCGCCTTCGATATCCGCGCGCAGGTCCAGCGGAAGGCCCGAGGCCACCGCGGTGCCGCGCTCGCTGCCGAGCAGACGCCGGGCCAGTTGCCGCGCTTCGGCCGGAACCGCGCTGGTGGCCTCGCCGGCCTGCGGCCCATCCACCTGCGAGGTGGCCGGTTCGGCGTGCAGCACCCGATCGCCCGCGCGATAGCCCACCACCCCCAGCAACGCCAGGGCCGGTACGACCAGCAACCAGGTTTTCAGGGTCGGCACGAGCGCCATGGGCAGGACGTCACAGGCTGTCAGCGGTTGACAGCAGAACGCCAAGTTTAGCAAGCGCCCGCGAGGCTGTCTGAACCGGCTGTCAGGCCAATCTTACCGGCCGGCGAGACGCCCGCGCCGCGCGGCCGTCGGGACCATCGGCCCGCACTGGTCTAACATGCACGGTTTTCCGCCGGTCCCCTGCCCCCATGCCCTTCCTGGAACTCACCCTGCACTGCACCGAAGCCACCCAGCCGCGCTATGAGAATGCGCTGGACGACGTGGGCGCGCTGGCGGTGACCCTGCTCGATGCCGATGCCGACACCAGCAACGAGCGCGCGATCCTGGAGCCGGGCGTGGGCGAGACGCCACTGTGGAACGACCTGGTGCTGACCGCGCTGTTCCCGGGCGACACCAATGCGCTGGCCCTGCTGGCCGCGCTGGACGCCTTCGATCCGGGCCTGGACTGGGCCAATGCCAGCTTCCGCGCCGTGGCCGACGAAGACTGGGAACGCGCCTGGATCGACCAGTTCCAGCCGATGGCCTTCGGCGACCGCACCTGGATCGTGCCGTGGAACCACGACCTGCCGGAGGCCGCGCAGGCCGAGGATGCCGCCGTGGTCCGCCTGGACCCGGGCCTGGCGTTCGGCTCGGGCACCCACCCCACCACCGCGCTGTGCCTGCGTTGGCTGGACGGGCTGGCCACCGAAGGCGCGCTGGCCGGCAACACCGTGCTCGATTTCGGCTGCGGCTCGGGCATCCTCGCCCTGGCGGCGCTGAAGCTGGGGGCTACCCGCGCGGTGGGCGTGGACAACGACCCGCAGGCGGTGATCGCCACCGGTGACAACGCAGAGCGCAATGGTCTTCAGGACCGGGTGCAGGTCTATCTGCCGGAGGACGAACCGCAGGCCACGTACCCGGTGGTGGTGGCGAACATCCTCGCCTCGGCCCTGGATGCACTGGCCGATGTGCTGGCCGCGCGCGTCGCCCCGGGCGGTCGCATCGCGCTGTCGGGCATCCTGCACGGGCAGGAAGGTGAACTGCTGGAGCGCTATGCCCCGGCCTTCGAGCAGCTGGCCGTGGCACAGGATGGCGACTGGATGCGCATCACCGGCGTCCGCCGTGCTTGAATAGCCCGTCCCCTGCCCGGTCCCGTGCCCATGTCCGAGCCTCCGATGCCGCCGCGACGCCCGCTTGCCACGTTCCTGCGTCCGTCCGCGCCGGCCCCGGCCGAACCGGCGGATCGTCCGGCCGCACCCGATGACACGCCGCCTGCGCCGTCGATGACGTCCGTGGGCGATCGCATCGCGCCGCTGGCGGTGGAACAGGTGATCGATGCACAGCCGTTGCATGCGCCGCAGCCGTCCGCACCGGCACCTGGCATCGGGGTCGACTCCGACGCTGATGCCGCACACCGGTTCGTCGCCGACGCGGCGCCCGCAGCCGCGCCGGTCGGGCAGGCGCCAGCGCCATCGCCTTCGACAGCGCTGCCCGATGACGGGCGCGCCCCGGGCGGGGACGCACCCACCCCGGCCACGGCTGCCCTGCCGCCAGCCGACGCGATCACCACGCCGAGTTTCCTGCGCCGGCCCGGTGCGCGCCTGCGCACGCCACGCTGGCAGTGGGGCATGGTTGCCGGGCTGGCCGCGCTGCTGCTGGTGCAGATCGCGGTGGCCGACCGCGCCCGGCTGGCTGCCGATGCCGGCACGCGGCCCTGGATTGCCGGGCTGTGCAGCGTGCTGCGCTGCGCCTTGCCGGCCTGGCGCGAGCCGACCGCTTTCAGCATGCTCAGCCGCGATGTACGCCCCGTTGCCGGCGTGGCCGGCGCGCTGCAGGTGCAGGCGAGCATCCGTAACGATGCGCGCTGGGCCCAGGCCTGGCCGTCGCTGCGGCTGTCCCTGTCCGATGCCGATGGCCGCGTGATCGGCACCAATGTGTTCGCGCCGGCCGACTATCTGGATCGCGCGACGGACCCGGCCGCCACGCTGGAACCGGGCCAGAGCGCACAGATCGCCTTCCGGGTGCGGGAGCCTGCGGCGTCTACGGTCGCATTCACCTTTGAGTTCCTCTGAGGCACCGCCGGGCTGCCAGAGCGTGGCAGGCGGCCGACGCACGCGCTAGACTGACCCCATCATCATTCCGCCGTGGGCTGTTGTCCGCCCCGGCTCTTGCACCGGGAAACTCCTTGAACGCTGTCCTTTCTCGTCCTGACAACAGTCGTGGCGCGCCCAAGCCACCCCTGCGCGAACACGTGGCCCAGTCGGTCAGGCGCTACCTGCGGGACCTGGATGGCTGCGATGCGGACGATGTCTACGAGATCGTGCTGCGCGAGATGGAGATCCCGCTGTTCGTGGAAGTGCTCAACCATTGCGAAGGCAACCAGAGCCGCGCCGCTTCGATGCTCGGCATCCACCGCGCCACCCTGCGCAAGAAGCTGAAGGAATACGGCATCACCACCTGATGCCGGGCCGGGCGCGCGCGTCGTGCCCGAGGGAAAGAAGGCCGGATCGAGCACGCCTCGGTACCGGCCTTCGTCGTTTCAGGGGCCCAACGGCCGTCGTGGTGACCACCAACGCGGCCATGCCAGCGCCACTGGCCTACAATATGGCCCCGCTCCGCTTCGATCTCCTGCCCCCATGAGTTCCGATCTGCTGCCCGTGCGCCGGGCCCTGCTGTCCGTTTCCGACAAAACCGGTCTGATCGACCTGGCCCGCGCCCTCGCCGCGCGCAACGTGGAGCTGCTCTCCACCGGCGGGACCGCCAAGGCGATCCGCGAGGCCGGCCTGGCAGTGAAAGATGTCGCCGACGTCACCGGCTTCCCGGAAATGATGGATGGCCGGGTCAAGACCCTGCACCCGATGGTGCACGGCGGCCTGCTCGGCCGCGCCGGGCTGGATGACGCCGTCATGGCCGAACACGGCATCGGCGCGATCGATCTGCTGGTGCTGAACCTGTATCCGTTCGAGTCGGTCACCGCCAAGGCGGACTGCACCCTCGAAGACGCCGTGGAGAACATCGACATCGGTGGCCCGGCGATGCTGCGTTCGGCCGCGAAGAATTTCGCCCGCGTGGCGGTGGCGACCGATCCGTCGCAGTACGCCGAACTGCTGGCCGAACTGGACGCCAACGACGGCAAGCTGTCGGCCGCCAAGCGCTTCGCCTTCTCGGTCGCCGCGTTCAACCGCGTGGCCCAGTACGACGCGGCGATCAGCAACTACCTCTCGGCCGTGACCACCACCGACACCGCCGTGCCCGTGCGCGCGGAGTTCCCGGCCCAGATGAATTCGAACTTCGTGAAGGTGATGGATCTGCGCTACGGCGAGAACCCGCACCAGAGCGGCGCGTTCTATCGCGACCTGTACCCGGTGCCGGGCACGCTGGCCACCTTCCAGCAGCTGCAGGGCAAGGAACTGAGCTACAACAACCTGGCCGACGCCGATGCCGCGTGGGAATGCGTGCGTCAGTTCGACGTGCCGGCCTGCGTGATCGTCAAGCACGCCAACCCGTGCGGCGTGGCCGTGGGCGCCGGCAACGGCGATGCCTACGAGCTGGCCTATGCGACCGACCCGACCAGTGCCTTCGGCGGCATCATCGCCTTCAACCAGCCGCTGGACGCGGCCACCGCCAAGGTGATCCTGGACCGCCAGTTCGTTGAAGTGCTGATCGCTCCGGATTACGAGCCGGCCGCGCTGGAATACGCGACCAAAAAGGCCAACGTGCGCGTGCTGCGCATTCCGCATGGCGAAGGCCTCAACAACTACGACACCAAGCGGATTGGTTCTGGCCTGCTGATGCAGAGTGCCGACAACCGCGGCATGAGCCGCGACGAACTGACCGTGGTGAGCAAGCTGGCGCCGACCGAGAAGCAGTTCGCCGATCTGCTGTTCGCCTGGAAGGTCGCCAAGTTCGTCAAGTCCAACGCGATCGTCTACGCCAAGGACAACCGCACCATCGGTGTCGGCGCCGGCCAGATGAGCCGCGTGTACTCGGCGCGCATCGCCGGCATCAAGGCCGCCGATGCGAACCTGGTGGTGGAAGGCTCGGTGATGGCCTCCGATGCGTTCTTCCCGTTCCGCGATGGCATCGATGCCGCCGCTGCCGCCGGCATCAAGGCGGTGATCCAGCCGGGTGGCTCGATGCGCGACAACGAAGTGATCGCCGCCGCCGACGAGCATGGCCTGGCGATGGTGTTCACCGGCGTCCGTCACTTCCGTCACTGATGGTGGCATCGACACGGATGTCGTCCTCGCGCCGCAATCGCCTCGCAGCGGTGGTCATGGCCGTTGCTGCGGGGCTGCTGGGCTGCACGCCTGCCAGTGAACCGGGGGCGTCTTCCGAGCCCGCCAAACCGCACCGTGTGCTCGACACCACGGCGCAGCCAGAAGACACGATCCACGTCAGGGGCGATCACACCGAGCGCCTGCAGGCCTTCCTGCGCCTGCGCTATGGCGACAAGGCCGCACTGGATGCACCGTGGAAGGATGCGTGGGAGGACACCGAGGTGGAGGCACTTCGCCCGGTCACCCGCCGTGTGTGTGCGCGTGACACGGCCACGGCCGACGGCCAGGAACAGACTCTGCTGGCGGTGTGCCAGACCCTGGACGATGCCGCTACGGTCGAACCGGGCCGGGTCGACCTGTACGTGCTGCGCGTGGGTACGGACGAGGAAGGAACCAACCGGGGCGGCTTCTTCGCGCAGCTGCCCGCCGATGATCCGCTGCTGGTCATGGCCCAGCGCCTGCAGGGGCAGTACGGGCGCCACGGTTCACCCGGCACGGTCCAGATCGCGCAGCTCGGCCCGCAGCGCCGCGCGTTCCAGATCACCCATGAGGAACACCGGCGCGGCCATCGGCGCGTCTGGCGCAGCTACATCGCCGAACACAACCATCGCCTGCGCGATGTCGCCCGGTACCGCGATCACCTCGACAACCTTGCCCTGCACGGCTGTGACGGCAATCCGGCCGACTGCGGCGAGGGCGTGTTCGCGGTCGACTTCAACACGACCGTGGGCGACAGCAACGCCGTGGAGGGCTACTGGCCGCTGACGGTGCGTGCCAGCGGCCACGACTGCACGGGACCTGCGACCGGGTTCTACCATCTCATCTTCGATGCGCGGCAGCGCGCCTATCCGGTGCCGGACGACCTGCAGCGCGACGGCTGCGCTGACAGCTGAGGCCGTGGGTTGCCACGGCAGCCGACCGCCCGAATGCACCCGCCGCCCGCACCGCGTAAAATCACGTTCCTGCCCTCTTACGCGAGAACTGCATTGAAGATCCTGGTCATCGGCGCTGGCGGCCGTGAACACGCCCTGGCCTGGAAGCTGGCCCAGTCCGCGAAGGTCCGCGAGGTCATCGTCGCCCCCGGCAATGCAGGCACCGCGACCGAACCCAAGTGCCGCAACGTGGACGTCAAGGTCAACGACCTGGACGGCCTGCTGGCACTGGTCGGTACCGAAGGCATCGGCCTGACCGTGGTCGGCCCGGAAGTGCCGCTGGTGGCCGGTGTGGTCGATCGCTTCCGCGCCGCCGGCCACCGCATCTTCGGGCCCACCGCCGCCGCCGCGCAGCTGGAAGGCAGCAAGGCGTATGCGAAGGACTTCCTGGCCCGCCACAAGATCCCGACCGCGTTCTACGCCGTGCACACCGAGGTCGAGCCGGCGCTGGCCTACCTGCGCGAGAAGGGCGCCCCGATCGTGGTCAAGGCCGATGGCCTGGCCGCCGGCAAGGGCGTGATCGTGGCGATGACGCTGGCCGAGGCCGAGGACGCGGTGCGCGACATGCTCTCCGGCAATGCGTTCGGTGATGCCGGCGCCCGCGTGGTGATCGAAGAATTCCTGGACGGCGAAGAAGCCAGCTTCATCTCGATGGTGGACGGCAGGACCGCGCTGCCGATGGCGACCTCGCAGGACCACAAGCGCGTCGGCGACGGCGACACCGGCCCCAACACCGGCGGCATGGGCGCCTACTCGCCAGCCCCGGTGGTGACCGATGAAGTACATGCGCGCGTGATGCGCGAGGTGGTCAACCCGACCGTGCAGGGCATGCTCGCCGACGGCATTCCGTTCACCGGCTTCCTCTATGCCGGCCTGATGATCGATGCCAATGGCGCGCCGAAGGTGATCGAATTCAACGTGCGCTTTGGCGATCCGGAAACCCAGCCGGTGATGCTGCGCCTGCAGTCGGATCTGGTGGATCTGGTCGAAGCGGCGATCGACGAGCGCCTGGATACCGTGGAGGCGCAGTGGGACCCGCGCCCGTCGCTGGGCGTGGTGATGGCGGCCTCGCCGTATCCGGAGACGCCGATCACCGGTGACGTGATCCACGGCCTGGACGCTGTCGCCGCGACGGCCAAGGTGTTCCATGCCGGCACCACGCTGGACGCGCAGGGCCAGGTGCTCAGTGCCGGCGGACGCGTGCTGTGCGTGGCTGCACTGGGCGGCACGGTGGGCGAGGCACAGCGCAACGCCTACGCCGGCGTCGGTGCCATCCACTGGGCCCATGAGTTCCACCGCGGTGATATCGGCTGGCGGGCGATCGCGCGCGAGCAGGGCTGAGGCGGGTCAAGGGCAGCGACGGCTGCCGTACAGCGCAACGGCCCGGCATTGCCGGGCCGTTGTTCTAGAGGACGGCGTCGAGGCCTTTCCGGTCGATCAGGTTCAACAGTTTCAGCGATGGCCCACTGGGCTTCTTGTCGCCCTGCTCCCAACTGCGCACCGTTGAAACGCTGGTGTTGAGAACGCCTGCGAATACCGGCTGGCTGAGCGCAAGCGACGTGCGAAGTGCACGAATCTGGGCGCTGCTGTATGCGGGCACCGGCTCCAGGCACAAGGCGTCGTAGCAGCTCAATCGACGCCTATCGATGACCCCATGCGCGTGCAGGTGCACGGCAGCATCGTGCACGGCCTCCAGAAGTCGGCTCTTCGCGCGCCCGCGTTCAGAGGTCTTTGTCATGACAGATCTCCTGCAGGTCGCCGCATTTCACGGCGTGATCCAACTGTGTCAAGCTCATTCCCAGAAATTCCGAGGCATACAACTGGAGCGCATCCTGTTCCGTAGCGCTGATTGTCGCGCGCTCGTTCTTCTCATAGCCAAACAGGAAGAACCAACTGGTGCCCACCGGGGCCGCGATGATGGTCCGGACACTCCCGCGCTTACCACGACCAGGCAACCGCACCCGCTTCTTGAAGATGCCACCGCCCAGGTCAGCATCCACCAGGCCTCGACGCATCTCATCGACCGCGCGGCACAGGGCCTCGGCGGTGAGCGCAGACCTTCGCAGGCTGCGGTTGAAGCTCCGGGTGCGGAAGACACGTTGCATGATCATACCGTGCCACTGAGTGGTACGGCGTGAACATCAGCACGTGGCGTGCCCGGCTGTCGGAAAGATCAGTGGGCAAACACGGGTGCAGCGCTGCCAGAACAGAAAAGGCCCGGCATCACGCCGGGCCTTTTCGCGTGACCACGCCAGTCACTGCATCACGCAGTAAACAGCGCCTTCATCTTCTTCAGGGCATTCGCTTCGACCTGGCGGATGCGTTCGGCGGACACGCCATACTCATCGGCCAGCTCCTGCAGCGTCACCTTGCTGTCCGCGTCCAACCAGCGACGGCGGATGATGTCGCGCGAACGCGCATCCAGCTCGGCCATGCCTTCGCGCAGCAGCTGCAACTGATTGTCTTCACTGTCCATCCGCTCATACGCCATCGAAGGATCTTCTTCGTTGGCGCGCAGATAGGCAGCCGGCGACGGCGGTGCATGATCGTCATCGTCATCGCTGGAGAGATCGAAACCGATATCGCGACCCGACAGGCGCGACTCCATCTCGAGCACTTCGCGCTCGGACACGTTCAGGTCCTTGGCCACCGCGCTGACCTCGGCCGCGTTCATCCAGCCCAGGCGGGTCTTGGACTTGCGCAGGTTGAAGAACAGCTTGCGCTGCGCCTTGGTCGTGGCGACCTTGACGATGCGCCAGTTCTTGAGGATGAACTCGTGCATTTCCGCACGGATCCAATGCACCGCGAACGACACCAGGCGAACGCCCATGTCCGGGTCGAAGCGCTTCACGGCCTTCATCAGGCCGATGTTGCCTTCCTGGATCAGGTCGCCCAGCGCCAGGCCGTAGCCGTTGTAGCCACGGGCGACGTGCACCACGAAGCGCAGGTGGGAATGGACCAGCTCGCGCGCGGCGTCCAGATCCAGCTCGTCGCGGAAGCGGCGGGCCAGGTCCTGCTCGTCATCGACCGACAGCACCGGGATCTGGTGCACGGCACCGATGTAGGCGTCCAGCGAACCGAGCGCACTGGGAATCGGGAGATTGTTTGCCACAAGGGCAGTAGAGGTGTTCTGGCTCATAGCACTCATCTTAGCAGTCCCGGAATTGGACTGCTAAAGGGGAAAGAAGTTCCAGCGTTCTGTTGATGGGATGCTGGTACAGATTGCACGTCTAACGTACCGCGAAATGATGACAGTGGCGAGAGGCCGGAAACAACCCATCAACTCCCATGAAATCAACAAGATAGAGGGATGAATTGGGGGCTGGCGCGTGTTTTCTGGCTGAACGGGCTGCCGGAAGCGCCCATTCAGGCCGGAAAGGTTGTCGGCAGTTCAGCCAGGCATGGCCTGGCTCTACCCCCGGCGCCCCCTCCACCCACCGAAGCCAACCGCCAACACCGCGATCCCCGGTAGTGCCACGCCATGCGTGGCAGGCCCGAGCCCACCGAAGCCGTAATCCACCCCATGCGTGGCAGGCCCAAGCCCACCGAAGCCGTAATCCACGCCATGCGTGGCAGGCCTGACCGACGCTAGTAATACCCGGCCATGTTCAGGAAGAACCCCTTCTGGTCGTACTTCAGCTCGGTCATGTCATCGCTGAACTCGGTGAAGTTGTAGCCCACCCCGACCTTGAAGTTCTCGCCGACCCGGCGGTCCACGCCCACCAGCCAGCCCTTGCGCACGCCGCCGTCGCGCACCTTCAGCCAGCGGTGCTCGGCCAGGCCTTCCCACTGGGCGAACAGGCGATAACGCAGCTGCAGCGCGGCGAAGTCGGCACGGCTGTCCAGCCAGGCCCCTTCCCCACGGCCGGTGCGGTAGTCGCCCCAGCGCGAGGCCAGCTTGCCGGCCACTTCCCAGCGTGCGCCCAGCTGGCGGATGCCTTCCAGCGAGAGAATCTGCGAGCGCTGGTCGTACAGGTTGCCACCCTCCTGCCCGAGCGAGGCGACATCGTAGAGATAGGTGAACTTGCCGAAGCCGGCCCAGCGCGTGTTGTCATGCGGGCGCCAGGCAAAGCCCATGTTGGTCTCCACCAGTTTGGCATCGGCCAGGCGGTCGATGCGGTCTTCGGTATCGGCATAGTTGGCGCGCAGCGCGAAGCGCCAGTCTTCGTTGAGCTTGTACAGCAGCCGATTGGTGGTCACCCACTGCTCGCGCTGCTCGGCGCCGCTGTCACGGCGGTACTCCAGCTTGCTGTTCCACTGCGCCACCGCATCGGTGCGCCCGCCGCTCACGCTGTAGGCACGGCGATCAACGCGGCCCACGGTGGACTCCAACTCCCCGTCCATGATCGTGAAGCCCAGGTTCCAGCCCTGTGCGGGATAGAAATCCATGCCGAAGGTATGCACGATGCCGGCGCTGTCCTGGCGACGGTCCTTCAGATACTGGCTCTCGTTGTAGACGTTGACCTGGTTGCTCAACCGCCAGCGCTGGCCCAGCGTCCAGCCGCTCTGCAGGCCGGTATCGAACAAGGGATCGGTGCCGGTGCGGTCGGTGCTGTAGCTGTAACTGCCGTACAGGCTGTGGTCGGGCGCCATGCGGTACTCGCCATCCACCTTGGCACCATGGCCACGGCTGCCACCGCTGACTTCCGCACCAACACTGCTGCGGTCGCCGAACAGATACCGCGCGCCGAGGGTGAGCAGGTCGTTCTTCTCGTACGCGCCGCCATCGTCATCCAGGGTCACCTGCCCGGTGCCGTACAGCTCCCATGACGATCCGAAGCGCTGGCGGTACCCGATCGCGGCCAGCAGTGCGTCCACGCTCTGCAGTTCCTGTTCTTCGCGCACGCGGCGTAGTTCGCCGGTCAGCTGGCCGTCGTTGCCCAGCCGCCACTCGGCGGTCAGCTGGCTCTGCTCCAACGCCAACTCGCCCTGCTCGGTGCGGGTGTGGCGGCCGTACAGACTGAAATCATCGGTGAGGTAGCCAAGGAACTCGGCACCGTATTCCTGCATCGGCAGGCCGGTGTCCTGGCGCGCGACCGAGAAGCCGGCATCCACATCGCGCCACCAGGCACCCAGGCTCCAGTCCTGCGTGGTCCAGCCCAGCTCGCGCAGGTTGGCCCGCGCTTCCACCGCGCTGGCGGTGCCCGAGCGCCGGCCTTCGTACGGGTTGCGGCGGATGAAGCTCAGGCCGCCGTTGTCCGAATAGAACACCGGGGCGGCGGTGGCTTCAGTGCGGGTCTGCTCCATCTTCAGGTAGGTGCCACGTCCGGCCTGCAGGGTGAGGTCGGCGCCTTTGAGGCTGTAGTTCTCGCCACTGCGGTTCTCGTCGATCCAGGTACCGCCGATCGCCACGTGGTCGCCGAGCCACTGGCGGCCACGCGCACCGTAGGTCACGTCGTCGCTGCTGAAGCCAAGCGGCACGTATTCGTAGTCCACCAGCAGCAACTGGTCGTAGCCATCGAGCGGCATGTCGCGGGTGATGCTGCGCACGTTCTCGCGGGTGAGCTGGGCCAGCGGACGGGTCAGGATCAGGCGCCCCTGAAGATTGTCGATCTCGTAGTCCACGCCTTCCTGCAGGGTGGCGCGCGTTTCGGTGCGGCCGGTGGTGCGATCGCGCACTTCCAGCACGACCTGCTCCGAGCCGGGCAGCACATCGGTGTGGCGCAGGTAGTACAGGCTGCCGCCGGTGCCGAGGAATTCACTGTGGCCCGGCGCGGACTGCGCCTCCGAGCCGAATACCTTCACCTGCGAGCGCGCCTCGCCCAGCGGCGTGGCCTCCAGCGAGCGCCAGTTCAATGCACCGCCGTACAGCGAGCGGACGTACTGGCCGTACTCGGTGCCGGTGATGCCAGTGGCGTAGTTGCCCCACACGGCCTGGCTCTGGTCCCAGTCCACGCGCAGGTACAAGCGCCCCTGCGTATCCACGTCGCGGTAGGTGGTGGAGTCATCGCCATACACCGGGTAGTACAGATCCGGGTCGAGACGACGGAACACATCCTGTGCGTCGGCCTGGGTGAAATCGCGGAACAGATACTTCAGCTCACGGTCCTGGGTGTCGGCCTGCGCAGTCACCAGGTATTTGCCGCGCAGCTTGCCCTTCAGATAGAACGCCAGCCGGCCCTCGCTGAGGAAACTGTCGTCGTCACGATCATCGGCGGCGAGCGGCTGCAGATTGCCGCTGGCGCTGTTCCTGGAGACGGTGACATCGGCAATGGCGACCAGGAACAGGTAGCGACCGGTGACACCCACATCCAGCTGCCGCTGTGCGGAGGGCGCATCACGGGATTCGACACTGACGTCGTACCGATGCTCGCCAACCGGCTCGAGGAACTCGGCCGCGAACTTCTGCTCCAGATCGACCGGGAAGTCCTGGCCGTTGATGCGCACGCGGCTGTTGGGCTCCAGGTTGCGGCCGTACAGACGCACACGCGAGCCGTGGATGGGAATGTTCTGCAGGCGCAGCATGCTCTGCCCGTAGATGCTGTTGCTCAGCTGCAGGTCCTGCGCACTGTCGCCATCGAGTGCCTGGCCCAGCGTCTTCTGCACGTTCTCGCGGGTGACCTGCAGGCCACGGTCGAAATCGGCCGGGGTGACCAGCTGGATGCGCTGCAGGCGCGTTTCATCGAAGGCGCCGCCGGCGCCGTACGCACGTGCGACGTAGATCAGCTCATCGCCGGTGCGCAGCTTGATCTGCGCTGGCAGCTCACCGCTCCATTCGGCGTCGCCAACGTAGTCGGCCGGCAGCTCGATGCGGGCCAGCGGCGTGACCAGATCGGTATCGGTACCGCGATACAGCGTTACCTCCAGTTTCTGGATGAACGAGGCGTAGTTGTTGTAACTGTGGAACCGCAGCGGGCGGATCACCCGGCCATTTTCGAACGGCACGGTGGCCGCGGCCTGCACGCTCAGGCTGGGCGGCACCATGGTCGGGTCTTCGGTGGCCCACACCACGCCACCGTTGGGCAGCTCGGCCATGAACTGGCCACCGCGCGCGGCGACATCCGGCGTGACGGCCGGCGACATCGGCACGACGTCGGTCCCCACCGGCCCGGCGCGGCCCGGCAGCGGAAGCGCATCGGCGCCGTCATCGCGGATGCGCAGCAGCAGGCCGTCATCGTTGCGGCAGCTGTCGGCCTCACAGCGGATCGGTGCGGGTGACGGTGCCGGTCCGGCCTGCTGGGCGGCGGCCGGCAGTGCGGCCAGCAGCAATGCGCTGGCCATGCCGAGGGAAAGGCGGCGGGAGATCGGGCTCAGGGTCATGTCCATGTCAGCGCCCCTCCCCGGCCGCGCGGCCGGGACTGGCAGGCTCGGGGGGATCGTCCAGGCGCAGGCGGTGCAGCACGCGTCCGTCGGCGCCCAGCACCTCGACCGTGGTTGCCGCGGCGATTGGCCCGGACAGCTGCGCTCGCAGTGCCTGGCGCAGCGCCTGCGCACGTTGCAGGGCAAGTGCCTCCTGCCCGGCGCCGGCGCCCACGCTGAGCTGCAGGCGCCCGCCTCCGCGCGTCGACAATGCCCGGGCAGCGGTGTCGATCACCGGCGCACGGTCTGCTCCCAGCTGCGCACTGCCCGTGGCGAACAAGGCGTCGCCGAGTTCAATCCGCGCCGGTCGCGATGCCGGTGCGGGCGCAGCCGGGGCCGAGGCCGTCGTGCTCAATGCACCGTCAGGCATGCGCACACCGAAATCGAAGCGCACCGGCAGCCCTGGAGTGATACGGCGCACTAGCGGGTTGGGCGTGGTGAAGCGTGCCCCGGCCGGCAGCGTGGAGGGATCCACCTTGAGGATGAAGTTGCGCCCGCGCGCCTCGCCGCCCGGAATGCCGACCAGGTGGTAGCGGCCAAAGGCATCGGTTTCCATCAGCAGGCCTTCCACCGCTGCGATGCGCACGCCGGGAATGCCACGCTCACCGTCATCCTGGATGCCATTGCCGTTGCGATCGTCGAAGACGCTGCCCACGATCAGGCTTTCATCGAGCAAGGGATCGGTGCTGATGTCCACCTCGGCCGAGGCCGTGTTGCCGATCGTGCGGTTCTCGCCGTCGATGGCGGTGATACGGTTGGTGTGCACACCGGTGCCGGTGCCCGCGCCGACGCGCAGGTAGTACACCACCGTCGCCCGCCCACCGGCAGCCACGTCGATGCCATCGATGCGCAAGGGCTGCACCCCGCTGGTGCGTGCGTCGTTGTCGGCGTCGATCACCGCGAACCCACCGCGCACGAAGGTGAAGCCCGGCGGCAGCGTATCGAGCAGGGTGGCGCCGTTGGCATCCACCTCGCCCACGTTGTCGATCGTCACGGTGTAGCGCACCAGGTCACCGATCTGCGCACTGCGCTTGCCGGCTACCTTGGTCAGGCGCAGCACCGCCTGCTGGCCGGCTACGGTGACCGCGACGTTGGCCTCGGCACACAGCGGGGTGGGGATCGACACATCACAGACGCGGTAGCGGAAGCTGTCGGTGCCAGCGAAATTCGCTGCCGGCGTGTACGTGCAGCTGCCGTTGGCACACGCCACGCTGCCGTGCGTGGGCGCCACCGCGATCTGCAGCGAGCCCGGATCCAGCGGCGCCGTGCGGGCGCTGTCGTTGGCCAGCACGTTGATCACCAGCGGCGCGGAGGTCTCCGCGGTGACGGCATCGTCGGTCAGGGTCAGCACGTTCGGATCGACCACCACCGTCACCGTGGCGCTGGCGCACATGGCCGGGTCGGCGATGTCGCAGACCTGGTAATCGAAGCGCTGCTCGCCGGAGAAGTTGGCCAGCGCGGCGAAGCGGATGCGCGCACGCGGCAGTACCGTGGCCGTGCCATACGGGGGCGGCGCGGTGATGCTGACGGTCACGGTGTCCGGATCGATCGGCGTACCGTTGACGCGGTCGTTGCCCAGCACGTCGATCTCGATCACGCCGTCCTGCGGCATCTCCACCCGATCATCTTCGGCATCCACGCCGGGCTCGCCGGCGGTGACCGTAACCGTCACGGTGCCGGTATCGCACACGGTGGGCTGGTTGAGCAGGCAGATCGTGTAGGTGGTGCTGTAGCTGCCAGGAGCCAGGCCGGCGGCAACATCGACCCAGCCATCGCTGCTGATGCTCAATGCGTTGGTGGCGACCGGCGCGATGCTCACCTGGGCCGGATCCAGCGGCGCGGTGTTGAACGTGTCGTTGCTGAAGACGTTGAGCAGGCGGGTACGGCCGTCCGGCCCGACCGGGCCTCCCGTGTCATCCACCGCCAGCAGCGCGCCCACCGGGCCCTGCACCAGCACGGTGGCGATGGCGGTGGTGCAGTTGGTCGGCACCCCGTTCTCGCACAGCTGGTAGGCCAGCTGCACCTGCCCGGCCTGCACACCCGGGGCCACCATGATCTGGCCCTGGTTGTTCATCGTGTAGCCCGGCGTGCTGCCGGTCAGACTGGCGACCACGCTGCCCACCGGCGGCGGCGACACGTTGTTGAAGCTGTCGTTGTCCAGCACCGAGCGGACGATGGTGCCGCCCACCGAAGGATCGACCGGCGTACTGCTGAAGTCGTCATTCACCGCCAGCACCACGTTGGCTGCGCCGCCCACGTTGAAGGTCACCGTGGCCGTGCTGCACAGCGTTGCGTTCGGTGCCGGCAGGCAGACCTGGTAAGTGAAGCTCACCGGCCCGCTGGTACCCACCGGCGGGGTGTAGGTGAAACTGCCATCAGCGTTGAACAGCAGGCCTGGCGGCGTGGCCCCCTGCACGCTCCACACCGAACCGGCAGGCATGTTGTCGTTGCCGGCCACGCTGTTGGCCAGGGTCTGCCCGGCCTGCGCGCTGAAGGTATCCGGCTGCGGGGCAGGACTGACCACGACGGTCACGCTGGCCGTCGCGCAGTTGCCCGGTGCAGCCACTTCGCAGACCTGGTAGGTGACCGTGGTCGGTCCGGAGGTCACCCCGGTCCCGATGCTGATCGTGCCATCGGGATTGATGCTCAGGCCTGCCGGTGCGCCGACCAGGGTGAGGCTGACGGTGCCAGCGGCCGGTGGCGAGACGCCGTTGAGCGAATCGTTGCCCAGCACGCTGGGCGTGGTACCGCCCGGGGCGATGCCGCTGAAGCTGTCATCGCCGGCCACCAGCGTGCCGGTGTTGACGTTGAGGGTGACTGCGGCCGTGCCGCACAGCGCCGCGTTCGGCGCGGGCAGGCACACCTGGTAGGTGAAGGTGACCGCGCCCAGGGTGCCGGCCGGCGGCGTATAGGTGAAGCTGCCGTCGGCGTTGAACACCAGGCCCGGCGGCGTTGCGCCCTGTACGCTCCAGCTCGAACCGGCCGGCATGCTGTCGTTGCCCGCCACGGAATTGGCCAGCACCTGGCCGGCGCGGACGCTGAAGGCATCCGGCTGCGGTGCCGGGCTGACCACCAGGTTCACCGTGGCATTGGCGCAGTTGGTGGGCGCGGCTGCCTCGCAGACCTGATACGTGATGCTGGTCGGGCCCGAGGGCACGCCGCTGCCGACGCTGAGCGTGCCGTCCGGATTGATGCCGATGCCGGCCGGCGCACCGACCAGGCTGAGCGTCACCGCGTTCGCCGGCGGCGGGCTGACACCGTTGAGCGAATCGTTGGCCAGCACGCTGGGCGTGCTGCCGCCCGGAGCAATGCCGGTGAAGCTGTCATCGCCGGCCAGCAGCGTGCCGGTGTTGACGTTGAGGGCCACCGACGCGGTGCCACACAGCGCCGCATCCGGTGCCGGCAGGCAGGTCTGGTAGGTGAAGGTGACCGCACCGGTGGTGCCCACCGGCGGCGTGTAGGTGAAGCTGCCATCGGGGTTGAACACCAGGCCAGTGGGCGCAGGGCCCTGCACGCTCCAGCTCGAGCCGGCCGGCATGCCGTCATTGCCTGCCACACTGTTGGACAGCGTCTGCCCGGCCTGCACCGAGAAGGCATCCGCCTGCGGCACGGGGCTGACCACCACCGCCACCGTGGCGGTGGCGCAGTTGCTCGGCGCCGCCGCTTCGCACACGCGATAGGTCAGTGTGGTGGCACCGGCGGTAACGCCGCCTCCGATGCTGATCGTGCCGTCGGCATTGATCGCGAAACCGGCCGGTGCACCGACCAGGCCCAGGGTCACCGTACCGGCAGAAGGCGGCGACACACCATTGAGCGAATCGTTGGCCAGCACGCTGGGCGTGGTGCCGCCCGGGGCGATGCCGCCGAAGCTGTCATTGGCCGCCAGCAGGGTACCGGTGGCGATGTTGAAAGTGACCGTGGCCGTCGCGCACAGCGCTGCATTCGGTGCCGGCAGACAGGCCTGGTAGGTGACGCCGACGACGCCGGTGGTGCCGGCCGGCGGGGTATAGGTGAAGCTGCCATCGGTGTTGAACACCAGGCCGGGCGGCGTCGCTCCCTGCACGCTGAAGCTCGAACCGGCCGGCAGGTTGTCATTGCCTGCCACCGTGTTGGACAGCACCTGCCCGGCCTGCACGCTGAAGGCATCGGCCTGCGGTGCCGGGCTGACCACCACGTTCACCGTGGCGGTGGCGCAATTGCCCGCGGCCGCCGCCTCGCAGACCTGGTAGGTCAGCGTGGTGCTGCCGGAGGTGACGCCGGGGCCGACACTGATCGTGCCGTCGGCAGCGATGCCGAAGCCGGCCGGAGCACCGACCAGGCTTACGGTGACGCTGCCAGCGGCCGGCGGCGACACGCCATTGAGCGAATCGTTGGTCAGAACGCTGGGCGTGGACGTGCCCGGGGCGATGCCGGTGAAGCTGTCGTTGCCGGCCAGCAGGGTGCCGCTGTTGACGTTCAAGGTGACCGTCGCGGTGCCACACAGCGCCGCGTTCGGCGCCGGCAGGCAGGCCTGGTAGGTGAAGCTGACCGCACCGGTGGTGCCCGATGGCGGTGCGTAGCTGAAGCTGCCATCGGTGTTGAACACCAGGCCTGCCGGCGTCACGCCCTGCACGCTGAAGCTCGAACCGGCCGGCAGGTTGTCGTTGCCGGCCACGGTGTTGTTCACCGACTGCCCGGCCTGCACGCTGAAGGCATCGGCCTGCGGCACCGGACTGACGACCACGGTGATGCTGGCGGTGGCGCAGTTGCTGGACGCCGCCACTTCACAGATCTGGTAGGTCAGCGTGGTGCTGCCCGACACAACGCCGGTGCCGACGCTGACAGTGCCGTCGGGATTGATGCCGAAACCGGTGGGCGCCCCCACCAGGCTCAGCGCCACCGATGCGGCCGGCGGCGGCGACACCCCATTGAGCGAGTCGTTACCCAGCACGCTGGGCGTGGCCGTGCCCGGGGCGATGTTGCTGAAGCTGTCATCGCCGGCCACCAGGGTGCCGGTGTTGACGTTGAGGGTGACCGTGGCGTTGCCGCAGACGGTGCCGTTCGGTGCCGGCAGGCAGGTCTGGTAGGTGAAGGAGACCGCACCGAGGGTGCCGGCCGGCGGCGTGTAGGTGAAGCTGCCATCGGCGTTGAAGCGCAGCCCGGCCGGGGCGGTGCCCTGCACGGTCCAGGTCGAACCGGCCGGCATGTTGTCGTTGCCGGACACGGTGCTGGCCAGCTGCTGCCCGGCCTGCACCGAGAACGCATCGGCCTGCGGCGACGGGCCGACCACGACGGTGACGCTGGCGGTATCGCAGTTGTTGGCGGCCGCCGCTTCGCAGAGCTGGTAGGTCAGCGCGGTGGCGCCGGCCGGCACGCCGGTGCCGATGCTGATCGTGCCATCCGGGTTCAGGATGAAGCCGACCGGAGCCCCCACCAGCGACAGCCGCACATCGGCCGCCGGGGCCGGGCTGGCGCCGTTGAGGCGGTCGTTGGCCAGTACGCTGGCCACCGATGTGCCGCCGGCCACCACATTGGTGATCACATCATCGCCGGCGACCAGGTCACCGTTGTTGATGTTCAGGGTGAGCGTGGCGGTGCCGCACAGCGCCGCGTTCGGCGCGGGCAGGCAGGCCTGGTAGGCCACCGTGATCGGCCCGGCGGTGCCGGCCGGCGGTGCATAGGTAAAGCTGCCATCGGCGTTGAAGACGAACCCGGCCGGGGCCGTGCCCTGCACGCTGTAGGTCGAACCGACCGGCATGTTGTCGTTGCCGGCCACGCTGTTGGCCAGCGTCTGCCCGGCCTGCACGGCGAACGCATCGGCCTGCGGCGCCGGGCTGACCACCACCAGCACGCTGGCGGTGTCGCAGTTGGCCGGCGAGGCCGCTTCGCAGATCTGGTAGGTCAGCGTGGTCGACCCGGACAGCACGCCGGTCCCGACCGTGAGCAGGCCATCGGCACTGATCGAGAAGCCCGACGGGGCACCCACCAGCGACAACGTTACCGACGTCGCCGGCGGCGGCGACACGCCGTTGAGCGAATCATTGGCCAGCACGCTGGTCCCCACCGTGCTGCCCGGCGCGATGTTGCTGAAGGTGTCATCGCCGGCCACCAGGGTGCCGTTGTTGACGCTGATGCTGGCGGTGGTGACGCCACACACTGCGGCATTCGGTGCCGGCAGGCAGGCCTGGTAATTGAAGGTGACCAGGCCCAGCCGGCCCGGCGGCGGCGTATAGGTGAAGGCGCCGGTGGCGGTCAGCACCAGGCCGTCCGGTGCGGTGCCCTGCACGCTGTATTGCGCGCCGGGCGGCACGTTGTCGTTGCCGGCCACGCTGGCCGACAGCGTCTGCCCGACCTGCACGGCGAACGCATCCGGCTGTGGCACCGGACTGACCACCACGGTGACGCTGGCGGTGTCGCAGTTGTTGGCGGCGGCGGCTTCGCAGATCTGGTAGGTCAGCGTGAGCGGACCGGCCACCGCGGTGGATGGCACGCTGAGGGTGCCATCGGCGGTGATCGCGTAACCGGCCGGGGCGCCCACCAGGCTCAGCACCACCGAGGCCGGTGCCGGCGGCGTGGTGCCGTTGAGCGAATCATTGGCCAGCACGCTGGCGCCGGAGGTACTGCCCGGGGCAACGCCTGCCACGGTGTCGTCTGCGGCGACCAGTGCACCGTTGTTGATGTTGAGGGTGAGCGTGGCGGCGCCGCACAGGTTGGCGTTGGGTGCCGGCAGGCAGACCTGGTAGGCCACCACCACCGGACCACGGGTGCCGGCGGGCGGCGCGTAGGTATAGCTGCCGTCGGCAGTGAAGCTGAAGCCGGCCGGCGGCGTACCCGGCAGGCTCCAGCTGGAACCGGCCGGCATGTTGTCGTTGCCGGCCACGCTGGCATCCAGGCTCTGCCCCACCTGCACGGCGGCGGCATCGTCCTGCGGCGCCGGGTTGACCACCACGGTGACGCTGGCATTGGCGCAGTTGGCGGGCGCCACGGCTTCGCAGATCTGGTAGGTCAGCGTGGTCGGGCCGGACATCGCACCGCTGCCGGCGCTGATGGTGCCGTTCGGGTTGAGGGTGAACGCGGCCGGGGCACCGACCAGGCTCAGCACCACGTCGCCCGGCGCGGGCGGGCTGACGCCATTGAGCGAATCGTTGGCCAGCACGCTGGCCGCCGAGGTACCGCCCGGGGCGATGCCGGCCAGCGTGTCGTCACCGGCCAGCAGGGTGCCGTTGGCCACGTTCAGCGTCACCTGGGCGGTGCCGCACAGCGCGCCGTTCGGCGCTGCCAGGCACGCCTGGTAGCTGAAGGTGACCGGGCCGGTGGTACCGGTGGGCGGGGTATAGCTGAAGCTGCCATCGGCATTGAACTGCAGGCCGGCCGGTGCAGTTCCCTGCAGCGCCCAGCTGGAACCGGCCGGCATCGTATCGTTGCCGGCCACGCTGGCCGACAGCACCTGCCCGGCCTGCACGTTGAAGGCATCGTTCTGCGGTGCGGGCAGGATCACCAGCGCGATGCTGGCGGTGTCGCAGTTGCCAGCCGCTGCCGCTTCGCACGCCTGGTAGGTCAGCGTCAGCGGGCCGGAGACGATACCGGTGGGCACGGTAAGCACGCCATCCGTGCCGAGCACGACGCCGGCCGGTGCGCCCACCAGGCTGACCAGGACAGTCCCGGCGGCCGGCGGCGAAACGCCATTGAGCGAGTCGTTGGCCAGCACGCTGGTACCGGCGCTGCCACCCGGTGCAACCGTGAAGCTGTCATCGAGGGCCAACAGGGTGCCATCGTTGATATTGAGCGTCACCGTGGCGGAGCCGCACAGGGCAGCATCCGGCGCAGGCAGGCAAGCCTGGTAGGTGAAGGTCACCGGGCTGGGGGTATTGGCCGGCGCGGTATAGGTGAAGGTGCCATCGGCGTTGAAGACCAGGCCGGCAGGCGCGGGACCCTGCACGGTGAACTGCGCGCCGGCCGGCAGGTTGTCGTTGGCGGCCACGTTGCCATTGCTGATCGTGCCAGCGGCCTGGACCGAATACGCATCGGCCTGCGGCGACGGTGCGATGACCAGGGCCACGGTAGCGGTATCGCAGTTGCCCGGCACGGCGGTTTCGCAGATCTGGTAGGTCAGCGTGGTCGCGCCGGACCGCACCCCCGTCGGCACGGCGATGCTGCCGTCCGGATTGATGACGAAACCGACCGGTGCACCGACCAGGCTGAGCTGCACGCTGGCGGGCGGCGGCGGTATCGTGCCGTTGAGGCTGTCGTTGGCCAGCACGCTGGGCGTGGTGCCGCCTTCAGCGATGCCGCTGTAGCTGTCGTTGGCGGCTACCAGTGTTCCGGTGTTGACGTTGATGGTGGCCGTAGCGGTACCGCACACCGTGGCGTTCGGCGCGGGCAGGCAGGCCTGGTAGCTGAAGGTGACCGCACCGGTGGTACCCACCGGCGGCGTGTAGCTGAAGCTGCCATCGGCGTTGAACGCCAGGCCGGCCGGCGGGGTGCCCTGCACCGCCCAGCTGGCGCCTGCCGGCATCGCGTCGTTGGTCGCCACGCTGGCACCGGTCAGGCTGGCACCGGCCTGCACGGCGAACGCATCGGCCTGCGGCGCTGGTGTCACCACGAAGGTGATGGCCGCGGTGGCGCAGTTGGTGGGCGAAGCGGTTTCGCACAGCTGGTAGGTGAGCGAGGTCGCGCCGGCAGCAGCGCTGGCTGGAATCTGCACGCTGCCGTCGTTGTTGATGACGAAACCGGCCGGGGCGGCCACCAGCAGCAACTGCACGGCGGCCGATGGCGGCGGAGTGACACCGTTGAGGACGTCGTTGGCCAGCACGCTGGGGGTGACCGAGCCTGCGATCAGCGGCGCGGCGAAGGCATCATCGTTGGCGACGATGGCATTCACGGCGATGTCGAGGGTTGCCGTGGCGGTGCCGCACACCGCGGCATCCGGCGCGGGCAGGCAGGCCTGGTAGCTGAAGGTGACGGCGCCCAGGGTGCCGGCCGGCGGCGTGTAGGTGAAACTGCCGTTGGCGTTGAACACCAGGCCCTGCGGCGGCGATGGCACGCTCCAGCTGGAACCGGCTGGCATGGCGTCATTGCCGGCGACATTGCCGGTGTTGGCCTGGCCGGCCTGCACGCTGATCGTGTCGTTCACCGGCGTTGGCCGCACCACCAGCGCGATGCTGGCGGTGGCGCAGTTGTTGGCGGCCGCCGTTTCGCAGACCTGGTAGGTCAGCGTGGTGGCGCCACTGGCGGCATCGGCCGGCACGGACACCGCGCCGGTGGGGGAGATGCTGAAACCCGCCGGCGCGCCCACCAGCGACAGCGCCACGTTGGCCGATGCTGGCGGACTGAGGCCATTGAGGGTGTCGTTGGCCAGCACGCTGGCCGTGGTGCCACCCGGCGCGATCGCACCGAAACTGTCGTCGTTGGCCAGCAGGGCGCCGTTGTTGATGTTCAGCGTGACCGTGGCCGTCGCGCACACCGCGGCGTTCGGTGCGGGCAGGCAGGCCTGGTAGACGAAGCTGGCCGGGCTGGTGGTGCCGGCCGGCGGTGCATAGGTGAAGCTGCCATCGGCGTTGAAGGTCACCCCGGCCGGCGGCGTCCCCTGCACGGCGAAGGTCGAACCCACCGGCATGCCGTCGTTGCTGGCCACGGTGGCGGTGACGGTCAGCCCCGCCTGCACGGCGAAGGCATCGTTGGCCGGGGCGGGCGCGACCACCAGGGCCACGTTGGCGGTGGCGCAGTTGATGGTCGCCGCCGCTTCGCAGACCTGGTAGGTCAGCGAGACCGCGCCCGATGCGGTGCCGGTGGCGACCGCGATCGTGCCATCGGCGGCGATCGAGAAACCGGACGGCGCGCCGACCAGGCTGAGCACCACCTCATCTGCCAGCGGCGTCGCACCGTTGAGCGTGTCGTTGCCCAGCACGCTGGGCGTCGCGGTGCCGCCGGCGACCGGCGCGGCGATGCTGTCGTCCACCGCGACCAGGGTGCCGCTGTTGATGTTGAGCGTGGCCGTGGCCGTGGCGCAGAGGGCGCTGTCGGGCGCAGGCAGGCAGGCCTGATAAGTAAAGGTGACCGCGCCGCTGAAGCCCGCTGCCGGGGTGTAGGCGAAGCTGCCATCGGCATTGAACACCAGCCCGGCCGGCGGGGCGCCGACCACGCTGAACTGCGCACCGCTGCCGACGTTGTCGTTGCCCGCCACCGAACTGTTCAGGACCACCCCGGCTGGCGTGGAGAGCGCATCGTCAATGGCCGAAGGTGCCACCACCAGGCGCAGGTCTGCGTTGGCGCAGTTGCCCGGCGCCGCCGCTTCGCACAGCTGGTAGGCCAGCGTTCGCCCACCGGCCGGTACGCCCGCGGCGACGCTCACCGTGCCATCCGGATTCAGGGTGATGCCGGCCGGTGCGCCGGTCAGGCTCAACAGCACATCGGCGGCCGACGGCGGCGTGCTGCCGTTCAACGCATCGTTGAGCAGCACCGAGGGCGTGCTGCCACCGGTAACCGGATTGACCGGCGCGCTGCTGAAGTCATCGTCGTTGGCCGCCAGGCTGCCCACGGTGATGTTGATGTCGGCCGTGGCCGTGGCGCACAGCGCGCTGTTCGGCGCCGGCAGGCAGACCTGGTAGGTGAACGTCACCGGGCTGGCCGCGCCAACCGGCGGCACGTAGGTGAAGCTGCCGCCGCCGCCGAAGCTCAGCCCCGGCGGTGTGCTGCCGACGATGGCGAACACGGCACCGGCCGGCACGTTGTCGTTGTCGCCGACACTGCCGTTCAACGGCTGGCCCGCGGCGGTGGAATAGCTGTCGTTCTGCGCCGACGGCGTCACCACCAGGCGGATGCTGGCACTGGCGCAGTTGCTGGGCGCGGCGGTTTCGCAGACCTGGTAGGTCAGCACCGTGGCACCGGCGGCGGCGCTGGCGGGCACCTGCAACAGGCCGGCGGCGGTGAGGGCGTAACCCGACGGCGCACCCACCAGGGTCAGGGTCACGCTGCCGGCCGGCGGCGGCACGCTGCCATTGAGGCTGTCGTTGAGCAGCACGCTGGTGCTGGTGCTCGCACCCGGTGCCAGCGGCGTGCCGCTGAAGTCATCGTCCATCGCCATCAGGGTGCCGGCATTGACGTTGATGGTTGCCCCGGCCGTGCTGCACAGCGTGCCGTCCGGCGCCGGCAGGCACACCTGGTAGCTGAAGCTCACCGGCCCGGTGAACCCGGCCGGCGGGGTGTACTGGAAATTGCCATCGCGGCCGAGCTGCAGGCCGTCCGGTGCGGCGCCCGACACGGTGAACACCGCGCCCACCGGGGCATTGTCATTGCCGGCCACGCTGCCCGAGAGCAGCTGCCCGGCCGGTGTGGAAAACACGTCGGCCGCAGCGGTCGGCGAGACCACCAGGCGGATCTGTGCCGAATCGCAGTTGCTCGGCAACGCGGTCTCGCACAGCTGGTAGGTCAGCGTGAGCGCGCCGGACGGCACGCCCGCATCGACGTTCAACACCCCATTGGCATCCAGCGTGAAGCCCGACGGCGCGCCGACCAGGCTCAGCAGCACATCGGCCGAGGCCGGCGGCTGGGTCCCGTTGAGGCTGTCATTGAGCAGCACCGACACGGTGCTGCCGCCACCGGCGCCGATCGGCGTCGCGCGGAAATCGTCATCGCGCGCGGCCAGGGTGCCGGCGTTGACGTTGATGGTCACCGTCGCCCCCGCGCACACGGTGGCATTGGGGGCCGGCAGGCACGTCTGGTAAGCGAAGGTGACCGGACCCTGGCTGCCGGCCGGCGGCGTGTAGGTGAAGCCGCCGCCGGCGGCCAGCACCAGGCCCGCCGGCACGGTGCCGGTCACGCTGAAGGTGGCACCAGCGGGGACGTTGTCGTTGCTGCCGACATTGCCACTGACCGGTACGCCCACGGCCGTGCTGACGTTGTCGTTCACCGCCACCGGGGCCAGCAGCAGCTGCACCGCACCGTCATCGCAGTTGCTCGGCAGCGCCGCCTCGCACAGGCGGTAGCCGAAGCTGACCGCGCCAGCGGCCGCACCACCGGGCACCGAGACGGTGCCGTTGGTGTTGAGTACGTAGCCGGCCGGTGCACCCAGCAGGCTCAGGATCACCTCGGCCGGCGCAGGCGGAATCGCGCCGTTGATGGTGTCGTTGGCCAGCACGCTGAGGGTGGTGCCACCGGTGGCCGGGTTCAGCAGGCTGTCGCGGAAATCATCATCGTTGGCGACCAGGGTGCCCGCGTTGACGTTGAGGGTTGCCGTGGCGTTACTGCAGACGGTGTTGTAAGGGGCGGCCAGGCACGCCTGGTAGCTGAAGGGGGTGGTGCCGGTGTACTGCGCCGGCGGCGTGTAGGTGAAGCTGCCATCGGCATTGAACACCAGCCCCTGCGGCGCGGTGCCGGTGACCGCATAGGTAGTGCCGGCGGCGACGCGATCGTTCACGCCGACGTTGCCGCTGACCGGACGCCCGACCTGGGTGGTGAAGCTGTCGGCCACTGCCTGCGGCGCGATCACCACCGCGATGCTGGCCGTGGTGCAGTTGCCGGTACCCGCCTGGCACAGCTGGTAGGTCAGGTTCACCGGGCCGGCCGGCGTTCCGGCAGGCACCTGCAGTTCGCCGGTGGGCGCGAGGGTGAAGCCGGCCGGCGGCGCATTGATCAGCGACAGCGTCGCCTGCGCGGCGGTGATCGGCGCGCCATTGAGGGTGTCGTTGGCCAGCACGCTGGCCGTGGTGCCCCCGTCGCCCTGCACGGGCGTGGCGGTGAAGTCGTCATTGCCGGCGACCACGGCGGCAACGGCCACGTTCAGGGTCACGGTCGCGGCATCGCAGATGCCACCGTTGGGGGCCGGCAGGCAGACCTGGTAGCGGAAGCTGTCCGGCCCGGAATACGTGCCCTGCGCGGTATAGCTGACGCTGCCATCGGCCGTGACGCTGACCGTGCCGTGGGCCGCGCCCGCCAGCAGGCTGAACACTGCGCCGGTCGGCACGTTGTCGTTGCCGGCCACGGTCTCGTCCAGCGCCACGCCGGCGGTCGCGGCGAAGCTGTCGTCCACCGCTTCCGGGGCGATCACCAGCTGCACATTGGCCGTCGCGCAGTTGGTGCCGCCCGGCAGTTCGCAGATCTGGTAAGTGAAGGCATAGGCCCCCGCTGCAGCGCCTGCCGCCACCTGCAGCTGGCCGGCGGTGTTGGCGGTGATGCTGCCCGGCGCACCGCTCAGTGTCAGGCTGACGCCTGCCGGCGTCACTGCCGTGCCGTTCAGGGTGTCGTTGCCGAGCAGGCTGGTGGGGGTGGTGCCCGGCTGCAGCGGCGTGGCGAACAGGTCATCGGCGGCGGCCAGCTGGTTGGCGGCCACGCTCACGTTCACCGTGGCCGTGTCGCAGACGGTCGCGTTGGGGGCCGGCAGGCAGAGCTGGTAGGTAAAGCTGTCCGGCCCGGTGTTGGCGTCGGCGGGGGTATAGGTGAAGGTGCCATCGGCGTTGACCACGGCAGTGCCGCGGGCGGCCTGGGTCGCCAGGCTGAAGGCCGAGCCACTCGGGAAGTTGTCGTTCCCGGCCAGGTTGGCGGTCAGCGGCCGCCCGCCACCCGGCGTGCTGACCGTGTCGTCCACGGCATCCGGGCTGATCACCAGGGTGGCGGTGGCAGTGGCGCAGTTGGCCGGCGCCGCGTTGTCGCAGAACCGGTACGTCAACGACAGCGGGCCGGCGGCAGCGGTCGGCGGCACGACGAGGGTGCCGTTGGGGTTGATCGAGAACCCCGTGGGCGCACCCACCAGGCTGAGCGTCACCTGCGCCTGCGGCACCGCGTTGCCATCGTAGGTGTCGTTGCCCAACACCGTGGGCGTTGTGCCGCCGGCACCAGGCAGCAAGGGCGCACTGAAGGTGTCATCGACAGCGACCAGCACATTGGCATCGACCAGCACCGATGCCGTGGCGGTGGAACAGACACTGCCATTCGGCGCGGGCAGGCACACCTGGTAGGGAATCGATGCCGGCTGGGTGATGCCCCCGGTGGGCGCGTAGGTCAGGGTGCCGGTGCTGCTGATGGTCGCCCCGGGCACCGGCGTGCCGGAGGTGCTGTAGGTGGCACCGGCCGGTGCGTTGTCATTGCTGGCCAGGTTGCCGCTGAGCGTGGCCGCCCCGGCCAGGGCATTGAAGCTGTCGTCGACGGCGGTGGGCGTAATGATCAGGCTGGCGCTGGCGGTGGCGCAGTTGGTCGGCGATGCGTTTTCGCAGATCTGGTAGCCGATCGACGTTGCGCCCGCAGCGGCACCGGCCGGCACCGCGATGACGCCTGCGCTGTTGATGGTGAAGCCGGCCGGCGCGTTCTGCAGTGAAATGATGAGGTTGCCGCCCACCACCGGGGAGCCGTTCAAGGTGTCGTTGCCCAACACCGTGGGCGTGCTGCCACCGGTGGTGGAAGAAAGGGGCGTGGCGAAGCTGTCGTTGACCGCCACCAGCGCATTGGCCTGCACCGGCACCGCTGGCGTGCTGGCGGTGTTGTCGCCGGGGGTCGGGTCGGTGGTGCCCGTGGGCAGTACCAGCGACACGGTGTTGGCCGGCACCGTGGCCGGGGTGGCGGCAGGTGCGGTGCCATTCACCAGCAGCACCACGCTGTCACCCACGCCGACGTTGACCAGCACGTTCACGGCATTGCCGCTGCCGCTGGGCTGGGCGCACGACGACGCGGCGGTGGTCGGCTGGCAGCTCCAGGTGACGTTGGTCAGCAGCGAAGACACCGTATCGACCACGCCCACACCGCTGGCCGCGGACGGCCCGGCGTTGTTGACCTGGATGCGGTACTGCACCGCGCCACCGGCGGCCACCGGGGTGGCGCTGACCAGGGCCTTGCTGACGCTCAGCTGCGCCTGCAGCGCCAGGGCATTGGTATCGGTGGCGCTGTTGTTGCCGGGCGTGGGGTCGGCCACATCGGTGGGCGCGGTGACGGTGGCGGTGTTGTTGAGCGGGTTCGGGTAGCTCTGTGCCAGCAGCGGCGGTGGCAGCAGCAATGCCAGCACGGCCATGGCCTGCGCGATGCCGGCCGAAGCCCTGCCTGCCCTGCGCTGCCTGCCCGTTGCTGCCATGCGTTCATCCTCGAAAGCTTGCCCTGGCCTGTTGCAGGCACGCGGCATCGGTGGTCCTGTCATTCATCCGCAAGGGGCGTCCCCTGCACGCACTGCACTGCACCGCACCGGCCGCTAGTACGCGCCCGGGTTGTTGCTGAAACTGACCGGGACGCTGATCGTGGCCTGCCCGCCGTTGATCAGATTCACGCCGGCATTCACCGCATTGCCGCCCACCGCACCGCCGCTGGCCGCCGCGCAGGTGCTGCCGCTGGTGGCACTGCAGGTCCATGCGCCGCGCAGCGTGGTGCCGCTCGGCAGGCTGTCGGTGACCACGGCATTGGTGACGGCATCCGGGCCGTCGTTGCGGACCAGCAGCGTGTAGGTCGCGGTGCCGCCCGGCGTGTAGGTGCCGCTGCCGTCGGTCTTGGTGATCGACAGATCCGCCTGGCGCGTTCGATTGGTGATCCGGCACACCAGCGTCACGGCCGTGGCCGTCATCGCCGGCGCCTGAAGGGTGAAGCTGCCGCCGCTGCCGGAAGAGACCACGGTGTTGTTCTGGTCGGTGCACTGCCAGGTGCTGGCATAACGGCTGAGCGTGGTACCGGCCGCGGCCGCTTCGGCCAGCGCGTAGCTGCCGCCGGGCACCGTGATCACCGTGGCCGTCGCGCCGTTGTTGCCGACGTTGCTGGCCGAGCCGACCGTGCTGCCGTTGTAGGTGATGGACAGATTGAACCGCCCGGTATCGCTGGTGGGCTGCAGGTCCTTGACCAGCTGCAGTGTCGCCGCGCACGCCTGGGTGATGCCTTCGACGGTGAAGACCGCCTGTCCGATGCGGATGCCGAGCAGGGCCAGCAGGTTGTCCACCAGCCCGCCCAGCAATGCGGTCAGCACCGGCGTGACCACGGCGTTGACCTGGGTGCGGATCGGCGTCAGCAACGTGTTGACGATGCCGTTGACCAGGTCCGCCACCGGCAGCGGCAGTGCGATGCCGCCCAGCAGCGTGACCGTGGGGTTGCCACTGGTCACCTGGATGCTGAGCGAGTTGACCAGGGTCGAGACCATCGTCGCCGCACTGACCGTGCCGACGCTCAGGGTGCGGGTCTGTGGATACGGACCGGTGAAGCTCGCGCTCTGCAGCCCGGGCGTGGCAGTGGCGAAACTGCGGATGCTGACCGTCAGCGGGATGGTGATGTCGGCGATCGGCGTGAGCAGGCCGAGCACATTGGCCGACACCCGCACCCGCACGCTGAGCGAGGTCAGCGTCGCCGCGCTCAGCGCGGTATCGGTGAGCACCGTCGTGCGGTTGAAGAAGGTCGCATCGCTGATCTGGCCGACATACAGGTTCACCAGCCCCGGACGCGCCTGCAGCGTGACCGCGTTGCCGACCAGGTTGATCGCCGAGATCGCTCCTTCGGCGCGTGCGACATCGGCGTAGACCTGCAGATGCAGGACATCGGCGGTGATGCTGGTGTTGGAGAGGGTGACGCCCAGCAGGTTCAGGCCACTGAGCGCCGCCGAGAGCGTGCCCGTGTTCAAACCCTGCACCAGGTCCAGATCGAGCTTGATGCGGATCGCCGCGCTGTGGAACGCCGCGCCGGCCGCGCCGCAGGTGTACACCGGCGGCTCGACCACCTGCAGCCACAGGCGCACGTTGGCCACGCCGTTGAGGCCAAGTGCCGCGGTGTTGACCGTGATCGGCGTGGGCGTGGTGAGTACGTTGCGGAAGTTGTAAAGCTGCACACCGCCGGTAAGCAGGTCCAGCACGTTCAGGCGCACGGTCGCCAGCGAGCCGGTGGGCAGCGCGATCTGCAGGATGTCGGCCAGGCGGATGCTGCCGCCTACGCCCGCCGCGCCGAGCGGCAACGCATTGAGGACATTGGCGGCCGCGGTCTGCCCGTCCGCCTGCAGGACCTGCACCATCGCCGCACGCAACTGGCCGAGGGTGATGCTGGCGTTGAGCACCTGGCTGGGATCACTGACCACCACGCCGCCGTTGAGCTGGGTCAGCAACGCGTTGAGATTGATGTTCGCCCCGGCCAGGTTGTTCCAGTCGGCCACGCTGAGATTGACCGCGGTGCCCGGCAGCAACGCACCGAACAGCAGATTGAGCACCGGGCTCTGGGTGGAATCGATCGAGGCCAGGCGCGGGCCTGCACTCACGCAGGCGCCAGCCGTGCAGGCCGATTGCGCGGCGGCCGATGAAATACCGGCACTTAATGCGAACAGCATCACAAATAACAGCGAAATCGCTCTCAAACTGAATCGCCGTAACGCCAACTTCACAACAGAAACTTTATCCATCGGCCATCCCCTGCGTCCTGGCCGAAGCGGTCTTTCACGGGCCGGTGGATACCGACCATGATCGACAGGGCATCGGCCTGCTTCCGATGTTTTGGATGTCCCGGCGCGTCATGGCCGGCTTGAGGGATTAACTACGTGCACGCAGGTAAACCGTCAAACCGGCCGTGTCGCGTGCAGGGGGAAGTTTCACTGTCGCTCGTGGATTCATCGGCGGAGCGATTGCAACGGCAAGGGCGGCAAGCAGTTCTGTACAGACCGAAAAAAGAATCGCTGCCCGGTAAGTATCGATAACCATCCACTGTTCAAGGAACGAGAAAGGGGAAGGCCATGTTGGCGATGTCGGATCGAATTCGCGCAGCACGCACCAGCGCAGGGATGTCACAGACGCAGTTGGCAGTGGAAACCGGGGTCAAGCGCAGTGCCGTCGCGCAATGGGAGCGCCGCGGAGGAACGCATCCGAGTGTGTCGCACCTGGTGCACATCGCCGTCAGTACGCGGGTGCGATTCGAGTGGTTGGCCACCGGTCGCGGCGTGTGCAAGGCCAGCGGGGAGGAACTGATGTTGACCGCGCCCGCACAGGACTACGTGCGCGATGACCTGGAGGGCAACATCCTGTCGCTGCTGCGGCGGTTGCCACCGCGCAAGCGGCAGGTGGCGCAGTCCATCATCGAGATGCTGGCCGTGTAGGCCACGGCCGGGCGCTCAGGCCGGCAGTTCCAGCGCGGCACGCGGCGGCAGCGACCAGTCGATGCGCGCGTTGCCGCGGCGCTGCAGGTACTCATTGGCCATCGAAAAATGGCGGCAGCCCAGGAAGCCGCGATGCGCCGACAGCGGCGAAGGGTGCGGTGCCTTGAGCACGCGGTGCCGGCCGGTATCGATGACCTTGCCCTTCTGCTGGGCGTAGCTGCCCCACAACAGGAACACCAGGCCCTCTCGCTCGCGGTTGAGCGTATCCACCACATGGTCGGTGAAGCCCTCCCAGCCACGCCGCTGGTGAGAGCCGGCGTTGCCCGCCTCCACCGTCAGCACCGCATTGAGCAGCAGCACCCCGCGGTGCGCCCACGGCAGCAGGCAGCCGTGGTCCGGGCGCGGGATGCCCAGATCGGCCTCGATCTCTTTGTAGATGTTGAGCAGCGACGGCGGTACCGGCACGCCCGGCATCACCGAGAAGCTCAGGCCATGCGCCTGGCCGTACCCGTGATACGGATCCTGGCCGAGGATGACCACCTTGACCTGGTCGAAGGGCGTGGCATCGAAGGCGGCAAAGATCTGCGGGCCCGGTGGGAACACCTGGGCTCCGGCCGCTTTGCGCTGGCGCAGAAAAGCGGACAACTCCCGCATGTCCGGGCGCAGCAGGTAATCACCGATACGCGTCTTCCAGCTCGGTTCGAGCTGGATGCTGGGTACTACATCGTCATTCATCGCACTGCAGGCTTGTCGTTGAGGCGGGACAGACGCAGCTGGAACAGCACCTTGGTGATGAGCAGCCGCTCTTCGATCGGCTTCTGCACCAGATCGTTGGCACCGGCCTGGAGCAGACCGGATTGATTGTGCGGGTTGCCGTCGCCGGTCATCACCAGCACCGGCAGGCGGCGTTTGCCGTAGCCGAAATCCACGCGGACGCGCTGCACCACGTCGCGACCACTGAGCTCGCCCTTGAGCGTGACATCGGTCAGCACCAGGTCGATGCGATGGCTGCTGCGGCCAAGCGACTCGGCGGTGAGCAGCGCGAACGCATCTTCGGCGGTCAGCACGTGCAGCACGTTCAGGCCCTGCCGTTCGAGCATGCGCTTGGTCGCCTCGGCGACGACGCGGCTGTCTTCAACGTACAGGATCGTCGCGCCGGGAATCGTCTCCGGCTGCACATAGCCGCGGATGAAGGTGGCCAGCGCTTCGTGACCGAGCGCCTTGTCGAAATAGTCGGTGACGTACTCGGTGAAGCGACGCTGCTCCAGATGCTGCTGCGCATCGCCGGAAACCACGATCACCGGTACGTAGGCCTGCCCCGCGGCGTCGCGCACGATGCGCGCCAGGTCGAGCCCGTCGCCATCGCTCAGCGTGAGCGAGGTGGTGACCAGGCTGACCGGGCCGGCATCCAGCGCCGCCCGCGCCTCGGCGATGCTCGCACAGCCCACCACCTCCACCGCCGGCAGTTCGCGTTGCAGCACATCGGCGATCAACTTGCGGACCAGCCGGGAGCCATCGACGACCATCACGCGCGGTGCGTCGTCGACGAGGTGCTTGAGGGCTTGCGGACGCATGCGGGGCTCAGGTTTCGGTGGGACGGGTCTGGCGCAGGAAATGTCCCGTCACCAGCCAGGCGCCCAGCCAGCCCAGCACCACGGTGCCGAGCAGCACGAACGAAGAATGCAGCAGGTCCAGACCATGCAGCACGAACGGGCTGCCATAACTATGCGAGAGCGCGGCCAGCGGCGGGCGCAGCGCCAGCCCGGCGGCACCGATCAGGGCCAGCGCCACCGCGCCGGCGCCCAGGCCGTACCACGCGCCCAGGTACAGGAACGGGCGACGGATGAAGCCATCGCTGGCACCGAGCAGCTGCAGCACGCCGATCTCATCGCGGCGGGCCTGGATATCCAGGCGCACCGTGTTGCCGACCACCAGCGCGGCACCGAGCCCGAGCAGCACCGACAACACCTGCACCAGGCGCGTGCCGAAACCCAGCCAGCCATCCAGCCGCTTGCGCCACAGTGCATCGTGCTGCACCAGGTCGGCCTGCGGCAGGGCTTCCAGCGACTGCGCCAGGCGCGCGTCATCGGCGCCCTCGCCCGGGGTCACGATCAGCAGCGTCGGCAGCGGGTTGTCGTGCAGCGCATCGATCGCTTCGCCGAGCCCGGCACTTTCGCGCAGCTCCTGCAGCCCCTGCTCCGGCGTCTGCACGGTCACCTTGGCCACGTCGGCGCGGGCGCGCAAAGTCTCGGCGACCTGGCCGGCCGCATCGGCCCCGGCATCGGTCTTGAGGAACAGATTGATGTCGCGCGACTGCTGCACGCTGCCGGCGAAGTGCTTGAGGTTGTCCAACGCGATCGACAGGCCCAGCGGCAGGGCCAGCGCCAGCGCCATGACCATCACCGTGAGCAGGGTCGCCCACGGCTTGCGCCAGGCGCGGCCGAGGCTGAAGACCACGCTGTGGCCATGATGGTGCAGCCACACGCCCAGGCGCGAAGGCGCGGCGGTTTCCTTGGTCACCGGAGTATTCATTCGGCCAGGTCCTGCGGCGAGATGTCATCGACCAGGCGGCCGTGGTCCAGGATCAGCACGCGCTTGCGCATGCGCCGCAGCAGGGCCAGGTCGTGGCTGACCACCAGCACGCTGGTGCCGCGGTCGGGCAGTTCGGCGAACAACGCCATGATTTCTGCCGCCAGGGTCGGATCGAGATTGCCGGTTGGTTCATCGGCGACCAGCAGCTTGGGCTCGCCGACAATCGCACGGGCGATGCCGACGCGCTGCTGCTCGCCGGCCGACAACTGCGAGGGCAGCGCTTTTTCGCGATGGCCCAGGCCCATCCGTTCGAGCACCGAGCGCACGCGCTTGCCGATCTCGTTGCGACGGGTGCCACGCAGGATCAGCGGCAGGGCGACATTCTCGGCGATGCTGCGGTCCATCAGCAGGCGGTGGTCCTGGTAGACCGCACCGACCTCGCGCCGATGCCGCGGAATACTGCCGCCGCGCACCTTCAGCAGGTTGCGCTCATCGAAGATCACCGCGCCGCGGCTGGGCCGCTCGTCGAGATGGATCAACTTGAGCAGGGTGCTCTTGCCCGCACCGGAATGACCGGTAACGAACAGCATCTCCCCGGGGGCGACATCGAAGCTGACGTCCACCAGTGCCTGGTGGCCGCCGGCATATTGTTTGCTGACATTGTCAAAACGCAGGACGCTCATCCCCTGATTATGCAGGACGAGCGTGGCGCGTAGGTAACGGCAACCTGATGGGGGGGCTGATCGGTAGCGCCGGCCAGCGGCCGGCACTACCTCAGCCGTCAGGTCTTACGAACCGGAGAGCATCCGGCGGATCTTGCGGCCCAGGCGGGTCAGGAACGAGGCGCCCGGATCGGCGGCCGGCGTGCCGCGCATCGGCTTGGCGGTCACCTGCACCGGGGTCACCGGGCCGGTGGCTGCCGCGCCTTCGGCACCTTCGACCGGACGGCCGTGGCGGCGGCGACGACGCTTGCGCGGGGCGCGCTCGCCTTCCACGGCGGGGCTGCCCTCGGCGGACGGGGCGGCGGTCGGTGCGAGCTGCGACTTGGCCACGGCATCGGCGGCGGCAGCCACCGGCTGCTCGCCTTCCACGCGCGGCTTGCGCTCACGGCGCGGCTTGCCATCGGCACTGCGCTCACCCGGGGCGCGGCGCTCGCCGCGGCCACCGGACGGCTTGCCGCCGCGGCTGCTGCCACCGCCACGACGCTGCTCTTCCGCCGCACGCGCTTCGCGGGCTTCACGGAAGATCTGGCCGACGCTCTCGTTCTCGTCGCCCTCGGCATCACCCTCGCCTTCGGGGGACGGTGCACGCGGCGCGCGCGGAATCGGGGTCAGGATTTCGCTGGTGACCGGCTCGACCGGAATCTTCTGGTCGATGTAGGCCTCGATATCCGGCAGGCCCATCGCGTAGCGCTCGCAGGCGAAGCTGATCGCATCACCCTCTTCGCCCAGCCGCGCGGTGCGGCCGATGCGGTGCACGTAGTCTTCCGCATCGAACGGCAGGTCGTAGTTGTAGACGTACTTGATGCCGTCGATGTGCAGGCCGCGGGCGGCCACATCGGTGGCCACCAGGATTTCCAGCTGACCCTTCTGGAAGCGGTTGAGCAGGCTTTCGCGCTTCTTCTGCGGCACATCGCCGGACAGCACGCCGACGCGGTAGCCGGCCTTCTCCAGCGAACGCGCGACGCGCTCGACGAACACCTTGGTATTGACGAACACCATGGTGCGGGCGCCTTCGCTGCGCGACAGCAGGCCCAGCAGCAGCGGGATCTTCTCTTCGTCGGCCGGGAAGTAGATGCGCTGGCGCACGCGGGCGGCGGTGATCGATTCGCTCTCCACCACCAGCTTCTGCGGCTCGTTCATGTGCTCATAGGCCAGCTCCAGCACGCGGTGGCTGAGCGTGGCGCTGAACAGCAGCGTCTGGCGCGTGGCGCGCTCGGGCATGCGGCGCAGCAGGAAACGGATGTCCTTGATGAAGCCCAGGTCGAACATGCGGTCGGCTTCGTCGAGCACGCAGATCTCGCAGGCATGCAGCGAGACCACCTTGTGCTGCTTGACGTAGTCGATCAGGCGGCCCGGGGTGGCGATGATCACGTCCACGCCCTGCTGCAGGATCTCGCGCTGCTTGTCGTAATCCACGCCACCGTAGACCAGCGCGAAGCGCAGGCCGAGGTCGGAGCCGAACTTCACGGCGTCCTTGTGGATCTGGATGGCCAGCTCGCGGGTCGGCGCCAGGATCAGCGCGCGCGGGTCTTCCGGCTTGCGGTCGGCCAGCGCCGGGCGGGTCAGCAGGCGGTTCACCACGGCGACCAGGAAGGCCAGGGTCTTGCCGGTGCCGGTCTGGGCCTGGCCGGCGACGTCGCCGCCGGGCAGCGCGACCGGCAGGGTCAGCGCCTGGATGGGCGTGCAACGGGTGAAGCCGGCTCCTTCAAGGCCGGCCTGCAGGGCCGGATGCAGCTCGAAGGAGGAGAAGGTCAAATCGGTCAGCGGTTTGTCGCTCATGAGTCCGTCTTGGTAAGGCCATCCCGGCAGAGGTGCGGGGTGGCTTGCAATCTTGGGGGGCACCGTCGCAAACGGCCCCTGCGCCGGGATTGGCAGGGCCGGACTCCAGGTCCAGGGCGCCGCACAATGCCCCAGTTTAGCGCAATGTCGGCGTCAAACCGGGATCACCCGTCGCGCAGCGCCATGAGAATGCCCGCCCGGCGTGCTTTTTGCGGCAGGTTTCAGGCCCTGGAAGGCTCTCCACCTCGTATTCACCGGCCCTGCCGCCGGTTGAACGGGGCGGCGGGAGGGGCTGGAAGCGTCGTGCTGGCTCCCGCATATCAACCAGGATCGTCGCGATAACGCAGGTGGGCGATCACGGGACGCTTCTTTCCAACCAGCGTCTGTCCGGTCACGGCGATAGCGGTACACTGCGCCCCGTGAGCGTCCAGGCATCCGCCGAACGCACCGCTGGCCGCCCGCGGCCACGAGGCACCAGACGAGGGTGACGCCCGGTTGGCGTTGCCCAAATTCAACTTCCTCCGGCCCTGCCGGGTGCATTACCAGACGAGAAACCAAGATGAGCGACAAGGTTGTACATGTCGGCGACGCCGACTTTGATAGCGCAGTGCTGAATTCCAAGGAACCGGTGCTGGTCGATTTCTGGGCCGAATGGTGTGGTCCCTGCAAGATGATCGCCCCGGCCCTGGACGAACTGGCCGACGCCTACAACGGCCGCGCCAAGATCGCCAAGGTCAACGTGGACCAGAACCGTGCCCTGGCCGCCAAGTACCACGTGCGCTCGATCCCGATGCTGCTGGTGTTCAAGGACGGCGAAGTCCAGGCCCAGCAGATCGGTGCCGTCGGCAAGGCCCAGCTGGCCGGCATGCTCGACAAGGCCCTGGCCTGATCGCTGCAGGCAGCCGGCCCCGTCCGGCTGCCACGCGGGCCCATCGCCCGCATGAATGACCCTGCCCCACCCGGCTTGCGCGCTGCCGCGAGCCGGTGTTAGTGTCGGCATATCCGGCCGCATTCGCGCGCCGCATCTTCTGGACGCAGTTTCCTTCCAGATCCTTTCCCAACGTTCGCCGCCCTGCCGGGCGCTCGCACCTTCTAGCGAGGAATCCAGCACTTGTCCGATATCACTACTTCCGAACCCGGGAGCGCCGACGCGCCCGCCGAGAAGCGCGTGCGCAAGCCGCGCGTCGCCAAGGCCGCCGCCAACACCGCTGCCGAGGCAGGTTCCCCCCCCTCACAACCCGCTCTGCCTCTGGCTGCCGCGTCTGACGCGCCGGCGCCGGCTGCTGCTCCTTCGGCAGCCCCGCAGGCATCGGCGCCGGCAGCTCCTGCCGGTGGCGACGCATCGCCCTCCCAGGGCGGTGGTCAGCAGGACACCGGCGACGGTGGCCAGCGCAACCAGAATGGCCGGCACCAGAACCAGAACCAGCAGGGCGGGCAGAACCCGTACCAGCAGGGTCAGGGCCAGAACCAGAACCAGGGCCAAGGCCAGGGTCAGGGCCAAGGCAACCGCCGCGACCGTTTCCGCAATCGCCGTGACCGCAACCGCGGTGGCGATCGCTACAACGATGACGGCATGCCGCAGGACAACGGCGAACAGCAGCCGTTCGTGCGCAGCCAGCAGGCCAACGTGCCCGAAGGCTTCCCGGTCTATTCGCTGAGCGACCTCAAGCGCATGCCGGCGCAGAAGCTGCTGGAAATCGCCGAGCAGCTGCAGATCTCCGAAGGCGTGGCACGTGCCCGCAAGCAGGACGTGATCTTCGCCCTGCTCAAGGTGCTGACCCGTCATGGCGACGGCGTCGCCGCCGACGGCGTGCTGGAAATCCTGCCCGACGGCTTCGGCTTCCTGCGTGCGGCCGAAGCCAGCTACCTGGCCGGCCCGGACGATACCTACATTTCGCCCAGCCAGATCCGCCGCTTCAACCTGCGCACCGGCGACCACCTGTCCGGCCGCATCCGCTTCCCGAAGGACGGCGAACGCTACTTCGCGCTGTCGATCGTGGACACCATCAACGGTGAGCCGCTGGAAGCGTCCAAGAACAAGGTGCTGTTCGAGAACCTCACCCCGCTGTTCCCGCGCAAGCGCTTCACCCTGGAACGCGGCAACGGTTCGTCCGAAGACATCACCGGCCGCATCCTCGATCTGATGGCACCGCAGGGCAAGGGTCAGCGTTCGCTGATAGTCTCCCAGCCCAAGGCCGGCAAGACGATGATGATGCAGCAGGTGGCCACGGCGATCACCACCAATCATCCGGACGTGCACCTGATCGTGCTGCTGATCGATGAGCGCCCGGAAGAAGTGACGGAAATGCAGCGCACCGTGCGCGGCGAAGTCATCAGCTCCACCTTCGACGAGCCGGCCGCCCGTCACGTGCAGGTCGCCGAAATGGTGATCGAGCGTGCCAAGCGCCTGGTCGAGCACAAGAAGGACGTGGTGATCCTGCTCGACTCGATCACCCGCCTGGCGCGCGCCTACAACAACGTGGTACCCAGCTCCGGCAAGGTGCTCACCGGTGGTGTGGACGCCAACGCACTGCACCGTCCGAAGCGCTTCTTCGGCGCCGCGCGCAACGTGGAGGAAGGCGGCAGCCTGACCATCATCGCCACCGCGCTGGTCGATACCGGCAGCAAGATGGACGAGGTGATCTACGAAGAGTTCAAGGGCACCGGCAACAGCGAAGTGCACCTGAGCCGCCGCATCTCTGAAAAGCGTGTGTTCCCGGCGATCGACATCAACCGCTCGGGCACCCGCCGCGAAGACCTGCTGATCGAGCCGGAACTGCTGCAGAAGATCTGGATCCTGCGCAAGCTGCTGCATCCGATGGATGAAATGGCCGCGATGGAATTCCTGCTCGACAAGATGAAGAACACCAAGTCCAACGACGAGTTCTTCGGTTCGATGAAGCGCTGATACGCGTTTCAGGCGAACAGACAAAGGCCCCGCATCGCGGGGCCTTTTTCGTTGAGGGGGATGTCCGGGCAGAGCCCGGCGCTACGGGCAGCGCACCCCGCCCGCCGCGTTGTCTGCATCCACCGATACGCGCACCTGGGTGAACGCCGCCGCGAAGGGCGTGTCGGCGCTCACCACGAACGGTGCTTCCACCGCACCCAGGTCCACGCCCTGCTTGGCAAAGCACGCCAGCGGCACGGTCACGGTCTGCTTCTGCCCCGGCGAAAGCCTGGCCAGGACCGGCGCGATATCCACGCCGCCCTCGCAGCCGGTACCGCACTGCATGGTCACCTTCACCGGCGACACCGGGCGCTGCACCAGCTGCACATCGAACTGCAGCGCGCCGTGGTTGCGTGCCAGCGCACCCAGGTTGCGCCGCGAGGAACTGCGTGCGATCAACTGCGCCGGCGCCAGCCAGGTCACTTCCTTGGCATCCTGCTGGGTATTGATCTGCACGGTGCGTACCTGCACTACCGGCGCGGCGGCCGGCCAGCGCAACGTGGCGTTGAGATCGTTGCCCAGCGGCTGGGTGGCACCAACGGCCGCCACATGCAGCGCGAACGGCGGCGTGTCGGCCCGGTTGAAGATCGGCAGCGTGGTGACCTCGCCGCAGTTGTCCGGGTTGGCTTCGGGCAGGCGGTCGACCTTGCCCGGGGTGCGGTAACTCAGGCCGTGGCCAAGCGCGAACAGCGGCGGCTGCTTCGGATCCGGACGGTCGATCGGCGCCGGGCACGGCACGCCCGGCCACGGGAAGCTCAGGCGCCCGCGGAAATCATGCGCGGGCTTGCCGTCCTTGCCAGCCACCAGCACGTCGGTGATGCCCTTGCCTTCGGTACCCGGCAGCCACGCCGCCACGAAGGCCTGGGAGTGGTTGAGCAGGTCGTTGGTGTACATCGGGCGCCCGGAGAAGTACACGGTCACCACCGGCTTGCCACTGGCCTGGGCCGCGCGCAGCACGGCCAGATCCTGCGGGTAGGCACGGCTGTGGCTGACCGGATCGGACGCGAGGATGTCGCCGTTGGTTTCGGCATATGGCGTCTCGCCGATCACGGCCACCACGACGTCGAACTGCGCGGGATCCAGCGCCGTCGCATCGGCGCTGTAGGCAACCTTCTGTGCGCCAAGTTCGGCACGCAGCGCCCCCAGCACCGAATCGCCAGTGGGGAAATCGGCATTGCGGTTCTCGGTGCCCTGCCAGGTCAGCGACCAGCCACCGGACTGATCGGACAGGTTGTCGGCACTCTTGCCGACCACCATCACCCGCGCATCGCGGCGCAGTGGCAACACCTTGGCCTCGTTCTTGAGCAGCACCAGCGACTCACGCACGGCCTGGCGCGCCAGCTCACGGTGCTGCACGGCGGCGACGTCACCGGCATGACGGCTGTCGGACGGCTTGTGATCGAACAGGCCCGCGCGCAGCTTCACGCGCAGGATGCGGGTGACCGCATCATCGATGCGCGCCATCGGGATCTCCCCGCTCTCCACCTGGGCGATGGTGTTGGCGATGAAGGCCTTCCAGTCGTCGGGCACCATCACCATGTCGATGCCGGCGTTGATCGCCTGCGCACAGCTGTCGTTGCGGCAGCCCGGCACCTGGGCGATGCCGTTCCAGTCGGAGACGACGAAACCGTCGAAGCCCATCTTCTCCTTCAGCGCGCCGGTCAGCAGCGCTTTGTTGCCGTGCATCTTGCCGTAGTCGACGCCACCGCTGCGGTCGTTCCAGCTGTTGAACGAGGCCATCACCGTCTGCACGCCCTCGCCAAGCGCACCGTAGTAGCCCTGCCCGTGCACGTTGATCATCGTGTCCTTGTCGACCAGCGCTTCGCCCTGGTCGCGGCCGCTGTCGGTCGCGCCATCGCCGATGTAGTGCTTGGCGGTGGCAACGACATTGCCGTCGTCGCCGAAGCGCCCCTGCGCACCCTTGACGTAGGCCTGGGCGAATTCCCGTACCACGTGCGGGTCGGAGGAATAGCTTTCGTAGGTGCGCCCCCAACGTGGATCGTGCGCTACTGCCAGCGTCGGCGCGAACACCCAGTCGATGCCGGTGGCACGCACCGCGTGTGCGGTGGCCCGGCCGATCCGCTCGATCACCGCGGCGTCGCCGGCCGCGCCCAGCCCGATGTTGTGCGGGAACAGCGTGGCACCGTAGACGTTGTTGTGGCCGTGCACCGCATCGGTGCCCCAGATCACCGGGATCGGCGTGCGCGCATCGGTGGCCAGCGAGGCCACCCGATACGCATCGGCCAACTGCAGCCACTGCGCGACCGTGGCGTGCTTGTCCATGCCCGGCCAGGAGCCACCGCCATTGAGGACCGAGCCGATGTAGTACTGGCGGACCTGGTCGGGCGTGATCATCTTGATCTCGGGCTGGGTCATCTGGCCCACCTTCTGCGCCAGCGTCATCTGCGCCACGATCTGCTGCACCCGCGCCTCCAGCGCAGCATCCGGCCCGATCGCGCTGGTCACACGGGGCCAGTCCTGCAGGCGTTCACCGGTGGCCGGTGCGGCACCGGCCGTCGAGGCCAGCGCAGCCAGCAGGCAGGTAGCGAGAATCGTCTTGTTGGAGCTGGTCACTGGACATCTTCCTCTGATGAAATACGCGCGAACGGAACGGGCGGGACTGCAGCCGGGCGGCGGTCAGCGCCCCGCTCTGACAGCGCTGTCATATAAGCCCATGGCAACGCTGTCAACCGCCCGCGGCCGCGCTTGCGACCGGCGTCCCGCTGCAGCGGGGATCACCACCGGAGATGATGTCCAGGCCGTGCTTGAACTGCTGCATCGCGACATGGAAAACCCGAACCCGCCACGCACGTCGCCGGCATGGCAACATCCGCCTGCATCGGCAACATCGATGTGACACACGCGCACTACCATCGGCACCTGGCCGCCCGCCCCTCCGAGAGGAACCCCCGCACCATGCGTAGTCGTATCGAGGATGTCGCCGCCGTTGCGGGTGTATCGATCAAGACGGTCTCCCGCGTGCTCAACAACGAGCCCAACGTGCGCGCGGAAACCCGCGAGCGGGTGCTGGCCGCCGTGACGCGCCTGGGCTACAAGCCCAACCTCTCCGCGCGCAGCCTGGCCGGGCAGCGCTCGTATGCACTGGCGCTGGTCTACAACAATCCCTCGCGCAACTACCTGATGGAAATCCAGAACGGGATGCTGGAGGCGTGCCATGCGCACCACTACAACCTGATCCTGGGCCCGGTCGGCACGGCGCGCCGCACCCTGCCCGACCTGGCCGCGTTGTTCGAGAATTCGCGCCCGGACGGGGTGGTGCTGATCCCGCCGCTGACCGATGACGCGGTGGTGCTGGCCTACCTGGAAGAGCATGAGATTCCGTATGCGTCCATCGCACCGCGGCATCCGGACGGCTGCATCGGCGTGCGCATGGATGAGACCACCGCAGTGGTTGAACTGATCGGTCACCTGGTCGCGCAGGGGCATCGCCGCATCGGCCATATCAAGGGCCCGCGCGCGCACGGCGCCTGCCAGTGGCGTCTGGCCGGCTACCGCCAGGCGTTGCGCCAGTACGGCATCGCCTACGATCCGGCGCTGGTGGTCAACGGGCAGTTCTCGTTCGAATCCGGCATCGAGGCCGCCAATGCACTGCTGGACCTGCCGGAGCCGCCGAGCGCGATCTTCGCCGCCAACGATGACATGGCCGCCGCGGTGTTCCGCGTCGCCGGGCAGCGCGGCCTGCGCATTCCCCGCGACCTGTCGGTCTGCGGCTTCGATGACACGCCGATCGCCGGGCACATCTACCCGGCGCTGACCACCGTGCGCCAGCCGACCGCCTCCATGGGCAGGCTGGCCACCGAGCAGTTGATCGACCGCATCCGCTCCCCGGAGGCCGGGGTCATGGTCACCGTCGACCATGCGGTGCTGGTGCGCGAATCCACGCACCCCCCGCGTCGCCGCTGAGCGCCTGCCTCAGTGGCTGTGGCGTGAACCGCGCCAGGCGTAGAAGGCAATGAACAGGTAGCACAGCATCGGCAGCAGGAAGGACACCTGCAGCCCGTGATGGTCGGCCAGCCAGCCCATCGCCAGCGGGATCACCGCGCCGCCCACGATCGCCATCACCAGCAGGCTGGAGGCCTGCCCGGTCAACGTGCCCAGGCGGGCGATGGCCAGCGCGAAGATCGTCGGGAACATGATCGAGTTGAACAGGCCGATGCTGACCACGCTCCACTTGGCCAGGTTGCCGCTGCCGAGCATCGTCACCGTCAGCAGGGCGATCACGATCAACGCGAAGACCCCCAGCATGCGGCGCGGGTCCAGCCGGGTCAGCAACGCTGCACCCAGCAGACGGCCAACCAGCGCCCCCCCCCAATACAGCGACACGTAGCGCGTGGCTTCCTGCTCGGTCAGCCCCTCACCGATACCGGGCATCGAAAGGAAATTGACCAGCACGCTGCCGATCGAGACCTCCGCGCCCACGTAGAAGAAGATGGCCAGCACGCCATAGCGCAGGTGGCGATGGCGCAGCGCATCGCGCAGGCGGCCACTGCCGGTGGCGGCCGCGCCTTCCACGCCGGGAATGGCCGGCAGGCGGAACATCCAGATCGCCACCGCCAGCACGAACAGTGCGACGGCCAGGCCGAAGTACGGCAGCTGCACCGATTGCGCCTCGGCGGCGCGGTAAGCCAGTGCCTCGGCCTGCGGCAGCAGGGCCAGTTCATCGGCGGTGCGCGGCGCGGCCGAGAGAATCAGCAGGCCGCCGAACAACGGCGCGATCGTGGTGCCCAGCGCGTTCATCGACTGCGCCAGGGTCAGCCGGCTGGAGCTGGTCTGCTCCGGACCAAGCAGCGCAACATAGGGATTGGCAGCGACCTGCAGCACGGTGATGCCGGTGGCCAGCACGAACAGCGCGCCGAGGAACAGGCCATACACATGCGCCTGTGCTGCCGGCCAGAACAACAGCGCGCCCACACCGGCGATGGCCAGGCCGGCAACGATGCCGCGCTTGTAGCCCACCGCCGCGACCAGGCGCCCGGCGGGCAGCGACATCAGGAAGTACGCGCCGAAGAAGGTGAACTGGACCAGCATCGCCTGCACCCAGGTGAGCGCGAACGCCGCCTTCAGGTGCGGAATCAGGATGTCGTTGAGGCAGGTGAGGAAACCCCACATGAAAAAGATGGCGGTGACCACGGCCAGTGCAACGCCATTGCTTTGCACATGTTGTCCGCGGACGGCAGCAGGAGTGTCCATTGCATGTCCTTCCAGATTGGGAGAGCCGGCCAGTCGGCGGCCAGACATGGAACCTGCTTGGACCGCGATTGTCCAGCGCTGTCAGCCATCCGCTGCCCGTGGCCCGCGATGCTGCGGTGCGTGCACGCGAATCACTTCGCGCAGTTTCGTTCTGCACTGCACAACGCGTGTGCACCCTCCTTCCGGTGGCCGACGTCCCGGTGAAATCGGGCCACAACGCCTGCGTTGCAGTGCTTCCGCCGCGCAGGTGCCCGATGTGCAGGCAACGTGGAACGCGTGACGATGGCCAGGCAAAGCGCAGCGGGGACGTCGTTTGTTGACAACGCTGTCAACCATGGCTCCAATCCGGGCCGTGCGCACTGGAACCCGCGCCGACACAACGCAGAACCGCCACGATCGAATTCCCTGGGGAGGGATCATCATGAAGACGTACAAGGCCGTACCCCGCAAGGCGATGCTCACCTCCGCACTTCTCGCTGTCCTGGCCGGCCCGGCCTGGGCGCAGGATCCCGCGGCCCGGGAAACCTCCACGACAGCCCCCGAGGGCGTCGACCCGACCACGCTGGATGCGGTGCAGGTCACCGGCATCCGTGGCAGCCTCACCTCGTCGATGAACCTCAAGCGCGACAGCCAGGGCGTGGTCGACGGCATCGTTGCCGAGGACATCGGCAAGTTCCCGGATACCAACCTGGCCGAATCGCTGCAGCGCATCAGCGGCGTGTCGATCGACCGCACCTCCAGCGGCGAGGGCTCCAAGGTGACCGTCCGCGGCATCGGCCCGGACTACAACCTGGTGCTCCTGAACGGCCGGCAGATGCCGGCGTCCAACCTCGGCAACGGCGGTGCCGGCCTGAACGGCTCGCGATCGTTCGACTTTGCGAACATCGCCTCCGAATCGATTTCGGCCGTGGAGGTCTACAAGACCACCCGCGCCGACAATCCGACCGGCGGCATCGGTGCCACCATCAACATCAAGACGCTGCGTCCACTGGAGGCGGCGCCGGTCGTCAGCCTGGGCCTGAAGGCGGTGCACGACACCTCCAACGACAACGTGCCGCGCACGCTGCAAGGGTCCAACATCACCGGTGAGCTGTCGGGCATCTTCAGCCAGACCTACGCCGACGGACGCTTCGGCGTTGCACTCAGTGCCAGCCACCAGGAACGCGATTCGGGCTTCAACCAGGCGACCGTGGCCGAAGGCTGGGCGACGCTTCGTGGCAGCGACACCACCGACTGGCGTGCATTGCCACAACCCGGCACGGGCTATGCCGACCGGATCACCAACCGCCCGGGCCCCGATGATATCTATGGCCGCCCGCAGAACTCGGCCTACAACGTCAATGCGGTACAGCGGCAGCGCACCAACGGACAGGCCACGTTCCAGTGGAAGCCGCTGGACAACGTGACCACCACGCTGGACTACACCTATGTCGAGAACAAGGTCCAGCAGCAGCGCAGCGAACTGTCGGTGTGGTTCAACTACGGCCCCGGCGACAGCACCTGGACCAACGGCCCGGTTGCCGCGCCGATCGTCTACAGCGAAGACGTGGTCAACGGCGACGTGGCCATGGGCGGCATGAAGCTGGCGACCAAGAACAACATGGAAGCGGTAGGCTTCAACGTCGAGTGGGAGGTCAACGACGCGCTGGACATGACCTTCGACTACAACCGCGCCAGTGCCGAATCGCAGCCCGATGGCCCCTACGGCTCGGCGGGCGTGCTGGGCGTCGCCGCTTACGTGCGTGGCAAGACCACGGTCGATTACAGCGGCGACCTCCCCATCATCAACATCGCACTGCCTCCTGGCGGCATCCAGGCATCGGATGCCCTGGTGACAGGCTCGGTCTTCCAGAACAGCTACAACAAGTCTGAAGTGGAGCAGCTGCAGGCCAAGGGCGTGTTCCGCTTTGCCGACTACTCCGCGCTGGATTTCGGCGTGGGCCATACCAAGGTGGACAACCGCTCGGCGGCGGCCATCATGCAGCGAGACAGCTGGGGCGGCGTCGGTACGCCTGCGGACTACGATGACAGCATCTGGTACGCCGATGACATGGCCAAGTACTTCAAGGCGTTCTCCGGCCACAACGATCCGCGCCTGACGGGCCAGTTCCTGGTGTTCGATTTCGACCGCCTGCGCGATCGTGCCGCCCAGGTGGCCAATGGCGTGGAGCCGGCCTGCCCCACCTGCTATGTCGCCCCGACGGAATACTCCGAGGACATCCGCACCACGGAAACGTCCAAGAGTGCCTACCTGCAATACCGCACTACCTTTGACTGGAACATGCCGCTGCATATCGCCGCGGGTGTGCGCTACGAAGAAACCGAGGTGGAATCGCAGGCGCTGGTGCGCGTCCCGACCTCCATCAGCTGGAATTCGCTCAACGAGTTCAACATCACCTACGCCGACGAAGGCGCCTTCGTGGGTGGCAAGGGCAAGTACGACTACATCCTGCCCAATCTCGACCTGAAGCTGGACCTGAGTGAATCGTTGGCGCTGCGCGGCAGCTACAGCCGCAGTCTCGGCCGTCCGGGCTGGACGCAGATCGAAAGCGGGCAGCGTCTGGACAACATCGTGCGCACCCAGGGCGGCACCGGCTCGCGTGGCAACCCGGCACTGGAGCCGTTGCTCTCGGACAACTTCGATCTCTCGCTGGAGTGGTACTACGGAGAGGCCAGCTACGCCTCGGTCGGCTTCTTCCGCAAGAACATCAAGAACTTCATCAGCAACACGATCGCGCGTGAGGATGCAGGCAGCCTGCACACCCCGGTGGGCGGCGCCTACTGGAACGAGGCACTGGCATCGGGCTGCGTGGCCACCGATACGGTGTGCATCCGCAACTACATCTTCACCAACCATGCCGGCGACCCGGGCGTGACCTCCACCGGCGTCAATTCCGCAGGGCAGCAGACCGGCAGCATCGTCGGCCAGCCGGGTGATCCGATTGCCGGGTTTGACGTCACCCTGCCGGCCAACCAGCGTTCGGACCACCTCCAGGGTTGGGAAGTGGCCGTGCAGCATCTGTTCGGCCAGTCCGGCTTTGGCGTGGCGGCAAACTACACCAAGGTGAAGTCCGGCCTGACCTTCGACAACCTCAGCCTGGGCGATCAGTATCCGATGATCGGCCTCAGCGATTCTGCCAACGCGGTGCTGTTCTACGACAAGAACGCCTGGCAGGTGCGTGCGGCCTACAACTGGCGCGACAAGTTCCTCAACGGCATCGGCGGCCAGGGTCCCAACCCGAACTACACCGAAGCCTACGGCCAGCTGGATCTCAACATCAGCTACGCGGTCAGCGAGCAGCTGACCCTGAGCCTGGAAGCGATCAACCTGACCGACGAGACCATGCGCACCTACTCGCGCCACACCAACATGCTGCGCTACGCCACCCAGACCGGCCCGCGGTACATGTTCGGCGTCCGTTACAAGTTCTGAGTCGGCACTGCCGAGCTGCAGCACCGGAAGGCCGCGCTCATCCCGCGGCCTTCCGCTTCCCTCACCTGCGCGCTACCGTGGGCGCCACCCGCCCCTGCCATCAGGATGCCGATGTCCGCCATGCCCGGCCCGATCGAGGAACTGCATGATCTGGATCCGGCGCAGCTGCACGCGCAGTTGCCCGGCTGGACCACGCCGAAGGTGATCCGCGGGCTGGTGGCCAGGTGGCCGCTGGTCGCCGCAGCGACCCGGTCCGCGCAGGCGGCGGTTGACCATCTCAAGCAGTTCGATCACGGCGCGCTGCCAGTCACTGCCACCACGGCGCCACCGGAGGCCCGGGGACGGGTGTTCTACAACGCGGACATGAGCGGCTTCAATTTCCGCCGCGAGCAGATCCCGTTGAAGGTCGTGCTCGATACCCTGCTCAAGTACGCGCCGGCACCGGCACCGCCGTCGATCTATGTGGCATCGACCACGCTGGACAGCTTCCTGCCTGGCTTCCGCCAGACCAATGCGCTGGAACTGGGGGTGGACGATCCGCTGGCCAGCATCTGGATCGGCAACCGCTCGCGCATCGCCGCCCACCAGGACGTGCCGGACAACCTGGCCTGCGTAGCCGCCGGCCGCCGCCGCGTCACCCTGTTCCCCCCATCGCAGGTGGGCAATTTGTATATCGGGCCACTGGATTTCACGCCGGCCGGGCAGGCGGTCAGCCTGGTCGATTTCGCCGCACCGGACCTGGTGCGGTTTCCACGCTTCAGCGCGGCACTGGCGCACGCACAGGTGGCCGAGCTGGGGCCGGGCGATGCCGTGTTCATTCCATCGCTGTGGTGGCACCACATGGAAGGGCTGGAGGCGTTCAACGTGCTGGTCAATTACTGGTGGCGGCCGGTGCCGGCGTGGATGGATGCGCCGATGAACGCATTGATGCTCTCGCTGCTGGCGCTCCGCGATCTGCCGCCGGCGCAGCGCGCGCATTGGCAGGCGATGTTCCAGCATTACGTCTTCCAGGCCGATGAACACACCACCGCGCACATCCCCGAGGCAGTACGCGGTGTGCTCGGACCACTGGACCAGGCCGGCGCCGATCACCTGCGCGGCGTACTGCGCAGGCGCCTGGAACGCTGAAGGCCGCCACCGCGGTGCCCACTTCACCCACGTGGGGGTGTAATCCGCAATAATCGCCGCCCAAAGAGTTGTTGACCGCCCGGGGGCGGGGTCGTCGAAAGGCGGGCGCGGCACGCGCACCGGTTCGGCACTGTGTCGTGCGCTCCTGACTGCTTCGCTGCTGCCGTTCCATCCGCGTGTTCCGGTTGGTGCTGCACCCTGCTGCCCGTGAACCGCATGCGCCCGTTGTCCGCCCGCCTCAACCTCGGCACGTTGATCCTTGCCCTGGCCCTGCTCAGCGCGATCATCGCCCTGGCCAACACCCTGCATGCCAGCTACCGCGTGCAGCGCGAACAGTTGATCAGCAACACGCTGGAAGCCAACCGCGTGTACGCCAGCAAGCTCGCCGAATCGACCCAGAACTTCGTGCTCTCCGCTCAGCAGCAGGTGGCCTACAGCGCCACCGTGCTCGGCCAGCGCCAGCATGATCGCCAGGCGCTGGAGGCCGAGGCCGCCCGCCTGCAACTGCAGACCAACAGCTTCAACTCGGTGTTGATCGTCGATGCCGGGGGCACCGTGCTGGCTACCTCACCGCAGAGTCTTGCCCTGCAGGGCGTGCTGCTCAACAGTGCTGGCAACCGCGACGCCCTCGCCCGGCGTGCGCCGTTCATCAGCGATCCGTACCAGTCGGCCACCGGCCGGCTGCTGGTGGCGATCTCGCACCCGATCTTCTCCGCGCAGGGCCAGTACCAGGGCTACGTCAGCGGCACCATCTACCTGCGCCAGCGCAGCATCCTGCAGTCGTTGCTGGGCAAGCACTACTACCGCGATGGCTCCTACCTGTACGTGGTCGACCGCAATGGCCGCATCCTGTACCACATCGAGCAGGACCGGGTCGGCCAGTTCGCGCTGCAGAACCCGGCCGTGCAGGCAGTCACCCAGGGTCACTCGGGCGCCCAACAGGTGCGCAATACCCATGGCGTGCAGATGCTGGCCGGCTACGCCCCGGTACCGAGTGTCGGCTGGGGCGTGGTGGCCCAGCGCCCGGCCACGGCCACCCTGGCATCCTTGTCGCAGCTGATGTCCTCGGTGATCTGGAATGCGATCCCGCTGGGCATCCTGTCGCTGCTGATCACCTGGTGGTTTGCGCGGCGCATCTCGCTGCCTCTGTGGCAGCTGGCGCGCAACGTGCAGAACCGCGACACCGGCATCGCGATCCGCCACGTCACCGGCATCCGCGCCTGGTACTACGAGGTCGCCCAGCTCAAGACCGCCCTGCTGTATAGCTTCAACCTGCTCCAGGACCGCATCGGCAAGCTCAACCGCGCCAGCATGACCGACCCGCTCACCGGCCTGCAGAACCGGCGTGGCCTGCAGCAGGGCCTGGAAGACTGGCAGGCGCGCGGCCAGCCGTTCGGGATCATCGCGCTGGATATCGACCGCTTCAAAACCATCAACGACCGCTTCGGGCACGCTGTTGGCGATGCGGTGATCCTGCGCATCGCGCAGCTGATGCGCAACGACGCGCGCGATACCGACCTGCTCTGCCGCAACGGTGGCGAGGAATTCCTGATCCTGCTGCCGGGCATCGATGCCGCCAAGGCTGCCCAGGTTGCCGAGCGCCTGCGCGTGCAGGTCGCCGCCGAAGTTTTCGAGCAGGTCGGCACGGTCACCGTATCGCTGGGCGTGGCCCACTACCCGACCTACCACGACGATCCGCAGCAGGCGCTGCGGCTGGCCGACAAGGCGCTGTACATGGCCAAGGAACAGGGCCGCAATCGCACCGTGGTGTACCCGCAGCCCGGCAGTCCGGGCGTTGGTTGAGGGACCGCGGGCGCGACGCCCGCGCTCCTGTCAGCCTCAGCCGCCGAGCGGCGTCAGCAGCTTCGGCGCCTTGCTGGCGGCGTCGGCCATGAACACGCCGCCGGCGGGCAGCAGGTCGGCATTGGCATCGGCGCTCAGTGCCTTGTCGCTGCGCCACGGGGCCTGCTGGTGCGGGCCGGGAATGTAGGCATCCCAGCGGCCGTAGCGCTCCACCTCATCGCTGAACGAGAATCGCACCGGCACCCGGATGGTCCAGCTCGCCTCGTCCTTCTGATCTCCGGTAGAGGGCGCCTTGAAGGTCCACTTGCGTGCGGCGCCCATCGACACGCGGGCCAGCTTGTCGCGCATTTTCCGCATGTTCGCCTCGTTGGCGATCACACGAAGATTGACCTGCTCGGTGGCCACATCCAGCACCTTCCCGTCGCGCCCGACCTGTATCAACAGCAGTACATCGCCACGCCCGCGCGCGTTGAAGACATCCTCGGGATACACCGGCGGCGTCATCTTCACCTTGGTGACGTTGTCGGTCGAGGTTTCGTCGTACGTTTCGAAATTCGCTGCCAGCAGCGTGATCAGGCCGGTGCCATCGGGGTTGTTCTTCGCACCCAGGCGGATGGTGGCCGGGGTACGTGCCTTGACGGCCTGGCCATTCACAAGCACCGGGGCGAAACGCCACGTCTTCACGGCATTTTCGACGAAGGTGACGATGGTCTCGTCGACCTGCGCGCGCTTGTCCAGACGGAACGCTTCGACCTGGCCTTCGGTGCCGATATCGATCTCGCCGGTAAGCACCATGCTGGCTTCGGCCTGCTCGCGCACCTCACGCTTGGTCTGTGCGTCCGCATCGGGGACCACGACCATGCCCACGCCGCTGAAGGCCAATGCCAGGGCAAGAATAGGGGAACAACGCATCGCACTCTCTCCTTGTGGATGCCTGACAGCGTAGCGCAGTGGGAATCGGGTGGACAATCAGGCCAGCCGCAGCGCCCCGGCGTACGGCGGGGTATCCGGAAAATCACCGGCCGCGAAACCGGCCTGCAGCCGCTGCCACCACGCCGGATCGAACAGATGCCCGAAGTGCTCGCGCACCGCCGCCAGCTCGGGCGCCGGCAGCCCCATGAACATCCAGAAGCGCTCGGGAAACACATCCTGGGGGCCGATCTGGAACCATGGCTCGTCGGCCAGCGCTTCCTCTTCGTTGCGCGGCGCCGGCCAGGCGCGGAAGGCACACTCGGTGACCAGGCACAGCTCATCGTAGTCGTAGAACACGGCACGCCCATGCCGCGACACGCCGAAGTTCTTCGGCAGCATGTCGCCGGGAAAGATGTTGTTGCGCGCCATGTCGGTGATCGCCTGCGCGTAGTCGAGCGCGGCAATGCGACGCGCCTCGGCGGTCTGCTCGCGCAGGTACAGATTGAGCGGACGGAAGCGTCGCTGCACGTAGCACAGCGCGATCACCAGTTCCTCGCCCTCCTCATGCACGCTGCCGGCGCACTGGGTCAGCAGTTCCTCGCGCAGCGCCGCGGAGAAACGCGACCGCGGGAAGCGAAGGTGCCGATAAGGCTGCGCGTCGAGCAGCCGGCCGACACGGTCCAGGTTGAATACCAGCGCATACTTCTCTTCGACCTGGTGCCGGGTCATGGTCTTGGGCCAGGCGAAACGGTCGCGGATCAGCTTGAACACCAGCGGATAGCTGGGCAGCGTGAACACCGCCATGACCATGCCGGGCGTGCCATCGGCATGCACCAGCTGCTCGCCGGGCTGGTCCTGGAAGTGACGGAAGAACGTGCGATAGCGCTCGGTCTTGCCCTGCTTGGCGCGCCCGAGCACGGTGTAGATCTCATCGACCGGCTTGCCCGGCAGCAGGCTGCGCAGGAACACCACCGCATCGCCAACGGTCGCCAGGTCGGCCTGGAAGTAGCTGCGCGAGACACCGAACAGATGCGCGAGATCGCGGCGCCGGCTCAGCACCGCATCGACGCGCAGGCCGCGCTCGTCATGGACCAGTGCGATCACGCAGGGCGAGAAGCGATGCTCGCCGAAGACGCGCCCCACCAGATAGGCGCGGCGCTCACGGTAGAACACCGTATCGAGCAGTTCGATGCTGCGCACCGGGTAATCCCCCCAATGTGCCAGATCGTCCTGCAGGCGCACGGCCACCGCCGCGGCGCAGCGCAGCTGGTGTGCATACGGCACATCGAACCGATAGTCGCCGAGCACGCGCATGAACGCGTCCGCCGGGCGCGTGGGAGAGAGCGTATAGCTGTGTCGCGCGACCGGATGGGTAATGGCATCGGACGGCTCCACGTCCATCGCCATGAACTCGATCGCACCGTCCACACCGCGGGTGGCGAACAACCGCCGCGCCAGTGTGTTGTAGAAGGTCTTGTAGAGCTCGGCGTCGATCAAGCCGGCCAGCAGTGCAGCGTAGGCGGGGCGTATGCGCAGCCACAGCGCGCGCTCACCGATGTCCGCGCCCGCTGCGCGGCGCAGGGCATCGACGGTCCCGGCGATGCACAGGTCGTACAGCCCGATGCGCTCCACGGCGTCCTGCCGGGCTCCGGCCCAGTCCCTCTGTTCGAAACGCTGGCGCGCGCGCCGGCTGATCGCCGCGAAGCGCGCATGGTAGTCCTCGAAGCCATCGCGAATCAGCCGCGCCAGCGCATCGGCTGCCGTGTTCATGCGGCACCCCGGACAGCGCAGTGAGATAACCGGCAGGAACAGCGAGCGCGCATGCAGCCACTTCCAGGGAACCTGTTGCCACCATACGGCAGCGACGGGGCGCTTGCCCAGCGGGCGCGCATGAAAAAACCCGCGCCGGAGCGCGGGTTCTTCATCGATCACCGCAATGGCGGGACCGCTGCCTTACAGCGCAGCCAGCGCGCTGTTGAAGGTGCTGCTGGGGCGCATCGCGGCGCTGGCCTTGGCCACGTCCGGGCGGTAGTAGCCACCGATATCGACCGCCTTGCCCTGCACCGCGGCCAGCTCACCGACGATGGCCTGCTCGTTCTCGGCCAGTGCCTTGGCCAGCGGCGCGAAACGGGCCTTCAGCGCGGCATCGTCGTCCTGCGCGGCCAGGGCCTGGGCCCAGTACAGCGCGATGTAGAAGTGGCTGCCGCGGTTGTCGATGCCACCGAGCTTGCGCGACGGCGACTTGTCGTTGTCCAGGAACTGGCCGTTGGCCTGGTCCAGGGTCTTGGCCAGCACGGTGGCACCGGCGTTGTCGTAACGGTTGCCCAGGTGTTCCAGCGAAGCGGCCAGGGCGAGGAACTCACCGAGCGAATCCCAGCGCAGGTAATCCTCTTCCACGAATTGCTGCACGTGCTTGGGGGCCGAACCACCGGCACCGGTCTCGAACAGGCCACCACCGGCCATCAACGGCACGATGGAGAGCATCTTGGCGCTGGTGCCCAGCTCCATGATCGGGAACAGGTCGGTCAGGTAATCGCGCAGCACGTTGCCGGTCACCGAGATGGTGTCCTCACCCTTGCGGATGCGGTCCAGCGAGAAGGCGGTCGCCTCCACCGGCGCCAGGATGCGGATGTCCAGGCCGTTGGTGTCGTGGTCCTTCAGATAGGTCTCGACCTTGGCGATCACCTGCGCGTCGTGCGCGCGGTTGGCATCCAGCCAGAACACCGCAGGGGTGTTGCTCAGGCGGGCGCGGTTGACGGCCAGCTTCACCCAGTCCTGGATCGGGGCGTCCTTGGTCTGGCACATGCGCCAGATATCGCCGGTCTGCACGGCGTGCTCGAACACCACGGTGCCCGCCTCATCGGTGACGCGCACGGTGCCGTCGGCCGGAATCTGGAAGGTCTTGTCGTGCGAGCCGTATTCCTCGGCCTTCTGCGCCATCAGACCGACGTTCGGCACCGAGCCCATGGTGGCCGGGTCGAACGCGCCGTGGGTGCGGCAATCATCGATCACGGCCTGGTACACACCGGCGTAGCAACGGTCCGGAATGACGGCCTTGGTGTCCTGCAGCTTGCCGTCGGCATTCCACATGCCACCGGAGTCGCGGATCATCGCCGGCATCGAGGCGTCGACGATCACGTCGCTGGGCACGTGCAGGTTGGTGATGCCCTTGTCCGAATTGACCATGGCCAGGCCCGGGCGCTTGCCGTACTCGGCAGCCAGGTCGGCCTTGATCGCCTCCTGGGTTGCTTCCGGCAGCTGCGGCAGGCGCGCGAACAGATCGCCGATGCCGTTGTTCGGATCGAACCCGGCCTGCTTGAGCACGTCGGCGTGCTTGGCCAGCACGTCCTTGTAGAACTCTTCGACCACCACGCCGAACATGATCGGGTCGGAGACCTTCATCATGGTGGCCTTCAGATGCAGCGAGAACAGCACGCCCTTGGCCTTGGCATCGGCGATCTGCGCCTGCACGAACGAGGCCAGCGCATTGCGGCTCATCACGGCGGCATCGACGATTTCACCGGCCTTGACCGCGGTCTTTTCCTTGAGCACGACGCTGCTGCCGTCGGCCTTGAACAGTTCGATCTTCAGGCTGCCGGCGTTGGCCAGCGTGGCCGACTTCTCGCTGCCGTAGAAGTCACCGCCATCCATGTGCGCAACGTGCGACTTGGAGTCCTTGGACCACTTGCCCATGCGGTGCGGGTGCTTGCGCGCGTAGTTCTTGACCGACAGCGGCGCGCGGCGATCGGAGTTGCCTTCGCGCAGCACCGGATTCACCGCACTGCCCTTGACCTTGTCGTAGCGCGCCTTGATGTCGCGCGAGACGTCGTCGGTCGGCACGTCCGGGTAGTTCGGCAGCGCGAAGCCCTGGTCCTGCAGTTCCTTGATCGCGGCCTTCAGCTGCGGGACCGAGGCGCTGATGTTGGGCAGCTTGATGATGTTCGCGTCCGGGGTGGTCGCCAGCTGGCCCAGTTCGGCCAGGTGGTCGGCCTCTTTCTGGTCGTCCTTCAGGTAATCCGGGAACAGGGCCAGGATGCGGCCGGACAGCGAGATGTCGCGGGTTTCCACGGCGATGCCGGCGGTGGCGGTGTAGGCCTCGACGATCGGCAGCAGCGACTGCGTGGCCAGGAACGGGGCTTCATCGGTGAGCGTGTAGAGAATCTTGGGCGTGTTCGACATGGGGGATCAGGGCTCTCTTGCAGATCTCGTGAATGATGGCCGGCGGCAATGCCGGGCCGCGTGCAACCGTGTCGCGTGCAGGGCCTGGCATAGCGGGCCCGCACTTTCCCCGGGGACCGCGCCGACCAACGGCGCGCACGGCGGGAAACCCCCGCATTGTCGCGTTTTCAGCCCCCCGGAGCAAAGCCATCCCATACGCAAACGTACTGGAACGGTGTGATGCATCAGCGCCAACCGGCAGCTCAGGCGCCCTCCGGGTGCAGATCCGCTCATTCGGAAACTGCTGCGGCCTCTGGGAGACCGTCCACCCATTCCGCAAGAGGCTTTCCCCACACGCTTTGGCGAGGACACGTGAGTGTCTGGCTGCTGTGGTTGCGCTTGAAACTACATACCCGGAACCCGCCAACTGCCGCTGCCAGGTCCTTTCGCTGTGAGGCGCCGGTCGCCGTGCCGATCAGATGCAGCGGCATGACACCCGATCGGTCAGGCCTGACGAAGATGTCGTATCGGGTCGAATCGCCCTCGGCTGTTCTGTAGCCTGAAAGCTGATAGCCAGGAAGGGTTAATTTCAGATCGATAGACGATCCCGGACTGGGCGGTTGCGGTGCGTCGCCCTCATAGACCAGCAACACGCTCCGCTGATCTTTCAGAAGGTCATGAATCCCGAAATCCGCAGGTGATTCGTAGCTGATCGACATCCCGGCGGGGACCCGCAGGCACGCGCCATAGAGGAAGTGATCGCAACTGTGGCCCCATATTGCTGCTTCCTGTCCACATGCGTATCCAGGAACAAACGCCATAGCAGGCGCAAAGAAACACCACATCCCCGTTTTGCTCATTGCCGCTCCTTGGATCCCAGCGCCGCGCCATGCCCCATCCTCCGACTATACGAGTTCCGCCATCCGCGGATAGTGTGGATCGGGTGATGCCACCGCTGGAGCCTGCTGCAAGCCTGAAACCGAGTCCTTCCGTGAGGCGGCAATCATCTGGCTACGCGGGCCGCGCTGCGCTCGACCCACACCGGCGGATGTGCGCGCAATGGCATCAAGCACTTCTGCTTGCCACGCCGATGGAAAAAGAACCATAAAAAAGACGCAGCCTCGCGGCTGCGTCCATCGTGAGCCTGTTGCCGGGAGAGAGTCGGCGTCTAGGCTTACTTGACCTCAAACTCCTGCGGCGATCCAGCCGCCTTACCATCTACCGTGACTTCCGCGCGGTACTTGCCCGCCGGCCAGCCATTGGCATTCTTGAAGGAGATGTTGGTGGTCTCGGCACCGGTGGTATTGACCACCTGGTTCTGCTCACCGGCAACCTGCCCGTTCTGGAAGGTCAGCTTGGCCGCGACGTTGGCGTTGTTGGCGCTGCCGTCCGTGCGGATCGAGACGATGATGTCGTCCTTCGGCGCGAACAATGCGGCCGAGGTGACGGTCTTGTCCGCCGCAGCGGTCTTGCCCACGGTGACGGTCGAAACGGTCACGCCGGTGGCAGCGGTCATCGGCTGCGGCGCGGCTTCGGTCATCGGAGCCGGTGCGGCAGGCGCGGTCGCCGCCGGCTGTGCGTTGTTATCGGCGGTGTCTTCTTTCTTCTTGCAGCCAGCCAGGGCCACGGTGGCCAGAAGCGCAGCGAGAACGGCAGTACTGATGGACGACTTCTTCATGGAGGTTGCTCCCTGTGTGATGGTGGGCAGTAAAGTGGATCAGGCTTTGGGCGGCAGTTTCAGGGTCTGGCCGGGCTGGATCTTGTCCGGGTCGTCCAGCACGTCGCGGTTGGCCTCGAAGATGCGCTTCCACGCATTGGCATCGCCCAGTTCCTGCTTGGCGATCTTCGAGAGCGAATCGCCCTTCTGCACCGTGTAGGTGCCTCCGACCTTCTCCGCGGTGGTATCCACCGAGGCGGTCACACCCGAGAAATCGACCTGATCGACTTTCTGCGCGGTGGTGTCAACGCTGGCGCTGACACCGGAAAAGTCGACTTTCTTATCGGTACTCATCCATACACTCCCGTCTTGATTGACGACATGGGAGGCACGGTGTCACAGCCCTTGTTAATGGGGCATGGCGTGGATGTGAAGACGTGCGGAACGCCTACTGGCGCAGGTCGCGGACCGTCCGCGCCGGGGCAGCGATGCCCGGGCTGGCCCGCCACGGGTTGATGTCCAGCCCGCCGCGGCGGGTGTAGCGCGCTTCCACTTCCAGCCACTGTGGCTGGCAGCGCTGGGTGATCTCGCTGAAGATCCGCTCCACGCACTGCTCATGGAACTCGGCGTGTTCGCGGTAGCTGATCAGGTACTTCAGCAGGCCGTCGCGGTCGATCTTCGGGCCGCGGTAGCGCACGCTGACACTGGCCCAGTCCGGCTGGCCGGTGACCGGGCAGTTGGACTTGAGCAGCGCCGAACTCAATGTCTCGGTGACCACGTCATCGGCATCGGCGAACAGGAATTCCGGCGCCGGTGGGCCGTAGCGCTCGATGGCCACGTCGCGCTCGTCCAGCGATTCGCCCTCGGCTTCTTCCACCAGCGGTGGCACCCCGAACACGACCGTCACCACCGCCCCCGCACAGGCCGACAGATCGCGCGTGATGCACAGGCGCGCAGCCGCGTCATCGTCGAAGCGCGTGCTGTTGAGCGAGTTGAGGTACAGCTTGAATGACTTGGATTCGATCAGGTTCGGCGAGGTGCACGGCACGCTGACCGTGGCCACCGCCACGCGCGGCTTGCCGCGCCCGTCCAGCCAGCTCAGCTCATAGGCCTGCCAGCGGTCATGGCCGACGAACGGCAGCGCCGCCTCGTCCAGGCCGATCTCTTCGCGGGCGCCGCGGCGCGGGATGGGGAAAAGCAGGCCGGGATCGTACTGCGACGGGTAAGCCACCTCGCGACCGAGGCTGGAGTCCTGGGGGGTATTCATGCCGCCATTTTACGCCGGTAGGCGCGCGGCGTCCGCCGGCGAAAACGAACGGACCCGGCGGCCGGGTGGTTGCATCCCCAGTCGGGGGGAGGATCGGAACCCTCCCGCCCGTGCCGGTTTTCGCCCCGGCCAACGGCCGGGACCTGCCGTCTACCCGCTTGGTGCTGACTTCAGCCTGCGCCAGGCGCCGCAGCCGCCGTCCCGTTGAGGTAATCCAGGCTCACCTGCAGCAACGCGCGCAGGCCCACATCCAGTGCCTTCTCATCGAGCAGGAACTTCGGCGAATGGTTGGCCGGCGCCGTGGCCGGATCGATCCCCTCGCCGGTCGAGCCGACGAAGAAGAACATGCCCGGCACCTGCTGGGCGTACAGCGAGAAGTCCTCGGCGCCCATCTGCAGCGGCGGCTCGTAGACATTGCCTTCGCCCACCACGGCCTGCAGGCTCGGCAGCATCCGCGCGGTCAGGGCCGGGTCGTTGACCGTGGCCGGGTTGCCTTCGGATTCGTAGATCTCGGTTTCCGCCTTGGCCCCGTGCGCGGCCGCGGTGTGCTCGGCCACGTTGCGCAGGTCGGCGAAGATCTGCTGGCGCATGCCCTCGTCGAAGGTACGGATGGTGCCGACCATCTCCACTTCATCGGGGATGATGTTGTAGCGGATGCCGCCCTTGATCGCGCCGAAGGTCACCACCGCCGGCTGCTTGGAGAGGTTGGCGCGGCGGCTGACGATGGTCTGCGCGGTGCCGACCAGGTCGGCCGTGGCCACGATCGGGTCCACCCCGTTCCACGGCGCCGAGCCATGGGTCTGGCGGCCGATCACCTTGATCCCGAACCGGTCCGAGGCCGCCATCAGCGGGCCGCCGCGCACCGCGATCTGGCCCGCGGGCACGCTGGAGAACACGTGCAGGCCGAACACCGCCTCGGGCTTGAAGTCCTTGAACAGCCCTTCCTTGAGCATCAGCGCCGCACCGCCCTCTTCCGGCGGCGGCGCGCCCTCTTCGGCGGGCTGGAAGATCAGCATCACTTCGCCGGGCAGGTTCGCGCGCATCTTCACCAGCGCGTCGGCCACGCCCAGCAGGGTGGCGGTGTGGGCATCGTGGCCGCAGGCGTGCATCACCCCGACGGTCTCGCCGCGGTAGGTGCTGGTGGCCTTGGAGGCGAACGGCAGGCCGGTCTGTTCGGTCACCGGCAGGGCGTCCATGTCCGCGCGCAGGGCGATCCGCGGGCCGGGCTTGCCGCCCTTGATGATGGCCACCACGCCATGGTGGGCGATACCGGTCTGCGGCTTCAGGCCCATCGCGCGCAGGCGCTCGGCGACCTTGGCCGAGGTGCGTTCCTCGCGGTTGGACAGCTCCGGGTGCTGGTGGAAATCGCGGCGCCAGTCGATGACCTGGGCCTTGAGGCGGGTCGCGGCGGCTGCCACTTCGGGGCGTTCGGCGGGGGCGGCGGCAGCCAGGCCGGGGGTGGCCAACAGCAGGGCGGACATCAGCAGCGACAGACGGGGCATTGCAGGTCTCCACGGGGCAGGACAACGGTCGAACCTGAATGTAGGGCATCCGGAACCGCCGCGGTGTAACTTTCTGCCCCGGCGAACGTTCATGGGGGAACCTCACCCGTCACATCCGGTCTGATCGCCCGTCCCATCCGTCATGCATGAAAGGCCACGGGCGACGAGTATGCTTTGCGCCTAGCCAACCGGGGCCCCCCGCCCTCCGCCAGCCCCCTCAGGAGTTATTGAATGTCGCGTTTCTGGAAGATCGTGCTGCTGGTGGTCGCAGTGCTGGTGGTTGCCGTCGTGGGTGTGCGCCTGATGGGCGGCAAGAAGGGAGACGCGGCAGGTCCGGCAGCCGAAGGGCGCCAGGGCGGTGATCCGGCCAATGCAGGCCCGGTGCCGGTCACGGTGATCGAGGCGGCGCGCCAGGACGTGCCGGTCTATGCAAGCGCACTGGGCACGGTCGCGGCGATGAACACCGTCACCGTGAGCCCGCAGGTCGGCGGCCAGTTGATCAGCCTGAACTTCAAGGAAGGCCAGGAAGTGAAGAAGGGCGACCTGCTCGCCCAGATCGATCCGCGCACCCTGCAGGCCAGTTACGACGAGGCCGCGGCGGCCAAGCGCCAGAACCAGGCCCAGCTCGCCACCGCCCGCTCCAACTACCAGCGCTCGAACTCGGCCGAGTACCGCCAGTACGTGGCCAAGACCGACCTGGATACCCAGCGCAACCAGGTGGCCCAGTTTGAAAGTGCCGTGGCGGCCAACGAAGCCAGCATGCGCGCCGCCCAGGTGCAGCTGCAGTACACCCGCGTGACGGCGCCGATCTCGGGCATCGCCGGTATCCGTGCGGTCGATGCCGGCAACATCGTCAGCGCCGGCACCGCGCTGGTGACCCTGACCCAGATCCACCCGATCCACGTCGTGTTCAATCTGCCCGAGCGTCAGCTGCCCGCCGTCCGCCAGGCCCAGGCCGCCGGCGCGGTGGCCATCGCCGCGCTGGACCGCAACGATGCGCACGTACTGACCGATGGCGGCAAGCTGGACGTGGTCGACAACCAGATCAGCAGCGACAGCGGCACCTTCCGCGCGCGCGCCCTGTTCGACAACGAAGACAATTCGCTGTGGCCGGGCCAGTTCGTCAACGTCCGCATGCAGCTGCGCACCATCGCCGGCGGCGTCGTCATCCCGACCCAGGCCGTGATGCGTGGCCCGGACGGCGAGTACGTCTATATCGTCAAGCCGGACAGCACCGTGGCCATGCAGACGGTCAAGAGCGGTGTGGAAGTCGGCGACAGCCAGGTGCAGATCACCGAGGGCCTGAAGGGCGGCGAACGGGTCGTGAGCGAAGGCCAGTTCCGGCTCAAGCCGGGCGCCAAGGTCACCGCGCTCAAGCCCGGCGAAACCCCGGCCGCACCGACCGAAGCCGAGCTCAAGGCCGCCCAGCAGCAGGGTGGCGGTGGACGCCGCGGTGGCGGTCCGCGCTGATCGCGCCCGCCCTGTGTACCTGACGCCGGCCCAAGCGCCGGCGTTCGCCTGATCCAACGCAGCACGACGCACCAGCAAGGACCCGCCCGTGGGCTTTTCGACGATTTTCATCCGCCGCCCGATCGCCACCTCGCTGCTGATGGCAGGCCTGCTGCTGCTCGGCATCCTGGGTTACCGCCAGCTGCCGGTGTCGGCGCTGCCCGAGATCGATGCGCCCAGCCTGGTGGTGACCACCCAGTACCCCGGCGCCAACGCGGTCACCATGGCCTCGCTGGTGACCACGCCGCTGGAGCGCCAGTTCGGGCAGATTTCCGGGCTGGAGATCATGACCTCCGATTCGTCGGCGGGGCTGTCCACGATCATCCTGCAGTTCTCGATGGACCGCGACATCGACATCGCCGCGCAGGACGTGCAGGCCGCGATCCGCCAGGCCACCCTACCCTCCTCGCTGCCCTACCAGCCGGTCTACAACCGGGTGAACCCGGCCGACGCGGCCATCGTCACCCTCAAGCTCACCTCCGATACGCGCCCGCTGCGCGACGTCAACAATTACGCCGACTCCATCCTCGCCCAGCGCCTGTCGCAGGTGCAGGGCGTAGGCCTGGTCTCGATCGCCGGCAACGTGCGCCCGGCCGTGCGCATCCAGGTCAACCCGGCGCAGCTGTCCAACATGGGCCTGACCCTGGAAGACCTGCGCAGCGCGCTGACCCAGGCCAACGTCAACGCGCCCAAGGGCTCGCTCAACGGCAAGACCCAGTCCTACTCGATCGGCACCAATGACCAGCTGACCAGCGCCGCCGAGTACCGCGACACCATCATCAGCTACAAGAACGGCCGCCCGGTGCGCCTGTCCGATGTCGCCAACGTGGTCGACGGCGTGGAGAACGACCAGCTGGCCGCGTGGGCCGATGGCAAGCCGGCGGTGCTGCTGGAAGTGCGCCGCCAGCCCGGTGCCAACATCGTGCAGACCGTCGAGCGCATCCGTACGCTGCTGCCGCAGCTGCAGAACGTGCTGCCGGCCGACGTGCACCTGGAGATCTTCAACGACCGGACCGAGACCATCCGCGCCTCGGTGCATGAAGTGCAGTTCACCCTGATCCTGACCATCGGCCTGGTGGTGGCGGTGATCTTCGTGTTCCTGCGCCGCCTGTGGGCCACTATCATTCCCTCGGTGGCGGTGCCGCTGTCGCTGGCCGGCACCTTCGGGGTGATGGCGTTCGCCGGCATGTCGCTGGACAACCTCTCGCTGATGGCGCTGGTGGTGGCCACCGGCTTCGTGGTCGACGATGCGATCGTGATGATCGAAAACATCGTGCGTTACATCGAACAGGGCAAGAGTGGCCCCGAAGCAGCCGAGATCGGCGCACAGCAGATCGGCTTCACGGTGCTCTCGCTGACCATCTCGCTGGTGGCGGTGTTCCTGCCGCTGCTGCTGATGCCCGGCGTCACCGGCCGCCTGTTCCATGAGTTCGCCTGGGTGCTGAGCATCGCGGTGACGCTGTCGATGCTGATCTCGCTGACGCTCACCCCGATGATGTGCGCCTACCTGCTCAAGCCGGACGCGCTGCCTGAAGGCGAGGATGCGCACGAGCGTGCCGCCGCGGCCGGCAAGACCACCGTATGGTCGCGCACCGTCGGCCTGTACGAGCGCAGCCTGGACTGGGTGCTCGATCACCAGCCGCTGACCCTGGCCGTCGCCGCCGGTGCGCTGGTGCTGACCGTGGTGCTGTACATCGTGATCCCCAAGGGCCTGCTGCCCGAACAGGACACCGGGCTGATCACGGGCGTGGTCCAGGCCGACCAGAACATCGCCTTCCCGCAGATGGAGCAGCGCACCAAGGCCGTGGCCGAAGCCCTGCGCAGCGATCCGGCGGTGACCGGCGTGTCCGCCTTCATCGGCGCCGGCACGATGAACCCCACGCTCAACCAGGGCCAGCTGTCGATCGTGCTCAAGGAGCGCGGCGACCGCGATGGCCTGGATGAGATCCTGCCGCGCCTGCAGAAGGCCGTGGCCGGCATCCCCGGCGTGGCGCTGTACCTCAAGCCGGTGCAGGACGTCACCCTGGATACCCGCGTGGCGGCCACCGAGTACCAGTACTCGCTGTCGGACGTGGACAGCGCGCAGGTCGCGCTGCAGGCCACCCGGCTGACCGAAGCGCTGCGCCAGCGCCCGGAACTGGCCGACGTGGACAACAACCTGTCCAACCAGGGCCGCGCGCTGGAACTGACCATCGACCGCGACAAGGCCAGCGTGCTCGGCGTGCCGATGCAGACCATCGACGACACCCTGTACGACGCCTTCGGCCAGCGCCAGATCTCCACCATCTTCACCGAGCTCAACCAGTACCGCGTGGTGCTCGAAGTGGCGCCGGAATTCCGCACCAGCACCGCGCTGATGAACCAGCTGGCGGTGGCCTCCAACGGAGCCGGTGCATTGACCGGCAGCAACGCCACCAACTTCGGCCAGGTCACCTCGTCCAACTCGTCCACGGCCACCGGCATCGGCGCGCAGAACACCGGTATCCCGGTCGGTGCGGGCAACATCATTCCGCTGGCCGCGCTGGCCGAAGGCAAGGTCACCAGCACCCCGCTGGTGGTCAGCCACCAGCAGCAGCTGCCGGCGGTCACGGTGTCGTTCAACATCGCGCCGGGCTACTCGCTGTCCGATGCGGTCAAGGCGATCGAGGAAACCAAGGCCGGCCTGGACATGCCCTCGCAGGTGCATGCGCAGTTCATCGGCAAGGCGGCAGAGTTCACCGGCAGCCAGACCGACGTGGTGTGGCTGCTGCTGGCCTCGCTGGTGCTGATCTACATCGTGCTGGGGGTGCTGTATGAAAGCTACATCCACCCCTTCACCATCATCTCCACCCTGCCGCCGGCCGGTGTCGGCGCGCTGCTGGCGCTGATGGTGTGCGGGCTGCCGCTGTCGGTGGATGGCATCGTCGGCATCGTGCTGCTGATCGGCATCGTCAAGAAGAACGGCATCATGATGGTCGACTTCGCGATCGAGGCACGCCGCACCGGGGCCAACGCGCATGAAGCGATCCGCCGCGCCTGCCTGCTGCGCTTCCGCCCGATCATGATGACCACCGCTGCCGCGATGCTCGGTGCATTGCCGCTGGCGCTGGGCACCGGCATCGGCTCGGAGCTGCGCCGCCCGCTGGGCATCGCCATCGTCGGCGGCCTGCTGCTCTCGCAGCTGGTCACGCTGTACACCACCCCGGTGATCTACCTGTACATGGAGCGCTTCTCCGAGCGCCTGCGCCAGCGCCGCGAACAGCGCGCGCTGCGTCACGGCCATGGCCCGGTGCAGGAGCCGCAGGCGTGATGACGAGCACCGCAGACCGCTGCGGAGGCGTTCGATGAACATCTCCGGCCCGTTCATCCGCCGCCCGATCGGCACCGCCCTGCTGGCCATCGGCCTGTTCGTGGTGGGCGTGATCTGCTACCTGCAGCTGGGCGTGTCGGCACTGCCGAACATCCAGATCCCGGTGATCTTCGTGCACGCCAACCAGGCCGGCGCGGACGCCACGACGATGGCCTCCACGGTGACCGCGCCGCTGGAGCGCCACCTCGGCCAGCTGCCCGGCATCGACCGCATGCGCTCGTCCAGCTCCGAAGGCAGCTCGCTGGTCTTCATGATCTTCCAGAGCGACCGCGACATCGACTCGGCCGCGCTGGACGTGCAGACCGCGATCAACTCGGCCCAGTCCGACCTGCCCGCCGGGCTGGGCACGCCAATGTTCCAGAAGGCGAACCCGAACGACGACCCGGTCATCGCGATCGCACTGACCTCCGAAACGCAGTCGGCCGACGACCTCTACAACGTGGCCGATTCGCTGCTGGCCCAGCGCCTGCGCCAGATCACCGGCGTTTCCTCGGTGGATATCGCCGGCGCCTCCACGCCGGCGGTGCGGGTGGACGTCAACCTGCGCCTGATGAATGCCCTCGGCCTGACCGCCGATGACCTGCGCAATGCGGTACGCGCAGCCAACGTGACCTCGCCGACCGGCTTCCTCACCGATGGCAACACCACCACCGCGATCATCGCCAACGATTCGGTCGCGCGCGCCGCCGATTTCGCCCAGCTGGTGATCAAGACCGCCGACGATGGCCGCGTGATCCGCCTGCAGGACATCGCCAACGTCTACGACGGGCAGCAGGACGCTTACCAGGCCGCGTGGTTCAACCACAAACCGGCGGTGGTGATGTATGTGTTCACCCGCGCCGGCGCCAACATCGTGGAAACCGTGGACCGGGTGAAGGCGCAGATCCCGACCCTGCGCGACTACCTCGAACCGGGTACCACGCTCACCCCGTATTTCGACCGCACCCCGACCATCCGCTCGTCGCTGCATGAAGTGCAGATCACCCTGCTGATCGCGCTGGCCATGGTGGTGCTGACCATGGCGCTGTTCCTGCGCCGGCTGGCCCCGACCCTGATCGCCGCGGTGACCGTGCCGCTTTCACTGGCCGGCGCGGCGCTGGTGATGTACGTGCTGGGCTTCACCCTGAACAACCTGAGCCTGCTGGCGCTGGTGATCGCGATCGGCTTCGTGGTCGACGATGCGATCGTGGTGATCGAGAACATCATGCGCCACCTCGACGAGGGCATGCCGCGCATGCAGGCCGCCCTCACCGGCGCGCGCGAGATCGGCTTCACCATCGTCTCGATCACCGCCTCACTGGTGGCGGTGTTCATTCCGCTGCTGTTCGCCGAAGGCATGATGGGCGCGTTCTTCCGCGAGTTCACCGTCACCCTGGTCGCGGCCATCGTGGTCTCGATGATCATCTCGCTGACGCTGACCCCGGCGCTGTGCAGCCGCTTCCTGAGCGCACATGCCGAAGCCGGTGCGCCGAGCCGTTTCGGCCGCCTGCTCGATGCCGGCCACGACCGCATGCTGCGGATCTACGTGAAGCTGCTGGATTTCTCGCTGCGCCACGCGCTGCTGCTGTCGCTGACGCCGCTGCTGCTGATCGGCGCGACGGTGTTCCTGTTCGGTGCGGTCAAGAAGGGCGCCTTCCCGCCGCAGGACACCGGCCTGATCTGGGGCCGTGCGAATTCCAGCGCCACGGTCTCGTTCGAAGACATGGTCAACCGCCAGCGCCGCATCACCGACATGCTGATGGCCGACCCGGCAGTGAAAACCGTGGGTGTGCGCCTGGGCAGTGGCCGCCAGGGCTCCAGCGCGCAGTTCAACGTTGAACTGAAGTCGCGCAAGGACGGCCGCCGCGAAACGACCGCCCAGGCCTTGGCCCGCCTCAGCGCGAAGGCCGACCGCTATCCCGACCTGCAGCTGCGCCTGCGCGCCATCCAGGATCTGCCCAGCAACGATGGCGGTGGTGCCAGCCAGGGCGCGCAGTACCGCGTCTCGCTGCAGGGCAACGACCTGGCCCAGCTGCAGGAGTGGCTGCCCAAGCTGCAGGCCGCGCTGAAGAAGAACCCGAAGCTGGCTGATGTCGGCACCGACGTGGACGCCGCCGGCCTGCGCCAGAACATCGTGATCGACCGGGCCAAGGCCGCCCGCCTGGGCGTGTCGGTCGGTGCCATCGACGGCGCGCTGTACGGCGCCTTCGGCCAGCGCCAGATCTCCACGATCTACTCGGACATCAACCAGTACAGCGTGGTGGTCAACGCCCTGCCGGAGCAGACCGCGACACCCGGCGCGCTGGACCAGATCTACGTACGCGCCGGCAATGGCGAGATGGTGCCGATCACCGCGGTGGCCGAACAGGTACCGGGGCTGGCACCGTCGCAGATCACCCACGAGAACCAGTACACCACGATGGACCTGAGCTACAACCTCGCCCCCGGCACCAGCATGGGCGAGGCCAAGGCCATCATCGACAGCACCGTCAACGGCATGCGCATGCCCGGCGACATCCGCCTGGCCGACGACGCCGGGTTCGGCTTCGATTCGGACCCGATGGCGATGCTGATCCTGGTGATGGCGGCGATCATCACCGTGTACCTGGTGCTGGGCATGCTCTATGAAAGCCTGATCCACCCGGTCACCATCCTCTCCACGCTGCCGGCGGCAGGCGTCGGCGCGCTGCTGGCGCTGTACGGCACCAACACCGAACTGTCGGTGATCTCGATGATCGCGCTGGTGCTGCTGATCGGCATCGTCAAGAAGAACGCGATCATGATGATCGACTTCGCGGTGGTGGCGCAGCGCGAGCATGGCAAGACACCGCTGGAAGCCGCCCGCGAAGCCAGCATCGTGCGCTTCCGCCCGATCATGATGACCAGCATGGTGGCGATCCTGGCTGCGGTACCGCTGGCCATCGGTCTGGGCGAAGGCTCCGAACTGCGCCGCCCGCTCGGCATCGCGATGATCGGCGGCCTGCTGTTCTCGCAGAGCCTGACCCTGCTCAGCACGCCCGCGCTGTACGTGATCTTCTCGTGCCTGCGCGAGCGCTGGGTGGCCCGCCGGGCGCGGCGCCGTGAGAAGCGCGCGTTGAAGCGGGCCGCCGCCGCGCGGTAGCCATTGCATCGGCAGGTACCGACCGTTGGTCGGTACGCCGCTGTCGGTACGCCCCTGTCGGCACCCCCGGCCGGTGCGCACCGGTTTGACGCGACGTAACAAAACGACAACAATTCTCATCCAGCCACGGTCCTGCGTCGCCCACTGCGATGCCCCCGCTGCCGGTTCCCGGCCAGCCTGCGCGATCCAGCCATCGACCCTCCCCCGCCCTCTGTAGATCGCGGACGGCGTTGTGCTGTCCGCCAAGGAACCCATCGATGCTGTCGTCCTCCCTGCCCCGCCTGGCCACGTTGGCCGTTGCACTGTCGCTGGCCTGCGCCGCCCATGCCCAGTCCGTACCGGACGGCACCGCGCGGGCGCGCTCGGCCACCGACCTGGACGCGATCAAGGTCACCGCCGAACGTACCCACACCGATACCGGCGCCCTCGGCGACCGCGCCGTGCGCGATACCCCGTTTGCGATCTCGGTGGTCGGCCGCGAGGACATCGAAAAGCGCCAGGTGGTCTCGCTGGGCGAGGCCTTCCTCACCGATCCTTCGGTGGTCACCCAGGTCAGCGCCTACGCCAGCGGCTGGAGTTCGCCGATCCGCAACCGCGGCATCGATCTCAGCTACGACAGCTACCGCGTCAACGGCCTGCAGGTGTCCTCGTGGGGCACCGAATGGCCGCTGGAAGTGATGGAACAGGTGGAACTGCTCAAAGGTCCCGGCGGCTTCATGTACGGCTTCGGCCAGCCCGGCGGCATCGTCAACTACGTCACCAAGAAGCCGACCGAGATCACCACGCTGTCGGCACAGCTCGGCTGGCGCGAGGCAGGCATCGTCAGCGGCCAGATCGATGTGGGCGGACGCTTCGGCAACGAGGACATGTTCGGCTACCGCTTCAACGCGTACCAGGAGAAAGGTGAAACCTTCAACGGCGGGGAGGTGAACCGCAAGGTCGGCGCCCTGTCGCTGGATGCACGCCTGACCGACCGGCTGACCTGGACCTTCGATGGCGTGTTCCAGTCGCGCGATCTCAGCAACGAGTCGCCGCAGTATTACTTCATCGGCCTGACCGAGCTGCCGCGCCCTCTCGCGGGCGACATCGACAACAGCATCGATGGCAGCTACTACGACACCCGTTCCAGCCTGCTCTCCACGGCGTTGAACTGGCAGATCAACAATGACTGGAAGGCCAGCCTGAGCTATGGCGTGACCACCTCATGGAACGACGTCAACAAGATCTTCGCCTATATCGATGACGTCAACGGCGATTACAACGTCAACACCTACGAACTCGGCGGCAAGAGCGAGTGGAAGCTGGCCCAGGCGATCGTGCAGGGCCGCTTCCAGACCGGCCCGCTGTCGCACCAGGTGGTCGCCGGCGTCTCCCACCAGACCGGGCTGGGCTGGGACCGTCCCTACGAGTGGAACACCATCGGCCGCGGCAACCTCTACCAGCGCCCGACACTGCGTCATGACGCGGTCGGCTCGCGCGTGCTCAGCCGCGGCAGCGAAACGGTGCAGCAGGCGGCATTTGTCAGCGACACCGTCAGCTTCGCCGATGGCTGGTCGCTGCTGGCCGGCGCGCGCTACAACGACTTCGAGAACAAGGGCGCGTACCACACCTATCCGGTCACCCCGACCTACGCCCTGATGTACAAGCCGGCCGATGCAGTGACGCTGTATGCCAGCTACGTGGAATCGCTGGAAGCCGGCAGCCGCGTGGGCAGCGATTACATCAACGCCGGTGACGTGCTCGACCCGACCATCAGCAAGCAGTACGAGATCGGCGCCAAGATCGAGTACCCGCGCTGGAGCGCCAATGCCGCCGCCTTCCGGCTGGAGCGTGGCGCGAACATCGATCTGCTCACGCCCGCCGGCAAGCTGCTGGTGCAGGACGGCATCACGCTGTACGAAGGCGTGGAAGTCAGCGGCGACGTGCGCCTGACCGATGCCTTCACGCTCGGTGGCGGCGTGACCTGGCTGGACCCCACCTACGACAAGCTCTCCCCCGACAGCGTCGCCCAGGAAGGCAACCGCACCGCCGGCGCCGCCCGCTGGCAGGGCGTCCTGCACGCCGACTACAGCGTCCCGCAGGTCGAGGGCCTGAGCGTGTATGCACTGGCCCGTTACTACGGTGACGTCTATTACGACGCCGACAACACGCTCAAGCTGCCCGACTACACGCTGGTCAACGCCGGTGTCGGCTACCGGATGCAGGCCGCCGGCCATCCCGTCACCTGGCGCGCCGGCGTGGAGAACCTGGCCAACAAGAAGTACTGGTCCAACGCAGGCGTCGGCCTGCCGCGCACCTTCGCGGTAAGCGTGCGCTGGGACATGTAACCGGAAGCACACAGGTAGTGCCGGCCGCTGGCCGGCTCCTCGGCATTGTCGGGAGCCGGCCAGCGGCCGGCACTACCGTCGGCGGTAGAGGTGTCTCCTTCACTCCGCACCGGCAATAATGGCGGCCTCTCTTCCGCCGAGTCGCCATGCCCTCGTTCGAAACCCGCGTCAGCCGCCTCTGGGCACATGAAAAGGCCAGCTATGGCCTGCGGGTATTCATCGCGTTGTCGGCGGCCATGGGGCTGTGTTGGTACCTGGACCAGCTGCCCGCCCTGCCCGGCGTGTTTCTGGGCATCATCGCCAGCGCGATCGCCGAGACCGACGACAACTGGTGGGGCCGGATCAAATCGGTGGCGCTGTCGCTGCTGTGCTTCGTGGCGGCCGCCGCGGCGGTGGTGGTGCTGTTCCCGCATCCGTGGTGGTTCATCACCGCCCTGGCCGCGGCCACCTTCGGGCTGACCCTGCTCGGCGCGCTCGGCGAGCGCTATGCCTCGATCGCGCAGGCCACGGTAACCCTGGCCATCTACACGATGATCGGGCTGGAACAGCACGGTGCCGCCGATCTGCCCCAGGCGATCAATGCCGTGAGCCACCTGCTGGCCGGCGCGGTCTGGTACGCCCTGCTCTCGATTCTGTGGACGGCGTTGTTCGCCAATCGCCCCGTGCGCGAGCGCGTGGCACGCCTGTATCTGGAGCTGGGCCGCTACCTCAAGCTCAAGGCCGATCTGTTCGAACCGGTGCGCGATGCCGACGTGCAGAAGCGCCAGCTCGCCCTGGCCGAGCAGAACCGGCGCGTGGTGGAGGCGCTGAACATCGCCAAGACCGCGATCCTGGCGCGCTTCGGCCGCTCCGGCCGGCCCGGCGTGCAGTCCGGCCTGTACCTGCGCCTGTATTACATGGCCCAGGACTTCCACGAGCGCGCCAGCTCCTCGCATTACCCCTACGGCGCGCTGACCGAAGCGTTCTTCCACAGCGACGTGCTGTACCGCTGCCAGCGCCTGCTCGCGCTGCAGGGCGAAGCCTGCGCCAATCTCGGCCAGGCGATCCGCCTGCGCCAGCCCTTCCAGTACGGCGAGCGCACCAAGCAGGCCACCGCCGACCTGACCGATTCGCTGGTCTGGCTGCGCGCCCAGCACAATCCCCAGTGGCAGCGCCTGCTGGCCTCGCTGGAACTGCTGGGCCACAACCTGCAGAGCATCGAACGCCGCCTGTCCGAAGCCGAGAAATCCGAGTCCACCCTGGACAACGTGGACACCCGCCTGCGCGATACCAACCCGCACACCCTGCGCGAGATGGGCGTGCGTATCCGCCAGCAGCTCACCCCCGGCTCGGTGCTGTTCCGGCATGGCCTGCGCATGGCGCTGGCGCTGATCGTCGGCTTCGCGGCGATCCGCCTGTTCAACGCCCAGAACGGCTCCTGGGTGCTGCTGACCATCGTGTTCGTCTGCCGCCCGCACTTCGGTGCCACCCGCCAGCGGCTGGCGCAGCGGATCGCCGGCACCCTGATCGGCCTGGTGCTGACCTGGGCGCTGATGCAGTTGTTCCAGGACCTGCGCATCGAGCTGCTGATCGCCCTGCTTTCGGCGCTGCTGTTCTTCTTCACCCGCAGCGATCGCTACCTGGTGGCCTCGGCGGCGATCACGGTGATGGCGCTGACCTGCTTCAACCTGATCGGCGATGGCTTCCTGCTGATCTGGCCGCGGCTGGTGGATACGCTGCTGGGCTGTGCGATCGCCGCGGCGGCCGCCTTCCTGATCCTGCCCGACTGGCAGGGCCGCCGCCTGAACCTGGTGATGGCGCGGGTGCTCGACAACTGCGCCAGGTACCTGCACGCCGTGCTCGGCCAGTACGGCAGTGGCATGCGGGACGATCTGGCCTACCGCATCGCACGGCGCGACATGCACAACGCCGATGCGGCGCTGTCCACGGCCCTGTCGAACATGCTGCGCGAGCCTGGCCACGTACGCCGCAACCTGGATGCGGGGTTCCGCTTCCTGGCGTTGTCCAACACGCTGCTCGGCCATCTCTCCGCGCTGGGTGCGCACCGCACCCAGCTGGACAGCTACGGCCAGGACCCACTCGCCCTGTCCGGCGGGGAACGCGTGGAGCAGGCGATGCAGCAGATCGCCAGCGCGCTGCAGCAGCGCGAGCCGGTGGCCGAAGACGCCAACGACGGCGACCGCGCCCTGGCCGAACAGCTGGAGCAGATCCCGGACGACATGCCGCCCCAGCTGCAGCTGATCCGGACCCAGATGGGCCTGATGCTGCGCCTGCTGCCCAAGCTGCGCGGTGCCGCCAACGAGGCCGCGCGCACGCTGCGGTAGGTATCGACCGTTGGTCGATACGGATGTTGAACGGGGCTGCCTGCCCCGAACCGCGGCGCTGCCATGCTGCGCCAACAGGGAGAATGCTAGGCTGCGCCGGTTCGCAAGGAGTCTCCATGTCCGGCCATAGTCAGTTCGCCCTGCTCAGGCAACGCCGTTTCCTGCCGTTTTTCATCGTCCAGTCGCTGGGCGCGTTCAACGACAACGTCTACCGCCAGGCGATCATCGCGCTGCTGTTCTTCCTCGGCACGCCGATCGAAGAGCGCTCGCTGTACACCAACCTGGCACCGGCGATCTTCATCCTGCCGTACTTCCTGTTCTCGGCGCTGGCCGGGCAGATCGCGGAGAAGCTGGAGAAGTCGCGGCTGATCGTGATCACCACGACCATGGAAATCGCGATCATGTCGCTGGCCGCGGTCGGCTTCCTGACCGAGAGCATGCCGGTGCTGCTGGTCGCGCTGTTCTGCACCGGCATGCAGTCCACCCTGTTCGGGCCGGTGAAGTACTCGGTGTTGCCCTCCATCCTCAAGCCCGAGGAGCTGACCGGCGGCAACGGCCTGGTCGAGATGGGCACCTCGCTGTCGATCCTGACCGGCATGATCGCTGGCGGTCTGATCTTCACCCTGGCGGGCAGCCATGGCCCGATCGTCGCCGCGACCGCGGTGATCGTACTGGCCGTGGCCGGCAACCTCACCGCGCGGATGATCCCGAAGGTCGATGCCGGCGCACCGGACCTGAAGATCAACTGGAATCCACTGCCCGAGTCGCTGGCGGTGCTGCGCATGGCCAAGAAGCAGAAGGCGGTGCGCAACGCGATACTCGGCGTGTCCTGGTTCTGGTTCGTCGGCACCATGCTGACCTCGCAGCTGCCCACCTACGCCGAAATCAATCTAGGCGGTGGCTCCACGCTGTACATCTTCGCGCTGGCGCTGTTCTCGCTCGGCACCGGCACCGGCTCGCTGCTGTGCGAGAAGCTGTCCGGGCGCACCGTGGAAATCGGCCTGGTGCCGCTGGGCGCGTTCGGCATGACCGCCTTCATGCTCGACCTGTACTTCGCACGTGTCGGGGAAGCCGCCGCCGCCGGGCTGTCGATCTGGCAGTTCGTACAGGCGCCCGGCAGCGTGCGCATCATCATCGACCTGATCGGCATCGGCCTGTTCACCGGCTTCTTCGTGGTGCCGCTGTTCGCACTGATCCAGAGCCGCACGGCCAAGTCGGAGATGTCGCGCGTGTTCGCCGCGCTCAACATCCAGAACTCCGGTTTCATCGTGCTGGCCGCAGGCCTGGGCCTGCTCACCCAGCGCGTGCTGGACTGGACCATTCCGCAGCTGTTCCTGGCCCTGGCGATCGCCAACGCCGTGGTGTCGATCTACATCTTCACGATCGTCCCCGAATTCCTGATGCGCTTCCTCAGCTGGGTGATGGTGCGCGCGCTGTACCGCCTTCGCCCGCACGGGATCGAGGCCAACGTGCCGGACGAGGGCGCGGCGCTGATCGTGTGCAACCATGTGAGCTACATGGACGCGCTGATCCTCTCGGCCACGATCCCGCGCCCGGTGCGCTTCGTCATGTATTACAGGATCTTCAACATCCCGGTGATGCGCTGGATCTTCCGCACCGCCAAGGCGATCCCGATCGCCGGTGCACGCGAGGATCCGGCGCTGATGCAGGCTGCGTTCGACGAGGTGGACAAGGCATTGGCCGAAGGCGAGCTGGTCTGCATCTTCCCCGAGGGCGCATTGACCCGTGATGGCCAGATGGGCGCGTTCAAGTCGGGCGTGGAGAAGATTCTCGAGCGCCGCCCGGTGCCGGTGGTGCCGATGGCGCTGCGCGGCATGTGGTCGAGCATGTGGAGCCGGCGCGACACGCGCCTGGGCCGGATGCGCGTGCCACGTCGGTTCCGCGCGCATGTCGAGGTGGTCGCGTCGGCACCGATCGCCGGCGAGGTCGCCACGGCCCCGATGCTGGAGACACAGGTGCGGCAGCTGCGGGCTGACCAGGCGTGAGTCCTGCCCTGCCTGCATGTAACCGTATACATGGACGCGGGTACATCGGTTAGATTACCGCCCGGGGCACCTCGCCCGCGCTGGCCGGCGCGGGCGGACGCTCGATGCCGGACATTGCCGTCGTGTCACCTGTTGCCGATCGTGCCTCATCGCGTGTGTTGTTCGCCCCGGATCCATCCCGTACACACCCACCCAAGCAAATGGAGCTTCGCTGATGAATGCCACCGCCCCCCTGCCGCCCGCCCCGGGCAGCATTCCGAACCACCTGATCTGGTCGATCGTCGTCACCATCCTGGCGTTCTTCGTGTGCTGCCTGTCGTGCCTGAGCTTCCCGGGCATCGTCACCGGCGTGGTCGCGATCGTGTTCGCCAGCAAGGTCAACGGCCTGCTCAACCAGGGCGACCTGGAAGGCGCACGTCGTGCCTCCAAGAACGCCAAGATCTGGGCGTGGGTCACCACCGGTTTCCTGATCGCCGGCGTCGTGCTGTTCGTGATCTCGCTGGCCTTCATGGGCGTTGACGGTTACATGCAGCAGATGCAGCAGTTCCAGCAGCAGATCGAAAGCGCCAGCTGATGATCGCGCTGCACGGCAAGCGCTGGTTGCTGGCGGCCCTGCCGCCGGCCGCCTTGGCCGCCGGCGCGGGGTTCTGGGTGCTGCGGCACTACGACCCCAACAGCGCCAGCAGTCCGTTCCCGCCGTGCAGCTTCCTGGCCGTTACCGGGTACTACTGCATCGGCTGCGGGCTGACGCGTGCACTGCACGCGCTGGCCCACGGCGATGTGGTCGCCGCGTTCTCGATGAATCCCTTGGCCATGCTGATGCTGGCCGTCGCCCCGCTGGTGATCGGCTGGGCGCTGGGCTGGCGCCCACGCGTGCTGCAGCCGCTGATCACGCTGGTGATGAAGCCCGCCTTCTGGCTGATCCTGCTGCCGGCGTACTGGATCGCACGCAACCTGCCGTGGGTGCCGTTTACCTGGTTGGCACCGGGCTGATCCCAACCGCTAGGTGACCCAGCCGGCGATCACCAGCAGCGCCAGCACCGCCATCCACAGCAGCAGCATGCGCCACACCAGGCTCATCGCATCGCGCAGTTCCGGCAGCCGACGCCATACCGGCACCATGCCCGCATCGCTGTAATCGTGCGCATCCTCGCGCAGCTCGGCACTGACGCTCGCCCGCGCGACCGCGCCAAGGAAGTGCGTGGAGGCGGCCCACTGGTTGCCATGCGCCTCGCGCCACGCCTTGAATGCGGTATCGAAGTTGCCGACCAGCGCCATCGACAGCGACATCAGCTGCGCCACCGGCCATTCGAGCCAGGACAGCACCACGCGTGCACCGGCGACCGCTTCCACGCTGGCCAGCGAGCGCATCGGGCCGACCGCCAGCAACGCCAGCAGGCGATACAGCAGCGCGCCGACCGGGCCCAGCAGCAGGAACCAGAACAGCACCGCGAACCAGCGCCGCAGCGCGTTGAGCACCGTTGCTTCGACGAGCGAGGGGACGTCTTCGTGCAGGCTGCCACCGGCGGACTGCAGCTGCGCGATCGCCAGATGACGCGCATGGGCGTCATCGGCATCGATCACCGCCTCGACATCGCGGTCCAGGTCGCGCGGGCCCCAGCACATCACCAGCACCAGCACGCCCAGCAGCAGTGACGGCAGGCCGTACATCCGACCGTCGAAGAGCCACTGGATCAGGCCCAGCACCACGACGAACGGCAGCACCGCCAGCCAGGCACCCTTGCGTCCGCGCCAGGCGCCGTCTTCGGCGGCATGCCGGTCCAGCCACTGCAGCCAGCGCCGGTAGAGGCCGAACCGCCGCAGCGCAACGGCCGCGCCCGGCGCGACATGGCCCAGGGCCAAGGCAACCAGCACGGCGACCAGGGTGGTGAACATGTAAGCCTCCGGCTCGGGACGTGGAACGCGCCGCTACTATGCCTTGCGGCCCGGCAATTCCCCGGGCCGTAGGTAATGTAACGCGCCGCGTGTTCAGCCTGCGGCAACGGCAGGCGACGGTCAGGCGACCTGCTGGCGGTACCAGTGCTCGATCAGGCTGCGCGAGATCGAGATCGGCGGGGACAGGCGGATGCCTTCGCCGTCGTCCTCGACATCCCGGGCCAGGGCAGCGCCCACTTCCTGGGCGGTGAACCAGCGGGCATCTTCCAGCTCGCCGTTCACTGTCGGCACGTCGTCTTCGGCCGTCGCGGCGAAGCCGAGCATCAGCGCGCCGGGGAACGGCCATGGCTGGGTCCCCAGGTAGCGGCACTCGCGCACGCGCACCCGGCTTTCCTCGAACACCTCACGGACCACGGTCTGCTCCAGCGATTCACCGGGCTCGACGAAGCCGGCCAGCACCGAATAGCGACGCGGGGCCCAGTTGGCCTGGCGGCCCAGCAGCAGCCGACCCTGGTTTTCCACGGCCACGATCACGGCCGGATCCACCCGCGGGTAATGTTCGGTTGCGCACTGGCCGCAGCGGCCGACGAAGCCGCCGCGGCTGAAGGTCACCGCGCCACCGCACACCCCGCAGAAGCGGGTGCGCGACTGCCAGTAGGACATGCCACGGGCGTAGCAGAAGGCGGTGGAATCGGCGATGGACCAGGTCGCGGCGGACTGCCGCAGGTCGACCCGCTGCGGGGCCGTCACCGACAGGCCGGCGGCCTCCATCGAGAACCACGCCTGCTCGCCGCGCAGGCCGAGGAAGATCGCGGTACCCGGGCCACCGCCCAGCTCGGCGCCGGTCAGTGGCAGGGGCTGGCCGTCGTTGCCCGCCAGTGCGGTACCGTCCTGGTCGAGCACCAATACGCGCGCGTCCGGCCACAGCCGCAACAACGCATCAGCGTCATCGCGCAGGGTATCGGCGCGCTCCAACGGCTCGCTGACGAAGGCGAAACCGGAAAGCTGCGAAGAGAATTTGGACATCGCAAGAGCCTGCCCACATTCGGCGGGACTGGCAAGCGGCAACCGACCCTCAGGCCGGTTGCGCGCGCATCACATGCTGAAACTGCTGCCGCAGCCGCAGGTGGTCTTCGCGTTCGGATTGCGGATCACGAACTGCGCGCCGGTCAGGCTCTCGGTGTAATCCACCTCGGCGCCCATCAGGTACTGCAGGCTCAGCGGATCCACCAGCAGGGTGACGCCGGCGGTATCCACCGCCAGATCGTCCTCGGCCCGGTTCTCATCGAACTCGAACCCGTACTGGAAGCCGGAACAGCCACCGCCTTCGATGTAGACGCGCAGGGCGAGGGCAGCGTTGCCCTCATCCTGGATCAGCTCCTTGACCTTGGCCGCAGCGGCCTCGGTGAAGTTCAGCGGACGGTCCAGGGACTGGTAGTTCGGCGCGGCGGCGGGTGCGCCGGGCAGGGAAACAAGCGTGCTCATGCCCCCAGCATGGGGCTGCATGAGCACGGTTTCAAGGTGTGGCGCCGGCGCGATTCAGGCCATCGCCTCGGCCAGCTTCCTGCGGGCGGCGGTGTCCTTGCCCTTGCCCTCGTCCGCATCCCCGGACGGCGGCGGCAGGGCCATCTGCGCCGAGGTGTGGATCAGGCGGCCGGTCAGCTGGGCACCGGCGTGCATTTCCACCACCTGGTAGTGGATGTTGCCGGTGACCCGGGCGCTGGGGGTCAGTTCGACCCGCTCGGTGGCGTGCACATCCCCATCCAGGCGGCCGCTGATGACCACCACCTGCGCGCGGATCTCGCCCTCGATGGCGCCGTGCTCGGCCACCGTCAGGGTGGCGTTGCTGGCGCCGTCCTGGGCGATCACCTTGCCCAGGATGGTGCCTTCCACATACAGGCCACCGCTGAATTCCACGTCCCCGCGGATCACCACCTGCGCGCCGATCAGCGCGTCCACGACCAGATGTCCGTCGCGGTTGGACTTGTTGCTGCCAAACATGGGCTTACTCCCCTTCTTTTGCCGATGCCGCCGGTGCCCCGGCCTGTTTCCAATCGAATACCTGGGTGGCGCCCCCCGCGCCCGATCCCAGCGTGACCCGCACACGTTGCGGGGTGAAGCCTTGGGGCAGCATCACGCTGCCGGTGAGCTGCTGGAAGTACCGGAAGGAATAGTCCTGGCCCGGCACCTTGGTGCGCTGGTGCAGCTCGTCCCAGCTGACCGAGGTCAGCTTGCCGTCCTTGACGCCTTCCACGGTGAAGCGCATCTGCCCCTGGCTGATCGCCCCGCGGTTCAGGTTCTGGGTCAGCACCACGGCGTACTGCCAGGTGCCGCCGGTTTCCGGCGAAAACTCCACCGAATGGGTGTTCAGGCCCTTGCGCTGGCTGGTCGCCCCGACCAGGCGCTCGTAGAAGGCCACGTCGGCGCGCAGGCCGGCGATCTCTTCATCGCGCTCACCCAGCGAGGCCTGGACCTCGGTATTGGCAGCACGGCTGATGCGGTCGGAGGCCTGCAGGGTCGCCTGGCGCTGCTGCAGTTCGATGAGCTGCTGCTGGAGGCGCTCGTTGCGGGTCTCGGCGGCCTTGAGCTGGGTGCCGACGTCGCCGCCGGGCGAGCCCAGCCAGGCGCCGAGCAGCGCGGCCAGGATCAGCGACAGCAGCCAGGCACCGCCCAGCACCAGCAGGCGCTTGCGGTCCTGCACGGGCGGCGTGCCCGGCCGACGGATCTGGATGCGGGAAGGTGTGGGCTTATTCATGGCAGTCCTGGGCGACCGCGCCTGCCGGCGCTGTCGCAACGGCCCCTGTCTGGAACGACGGGCTAGTGTAAGTCAGGGGAAAGGCCTTGTCCGCGCAGGCTCGGGATCCGGGCAGTAGCGTTCATGGACGTCATCCACGATAGTGTGCGCCTGTGCACATTCTGCCACCGGAGCGCGTGCCATGACCGAGGCCCACCTGTTCGTGATCGGCATCCTGCTGGCCTGGCTGGCCGGTATCCGCGTGTACCTGACCGTGTTCGGCGTGGGGCTGGCCGGCCTGCTCGGCTGGGTCGACCTGCCGCCCGCGCTGCAGGCCACCGAATCGTGGTGGGTGCTGGGCACCTCGGCCGCGCTGGCCATCGCCGAGTTCTTCGCCGACAAGATCCCCGGGGTCGATTCAGTCTGGGACCTGGTCCAGACCCTGGCCCGGGTACCGGCAGGTGCGTTCCTGGCCGCGGCCACGCTCTCGCCCAGCGGTGAACTCAGCGGTACCGCCCTGGTGGCCGGGGCCGGCGTGGCGCTGGCCAGCCACGGGCTGAAGTCCGGCACCCGTGCCCTGCTCAACACCTCGCCCGAACCGGCCAGCAACTGGGTCGCCTCGGCGGCCGAAGACACCGTGGTGGTCGGCGGGCTGGCGCTCGCACTGGCGCACCCGTGGCTGGCGCTGATCCTGGTGGTGGCGTGCAGCCTGATCGGCGCGTTGATCGTGTGGATGATCTGGCGGACGCTGTGGAAGGGGATGCGCTGGCTGATGCGCCAGGCCGACAGTGGGCAGACGCAGGTGAAACCGGGCACCCTGCCCCGGTAAGGCGCGCCCTGCCTCCGGGCGTTCATCGCATAATTGCGGCGCAGACTGGGAGTACGGATGGCCGTTCACGACAACGTTGTTGCACCCGCCCGCGCCGTGCGCGCTGAAACGCCGCCGGCCGAGCACTGGCAGCGCTGGCAACGCCAGGCCACGCCCGCCGCGTTGCCGCACAGCAATGTCGTCGCGCTCAATCCCGTGCCGGCCAGCCCGCCGCCGTTGCTGCCGCCAATGACCACCGATGCCAGCGACCTGGTGCCGCCAGGCATCGATTCGCCGTACCGCGTCCTGATCGTCGAAGACGACCGCTCGCAGGCGCTGTTCGCACAGAGCGTGCTGCACGGCGCCGGCATGCAGGCGCTGGTGCACGGCGATGCCGAAGGCGTGCAGCAGGCCATCGCCGAGCATCGCCCCGACCTGATCCTGATGGACCTGCACCTGCCCGGCCTGGACGGCATGCGCCTGACCGCGTTGATCCGCCAGCAGCCTGGCCAGCAGCTGCTGCCGATCGTGTTCCTCAGTGGCGACCCGGATCCGGAGCGCCAGTTCGAGGTACTCGACAGCGGTGCCGATGATTTCCTCAGCAAGCCGATCCGCCCGCGCCACCTGATCGCGGCCGTCTCCAACCGGATCCGCCGCGCCCGTGCGCAGGCCGCCTCGCAGGCGGGCAACGCGGGTGCGCCGGCGATGAACAATCCCGAGACCGGCCTGCCCACCCGCCATCACGTGATGCAGGAGCTGGGCACCTCGCTCGCGCACCGCGATCGCGGCGGCCTGTTCTTCATCGAGATCGCCAGTGCGCTCGGCCTGCGCGAACGCTATGGCTATGCCGCCTTCGAACGGCTGATGACCCAGGCCGGCCAACGCCTGGCCGATGCCGCGCAACCGCACCTGCTAGCGCGCTTGAACGACAACAGCTTCCTGGTCCTGGCCCGCGATGCCGACGAGGACACGCTGGATACGATGGCGCACGCGCTGCGCGAACAGTTGTCCACGCGCGCGTTCGTGATCCGCGATGACGAATCGGTGCACCTGCGGGGCGTGGTCGGCCATGCCCAGCTCTCGCCGGGCTTCTCCGATGCGGGCAGCGCGCTGGAAGCGGTCGAACGCACGACGCTGCAGGCGCGCCTGCTGACCGCCGGCGTGGCCGCCTATGTGCGTCGCGAAGATGTGGCCGCACAGGAACATCTTGCGTTGCTGGAAGGGCAACTGGAACTGGCCTATCAACCCATCGTCGCCGTCGCCGGCGGCAACACCGCGCAGTACCAGGTGCTGCTGCGGCTGCGCCAGGCCGATGGCAGTGTGCTGGCCGCCGGCCAGGTGATTCCGGCGGCCGAAGCGGCCGGGCGCATCGCCGATCTTGACCAGCAGGTGCTCGACCACGCACTGGGCCTGCTGGATCTGTATCGCCACGCCGCACAACCGCTGCACCTGTTCGTCTCGCAGTCGCTGCGCACGCTGGCCCGCGATGCGTTCGGCGATTGGCTGCTGGAGTCGCTGGCCAGCCGCCAGATCGACGGCAGCGCGCTGGTCATCGACGTGCGCCTGCCTGATGCCCTGATCCACACCGTCACCCTGCAGCAGTTCTGCACGCGCATGCATGCAGCCGGCGTGCGCTTCTGCCTGAGCCAGTTCGAGCCGGGCGATGAGGCCAACGCCTTGATGGCGCAGCTGCCGCTGGCGTATGTGCGCATGGCCGCGCGCTTCTCCCACAGCCATGCCAACCAGCAGACCCGCGACGAACTGCGCGCGGCGATCGACCGGGCGCACCGCGCCGGGCTGCGCATCATCGGCCAGCAGATCGAAGATCCGCAGGCCGCGGCCGCGATGTGGATCAGCGGCGTTGATTTCATCCAGGGCAACATGGTCCAGTCCGCCGGCAGCGAACTGAACTTCGACTTCCAGAACTCGGTGCTCTGAGCATGGGACGCCACGGACGGCCAGCCCCCTCGCCCACCCCGGCCTCGCTGTGGATCGCCGCCGGGTCGGCCGCGGCCTGCGCGACCGCCGGCGTGATGGCACGGATCGGCGCCAATGGCCCCTGGATCGACATCGCCGCGGGCACCGGCGTGCTGGCGCTGCTGGCTGCGCTGCAGGCGGTGCGTCGCTGGCGGGAGACGCAGGATCAGCTCCACACCCTGCAGCAGCGCAGCGAGTCGCTGCTGCTGGAGCGCGATCACCTTCAACAACGCCGGCAGCAGCAGAACCAGCTCGAACAGGAACTGCTCAGCGCCAAGCAGGCCGCCGAAGCCGCGGCGCTGGCCAAGGGTGAGTTCCTGGCCACGATGAGCCATGAGATCCGCACGCCGCTCAACGGCATCCTGCCGATGCTGGACCTGATCGCGCGCGGCCAGCTCGGCAGTGACCAGCGGCAGATGCTGCAGACCGCCGCAACCAGCTCGCAGCAGCTGCTTCGCATCGTCGATGACATCCTCGATTACTCCCGGCTCGAAGCCAGGGGCCTGAACCTGGAGATCACCACGTTCAACCTGCGCGAGCTGCTGGAAGGACTGGTGCAGCTCATGCAGCGTGCCGCCGATCCCAAGGGCCTGCAGCTGTCGCTCGAGCTGGACCCGGCGGTGCGGCTGTCGGTTCGCGGCGATCCGGTGCGGCTGCGCCAGGTGCTCAGCAACCTGCTGGTCAACGCGATCAAGTTCACCGAGCGCGGCCAGATCCGGCTGCGCGTGCAGCGCCAGGGCGAGACCAACGCACAGCACCAGCTGCGGTTCGAGATCGCCGACAGCGGCATCGGCATCGATGACGCCCTGCAGGCGCGCCTGTTCCAGTCCTTCAGCCAGGCCGATGCCTCGACCACGCGCCTGTATGGCGGCACCGGCCTGGGGCTGGCGATCTGCAAGCGCATCATCGATCTCATGCACGGCCGCATCGGCGTGCATTCCACGCCCGGGCGGGGCGCCACGTTCTGGTTCGAGATCCCGTTGCTCAAGGTGATCGGCGACCTGCCCGCCATCGGCACCGTGCGCCGCGCCCTGCTGATCACGCGCGATGCGTTGCTGGCCCTGCGCATCGAGCGCGTGGCCCAGCACCATGACCTGCGCCTGCACACGGTGGAGACCGCCGCCGAAGCGATCGACGCCCTGCGCGCGCCGCAGCGCCCCGGCATCGACCCGGTGCTGGCCTGGGTCATCGCCGACACTGACGGCCTGCGTCACGGCACCCAGGCGCTGCAGAAGGCGCTGGCCGGCAACGAGCGGCATGCCGGAGCGCAGCTGTTGTGGCTGTACGGCGAGGAGGCACCCGCGCCCGAGGCCCTCGGCCCGGGACCGGCGCTGCCGCGGCAGGTTGCAGACAGCGAGCTGCATGCACTGCTGAGGCCGGTGGTCGCCAGCGCCCGGCCGGCCGCGCTGCTGGCCGAGGTGGAGTACGCCGGCTCGCCCATGGCCCTGCCGCAGTTCCCATTGCGCGTGCTGCTGGTGGAGGACAACCGCGTGAACCTGCTGGTCGCCCAACGCCTGCTGCAGGTATTGGGCTGCGAGGTGGAGCCCGCCACGCAGGGCGAGCAGGCGCTGGCGGCGCTGCACGCGCGGCCATTCGATGTGGTGTTGATGGATTGCCAGATGCCGGTGCTGGATGGCTACGACACCACCCGCCGCTGGCGTGCGCACGAGGCCCCGCGCGGCACCGCACGGTTGCCGATCGTGGCGATGACCGCCAACGCGATGGCCGGCGACCGCGAACGCTGCCTGCAGGCCGGCATGGATGACTACCTGTCCAAGCCGATCAACCGCGAAACGCTGCAGGCCGTACTGGCGCGCTGGGGCAGTGCGATGGCCGATGACCCGGCAGTGCAGCCACCGTCCCTGCCTCAGCACGCGCCGGCTCCGCCCGCCGCTTCGCCGACCCGCGACGAGTCGCCGGCCCCGGTGCTCGATCAGGAGGTGCTGGATGAACTGCTGGAGGTAGTCGGCGCCGACACCGCGCGCATCATCGGCGTGTTCCTGGATGACACGCCACCGTTGATCCGGCAGCTGCAGGACGCCTCGGTCGCCGCGGATCTGGACCAGCTGCGCGCGTTGGCGCACAGCCTCAAATCCGCCAGTGCGAATGTGGGTGCGATGGCCTTGTCGGCCGCGGCCTGGCGGATCGAGCACGATGCCCGCGCCGGCACGCTGGAGCGCCCCGCGGTCGCGGTGGCGCTGTTGATCGCCGAGTTCGCGCGTGCACGGATCGCGCTGGGCGGCTATCACGCCCGCCTGCGCGCCCCGTTGCAGGGCTGACTCAGTCTTCGATCTTGGTCAGCAGGTAGTTCGGTTCGCCGATGCGCTCGATCAGATCCAGCTGGGTTTCCAGCCAGTCGATATGCTCTTCCTCGGACTCGAGGATCTTCACGAACAGCTGGCGGCTGACGTAGTCACCGATCGAATCGGCATAGGCCACCGCTTCGCGCAGGGTCACCACGCCATCGCGTTCCAGGGCGAGGTCGCACTGCAGGATCTCGGCCGGGTTCTCGCCGATGCGCAGCTTGCCCAGTGCCTGGAAGTTCGGCAGGCCTTCGAGGAAGAGGATGCGGTCGGACAGGATGTCCGCATGCTTCATCTCTTCGATCGATTCCTTGTACTCGTGATCGGCGAGCTCCTTCAGGCCCCAGTTCTTCAGCATCTTGGCGTGCAGGAAGTACTGGTTGATGGCGGTCAGCTCGTTGTAGAGGACCTTGTTGAGGAATTCGATGACTTTCGCGTCGCCCTTCATGAGCGTGCTCCTGCTGCGTGGAATCGCGGGCACTGTAGCGCGTCGCGCGGGAGCATGAAGGAACGCGAATCGTGCTCAGTTGCGACCCGGCAGAAGGGTGGCAAGCCCACCCTGGGCGGCCGGCGGCTCGCGGGCACGCCGCCCGGTCAGGCGGCCTGGAGGCCCAGGACCGGCAGGGGAAGATCGTGGGTGGCGCTGAACTTGGCCAGCAGGTCCGCCGCCATGTCCAGGCAGGACCCGCAGGTGGCGCCGCAGCCGGTGCGCATCGTCAACTCGGACACGCTCGCGACACCGCTCTGGGCGGCTTCACGGATCTGATGGTCGGTAACCCCGTTGCAGATGCAGACGTACACGTGCGGACTCGGCAGGCAGGCCCGGATCGGCCTGCTGCTATTCCAATCGAAACGAGAATGGTTGTCAATTTCGAACCTGAATCATTCTCGATACGGTTCACGGCCACCGGGATTGCTCAGACCGCGCCCGGCTCGCCCTTGGTCTTGCGCGGCCAGTAGCCGACGCCCCGCTTGGGCGTGGTGCGCTTGCGTGGCCGGTCGTGGCCGGCCGCATTGCCGGGCATCCAGGCTTCCTGGGCGGATTTCGGCATCGATTCCACCCCCGTCCCGGCCACTCCCCGGGCCAGCGGCGCCAGATGGCGCAGGGCGCGTGCGTAGACGCCCCGCTTGAACATCACCACGTGCTCCACCGGGTACCAGAAGTCGACCCAACGCCACTGGTCGAATTCGGGGCTGTCGGTATGGTCCAGGGTGACGTGGGATTCGTCCCCGGCCAGCCGCAGCAGGAACCACACCTGCTTCTGGCCGATGCAGACCTGCCGTTCATTGCGGCGGATGGCCCGTGCCGGCAGCCGATAGCGAAGCCAACCCGGCGTCGCCCCGAGCACTTCAACGTGCTCCGGCAACAGCCCGGTCTCTTCCTGCAACTCGCGATACATGGCTTCGACAGGCGTCTCGTCGGTGTTCATGCCGCCCTGCGGGAACTGCCAGCCATCCCGGCGCACGCGTCGTGCCCAGAAAACCTGCCCATCCTGCCGCATCAGCACAATACCGACGTTCGGTCGATAGCCGTCCGGATCGATCACGATGCGGACTCCTAGAAAAATCTACTGATCGGGACTGTGCCACGCCCGCTGCCCACTCACAAGCGCGGTGAAAAAGTGTTGACAGATTCCAGATACATCTCCAGAATTACCGGCTCCCTGAGGCTATGTAGCTCAGCCGGTTAGAGCACAGCACTCATAATGCTGGGGTCGGTGGTTCGAGTCCACCCATAGCCACCAAGTTCGCTTGGTTTTTCAGGGAGAAAGTGCAATAATTGCACGCACATTTTGCCCCGTCGCCAAGCGGTAAGGCACCTGACTCTGACTCAGGCATTCGGTGGTTCGAATCCATCCGGGGCAGCCAAACAAACAGAAAAGGCCGATCGAAAGATCGGCCTTTTCTGTTTGTTTGGGCGTTTGTCCGGGCGCGAAGCGCCCGGACCCCACACCTTGCGCAGCAAGGTATGGGCGCCGACCCTCCCCTGCCACATCCCCGCGCCTGACGGCGCGCGCCCCTGGAGGGGACACCCACCCCCGAAAACGACAAAAGCCCGGCCGAAGCCGGGCTTTTGCGTACCTCCCAGGGGGATCCCGAAGGATCCCACGCCAGGCGCGATGGATCAGCGCTTGGAGAACTGGGTGGCGCGACGTGCCTTGTGCAGGCCGACCTTCTTACGCTCGACTTCACGGGCGTCACGGGTCATGAAGCCAGCCTTGCGCAGCTCGGACTTCAGGGTTTCGTCGTACTCGATCAGCGCGCGGGCGATGCCCAGACGGATCGCACCGGCCTGACCGGTGGTACCACCGCCAGCAGCGGTGACCATGATGTCGAAGGTTTCGGTGTTCTTGGTCAGTTCCAGCGGCTGACGCACGATCATGCGTGCAGTCTCACGGCCAAAGAACTCGTCCAGCGGACGGCCATTGACGGTGATGTTGCCGGCGCCCTTGCGCAGGAACACGCGGGCGGTGGAGGACTTGCGGCGGCCGGTGCCGTAGTTTTGCGTGATAGCCATGATTAGATATCCAGAACCTGGGGCTGCTGAGCGGCGTGCGGGTGCTCGGAACCCGAGTACACCTTGAGCTTGCGGTACATGGCGCGGCCCAGCGGGCCCTTCGGCAGCATGCCCTTGACGGCGGTCTCGATGACGCGCTCCGGGTGGCGCTCAAGCGCCTGGGCCAGAGTTTCGGTCTTCAGGTTGCCGATGTAGCCAGTGAAGCGGTGGTACAGCTTGTCCTGCAGCTTGTTGCCGGTGACGGCAATCTTTTCTGCATTGATGACAACCAGGTAATCACCGGTATCAACGTGGGGGGTATAGACCGGCTTGTGCTTGCCGCGCAGACGGCGGGCCAGCTCGGTGGACAGACGGCCCAGCGTCTTGCCGGAAGCGTCGACGAGATACCAGTCGCGCTGGACGGTCTCGGACTTTGCAGTGAAAGTGCTCATGAAAGAACTCAAGTAGGTCGGGCTCATTACGGCGCAGTACGGCCGGAACTCTGCCACGCGTTGTGAAGAGGCGGGATTGTACTGGCCATCCCCACCACATGCAAGTTGACCCCGATCCCGGCTTGGCACACCGGCCCCATGGGGCGAGAATCGACGGTCCCCCGCCGCGACACCGCCTGCCATGACCGCGCTCCGCCAGATCACCCCGCTCGACCACCTGCTGACCGAAGCCCAGCGGGCCCTGGATACGGTGTTCGGCAATCCGCCGGCCAGCCGCCCCTACCCCGCCGAGGGCACCCCGGACGTGCAGATGGCCGCGCCCGAGCGCCGCCACGCCGCCGGCCTGATGCGCATCAACCACGTCGGCGAGGTCTGCGCCCAGGGCCTGTACTTTGGCCAGGCCGCGGTCGCCCGCGAGCCGGAAACCCGCGCCCACCTGCTCGATGCGGCCCAGGAAGAGACCGACCATCTGGCCTGGTGCGCCCAGCGCCTGCGCGAACTGGACAGCCGTCCCAGCCTGTTCAACCCGATCTGGTATGCCGGCAGCTACACCATCGGCACCCTGGCCGGCCTGCGCGGTGACGGCTGGAACCTGGGCTTCGTGGTCGAAACCGAGCGCCAGGTGGAAGCCCATCTGGACGAACACCTGGACACCCTGCCGCCGGCCGACCTGCGCAGCCGCGAGGTGATCAAGGTGATGAAGATCGACGAGGCCCGCCACGCCGACCACGCCGAGCATGCCGGCGCGCGCAGGCTGCCCGCCCCGATCCCATCGGTGATGGCGCTGGCCTCCAAGGTCATGAAGACCATCGCGTACCGGTTGTAACGGCGTATCGACCAACGGTCGATACCTGCCGCGGTGGCGCGGAAAGCCAGCGGTAGCGCCCGACCGTTGGCCGGGCGACGATCAGGCCGAGACCAGCTTCAGCCCGATCACCCCGGCCACGATCAACGCGATGCAGGCCAGCCGCGACGGCGAAGCGCTGTCGCCGAACAGGAAGATGCCCAGCATCGCCACGCCCAGTGCGCCGATCCCGGTCCAGATCGCATAGGCGGTGCCGACCGGAATGGATTTCATGGCCTGGCTCATCAGGTAGAGGCTGACCAGGGCGGCGGCGACGGTGGCCAGCGTGGGAAGGGGCTTGCTGAAGCCTTCGGAGTACTTCATTCCGATGGCGAAGCCGATCTCGAACAGACCGGCCACGAGAAGATAGATCCAGGGCATGGGGGATTCCTTGGGTTAACAAAAACAAAACGGCCCGGTGTTTTCACACCGGACCGTCGTCGGTAGCTGCCGTGGAACCCGGTTTTGCGCAAACACCGGTTCCACAGGGCGGGCCGTCCCGCCTGGACGAGGTCGGCCGGGGCCAGGCCCGGACGACATCGCAGGGTGTGCCTTACTCGGCCAGGTTGCGCCCGTGGAACAGCTCTTCGATCTCACGACGCAGCAGCGCCTCGATCTTCATGCGTTCCTTGAACGACAGGTTCTTGGCCTTCTCTTCGAACAGGTACTGGTCCAGGTCGAAGTCCTTCAGGTGCATCTTCGTGTGGAAGATGTTTTCCTGATAGACATTGACGTCGAACATCTCGTAGCGCGACTTGATGTTCTTGGCCAGGAAGTTCTGGATCGAGTTGATCTTGTGATCGATGTAGTGCTTCTTGCCCTTCACGTCACGGGTGAAGCCACGCACGCGGTAGTCCATGATCACGATGTCCGATTCCAGACTCTCGATCAGGTAGTTCAGCGCTTTCAGCGGGGAAATCACGCCACAGGTGGCCACATCGATGTCCGCGCGGAACGTGGCGATGCCCTCCTGCGGATGGGTTTCCGGATAGGTATGGACAGTGATGTGGCTCTTGTCCATGTGGGCGACCACGGCGTCGGAGATCAGCTCCTTGCCGGCCTGCTTCTTGTCGATCACCGGCTCTTCCGAGATCAGGATCGTCACCGACGCACCCTGGGGATCGTAGTCCTGGCGGGCCACGTTCAGGATGTTCGCGCCGATGATCTCGGCAACGTCGGTCAGGATCTGAGTCAGCCTATCGGCGTTGTACTCTTCATCAATATATTCGATGTAACGCTGACGCTCCTCTTCGGTGCGGGCGTAACAGACGTCATAGATGTTGAAGCTCAGCGCCTTGGTGAGGTTGTTGAAACCCTGCAACCTCAGGCGAGGCAACGGCTTGACCACGGCGGTCGATCCTGTGTGTGGTGGGAAAGAAGTAATTATGGGGCAAAGTGATCGGGGGCGAAACTTGCATTGAAACGAGTAGCTGTGCTCGGTTTGCCCTTAACAATTCGGATCGTTAAGCTCCCGGCACATAGCCGTGAATTCTTCATGAGCAATCGGAGCGCCTCAACGTGTCAACTGTGCGCCTTGCCACAAGTCCATTGGCCCTGGATATCGCAACAATCGATCGCTTCCTGGCCCACAGCCACCGCCGCCGTTATCCCGCCCGTACCGACGTGTTCCGTCCCGGGGATCCGGCAGGCACCCTGTACTACGTCATCAGCGGCTCCGTCTCAATAATGGCTGAGGAAGATGACGATCGTGAGCTGGTGCTGGGCTACTTCGGCTCGGGAGAGTTCGTCGGCGAGATGGGGCTGTTCGTGGAATCGGACCGCCGCGAGGTGATCCTGCGCACCCGCACCCCGTGCGAACTGGCCGAGATCAGCTATGAACGCCTGCATCAGCTGTTCCTCGGCCCGCTCTCCGCCGATGCCCCGCGGCTGCTCTACTCGATCGGCCAGCAGCTCTCCAAGCGCCTGCTCGACACCAGCAGGAAAGCCAGCCGCCTGGCCTTCCTGGACGTGACCGACCGCATCGTGCGGACCCTGCACGACCTGTCCCGCGAGCCGGAGGCCATGAGCCACCCGCAGGGCACCCAGCTGCGCGTCTCGCGCCAGGAGCTGGCGCGCCTGGTCGGTTGCTCGCGTGAAATGGCCGGCCGCGTGTTGAAGAAGCTGCAGACCGACGGGCTGCTGCATGCCCGTGGCAAGACCGTCGTTCTGTACGGCACCCGTTGATCCTGCCCGCGTAGTGCCGGCCGCTGGCCGGCAACCATGCAGATCCCCCCTTGCCCGTCGACCTGGACGAGGTGGCCGGCCAACGGCCGGCACTACCTGCCCATTTGCCGCTAGGCTGTTCGCATGGAACTTGGCAGCGAATTCTATTGGTTCATCCTGATCGGCCTGGGCGCACAGCTGGTCGATGGCGCATTGGGCATGGCCTTCGGGCTGGTGTCCTCCTCGGTGATGCTGAGCATGGGCGTGCCGCCGGCAGCCGTGAGCGCCAGCGTGCACACCGCTGAAGTCTTCACCACCGGCGCCTCCGGGGTGTCGCACCTGGTCGCCGGCAATGTGGATCGCCGGCTGTTCCTGCGCCTGGCCCTGCCCGGCGCGGTCGGTGGTGTGGTGGGGGCCTACGTGCTGACCCAGCTGCCCGGTGACGTGATCCGCCCCTTCATCTATATGTATCTGCTGGTGCTGGCGATCTTCATCCTGCTGCGCGCGGCCGGGCGGATGCTGCCGGCGCAGGAAGTGAAGCGTGTCCCGCTGCTGGGCTTCGTGGCCGGCCTGCTGGATGCCAGCGGCGGCGGTGGCTGGGGGCCGGTGGCCACCTCCACCCTGCTCGCCCGCGGCGGAAAGGCCCGCACCACCATCGGCACGGTCAATGCCGCCGAGTTCGTGGTGACCCTCGCGGTGTCGATCACCTTCCTGCTGACCATGGGCGTGCAGTACCTGAACATCGTCGCCGGCCTGCTGATCGGCGGCATGATGGCCGCGCCGATCGCCGCGATTCTGGTCAAGAACGTCAAGGAACGCTGGGTGTTGATCGCCGTCGGCGTGCTGGTCCTGGGCATCAGCCTGTTCCAGATCAGCCACGCAATCGTGCAGTGGCGCGCAGGCTGAGCCGGACGCGACACGCTTTTCAGCCCTTCCCGGGCGTTTTCAGCGCCGGATCAGACCGGGTCGCCGGCCCGGTCCACGCAGCCCCAGTTGAGCACCGGGGTACCCGGTGGCAGCACCTGGCGGAAGTACGCCACCCGCGAGGCCTTGGGATTGACCACGACCGGCGCGGCCGCGGCCAGCAGCAGCGGCAGGTCGGCACTGCTGTCGGAGTAGGCGACGTCGATCTCGCCATACCCTCGCTCGCGCAGCATCCGCATCTTTTCTTCGTTGTGGCAGTGCCGGGTGGCGATGACCGCGCCCAGGAACGGGCCGACCTCGCTGCCGATCACCGGCACGCCCTGGTGGGCGACGAAGGCCAGGATCGCGCGGGCCAGTTCCGGCGGCGCACCGGTGGCGACCACCACGCGGTCACCGGCGGCCCGGTGGCGGGCAAACACCTCCAGCGCGACCGGCAGCAGGCGGCGGCGGATGTCGGCCTCGTGCTTGAGCACGTAGCGGTCGATCACCTTGTTGAACTCGCGCGCCCGGTGCAGGCCGAACGTGGCGATCCAGACATAGCCGGAGATGCCGCGGCGCCGGGTCGGCAGGAACGCCACCAGCGGGCCGAGCAGCGGCGTGGCGATGAGGGCGGCCAGCAGCCGCAGCGGGTTGCGCTTGATCAGCCAGGCGAACAGATGGCTGCCGGAATCGCCGTCATACAGGGTGTGATCGAAATCGAAGACCACCAGCGGGGCGTCGTCGCGCGGCGTTGGGTAGATCGCTGTCATGCGCTGAAGAATAGCTGACGCAGGCCCTCGCCGGGCTCTTCCACGCGCATGAAGGCCTCGCCGACCAGGAACGCATTGACCCCGGCCTCACGCATCACCGAGACATCGGCCGGGCCGAGGATGCCGCTTTCGGTGACCAGCAGGCGGTCGCGCGGTACGGCCTGGCGCATGTCCAGCGTGGTCTGCAGCGAGACCTCGAAGGTGCGCAGGTTACGGTTGTTGATGCCGATCAGCGGCACCGGCACCTGGATGGCACGCTCCAGCTCGTCGATGTCGTGCACTTCCACCAGCACGTCCATGCCCAGCTGCATGGCCAGGTCGGAAAGCTCGGCCAGCTGGCGGTCGTCCAAAGCAGCCACGATCAGCAGGATGCAGTCCGCGCCGAGCACGCGCGCTTCATACACCTGGTAGGCATCGATCACGAAGTCCTTGCGCAGCACCGGCAGCGTGCAGGCCTCCCGGGCCTGCTGCAGATAGGCATCGCTGCCCTGGAAGAAGTCCACGTCGGTCAGCACCGACAGGCAGCTGGCGCCACCGAACTCGTAGCTCACCGCGATATCGGCCGGATGGAAGTCAGGGCGGATCACGCCCTTGGACGGGCTGGCCTTCTTGATCTCGGCGATCACGGCCGGGTTGCCGGCGGTGATCGAGGCGCGCAGCGCATCGGCGAACCCCCGCACCGGCGGGGCCTGCTCCACGCGCGCGATCAGCGCCTCCAGCGGCACCTGGGCACGGCGTGCGGCGACTTCTTCGGCCTTGCGGGCCAGGATGGTATCGAGGATGTCGCTCATGTCATTGGGGTCCTGGAGGCCGGCCATTATCGGCCAGCCCCGCTGAATTCTGAAAACGCGGGCTCAGACGGCCCCGCGGATGCGGCGGGTGGCGGCCACGTACTGCTCCATCCGCGAGCGCGCACTGCCATCGGCCAGCACCGCGCGCGCGCGGGCCAGGCCATCGGCGATGCTGTCGGCGACACCGGCCACATACAGGGCGGCGCCGGCGTTGAGGGCGACGATGTCCAGCGCCGGGCCGGGCTGGTTGTCGAGCACGCCGCGCAGCATGGCGATGGATTCCTCCGGACTGTCGACCTTGAGGTTGCGGCTGGCCGACATCGCGATACCGAAGTCTTCCGGATGGATCTCGTACTCGCGCACCTTGCCGTCGCGCAGCTCGCCGACCAGCGTGCCGGCACCGAGCGAGATCTCATCCATGTTGTCACGACCCCACACCACCAGCGCGCGCTCGGCACCGAGTTCGCGCAGCACGCGTGCCTGGATGCCGACCAGATCCGGGTGGAACACGCCCATCAGCACATTGGTCGCACCGACCGGATTGGTCAGCGGGCCGAGGATGTTGAAGATCGTACGCACGCCCATTTCGCGGCGCACCGGCGCGACGACCTTCATCGCCGGGTGGTGCATCGGCGCGAACATGAAGCCGATGCCGGTTTCGGTGATCGCGCGCGCGACTTCGTTGGGGGTGAGGTCGATGACCGCGCCCAGCGCCTCGACCGCATCGGCACTGCCGGACTTGGAGGAGACACTGCGGTTGCCGTGCTTGGCCACCTTGGCCCCGGCCGCGGACACCACGAACATCGCGCAGGTGGAGATGTTGAAGGTGTGCGAGCCATCGCCGCCGGTGCCGACGATATCCACCAGATGCGCCTTGTCCTCCACCGGCACCGCCAGCGCGAGTTCGCGCATCACGGTGGCGGCACCGGCGATTTCGCCGATGGTTTCCTTCTTGACCCGCAGGCCGGTCAGGATCGCGGCGGTCATCACCGGCGAGACCTCACCGCGCATGATCTGCCGCATCAGGTCGACCATTTCGTCGAAGAAGATTTCGCGGTGCTCGATGGTGCGCTGCAGGGCTTCCTGGGGGGAGAAGGTCATGCGGGGGTCCTTTGTGATGCAGGTGCGGCGCGCTCAGCGCTGCAGGAAATTCTTCAGCAGGGCGTGGCCATGCTCGGTGAGGATCGACTCGGGGTGGAACTGCACGCCCTCGACCGGGTACTCGCGATGGCGAAGGCCCATGATCTCTTCGATCGAGCCGTCCGCGTTCTCGGTCCAGGCGGTCATTTCCAGGCACGCCGGCAACGTGGTCTTGTCCACCACCAGCGAGTGGTAGCGCGTGGCCTGGTAGCGGTCCGGCAGGCCGGCGAACACGCCCTTGCCCTCATGCCGGATCGGCGAGGTCTTGCCGTGCATGATGGTGGTGGCGCGGATGACATCGCCGCCGTAGACCTGGCCGATGCTCTGGTGGCCCAGGCACACGCCGAGGATCGGTGTGGTCGGGCCGAGCCGGCGGATCAGCTCCAGCGACACGCCCGCTTCGTTGGGCGTGCACGGGCCGGGCGAGATCACGATGCGCTCGGGCGCCAGCGCGGCGATCTCATCGACGCTCAACGCGTCGTTGCGCACCACCTTCACTTCGGCGCCCAGCGTCTGCAGGTACTGCACGAGGTTGTAGGTGAAGCTGTCGTAGTTGTCGAGCATCAACAACATGGTCAGGGTCCGTCTTGAATGGGGAAGTGGCGTGCACGCAACCGCGCACGGGTCAGGCCGTTCGGCAGTGCGCCGTTACAGGCCCTTGGCAGCCTGCGCGACCGCACGGAACAGCGCGCGGCCCTTGTTCATCGTCTCGTCCCATTCCTTGCCGGGATCGGAGTCGTAGACGATGCCCGCACCGGCCTGCACGTGCAGGCGGCCGTCCTTGATCACCGCGGTGCGGATCGCGATCGCGGTGTCGGCATCGCCATGCCAGCCGATGTAGCCGATGCTGCCGGCGTAGACGTTGCGCTTGATCGGTTCCAGCTCGCGGATCACTTCCAGCGCGCGGATCTTCGGCGCACCGCTGACGGTGCCGGCCGGGAATGTCGCACGCAGCACGTCGGCATAGCTCAGGCCCGGCTGCAGCTGCCCGGTGACTTCGCTGACGATGTGCATGACGTGGCTGTAGCGCTCGATCACGAACTGCTCGCCCACTTCCACGGTGCCCGCCCTGGACACGCGGCCCGCATCGTTGCGGCCGAGATCGATCAGCATCAGATGCTCGGCGCGCTCCTTGGGGTCGGCCAGCAGTTCCACTTCCAGCGCGTTGTCCTCTTCGACCGTCGCGCCGCGCGGGCGGGTGCCGGCGATCGGACGCACGGTGACTTCCCCGTCCTGCAGGCGCACCAGGATTTCCGGCGAGGAACCGACCACCTGCACATCGCCGGTATCGAGGAAATACATGTACGGCGAGGGATTGAGCGCACGCAGCGCGCGGTACACATCCACCGGGCGCGCCTTGAACGGCACGCTCAGGCGCTGGCTCAGCACCACCTGGAAGATGTCGCCGGCGCGGATGTATTCCTTGGATTTGTCGACCGCGGCGATGAAGCCTTCGCGGGTGAAGCCGGAGACGAAATCGTTCTCGTCCAGCACGTCGCGGGTGATCGGCGCGGGGTAGCCGGCACCCGGGGCGCGCAGCTTGGCGACCAGCGCATCCAGACGGGCCTGGGCCTCCTCCCATGCACCGGGCTGGCCCGGGTCGGCATGCACGATCAGGTACAGGCGGCCCTTGAGGTTGTCGAACACCGCCAGCTCTTCGGAATGCAGCAGCAGGATGTCCGGCGTGCCCAGCTCATCGCGGCCACGCGGCGGCGCCAGGCGCGGTTCGATGTAGCCGATACACTCAAAGCCAAACCAGCCGACCAGGCCCCCGGTGAAGCCGGGCAGACCGGCCAGCTTCGGCACCGAGTGGGCGCTGCGCAGGGCCTCGACCTCGGTGAACGGGTCGGCGACCTCGCGGGTTTCCACCACGGTGCCGGATTCGCTGATGGTCAGGGTATGGCCGTGGAAGGCATACACCCGGCGCGCCGGCAGGCCGATGATGGAATAGCGCCCGAAGCGTTCGCCGCCCTCGACCGATTCAAACAGATAGGTATGCGGGCCGTCGGCGAGCTTCAGATAGACCGAGAGCGGCGTGTCCAGGTCGGACAGCACTTCACGGACGACGGGGATGCGGGTATGGCCTTCAGCGGCCTGCTGCTGGAACTGCTCGAGCGTGATCAAGACGACTTTCCTTCCGGGAAACGGCGGTGGCGGGACGGACGACGGCAACAGGCCACCATCGCCACCAACGGCGAGCGGAAGAAAGGGTATGCGGGGTCGTCAGAATGGACACCCGGCGACTGTACCTCAGCCCGGCGCGGGGGGGAACCCCGCCCGGGCCTGCGTGCAGCCGCTCCGAGGCCGACCTGGCGGCCCACTCCGGCATGGAGCGACTGCCCGGGCGTCAGTACAGCGGCAGCGGGCGCTCACTGGCCAGCATGCCGTTCAGGGTGTCCAGCATCCTGACCAGGTCCACCTGCCGATGCAGGCGGGTCTTCTCGAAAATGCTCTGCAGGCGGGTCCGCGCACTCCCGACACCGATGCCGCAGGTCGCTGCGGCGGCCGACAGCTCGCCCTGGTGATGCAGCGCCACGGCCAGCGTCGCTTCGCCCGGGGTCAGGCCGAAAAGCTCGCGCAGGGTGGCGGACAGCCCCGCCGAGGAGCGGCGCACCAGCGTGTTGACCGTCATGACAAAGCGGGCGGTACCGGTGCCGGGAATGTACTTTCCATAGGGCCGAAGCGATGCGAATCCTGCCAGGAGTCCATCTGCATCGTGCAGAGCGACGATATCCTCTCCGGGGTCCTGCGCCGGACCGCCCCGCAGCGCCAAGCGCCGGACCAGGGCATTCCAACCCGCCCGGGAGGCGGGATGCACCGGCTCCAATGCCGCCTTTCGGCGCACACGCAGGACGCGCGCCAGCAGCATCTCCTCGCCCCCGGCATTGACCGATACTGGCCGCAGGTTCTCATCGAGAAGCAGCAGGGCCAGCGTTCCTGCCTGCCGCCACGCGTCCTGCAGTGCCTGGCGCAGCTCGAAGGCATTGACGAAGTGAGGGGCCAACGCTTCGCACAGTGCCACCTCGCGGGCATCGAAATCGCCGCGCCGCTCGGTTCCCACGAAGGTCAGCATGGTGACCTGGTCCGGCTTGCGCGAGGCGCACAATGCCACCGAACGCAGCGTGTCGATCTGGCGCAGGAAATCCAGGTAGTACCGCGTTCCGCGCATCTCATCGAGCGTGGCCACCCGATCGCTGACGATGACGCTGCCAGCACGCATCGTCGGCGCGGCCCGGTTGAACCAGAGGTTGTCCACCGAGTAGAGCGTGTCTTCGTTGAAGCGCTCCACCGTACGCGGGTCGGCCATCGCGCCGGCCGCGACCAGCGCCCTGTGTCGCCCCCCGTGCACGTCGCGCAGGGTCACGCTGCCGGAGTGGCAACCGACCGCGCGACCGAGACGTTCAACGAATGACTGCATCCGCTCCGGGTCGGTGACCCCCGCGTACAGCTCTTCCATAAGCTCCGCTTTCACAACCATCTCCTGTGTTGTTCGTCAAGTCATGTCCATGACCTGCGTCGCTGCGCATCTGGACGCAGATTTGCCGCCATCCCATCACCACGTCAAGGACGCCATGGCCCTCTCTGCGCTGCGATCAGTTTCCACTGCGCTCACCCTGTCCCTGCTGCTCGTCGGATGCGGCGGCAAAGGCGATGCAGCCTCCCCGAGCACCGATAAGGACAGCAACGCCGCTGCGGCCGAGGGTGAGGCAAACGCCGATAAACCGGCGCCCACCACCCTTCCTCAAGCCGACCTGGCCAAGCCGCTGGCCGAGTACCGCAAGTTGGATAGCGGCCAGCAGGTCATGTTTCTTTATGCCGCCATGTCCAAGCTTCCGACGGATTTCGACACGATGGCCAGCCTTGCCTCGCAGGAATACCGCGGCACCGCCGATACCTTCCGCCGCAAGGACCTGATGGGGGCGCTTCGCCCGCAGCTCGAACAGAGCATCGCAGACGCTGGCCGCTCGCCCTATTACTGGAGCGAACTGGAGGATGCCGACCTGCAGGCCTATGACTTCGAGCGGAAGGGCTTCCCGGTCGGCGAATTCAACGGCGGCAAGTACCGCTACTTCATGGACATTCCGGAGTACAGCTACACCTGGGCCAATCCCGCGCAGGTCCAGCTCGCCCCGGTCGCTGACGAAACGGTTGCCCGCGAGCTCGAAGGGCTTCGCAGCCGATGGAACAGCAAACCCCGGCTGCGGACCTACTTCTTCGTCCAGTCTGCCGATCTGAACCAGCGTCGCATCAATGCCTATGTGACGCATGTCCAACTTCTGGACCGCAGCGGACGCGTCGTGGCGTCCTACTCGCCCGATCCGGCGGTGGCAGCGCAGCCAGCGGAAGAGGATCCGTGCGTTTCACCGGAGGACTGCGCACGGCGTGCGTTGGGCAGCTGATCGTTTCGTAATCCACAGGGGAATCATCCATGAATCAACTCAATGAGAGCGATGTCCAGAACGCGCTGCAGCAGCGCCTCGTGCGCGAGGAAGCCGGGCGGCGCGCAACCGACGGCCTGATGCGCACGGCCAGGACGCTGCGATGGATCGGCTGGGGCTGCGCGCTGGTGCCGATCGTCGGCATCTTCGGTGTGGTGCTGTTCCTGCTCAGCACGATCCTGTGTTTCGCCTATGCGCAAAGCAAGGGGAACCCCGATGGCATCAAGCAGTTGTTGATCACCTTGGCCAGCCTGTTCGCTGCGGGCATCGTCTGGGTGCTGGTCAATCTCACCGTGCTCGGCCTGTTTGGCGCAGCCATGTCCATGCATTGAGGATCTGCACATGAACGGAATCACCTTGAAGCAGTCGCTGCTGTCGGCCGCTGCGGCGGCCGCATTGCTGGCCGGTCAGGCCGTGCCTGCCCACGCACAATCCGCCGACGCGCTCCGTCGTGAGAACGCACAGCTGCGTGCCCAGCTGGACGCGTTGAACCAACGCTGCGGCGTGCCGGCCCCCGACGACACCGGCGCACTGGAGCGATTTGGCGATATCGAAGCGCGACTGGATTCGATCCGGGCAGGACAGCGCACGCGCGGCTCGGTAGAGATCACGGTGACGATGACACTGCGCAATGTGTCGTCGCAGCCGATGGTGTTGAATTATGAGTACGACACCTTCAACGCGACCGACAGCCACGGCTATACCTACCGCTTCTTCGGCGGGCAGGACAAAGACACGATCAAGGGCATCCCGATCGCCACCACGAACCGGGTCGACCCGACCTTCACCCTGCTGCCAGGCCGATCCAGCACGGTCACCTTCCTCGTGCAGCGCGCCATGAACGAGGCGCAGACCCCGGGCAGCCGCTTCGATATCAGTGCCAGCTTCGGCCAGTACGAAAACCTGGGCCAGGGACGACTGCGACGGCTGCAGACATTCCCCGTTTCCTTCAAGGATCGCTCAGTCACGTCGGGCGGCGTCGCCACGGGTATCGGTGGGCGCGCGGATCAGACGGTTGAAAACGCGGCCGGCCGGTTGCTGGACCGCCTGTTCAAGTGAGCCGGGCACGGCAGGCGCCACCACGCGCCAGCCGTATGCAGGACGGCCCCGCAGCCGCGCCGGAACTCAGGCTCTGGACAGCAGCGGGCTGTCCAGCGCCACATGCAGGTTGACCCGCCCCGGCACGCAGTCGATGCGGAAATGGCGGGCCTGGACCGGCTCGCCATCCAGATTGAGGGTCAGCGGCGCCTCGGCCTCGATCTCCACCCACGGCGCCTGGACGCGTTCGGCCACCTGTTCCAGCGCACCGCGCTTGCCGCCCTTGACCAGCGCAGCGAAGGTGGACGCCACCTCCCCGCTCAGCTCGGGAATCACGGTGATATCGAGCACACCATCGTCGATCAGGGCCTCCGGGCACAGCACCTGGCCGCCGCCGGCCTGGCGGCCGTTGCCAACGCCCAGCGCGATGAAGCCACCGGCCCATTCGAAGCCCGGCGCCCGGACCCGCGCCTGGATGGGATCGATCCGGCCCAGCCGCGAGACCCCGGTCACCAGATAGGCCAGCCCGCCGAGCACCTTCTTCAGGCCCTCATCGGTCTCCACCGTCACCTCGGTGCCGAAACCGCCACTGGCTACGTTCGCGCACCACCACACCCTGCCGTCGGCATCGATGCGCAGCAGATCGACCGGCCGCGCCGGCGCGTGCCTGATCAGCTCCAGCGCCGCCAGCGGTTCGTCGGGAATTTCGGCCGCCGTGGCGAAGTCATTGGCCGTGCCCAGCGGCAACAGGCCCAGCGACGGCAGTGCATCGGCCGGCTCCTCGCGATGGGCCAGCGTCTCGGCCACCTCGCTGAGCGTGCCGTCCCCGCCGGCCGCGATGATCGTGTCGACCCCGTGTGCGATCGCCTCGGCCACGTAGCGCTCGGCATCGCCCGACTCCCAGGTCACCCGCACCTCCAGCTGCACCCCGCGCTCGCGCAGTGCTGCCACCGCCTCGCGCACATCCTCATTGCCGGTGGCCTTGCCGTTGAGGATCAAACGCCAATGGGGACGGCTCATGCGGTACTTCCAGGGAGTGGGAAAGCGAAGGCTAGCAGCGCGCGGGGTGGCCGTCGGTGAACGTCATCAAAGCGTCACCGATGGCCCGGAGAATGGAAGGCCATAGCAAGGTAGATGGATGGAGGCAGGATCAGCCTCCCGCTGTTCCCGGGGCCGCATCTGCAAGGGTGCGGTCTTTTTTCTTGCCGCCGGGAGGGCAGCCGACCAACGGTCGGCTCTACCGGGTGCTCAGCCTTCGGCGAAGGTCCGCAATGCCTCGCCTTCCATCCGATACACCGTCCACTCGCTTTGCGGCTTCGCACCGGCGGCCTGGTAGAACTGGATCGCCGGTTCATTCCAGTCCAGCACCGACCACTCGAACCGGCCGCAGCCTTCGGCCACCGCGATCCGTGCGATGTGCTGCAGCAGTGCCTTGCCGGCCCCGCTGCCGCGCCGTTCCGGGCTCACGTACAGGTCTTCCAGGTAGATCCCGTTGCGGCCCAGCCAGGTCGAGTAATTGTAGAAATACACCGCATACCCGATGGCCACGCCGTCGGCCTCGCAGATCAGCGCGTGCGCTTTCGCTTCCGGCCCGAACAGGCTCGCGCGGATGCCCGCTTCGTCGGTCTGCACCGACGACTCGGCCTTCTCGTAGATCGCCAGCTCGCGGATCAAGCGCAGGATCAGCGCTGCATCGTCGGCGGTGGCCACGCGGATGGTCACGGCAGCCACCGATCCCATGGCTCAGCCCCGCGCCGCGGCGACATTGCCGCGCATCTGCGCGATCACGTCCTGGTAGCTGGTCTTCGCATTGAAGATCGCCGAGCCGGCCACGAACGCATCCGCACCGGCCGCCGCGATGGCGCCGATGTTGTCGGCCTTCACGCCACCGTCGATCTCCAGGCGGATGTCCTTGCCACTGGCATCGATCTTCTTGCGGATCGCGCGCACCTTGTCCAGCGCCGAGGGAATGAAGGCCTGGCCGCCGAAACCCGGGTTGACCGACATCACCAGCACCAGGTCCAGGTCATCGAGCACCCAGTCCAGGATGTCCACCGGCGTGGCCGGATTGAGCACCACGCCCGGCTTGCAGCCCAGCGAACGGATCAGCTGGATGGTGCGGTGCACGTGGCGGCTCGCCTCCGGATGGAAGCTGATGTAGGTCGCGCCGGCCTCGGCGAAATCCGGAATGATGCGGTCCACCGGCTCGACCATCAGGTGCACGTCGATCGGTGCGGTCACGCCATGCTTGCGCAGCGCCTGGCAGACCAGCGGGCCGATCGTCAGGTTCGGCACATAGTGGTTGTCCATCACATCGAAATGCACCCAGTCGGCGCCGGCCGCGAGCACGTTGTCCACTTCCTCGCCCAGGCGGGCGAAATCGGCGGACAGGATGGAGGGAGCAATGATGCAGTTGGACATGGCCGGGACCTTCAGGATGTTGAAAGGGGGCGCCGCGCGGAATCAGCGCTTGCGCAGGGTCTTGATGCGGTCATAGGCGGCATTGAGCTGGCGCGACTTGCGCTCGGCCTGCTGGCGCAGCTCCGGGGCGGCGCCGACCACCTTGTCGGGGTGGTACTGGGACATCAGCCGGCGGTAGGCCAGGTCGATCTCGGCATCGGTCGCCTCGGAGGTCAGCCCCAGCTCACGGTAGGGATTTTCCCTGTTCAGCCGGAACCAGTCGGCGTCGAAGGCATGCCCCAGCAACAGCCCGAACGCGGCCCCGAACAGCGGATTGGGCCTGAACAACAGGGCGCCAGCGATGAATCCGAGCAGTTTTCCGTACCAGCGCATGGTGGTCTGGGCAGCCGAGGCGACAAAGGATCCTCATTTTACGTCACAGCGGGCCCAACCCGCTTTACACTAGGCCGCCCGCTGTCTGTGCGGGCCCTCCGGGTCCCCTGGACAGCTGTCATGACGAAGCCTCAGGAGTGCCCGTGCCGACCACGTTGTTGCAATCCGATCTCCCCGGCCTGCCCTTGCGCCATCGCGGCAAGGTGCGTGATGTTTTCGACATTCCGCGCGACCGGCTCCCCGCCGGCACTCCGCCGGGGGACTACCTGCTGATGGTCGCGACCGACCGTCTGTCAGCCTTCGACGTGGTGCTGCCCGACCCGATCCCCGGCAAGGGCGAAATGCTCTGCCAGGTCTCGAACTTCTGGTTCGCCAAGACCGCGCACCTGATGCCCAACCACCTGACCGGCATCGATGTCGCCAGCGTGCTGCCCGAGGGTGTCGATCCGGCGCTGTACGCCAAGCGCGCGGTGGTCACCCGCAAGCTCAAGCCGGTCCCGGTCGAGGCCATCGCCCGCGGCTACCTGATCGGCAGTGGCTGGAAGGACTACCAGCGCACCGGCAAGATCAGCGGCATCGAGCTGCCTGACGGCCTGCGCCAGGCCGAGCAGCTGCCCGAACCGATCTTCACCCCCTCGACCAAGGCCGCCGTCGGCGACCATGACGAGAACATCGATTTCGATGCGATGGTGAAGGCGGTCGGGGCGGACCTGGCCGAGCGCGTACGCGATGCGACCCTGCGCATCTACGCCTTCGCCGCCGACTATGCGCGCGAGCGCGGCATCATCCTGGCCGACACCAAGTTCGAGTTCGGCACCGATGCCGATGGCCGTCTGTACATCATGGACGAAATGCTGACCCCGGATTCCTCGCGCTACTGGCCGGCCGACGAGTACGAGGTGGGCACCAGCCCGCCAAGCTACGACAAGCAGTTCGTCCGCGATTACCTGGAGACGCTGGACTGGGGCAAGACCGCGCCCGGCCCGAGCATCCCGGCCGAGATCATCGAACGTACCCGCGCCAAGTACGCCGAGGCGCTGCAGCGCCTGGCCGGGATCTCCGTCGACTGATTCGCCTGCGCCCCCGGCCGTGATGGCCGGGGGTCCCGGCCGTAGAGTCGACCGTTGGTCGACTGCCGCGGACGTTCGTGGCCTATCGCGTGCAACGCGAGGGGTATCGTCTGGGTGAGCGCAAGCCGACCAACGGTCGGCTCCACCCGCCCGGGGCGTTATGCTCTGCAGATCCTGGGAGGGACCATGGCCACCACCGTCGCACGCCCGATCGACCGCTACTTCGCCAGCTATTCCGACGACCACCGCAATGTGCTGAACCAGCGCATCCACGTCCTGGCCGTCCCGGCGATCGCGTGGTCGGTCATCGCCCTGCTGTGGTGCCTGCCGCCGCTGATCACCTGGTTCCAGAACGGGATCTGGGCCGGCCTGGCGATGTTCGCCGCCTGGTGCTTCTACAACCGTCTTTCGCGCACGCTGGGCTACGGCATGCTCGCGTTCTTCTTCGTCAGCGGCTGCGTCTGCCGGCTGCTGGAAGCCGAGATCGGCCTGGTGAACCTGTTCTGGCTGGCGCTGGGGGTTTTCGCCGTGGCGTGGGTGGCGCAGTTCATCGGCCACAAGCACGAAGGCCGCAAGCCGAGCTTCCTGACCGATCTGGTCTACCTGTTGATTGGCCCCCTGTGGGTATTGGCCAAGCTCTATCGCCGGATGGACTGGCGCTACTGACCCGCTTTTCCTGAACGAGCGCGGACACTCACCGGCACTCCACGCCGCACCCTCCAGCATCGTCCCCAGTGGCCTTTCGAGCGACGGTCACCGTTCATCTTCGTGCACACCGTTTCGGCCCCGCAGCCCCTGCGACGCCTGGTTCCGGATCCATTTCCACAGGCGTCGGGAGGCCACAGTCGGCAAAGTCACCAGCGGGCTTCCATACGGCCGCCGACGGACCCGAATGGGGCCGGGCGCTGCCCGGAAAAAATGAATCAGTGCACGTTACATGCAATTGAGGGCGTATTCGGGTGTATCGGCAGCAATTGCCTGCCTGTTAGACTGAACGGCCTGCTCGTGAATCCCGCATTCCCTGCATGAATCCTAGTCTGCTCCTGCTGCTCGCCCTGCCCTTCCTGATGGCAGTGGCTGTCGCTTCATTCCGCCGCACCTCCCGCTCCACGGCCGCCTGGGTAGCCGCGGCCGCTCCGCTGGGGGGCCTGGCGCTGTTGGCGACGATGACCCCGGCGATCATGGACGGCTGCATCGTCCGCAGTTACGGGGAGTGGATACCGCAGATCGGCCTGGCCTTCTCGCTGCGCCTGGATGGCCTGGCCTGGATGTTCGCCGGGATGGTGCTGGCGATCGGCGCACTGGTGGTGATGTACGCCCACTACTACCTCAGTGCCCGCGACAGCGCCCACCGTTTCTACTGCTACCTGCTGCTGTTCATGGGCGCCATGCTGGGCATGGTGCTGTCGGGCAACCTGTTGCTGCTGATGGTGTTCTGGGAAATGACCAGCATCAGCTCGTTCCTGCTGATCGGCTTCTGGTCGCACCGGCAGGACGCCCGCGAGGGCGCCCGGATGGCCCTGGTGGTCACCGGCGGCGGCGGCCTGGCCCTGCTCGGCGGCGTGCTGTTGATCGGCCGCATCGTCGGCAGCTTCGAACTGGATGCGGTGCTCGCCGCCGGCGATCTGATCCGCGCCAGTTCGCTGTATCCCTATGCGCTGTTCCTGGTCCTGGCCGGCATCTTCACCAAGAGCGCCCAGTTCCCGTTCCACTTCTGGCTGCCGCACGCGATGGCCGCGCCGACGCCGGTCTCGGCCTACCTGCACTCGGCCACGATGGTCAAAGCCGGCGTCTTCCTGCTGGCCCGACTGCACCCGGCGCTGGCCGGCACCGACCTGTTCTTCTATACGGTCAGCGGGATCGGTGCGATCACCCTGTTGATCGGTGCCTGGAACGCGATCTTCCAGCATGACCTCAAAGGCCTGCTCGCCTATTCGACGATCTCCCACCTGGGCCTGATCACGATGCTGTTCGGCCTGTCCGCGCCGATGGCGGTGGTGGCCGGTGTGTTCCACATCCTCAACCACGCCACCTTCAAAGCCTCGCTGTTCATGGCCGCCGGCATCATCGACCATGAAACCGGTACCCGCGACATGCGCAAGCTGGGGGGACTGCGAAAGCTGATGCCCATCACCAGCGCGCTGGCGATCATCGCCTCGCTGGCCATGGCGGGCATCCCGCTGCTCAACGGCTTCCTGTCCAAGGAAATGCTGTTCGCCGAAGCCCTGACCGCCGGGCCGGAGGCGATGCGCATCGCCATGACGATCGCCGCGCTGCTGGCCGGCGTGTTCGGTGTGGCCTACAGCCTGCGCTTCGTGCACGACACCTTCTTCGGCAAGGGGCCACACGATCTGGACCGCGTCCCGCATGAGCCGCCGCGCTTCATGAAGGTGCCGGTGGAGATCCTGGTGGTGGTCTGCGTAGCCGTCGGCGTTGCGCCGGCGATCACCATCGCCCCGGTGCTGCACGCCGCCGCCTCGTCCATCCTCGGCCCGGCAATGCCGGCCTACAGCCTCTCGGTCTGGCACGGGTTCAACATGCCGCTGGCGATGAGCGCAGCCGGTGTGGTCGGGGGCATCGCGCTGTACTTCGGCCTGCGCCGCCTGATCGACCTGCACGCGGTGGTCAGCCGCAGCATCGGCCGCAACATTTTCCACAAGCAGCTGGACCTGGTGTTCGGCTTCGCCCACCGGCTCACCCAGGGCCTGGCCAACGGCAGCCTGCAGCGCATGCTGATGGCGCTGGTGGTGGTGGCGGTGATCGTCGCCGCCGCCCCGTTCGTGGCCCATCCCGCCTCGCCCAACTGGCCCTCGCCGCAGCCGATCCCGCTGCTTGGCTGGGCCCTGTGGCTGGTGATGATGGCCTGCGCGCTGGGCGCGCTGTTCGTCTACCGGCAGCGTTTGCTGGCGGTGCTGGTGGTCGGTGGCGTCGGCCTGATGGTGTCGCTGACCTTCGTGTTCCTGTCCGCGCCGGATCTGGCCCTGACCCAGCTGCTGGTGGAGATGGTCACCCTGGTGCTGATGCTGCTGGGCATGAACTACCTGCCGATCCAGTCGCCGCCGGAGAAGTCGGTCTGGCGCAAGCGGCGCGATGCGGTGATCGCGATCGTCGCCGGTGGTGGCCTGGCTGCGATGGCGTACACCGCCATGACCCTGCCGCCCAACACCATGGCCGGCGAGCTGCTGGCGCGTGCGCTGCCGGAGGCCTATGGGCAGAACGTGGTCAACGTGATCCTGGTCGACTTCCGTGGCTTTGATACGTTCGGTGAGATCACCGTGTTCGGCATCGCCGCGCTGGTGGTGCACGCCATGCTGCGCCGCTCGCGGATGGCGCCGGAGCAGATCATGCCCGGCCCGCCGATCAAGCTGCCGGTGCCGGCCGATCTGGCCCAGATCATGTTCCCGCTCACCCTGACCGTCTCGATCTTCCTGTTCCTGCGCGGCCACAACGCGCCCGGCGGCGGCTTCATCGCCGGCCTGGTGCTGGCCGTGCCGCTGCTGATCCAGTACGTCATCCAAGGCACCACTTCGGTGGAATCGCGCTTCGGCTTCGATTACATCCGCTGCATCGGTGCCGGTCTGCTGATCGCCATCCTCAGTGGCTGCGCCTCGATGCTGTTCGGCGTGCCGTTCCTGACCAGCGGCCACCTGGACCTGCACATTCCGCTGATCGGCGAGGTGCCGCTGGCCAGTGCGATCGGCTTTGATACCGGCGTGTACCTGGTGGTGTTCGGCGGCGTGATGCTGATGCTCTCGATGATGGGCACGATCAAGCCCTCGCGCACCCGCAACGCCCGCAAAGGCGAGATCGATCCCACCCGCCGTTCGGCAAAAACCGGGGAGATGCACTGATGGAACTGGCCCTGGCAAGCGCCATCGGCGTACTGAGCGCGATCGGCATCTACCTGTTGCTGCGCGCGCGCAGCTTCGATGTGATCCTCGGCATGACCTTCCTGTCGTATGCGACCAACCTGCTGATCTTCGCCGGCGGCCGGCTGGTGCAGGGCAAGGCGCCGGTGCTGCGTGAGGGCATTGACAGCGACCTGGGCAACTACACCGATCCGCTGCCGCAGGCGCTGGTGCTGACCGCCATCGTGATCGCGTTTGCGATGACCGCGGTCAGCATCGTGCTGGCCATGCGCAGTCGCAGCGACAACCACAGCGACCACGTGGACGCGCACGAAGAAGAAGAGCTGCCTGCCGATACCGCGCCGGGCCGGGAGGGCGGCGCATGAACCATGCGGTGATCCTGCCCATCCTGATTCCCCTGTTCGGCGCGGCCTGCTCGCTGTTCGTCGAGCACCGCCGCTACGGGCCGAAGGTGCAGCGCACGGTGGCGTGGACCACGCTGACCGCGCTCGCCGCGGCGGTCGCACTGCTGTTCGCGCAGACCGCCGATGGCAGCATCGCGGTGTACCTGCTGGGCGACTGGCCCTCGCGGCTGGGCATCGCGCTGGTGGCCGACCGCCTCTCGGCATGGATGCTGGTGACCACCCTGCTGCTGGCCATCCCCTGCCTGCTGCACGCCTGCTCGGGCTGGGACCGGCGCGCGCCGCACTTCCATGCGTTGTTCCAGTTCCAGCTGGTCGGCCTCAACGGCGCGTTCCTGACCGGCGACATCTTCAATCTGTTCGTGTTCTTCGAGGTGATGCTGATCGCCTCCTACGGCCTGCTGCTCAGCGGCGGGCGCGGCCTGCGCATGCGCATCGGCCTGCACTACGTGGTGTTCAACGTCACCGCCTCGACTCTGTTCCTGATCGCACTCGGCCTGCTGTACGCCTCGCTGGGCTCGCTCAACATGGCCGAGCTGTCCCAGCGCATCGCCGAAGTGCCGGCATCGCACCTGACCCTGGTCAAGGCGACCATGGGGCTGTTGCTGCTGGTGTTCTGCAGCAAGGCCGCGCTGATGCCGCTGTACCTGTGGCTGCCCGAAGCCTACGCGCGTGCGCCGGCTGCCGTGGCCGCCCTGTTCGCGATCATGACCAAGGTCGGCCTCTATGCAGTGCTGCGGGTCAGCACCCTGTGGTTCGGCGACGGTGCCGGCCCGATGGCCGGCTACGGCAGCCAGTGGCTGCTCTGGGCAGGCGTGGCCACGCTGGTGCTGGGCGGCCTGGGTGTCCTGGCCGCGGCGCGCCTGCGCGTGCTGATTTCCTACCTGGTGGTGGTCTCGGCAGCGACGCTGTTCATCGCCTTCTCGGTGCGCACACCCGAAGTGCTCTCGGCCGGCCTGTACTACCTGCCGCACAGTACCTTCGTGGCTGCCGCGCTGTTCCTCATTGCCGATCTGATCCGCCGCCGCCGCGGCGGTGCCAGCGACAGGAAGGAAATCATCGCGCCGATGCCGGGCAAGGAAACGCCGGCGGTGCTGTTCCTGATCGGCGCCGTCTCGGTGGCCGGCCTGCCGCCGCTGTCCGGCTTCCTGGCCAAGGCGGCCCTGCTGGCCGGCATGCCGGCGCAGTACACCTGGGCGGTCTGGGCCGCGGTGCTGGGCAGCAGCCTGATGGTGATCATCGGCCTGACCCGCGGCGGCATCCGCCTGTTCTGGCGGGTGCCGGTGGTCGAAGAAGGCGCCCCCAAACCGCGCAAGGCGCCCACGCGCACCGTGGAGCTGTTCGCCGCGGCGCTGCTGCTCAGCTACGGCATCGCGATGAGCGTGTTCGCCGGCCCGCTGATGCAGCACACCGATGCGATGGCCACCCAGCTGCTGCAGCCGCAGGACTACGTGGGTGAGCTGCGCGCCACCACGCCGGAGATCCGCCAGCCATGACGCGCAAGCCTTCCCTCTACAAACGCGTGCTGCCCTCGCCCTCGCTGAGCGTGATGGTCGTGGTGTTCTGGCTGCTGATGTCCGACAGCTTCACCCTCGGCCAGATCGTGCTCGGCATGATCCTGGGCGTGGTGGTGCCGCTGTTCGCCGCGCGGCTGGATCGCGAGTTCGCCCGCATCGGCTCGCTCCGCCCGCTGCCCAAGCTGCTGTTCGTGACCCTGTGGGACATCCTGGTGTCCAACATCCGGGTGGCGATCCAGGTGCTGGGGCCGGAGCGTCGCATCCATCCCGGTTTCATCTGGCTGCCGCTGGATATCGCCAACATCCACGGCATCGCCGCGCTGACCAGCATGATCACGCTCACCCCGGGCACGGTTTCGGCGGCGTTGTCCGATGACCGCAGGTATCTGCTGGTGCATGTGCTGCACCTGGATGATCCGGACGAGCTGATCCGGCAGATCAAATCCCGCTACGAAGCCCCGCTGATGGAGATCTTCCCATGACCGGACATATGTTCATCCAGACCACGATGGTGGTGTGCATGCACGTGGTCGGCCTGGCCATGCTGCTGGCCACCTGGCGCCTGCTGCGCGGCCCGACCGTGCCCGACCGCATCCTCGCCCTGGACACGCTGTCGGTGACGGCGATCGCCGAGCTGATGCTGTTCGGCATGTACCTCAACTCGGCGGTGTATTTCGAAGCCGCGCTGATCATCGCCATGCTCGGTTTCGGCAGCACGGTGGTGCTGAGCAAGTTCGTGCTGCGCCGGGACATCGTCGAATGATCACCTTCATCCAGATCGTGCTGTCGATCCTGCTGCTGTTCGGCTGCTTCTTCATCCTGGTCGGCGCGCTGGGCCTGGTGAAGCTGTCCACCTTCTTCAAGCGGCTGCACGCACCGACCAAGGCCAGCACGCTGGGCGTGGGCTGCGTGCTGGTCGGCTCGGTGTGTTACCACATCTTCCTCGGCGAGGATCCGCAGCCGCGCGAGCTGCTGATCACCGTGTTCCTGTTCATCACCGCGCCGATCAGCGCGCACATGATGGCCAAGGCGGCGCTGTCGCTGCTGATGGAAACCCGGCCAGAGCTGCCGGGGCACAAGACCGCCAAGGAAGAACAGCTGCCGCCGCCGGAACCGCGCCGCGCAGACGAGACCGACGATGCCAAGGCCCCCGTTTCCCGGGACAGCCAGTAGAGCCGACCGTTGGTCGGCTGCAACACGCCTGTGAAGCGGTAGGGCCGGCCGCTGGCCGGCTGCTTCAACGGTTGGCCGTCAACCTCACACGCTGCCGATCAACGCCAGCTCAAGCGCGATCCAGCCGACGAAGGCCACCACCAGCACCGCGCCTTCGCGCCGGCTGATGGTGAGGTCACCGCGCAGCATGGGATAGAGCACCAGCACGAAGGCGATCGCCGCCGGCAGCTCCAGTTTCACGAACGATGCGGGCAGCGCCAGCGGGCGCAGGGCAGCCATGCCGCCGACCACCACCAGCAGGTTGAACAGGCTCGAGCCGATCACATGGCCCAGCACCATGTCACCCTGCCCACGCCGCGCCGCTGCGATCGCCGCCGCCACTTCGGGCAATGCGGAGCCGATCGCCACCGGCAACAGGCCAACCAGCAACGGCGACCAGCCCAGCCCGGCGCCGAACACCGGCGCGGCCTGCACAACCCAGCGCGCGCCGACATACAGGCAGAGCGCCGCGAACAGCAGCCGCAGGAGGTTCAGGAACAGCCCGGTGCGGGTCATGGCATAGCCGGCGATGGCCTCGCGCACGGGCTCGGATTCCAACCGCGCACGGCGCAGCAGGAACACCAGCAGCCCGACGAAGGCGAGCAGCAGAACCCCCCCTTCCCAGCGCGCGATGACGCCATCCAGGCCGAACAGGATCAGCAGCAGGCTTGCCGCCGCCAGGCACACCAGCAGCGGCGAGAGCAGGCGCGCACGGACCAGCAGCGGTGCGGCCAGCGCCGCCAGCCCCAGGGTCAGGCCGACATTGACGATGTTGCTGCCCACCGCGTTGCCCAGCGCGAGTTCTTCCGCCCCGACCACGAAGGCGCGGGCGTTGACCACCAGTTCCGGCAGCGAGGTGCCGAAGGCCACCAGCAGCAGCCCGGCCACGAACGGTGAGGCGCCAAAGCGCTGGGCCAGCCCGGAGGCGGCACGGACGATGCTGTCCCCGCCCAGTGCCAACAGCACCAGGCCCAGCACGAACCAAACAGTGGCAGCGATCATCTGGTGCTCCCCGGTGACGGATGTGGGCCGATTCTAGGGCCCGCCCGGCCCGAACGGTGAACGCCCGCCCCGGCACCCGGGCCAAGGCGGTAGCGGTGGCTCAGGAACAGCCTTCCACGTAGTCGACCTGCGGTGTCTTGCCAACGCGCCACGCGGTCACGTTGCCATCGCCGTTGATCTCGAAGTTGATCAGCGCACCGCCCTCGGCCGCCGGGCGCACGCGCAGGTTGTGGCCCTGCGCGTCGTACTTGTGCGGGGTCAGATCGCCGCGGTCGGGGTACAGCGTCTGCAGCTGGCCCAGCGACATGCCGACCTTGCCGCCACCGGGGGCGACGGTGCGGTCGTTGCGCACGTCATAGCGGACCAGGCGCTTGCCCTCGATCATGAAAATGACGTCCTCGGCCTGTGCGCCTTCGGGTCGCAGCGCATGGCAGTAGTCGTCGGCGACCTCGCCCTGCAGCGGTTCTTTCCAGGCCGCGCGGACCTCCTCCAGCGTACTGCCCAACGCGACGGGGCCGTAGCCGTCCAGGCGTGCCGGGCCCGCTGTTGGCGTGCCCGATGCCGCCGTGGCGGGCGCGCTGGGCGCGGTATCCGCTGCCGGCGCAGGCACCGCTGCCTCGGCGTCGCTGGACGGGGTTTCCGGCGCGCGTCCGCACGCGGCCAAGGCGAGCACCATCCCCAGTGCCATCACGCTTCCCAGCTGTTTCATGCCTGCATCTCCCGGTGAATGGGCGCAGCCTAGCGCGTGCGCCGTGTGGGCGGCATGCACGCTGTCGTTGTCATCGGCGTTTCACCTGCCGCGTTCAGGCTCGGCCTGCACCGCATCGACCCCGCCCCCATGCAACCGCAGAAGACCGACCTTGCCCGCACCGCGCTGCAGGCCCACCGCGCTCCGCTGGACATGCGCCAGCGCCGGCTGTTGATCCTGTGCGATGGCCAGCGTGACCTGGTCCAGCTGGGCCAGCTGGTAGGCCCGGAGACCCCGGCGATGGTGATCCAGCTGATCCAGAGCGGGTATCTGGTGTCCAGTGCGGCCGCGGAGGTCACCGTTGTCGCGCCCGCCGCGCCCGCGCCCAGCGTGATGCCGACCGCGGCGCTGGCCCCGGTGACCGAACGCCGCCGCTCGCTGGTCGCCGCGCGGATCTACCTGCTCGACATCCTGGAACTGCAGCGCCATCCGCAGGCGGCGGCGCTGTTCCACACCCTGCAGCAGGCCCGCAGCGACGACGCGGTCATGGCCGCACTGCACGCCGCGCTGGAGGCGCTGCCCGGGCTGACCTCGACCGGCTACGCCGAACGGGTGCGGCAGCGGTTGCTGGAGGTGCTGCCGACGGCGCATGCCGAGCGGTTCCAGATCGCGGCGGTTTGAGGCTGTAGTGACCGGATCCGGTTTCGATGAGGACATTGAATTGGACGCGGCAAGAAGCTGCGCGCAGGGTAGGAGCCCTACCCGCCAGTGAGGTTTTACTAATGTATGATTCCCAAATAACAGTTAATTGGGAGTCGATCATGGTCGAAACGATCAAACTGGCGACTGCCCGGGAACTCGCCGACGCCGGAAGCCTGCGCGAAACGACGGTGACCGCGGAAGCGGGAGGCTACGTTGTCACCTTCGCCCTGGAGAACAGCGACCGTGCGTTGGCCACCAAAGATGGGACGCCGCGCATTTTCTCTGGCGTCGCGGCGGCCGCACGTGTCCTGGCCCGGTTGGGGATCACACGCTATCGCGTAGACGCCTCGGCGACGGCTGGCGCCGAACCCCCGCGCCGCTCGCGACCGGATCGGGCCCGGGTGCTGAAGCGGCTGCATGAAGACTCGGCCTATCTGGAACGCATCCGTGAAGCAGTGGCTGAAGCGCGCGCGGATTCACGGCCGGCACTGTCCGGTACCGATGCGCACCTGCACATGGCGGCGCTGAAAACGCGACTCGGTGACGAGTTGCAAACGGCATTTAAGCGCCGCCCGTCCACGAAATGACGGTTGCGTGGGGCAGGCTGGCCCTTGAGGATAGAACCCAACAACTTGTTGCCGCCTTCGATCGCGCCATGGCACTGCCGGACCCGCGCCTGTTCATCGCAGCCGTAGCGCGAGACGATGCGATCGAGAACGAAGGAGAGGCCCTGGATGGCCCGGCGGTCTACCGCCTCGATGCCATCAAAGGGGCGTTCCTGTATGCAACGCGCGATGGCCGGTATCTGATCGCCTACCAACGCAACGGCAACGACGTTTACATTGACCGCGTGTTGCCTACCCGCAGGTCGGACGGCAGCTGAGCGCCCACTTACCCCGAGAAATTCGCCTTCAAGCCCTGCCAGCAGTGCTGGTACCCGCGCTGGCGGTGCGCTGCCGCCATCGCCTGGGCGGTCGGGCGGATCACGCCGCGGGTTTCGAACATGAAGGCCATGGTGTCCTTGATCACGTCCGGTCTGCTCAGGTCGGCGGCGGAGGCCTTCTCGAAGGTCGCCGCGTCCGGGCCGTGGCCGCTCATGCAGTTGTGCAGTGAAGCACCGCCGGGCACGAAGCCTTCGGCCTTCGCATCGTAAGCACCGTGGATCAGGCCCATGAACTCGCTGGCGATGTTGCGGTGGAACCACGGCGGGCGGAACGTGTTCTGCGCGACCAGCCAACGCGGTGGGAAGATCGCGAAATCCATGTTGCTGGTGCCCGCTGTATCACTGGGCGAATGCAGCACCAGGAAGATCGATGGATCGGGGTGGTCGTGGCTGATCGAGCCGATCGTGTTGAAGCGGCGCAGGTCATAGCGGTACGGCGCGTAGTTGCCGTGCCAGGCGACCACGTCCAGCGGCGAATGATCGATGTCCGCGCGCCATAGCTGGCCCTCGAACTTGGCGATCAGTTCGAACGCGCCATCGACGTTCTCGAATGCGGCGTGGGGCGTCTCGAAGTCGCGCGGATTGGCCAGGCCATTGGACCCGATCGGGCCCAGGTCGGGCAGCTTCAGCAGGGCGCCGAAGTTCTCGCAGACGTAGCCGCGTGCATCGCCATCGGGCAGTTCGACCCGGAAGCGCACGCCACGCGGGATCACCGCGATCTGCTGCGGTTCGATCTCGATCACACCCATTTCGGTGAGCAGGCGCAGGCGGCCGAGCTGCGGAACGATCAGCAGCTCGCCATCGGCGTTGTAGAAGTAGCGGCCCTGCATGTCGCGGTTGGCCGCATACAGGTGGATGCCCACGCCATGGTGGGCGTCGGGCGAACCGTTGCCGCCCATCGTGTACAGCCCCTCGACGAAATCCGTGGGCGTGCCGGGCAGCGGCAACGGATCCCAGCGCAGCTGGTTGGGCGAGACCGCACCCTGCGCGAAGTCACCGTGCAGGTGCGGCTGGGTGAACGGGGTGAACTCGCCGTGGGTCACCGCGGGGCGGATGCGGTACACCCAGCTGCGGCGGTTGCTGCCGCGCGGCGCGGTGAATGCGGTGCCGGACAGCTGTTCGGCATACAGGCCATGGGCGACACGCTGCGGGGAATTCTGCCCCACCGGCAGCGCACCGGGCACCGCCTCGGTGGCGAACTCGTTGCCGAAACCGATCTGGTAGCCGCGCGATGACATCGGGTTGTTCATGGTCCTGCTCCGCCGGAGGCGTGGATGGCAAGGGAGTACAGCCGATGGCACCGGCGCGGACGCCGATGCCATCGTTGCAGCGTAACGCGGGCAGCTGCCGGTGCGTTACAGCGCGCGTCTTACAGCACGCCGCGCTTCATCTGGTCGCGCTCGATGCTCTCGAACAGCGCGGTGAAGTTGCCTTCGCCGAACCCTTCGTTCCCCTTGCGCTGGATGATCTCGAAGAAGATCGGGCCGATGCAGTTGGTGGTGAAGATCTGCAGCAGCTTGCGCTGCTTGGTCTCCGGATCGGCATCGATCAGGATCTTGTTCTTCGCCAGCCGGGCCACGTCTTCACCGTGGTTGGGCACGCGCATGTCGATCACGTCGAAATACGTCTCCGGCGTGTCCAGGAACTCCACGCCCTGGGCGCGCATCGCTTCCACCGTCTCGTAGATGTTCTCGGTGAAGCAGGCGATGTGCTGGATGCCCTCGCCCTTGTAGGCGTCGAGGTATTCGTTGATCTGGCTCTTCGGATCGGAGGATTCGTTGAGCGGAATGCGCACGATGCCATCCGGCGCGGTCATCGCCTTGGACACCAGGCCGGTCTTGAGTCCCTTGATGTCGAAGTAGCGGATCTCGCGGAAGTTGAACAGCCGCTCGTAGTAATCCGACCACTGCTGCATGTTGCCGAAGTACAGGTTGTGGGTCAGGTGATCGATGAAGGTCAGGCCGAAGCCCTTCGGGCGCGGGTCCACGCCCTCGATCGGCGCGTACTCGGTATCGAACATGCTGCCGTTGGCGCCATAACGGTCGACCAGGTACAGCATGCAGTCGCCGATGCCCTTGATGATCGGGGCGGCGACGGCGCGGGTGTCAGGCTTGAAGTCGATCGCTTCGGCGCCGTTGCCCAGGGCCATCTGGTAGACCTCCTCGCCCGGCTTCTTGAAGCGGATCGCGAAACCGCAGGCGCACGGGCCGTGCTTTTCGGCGAAATCCGAGGCGAACGAGTCCGGCTCTTCATTGACCAGGAAGTTCACGTCGCCCTGGCGATAGACTGTGATCGCACGCTGCTTGTGGCGCAGCACGGCGGTGAAGCCCATCTTGCGGAAATAGTCGTGCAGTTCGGCGCCACGGCCGGCCGGGGCGGCGAACTCGACGAACTCGAACCCATCGATGCCCATCGGGTTTTCGAAGGTGGTGACCTGCATGCCCGGATCGGGTGCGTAGGACGCGGTGCTCGTTTGGCTGGTCATGCTGTGGCTCCAAAGCAGTCCGCATCGGAAAAACCAGGTGCGGTAGGAAGGCAGACCCGCGAGAATGCGGAGTCCGGAACGTAGGTTATAGTTTCACATGAAACCACCATCAAGGTGCACCGCAACATGAGCCCGCCCGATCCCAGCAGTCACAGCATCCGCGCCTCGCACGCCCTGCTCGATCTGGAGCAGTTCCTGCCGTACCGGCTGAGCGTTCTGTCCAACCGTGTCAGCGGCAACATCGCCAAGCTGTATGGGGACCGTTATGGGCTGGCGATCCCCGAGTGGCGGGTGATCACGGTCCTGGCGCTGTACCCGGGCTCGTCGGCCAGCGAGGTGTCCGATCGCACCGCGATGGACAAGGTCGCGGTCAGCCGCGCCGTGGCCAGACTGCTCGAGCGGGGCTTCATCAAGCGTGAAACCCATGGCGACGACCGCCGCCGCTCGGTGCTGGCGCTGTCGGCGGCCGGTTTCGAGGTGTATGAAACCATCGCCCCGCTGGTGATCGACATCACCCGCAAGCTGATGTCCGTGCTCAGCGAGGACGAGGAACAGATGCTGGAAACGCTGATCCTGCGCCTGGCCGGCGAAGGCCTGCAGCGGATGGACGAGTAGCGCCTCAGCTCAGGTGTTTGCGCCGCGCATGCACCCAGGGCGCGGCCAGGGCGCCGATCGCACCGCCGGCGAACCCCAGCGAGGCCGCCACGGCGGCCGCTTCGATCGCCCCGGGCAAGGCCAGTGCGGCCACCACCAGCAACAGGGATGGCAGACCGATGAAGGTCGCCATGAAGTAGCGCCAGCGCGGTGACCACGTGCCGACCTGGAGCAGGCTGACCGGCATCCAGGCTTCGCCGGAGGCGTCCTGGGCAACCTTGGCGGCGACCTTGCCCAGGTCCGCTTCGACCGGCCCCTTGCCGCCACGCGCGGCAGCCAGCATCGCGGCCACCTCATCCACCGCCGGGAAGCTGGTCGGCCAGCTCTGCGGGGGGGTGACCCCATAGGCGGTCAGCAGCGGCACGCTGAGCCACGGCGCCAGCAGCGGGCGCACCTTGCGGCGATCCAGCACGCACCAGAGCTGCGTCACCCCGTGCGCGGTCACGCTGTACAGCGCCAGCTGCGCCGGCGCCGGGTACGGCAGCAGGTGCACGCGCGCGGCCATGCTTTCGTAGCCCATCGCACGCAGGAAGCCCGGGCGGGTACGCCCCTCGTGCGCCCAGGCCAGGCCGAGCGCGCCGACCAGATACACCTCGGCAGGGTCCTTCGTACCGGCACTGGCGCGATCGTCGCTGGCCAGGAAGAACGCCAGCGATTTGGGTTCTTCGACGTCGTGCCGGTCCCAGCGGCCTGCATCACCGAGTACATGCCTGAGCGGCACGCGCGCCGGGGCGGTTTCGTCCTTGCTGGCGTTGTGCAGGAACGGCACCACGCTCAGCACGAAGCCCTGCAGGTCCACCCCGCGCAGGCCGCTGCCCTGCCACTCGGCCGGGATCAGGCCGGTCAGGCTGCCCTGGCGTGCCAGCGCGTCCAGCTGCGTCTTCTGCTCGACCAGTTTCTGCACCGCGGCCTTGAGCAGCACGTTGCCGGGCACGGAGACCATCGGCAGGCGGTAGCGGATCGCACCCGGCGCCGGCGTCCCGCCCTCGCCATCGAGCGCATCCGGCGCGGTCTGGTCGTCCAGCAGCACATCGACCGGCGGCAGGCTCACGCCGGCCGGCGCATCGAGGGAAACATCGGTGGGGGTGTCACTGGTGCCCGGCTGCATGCGTCCAATTCCGTCGGTTGCCCGCCACGAACAGCGCGGCATGAGGTCCTTGGAGGTAGCGGCAGGGTGGCCGACAAATTGAGCGCAAAAAAAAGGCCGCGGAATCCGCGGCCTCTTCGATCACGACGCCTTCGGTGGCGCCCATTGCTTGAGGAAGGCGAAGAAGCGGCCACGGTCATAGCCCTTTTTCTGCCCCTTGTCCGCTTCCAGCTCGCCGGTGAACTGCGAGTGCAGCAGCGTGCCGTCGGCGTCGAGCACGAACAGGTGCGGGTAGCCCTTCACTGCCGGGAACTGCGACAGGAACGCCGCGTTCTCGTTTTCTTCGCTGTAGTTGACCTTCATCCAGACGTAGTTGGCATCGCGGAAGCTGCGGATCTCCGCATCGCCTTCGATGAACCCGTCCATCAGATGGCACCACGGGCACCACTCGCCGCCCACATCCAGGATGATCCGCTTGCCACCGCGCTGGGCCTCGACCTTGGCTGTGGCCAGATCGGCGACCGGATCACGCGCAGGATCGAACTGGGCGTTGAGCGCCGCGATCGCGGCGATGTCCGCCGCGGCCGGGGTGTTGCCCGAGGCCACCGGTGCGCCGGGATCGGCGACCGGGGTTTTCTGCTCGGAGGTGTCCAGCGGCTGCGCAGGCGCAGCGGTGGGCGCCGACGACGGCGAACAGGCGACCAGCAGGCCGGCCACGATCATCGACATTGCCGCTGCTTTCATGCGCATCGCGGTCCTCACTTGACGCCGTGCATCAGCTTGTTGATCAGCGGGGCGACCAGGAACAGCACCACGCCGGAAATGATCAACGCCCAGAAGCCGAAGGTGTAACCCTTCAGGGCCGATTCCACGGTCATGCCGCCTTCGCCGCTGACCACGCCGGCGAAGATGCCGGACATGTTGTTGCCGATGCCGGTGGACAGGAACCAGCCGCCCATGCCGAAGCCGACCAGGCGCACCGGGGCCAGCTTGGTCACCATCGACAGACCGATCGGCGACAGGCACAGCTCACCGATGGACTGGATGACGTAGACCATGAACAGCGTCCAGAACGGAATCTTGCCGTCCACGACCATGCTCGACAGCGCCACCATCAGCAGCGCGAACGCCGCACCGTTGAACAGCAGGCCCAGGCCGAACTTGCGCGGGATCGACGGATTGGCGCGGCCCAGCTTGATCCAGATCCAGGCAATGATCGGGGCCAGGGTGATGATCGCCACCGAGTTGACCGACTGGAACCAGGCGGTCGGGAATTCCCAGCCGCCCAGGTTGCGGTTGACGATGTTGTCGGCCAGGAAGGTGAACGAGCTGCCGGCCTGTTCGAAGAACATCCAGAACATCACGTTGAAGGTGAAGATGATCAGCATGGCGATCACGCGGTCACGCTGGACCTTGCCTTCGCGGATGCCTTCGACCAGCAGCAGGATCGCCAGGGCGATGAACATCACACCCAGGATCCACGCCAGCGCGGTGGCGCCGGTGGAGAGCAGGAAGAAGGCCACCGGGATCGCCACGATCGCGCCGATGAACACCATCACGATGCGGCCGTAGCCTTCGGCACCGGCCGGCGGGGCGCCAATGCCCTTCAGGCCGGCACGGCCGACGTAGAACCAGGCCAGGCTGATCAGCATGCCGATGCCCGAGGCGATGAAGACCATCTTGTAGGACGGCATCGCCTGGGTGCCGAACACGCGCTCGGCCAGGTACTGGGTCAGCACCGGGGCGATCATCGCGCCGATGTTGATGCCCATGTAGAAGATGGTGAAGCCCGAGTCGCGGCGCTCATCCTTCAGGCCGTACAGCTTGCCGACCATGGTCGAGATGTTGGGCTTGAACAGGCCGTTGCCGATGATGATCGTGGCCAGGCCCAGCTCGAAGATTTCCTTGTTGGGCATCGCGACCATGAACAGGCCGGCCGCCATGATCACCGCGCCGGTCAGGATGGAACGCTGGTAGCCCAGCACCCGGTCGGCGACGTAGCCACCGAAGATGGCGGCGGCGTAGACCAGCGCCAGGTAGGCGCCGTAGGTCCGGCTGGCCGCGGCCTGGCCGGCCGAATCACCGTCGAAGAACTGCGCGACGATGTACAGCACCAGGGCCCAGCGGATCCCGTAGAACGCGAAGCGTTCCCAGAATTCGGTCATGAACAGCATCCACAACGGGCGCGGATGGCCCAGCGTGGTCTTGAACTCCGGCAGCGCCGGATCGGGAACGGATTTCGCGGCGGCGTCTACGCTCATGCGGGATTCCTGGGTTCGGTGGAAGACATGCACGTCCGATGTGCGAAAGCAGCGCGGGAGAATCCCAGACCAACCACGTTCACGTCAAATACACGCTGATGTGTACCGCTGGCAGCATGGTCGCTGAACTTGCATCTGCAACTTCCGGCCAGAGACCGGCAGCGCAGCAACGGCGGGGCCTGCCGCACCCTACGGCGGATGGGGCAGGTAAATATGAATAGGCTTATTGCGGCCGATGCCCGATCAGGCGTCCGGCGGCATCGGGTCGTCGTTGCGGATCGTGGTGCGCACCTGGAACAGCTCCGGGAAGAAGGTCAGCTCCAGCGCCTGGCGCAGGAAGCCGACTCCGCTGGAGCCGCCGGTGCCGCGCTTGAACCCGATCACCCGCATCACCGTGCGCATGTGGCGGAAGCGCCACAGCTGGAAGGCGGTCTCCAGATCGACCAGGTCCTCGCACAGTGAATACTCCCGCCAGAAGCGGTCGGTGTTCTGGTAGATCCGCTCGAACACCGGGTGCAGGGCGTCGTCGGCCACGTGCGGCTGCTGCCAGTCGCGGCCCTGGTAGCCGGCCGGGACCGGGTGGCCGAAGCGGGCCAGGTAGCGCAGGAACTCCTCATACAGGCTGGGGGCATCGAGCACCTCCTGCAGCTGGGCCTGGCCGGCCGGGTCGTGCGAGAACACCTGCAGCATCTGCGCGTTCTTGTTGCCCAGCAGGAACTCGATGTAACGGTACTGCAGCGACTGGAAGCCCGAAGACGGGCCCAGCACATCGCGGAAGCCCATGTACTCCGAAGGCGTCAGCGTTTCCAGTACCGACCACTGCTCGGTCAGCTGGCGCAGCACCTGCTTGCTGCGCGCCAGCACCTTGCGGCACTGCCAGACCTCGTCGCGCTGCAGGAACCCGATCGCCGCGCGCAGTTCGTGCGCCAGCAGTTTCAGCCACAGCTCGGAGGTCTGGTGCTGGATGATGAACAGCATTTCGTCGTGGTGCGGCGGGTTGGACAGCGGCTGCTGGGCCGACAGCAGCTGGTCCAGGCGCAGGTAGCCGCCGTAGGTCAGCCGCCCCTCCAGATCGGTGTGGATACCGGCTTCGAGATCGCGTTGGTTCTTATCGACGGACATGGCAGGGACCGCTAAAGGGGCTGAAAGGGTAGCGCAGTGACCGGGTCGCCGCGCATCCGGCCGTCAGCGGCTCACCGCTCCGCCAGGTCGGCCGAACCCACGATCCTGACGCCGGGCGTGGGCACTAACGCCGCCTCGACCAGCGCGGCGGCGATGTTCCCGGCCGGATTGATCCGCCAGGCGCGTGGCAGCACCGGGCCGAGCACGCCGAGCACCACGCTGGCCAGATGCTCGCCGGTACGCCGTTCGGCACGCTCACCGCCGATCAGCCCGGGCCGGACCAGGGTCAGCGACGGATAGCCCAGCGCGCGCAGGTCCTGCTCCAACCGTCCTTTGACCTGGTTGTAGAAGATCCGCGAGCCCGGGTCGGCGCCCATCGCCGAGTTCAATGCGAAGGCATGCGCGCCATGGGCGCGTGCCAGCCGCGCCACGGCCAGCGGGAAATCATGGTCGACCCGTGCGAAGGCCTCCTTGCTGCCGGCCTGCTTGATCGTGGTGCCAAGCGCACAGATCACGGCATCCACCGCCCACCAGTCGGCCTCGGCCGGCAACTGCGCGAAGTCCACCACCGGGTTGAGCAGCGCTGGATCCGTCGTATCCAGCGCGCGGCGGGTCGGGGCGATCACCGCATCGCAACGCGGGTCGTCCAGCAGTTGCCGCAGCACATGGCCCCCGACCAGTCCGGTTGCGCCTACCAGCATCACCTTCATCGCACGCTCCTGCGGTCAGATTGCCTACCATCGTGGCATATCGGGCGTCGCGGGCCCCGCGTTCAAGCCGGCGTGCCCCGCGCCGATACTGTTGCCACCTCCCCTCGCCCCGGCGCACCTCGCCGGTCACTGCCAAGGACCTGCCGCATGACGGACCCGCACGACGCTTCCCCCCGCCCCGGCACCGCCGTCGGGCGGCTGCTGTCGCGGCGACAGAGCGTGGGCACCGGGGTGGAGACCGCCAGCGAGCCGGCGCCCGGGCCCAAAGGCGGCAGCAGCGCGATGCTGCAGCGGCTGTTCGCCGGCATCGATGCACCCGAGCCGCTGCTGGCTGCGTTCGCCAATGGCATGTCCACCCTGCCCGGCGAACTGGGCGACATGGGCCTGCGCCTGCAGTCGGCGCAGCGCAGCGCGGACTGGGTGAGCTATGGCCGGGCGATGCGCCAGCTGATCGACAAGTACATCCGCACCATCGAGCAGGAAACGCCCGACGGCCAGCCTGACAGCCTGCGCCTGCGCGAGCTGCTGCGGCACACCGTCGGGGTGACCGTGGCCAGCCTGCTGCAGAACATGCCCGAGCTGCGCGAGGAGCCGGTGCAGCTGGCCGGTGAACTGCGCCACTGGCATCCGGGCCAGCCGCTGCAGCCGATCGAACAGCGGCTGCGCGAGCTCTCGCACCAGATCGGCGTGCGCAGCGACGGCTGGCAGGAGCAGCAGGAGCTGCTGCTGAGTCTGTTCGATCTGCTGTTGGACAACATCAGCGAGCTGCTGGATGACAGCAGCTGGCTGCACGGCCAGGTCCATGCGGTGCGTTCGCTGATCGGCGGCCCGCTGGATCGCGATTCGGTCGAACAGGCGCGCGCCAACCTGCGCGAGGTGATCTACAAGCAGGGGCTGCTCAAGCAGGGCATCGTCGAATCCAAGGCGGCGATGAAGAACGTCATGGGTGGCTTCATCGAGCGCCTGGACGGCATGGCGGTGAGCACCGGCGAATACCACGACCGGATCAGCAGCTACGCGCTGGCCCTGAAGGAAGCGCGCAGCATCGCCGACCTCAACCAGCTGCTGCAGGATGTGCTGCAGGACACCGGGCGCGTGCAGGACCAGGCGCTGCAGGCGCGCGACCACCTGGGCAATGCACGCCGCGAAGTGGAACAGGCCGAACAGCGCATCGCCGAACTGGAGCAGGAGCTGCGCGAGGTGTCCGGCTTGATCCGTACCGACCCGCTGACTGGTGCGCTCAACCGGCGCGGTCTGGACGAGCTGCTGGAGCGCGAGCTGGCGCGCGCCGCACGCCACGGCCATCCACTGGCGCTGGCGCTGCTCGACCTGGACGATTTCCACCAGACCAACACCCTGCACGGCCATGCCGGTGGCGATGCGGTACTCCGCCACCTGGTGAGCGTCTGCCAGCTGCACCTGCGCAGCAGCGATGCCATCGCCCGGCTCGGTGGCGACGAGTTCGTCCTGCTGCTGCCGGAAACCCCGGCGGCCGACAGCATGTCCACCCTGCTGCGGCTGCAGCGCTCATTGGCACAGCGGCCGCTGCCGCTGGACGAACAGCGCGTGCCGGTGCATTTCAGTGCCGGGCTGGCGCAGTGGCAACCGGGCGAGCCGGCCGAGGCGCTGCTGCGGCGCGCCGATGCGTCGCTGTATGCGGCCAAGCGGGTCGGCAAGAACCGGGTACTGGCGGCCGAGCCACCGCGCTGAGCCTGCGCCTGTGATATTCGGCGCAGCGGCGCGAATCATCCGGGTATGGACATGACACTGCCCGCCACCGACACCGATCTGCGCCCGCGCTTCGCCGCGCTGCTGGAGCAGCACCGCGGCATCGTGCTGAAGGTGGCGCGCGGCTATTGCCCGCAGCACGAGGATCGGCTGGATCTGGTCCAGGAGATCAGCGTGCAGGCCTGGGCGGCCTTCGAGGCGTTCGACCCGGCGCGGGCGCGTTTCTCGACCTGGCTGTACCGGGTGGCGCTCAACGTGGCGATCTCGCAATGGCGCCGGCAGCAGCATCGGCAGCGCCACCACGCCGCGCTGGACGATGACCTGCCCGCCGCCGACGAAAGCGCGCCGCCCGAGCAGCGTCACGCGCTGCACCAGCTGGAGGTCGCCATCCACGCGCTGCCGCCGCTGGATCGTGCGCTGATGCTGCTGCACCTGGACGATCACGACCATCGGCAGATCGCTGAAGTGCTGGGCATCAGCGTCGCCAATGTCTCTACCCGCCTGCACCGCCTGCGCCAGCAGCTGCGCACGCGCCTGAACCCCACCGACTGAGAGCCCCACCATGCAACCGGATGACCTCAAGCAGCTGTGGAACAGCACCAGCCAGCACGCGGATGCGCAGGAGACCTTCGCGCTGGAGGCATGGCGCAGCCATCGGCACCGCGCGGTGCAGCGCCAACTCGGGCGCTTCAGCCTCTGTCAGGGGCTGCAGCTGGTGGCCTGGCTGGCATTGGCGGTGTACTGCGGGAGCCAGTGGTGGCAGCAACCGCCGCTGGCGGTGATGCTCAGCGCGATGGCGCTGCACGCCTATTGCATCGCGGTGATCATCGCCAGCATCACCCGCCTGCATCGCCGCCGGCAGCTGGGGCCGACACACACGGTGGTGGAGCAATCGCAGCAGCTGGCCGCGCTCGCCCGGCACACCGCATTGACCGAGCTGCTGCTCGGCCTGCCGTGGTGCTGGCTGTGGCTGGCGGTGCCGGTCCTGGTGGCCTGGCAGGCCTGGGGGGTGGACCTGGGGGCCCTGGCCGCACCGTGGCTGCTGGCCTCGCTGGCGGCGGGGGCGCTGGCCATGCTGGCCGCGGTGCTCCTTGCCCGCCGCTGGGTGCAGCACGCACCGGCGTCGCCGTGGCTGCAGCGCGCAATCGACGCGCTGTCCGGGCGCCGGCTGGCCCGCGCCCGCGCCGAGCTGAACGCCCTGAGCGGCTGGACGCCGACCTGAACCGGCCGGCCGTCAGTGCGCGGGCTTGGTCCCGCGCAGCTTCTGGAACCCGGTCACCGCCGCCAGCACCACCGCACCGATCACCACGCCGACGATCACGTTGCCCAGCGCATTGATCAACCAGCCCCAGCTGCCGTCACCGCCCATCTCCAGGATGGCGTGGTGCAGCGGTTCGATGCTGTGCACCAGGATGCCGCCGCCGACCAGGAACATCGCCGCGGTGCCGGCCACCGAGAGGAACTTCATCAGCCACGGTGCAGCCACCAGCAGGCCCCGGCCCACTGCGGCCAGCGCCGCGCCCTTGCGCGACAGGTACAGGCCCAGGTCGTCCAGCTTGACGATGCCGGCGACCAGACCGTAGACGAACACCGTCATCGCCAGGGCGATCACCACCAGCGCGCTGACCTGGTTGAGGAACGGTGCACTGGAGACCACGCCCAGCGACAGCACGATGATCTCCGCCGACAGAATGAAATCGGTGCGGATCGCGCCCTTCACCTTGTCCTTCTCCCACGCGACCATGTCCACCTTCTCGTCGGCCAGGGCCTTGGCCCGCTCGGCCTTGCGCTGCTCATCCTCGTCGCGCGAATGCAGGAAGCGGTGCGCCAGCTTCTCCACGCCCTCGTAGCAGAGGAACGCGCCGCCGATCATCATCAGCGGGGTGATCGCCCAGGGCAGCCAGGCGCTGATCGCCAGCGCGGCCGGCACCAGGATCGCCTTGTTGACCAGCGAGCCCTTGGCGACGGCCCAGACCACCGGCAGCTCGCGGTTGGCACTGACCCCGGTCACCTGCTGCGCGTTCAGCGCGAGGTCGTCGCCGAGCACGCCGGCGGTTTTCTTGGCCGCGACCTTGGTCAGCACCGACACATCGTCCAGCAGGGACGCAATGTCATCGAGCAACGCGAACAGACTGGCACCGGCCATGGTGGATCCAAAGGAGGAAGCGGGAGCGCCGATTCTGACCGATCCGACCCCTGTCGCGGTAGCCGGAGCGGATTCACCAGTCCACCACTGCCGCCCGGCCACACTGCCGGTGATCGTCGCCCCGGAGTCCTGCTTGAACACCACGCCCGTCCTTCCCGGTTCGCCGTCGCTGGTCAAGGGCATGAACCGCCGCAGCCAGATCCTGCGCCTGCTGTTGCGCTACCGTAATTCCGGCGTGTTTTCCGGCATGAACCTGGACGCAGGCGCGGTCCACGATGTGCCACCGGAGGGCAACCCGGAACAGTTCGTCACCGACCTGGAATCGCTGGGGCCGACCTTCGTCAAGCTGGGCCAGATGCTCTCCACCCGCCCGGACATGGTGCCGGTGGAGTTCGCCACGGCCCTGGAGCGCATGCAGGAGAACGTTGCGCCCATCCCGGTCGAGCGCGTCGCGGCGATCATCGAAAAGGAACTGGGCGCGTCGGTGTCCAAGCTGTTTGCCAGCTTCGACCCGGTGCCGCTGGGCTGCGCCTCGATCGCCCAGGTGCACCGCGCCGAGCTTCACGATGGCCGCCAGGTGGCGGTCAAGGTGCAGAAGCCGGAGGTCGCCGCCCAGCTGCACTCGGATCTGGACGTGCTGCGCAGCTTTGCGCTGGCCGCCGACCATCTCACCCAGGTCGGACGCCGCGTGCGCCTGCGCGACTGGCTCAATGAATTCGCCAAGACCCTGATGCAGGAGCTGGACTACCAGGCCGAGGCCGAGAACCTGCAGCGCTTCGGCCAGCATCTCAAGCCGTTCAAGCCGCTGTGGGTGCCACAGCCTATCTGGGACTACTGCAGCCACCGCGTGCTGACCATGGAGCTGGCGCAGGGCGTGCGCGTGGACATGATCCCCGATGTGCGCCGTACCGAGCAGCCGATGGCCCCACTGGCGGCCGCGCTGATCCGCGGCTATGTCGACCAGATCTTCGTGCATGGCGAGATCCATGCCGATCCGCATCCCGGCAATCTGCGTGTCACCCCGGCCGGTCGACTGGCGATCTTCGACCTGGGCATGGTCGCGCACATGCCGCCGCGCCTGCGCGAGCGTCTGCTCAAACTGCTGTTCGCCGCGGTGGATGGGCGCGGTGAGGAAGTCGCCGATGAAATCATCGGCATCAGCACGCGGCTGGAGTTCTTCGACGAAGAACGCTATCTGCGCGAGACCGGGCAGATCATCGCGCGCTATGCCGCCAACAGCAGCTTCTCCGAAGGCCGCGTGGTGCTGGACCTGGTGCGCATCGCCACCGCCAGCGGCCTGCGCACCCCGCCGGAGCTGAGCCTGCTGGGCAAGGCGCTGTTGAATCTGGAAACCGTGTGCCGGCTGCTGTCGCCGGACCTGGATACCCGGCGCATCGTGGAGAAACAGCTGCAGCACGTGATGCGCGCGCGCCTGAAGAAATCGCTGTCGGCCGCCAACCTCGCCAGCGAGGCGATGGAGATGCAGCAGTTGCTGCGCGATGGGCCACGCAAGATGACCGACATCCTCGCGCTGCTGGCCGAGAACCGCCTGCAGATGAAGGTCACCGGGCTGGAAGAATCCCGCCTGATGGAGAACCTGCAGAAGATCGCCAACCGCGTCTCTGCCGGCATCGTCACCGCCGCGCTGATACTGGCCGCGGCGATGATGATGAAGGTCGATACCGGATGGCATCTGTTCGGGTATCCCGCCATCGCGTTCACCTTGATGTTGATCGGTGTCTTCCTCGGATTGGGCATCATCCTCAGTGCGCTGATCTTCGATCGTCGTGCGCGCTCCAAGGAAGAACGCGGGCATCGTTGACGCGCTCACCACGCGCTTCACGCATTCAGACAACCGGTAAAACACACCGCGGAACGCGCGATGCAATGCAGCATCGTGCGTACGTCTTCACGCCTGTTTTACGTCGCATCCCGCAATGCGATGCCTGAATCCCGCTGTCGTTTTCAACAAACATTTCAGTCAGGTTCGTGCAGGCATGATCGGGTCATCGGCTTGTCATGCATGTGTGGTTGGGACAGCCGGTCGGATGGGACATACGTCGTCATGACGTCCATCACCACCTGTCTCCACTGCCAAAAGTGCTTATGCTCTGGATCCTGCTGCTGTCACTGTTGCTGCTCACCTGGCTGTTCCTCGCATCTGACAAGTGGGTGTGGTGGAAGGCAAGCCTGATGTCATTGCTGCTGCTGACCCTCAGTGCGTGGTGGTTGATCAACAAGTTGTCCGGTGATGGCCTCAATGCCGCCACCCTGTACCACCTTGGCGCGGACATGGAAGGCGCCGGCATCGCCGACTTCAAGCACTACATCGCCGGCTTCATCGCACTGGCGCTGGTCTCGCTCACCCCCTTGCTGCTGGCACGCCTGCGTCGCCGGCACCGGCCCGCACACGGCAAGGCAGTCTTCGCCGGCTTCCTGGCGATGTGGTTCGTCGCGATCGTGGTCAGCCCGCTCTACAGCGATGGCCAGCGCCTGTACCAGCAGATGCGCCCGGTCGACTACAGCATGGTCAAGGCCGAGTACCGCGTGCCGCAGCAGCCGCTGACCAAGCCGCGCAACATCGTGTGGATCTACGGCGAAAGCCTGGAACGCACCTATCTCAATGAAACCACCTTCCCCGACCTGATGCCCAACATCAACCGGCTGGCCGCGCAGTCGCTGGACGTGCGCGGGCTGGTCTCGGCCGAAGGCGGTGGCTGGACCATCGCCGGCCTGGTCTCCTCGATGTGCGGCGTGCCGTTGACCACCGCCAAGGAAGATGAGAACAGCATGGGGCGCATGGGCAGCTTCCTGCCCGAAGCGGTCTGCCTGGGCGATTACCTCAAGCAGCAGGGCTACACCAACCACTATCTGGGCGGCGCCAACGGCCAATTCGCGGGCAAGGGCCAGTTCCTGGCCACGCACGGCTTCGATACCGTGGATGATCTGGCCTGGTTCAAGAAGCAGAAGATCACGCGCGCGCATTTCTCGCCGTGGGGCGTGCATGATGATGTGCTGCTGGACAAGGCGTACGACCGCTTCGTGCAGCTCTCGCGCAAGGGCGAGCCGTTCATGCTCACCACGCTGACCATGGACACCCATCATCCCGCCGGTCACCTCCCCGTGGCCTGCAAAGGCACCCGTTACCAGAGCGAGCACGGCAACATCGGCATGCTCAATGCACTCAAGTGCACCGACGGGCTGATCGCCAAACTGGTCGATCGTATCCAGGCCAGTCCGTACGGCGAAGACACGTTGATCGTGATCGCCTCCGATCACCTGGCCATGCCCAACGATCTCAGCCACATCCTGGCCAAGCAGGATCGCGAGAACCTGTTGCTGTTCCTGGGCAAGGACATCGCCCCGCGCCAGCTGACCGCGCCGGCCGGCTCGACGCTGGACTCGGGCGCCACGCTGCTGAGCCTGATCGACCCGGCCATCGATTCGATCGGCTTCGGCCGCTCGCTGCTGCATCCGGAGCGTTCGGACAGTGCCAGCGCCGCGGTGTTCCGCGACAACGGCAAGGACTACCCGCGCTACCTCGCGTTCTCGCGCTCGCTGTGGCTGGGCGACAAGACCCGCCAGCTGCGCATCGATGACGACAACCAGGTGGTGATCGGCCTGCAGCACGTGCAGCCGCCGGTGCTGCTGGAGTACGACAAGCATTGGGATCTGAAGTCGGTGTATCTGGAGAACACCTCCAAGCAGTTCGATCTGGCCGACCCGTCCAATACGCTGGCCTACGTGGATCGCTGCACTGCGTTCGAGGATGGCTCGGCCGATGGTGACTGGTGCGCGATGCTGGTCAACCAGGACAAGGGCATCAAGCTCTTCCGTGATGACCAGCTGCGCGGTGGCGTGGCGGTGGATGGTCCGCTGGATCCGTTCAACGGCCCGCGCCCGAGCATCCGCCAGGCGCACATGATCACGCAGAAGGGCCGCCGCACCCGCGCCGGGCAGTACATGGTGCAGCTGGTGACCAAGCAGTCGCCGGACCGTGGCTTCTGGATCGAAGCCGTCTCCTCGCAGCGCAAGGTGGTGGTGGCCCAGCAGTGGGTGCAGCCCGATGCCGAAGGCCGCATCAACCTGAGCTTCGGCCTGGACCACGAGGTGGATGATCTGGAAGTGCGCGCCTGGTTGAACCACGCCGAGAAGCTGGCCGTGGATACCTTCGCGCTGGTGCCTTCGCGCCGCGGCAACCGCGGCTGATCCGGCCCTCCCGCCGGGCATCGGGGGCGGTCCGTCGTTCGTATCGGGTCCGCTGTCCGTAGCAGGTCCGCTGGTCGTATCGGTAGTGCCGGCCGCTGGCCGGCTCCCGGTTCTCTCTGCCTCGTGCAGCTGCCGGCCAGCGGCCGGCACTATCTGGATCAGGGCGCTGCCGGCGGCCGGCGCTGTCTGGATCAGGGCGGTACCGGCCAACGGCCGGTACCTACAGCCTTGTTATGCGTCGGGGTCCTGCGTTGCCGCCGGGTCACGTACCAGATGGATATCCGTCGGTGCGGACAACGCGATCCCGGCGGCGGCAAACTTCTGCAGCATCGTGAAATACAGCTCGCTGCGTGCGCCGTACACCGCACGCGGACCCGAGACGTAGGCAAAACTGTTGATCGCGATCTGCCCATTGGCGATCGAATCGATGAACACCGACGGTGCCGGGTCACTCAGCACGCCCGGGTGATCGGTGTATGCATCCAGCAGGATCTGCCGCAGCGCAGCCACGTCGGTGTTCAACGGCACCGAGAACTGGATCTGGATCCGGCCCTGCGCGTTGCCCATCGTCATGTTGCGGATGGTCTTGGTGATCAGCTCGGAGTTGGGCACGATCAAGGTGGATTTGTCGCCGACCTGGATCTCGGTCGAACGCACGCTGATCCGCTTGATATCCCCTTCCTGGTCGCCCAGCTTGACCCAGTCGCCGATCTTGACCGGCCGCTCGGCCAGCAGGATCAGGCCCGAGACGAAGTTCTGGGTGATCGCCTGCAGGCCGAAGCCGATACCCACCGACAGCGCACTGACCACCAGGGCCAGCTTCTCGAAGCCGATGCCCAGCGCGGTCAGGCCCCACAGCACTGCGGCGATGATGCCGAGGTAGCGGGTGACGGTGCTGATCGAGTTGCGTGCACCGGCGTCCAGTTCGGTCTTGGGCAGGTAGGTGTCGCTCAGCCAGCGCTGGAACGCCTGCATCACCGCCCAGACCACCAGGAACACCAGCACCGCGTACATCACGCTGCTCGGTCGGAGCGTGGTCTCGCCGATCTTCAGCCCGCCGGACAGCGAATCCAATCCCCCGAGGAAGGCGTTGAGGTTGCCGAACGGTGCGGCCAGCGCCAGCAGGCCGAGCACGATCACGCCCACGCGCAGCACCGCCGAGAGCAGTACGCCGGCCTGCTCCACCCGCGATTCGCTGAGCCCGGTGGTCAATACGATGGTCTGCCCGGCACGGCTGCTGGGCGCGAGTGCCCAGGTGGCCAGGTCATCGGCGAACTTGAGCAGCAGCGAGACGGCCATCAGCACCACCGCGCCCCAGACCAGTTGCTGGGCCACGAACAGCGCGAAGTTGAGATAGCCCAGCAGCGTGGCGATCACCGCCGCTGCCACGGCGATGTGGCCGGCCAGGCGCGCGAGCACGATCCAGCCGCTGCGGCGGGGCGCGCCGCGTACCTTGCCATCGCCACCGGCGCGGGGATCGGCACGCGCTTCGGCTTCGGCAGCTTCAGCCGCCTGGCGGTTGTGCATGCGCGCCAGCGAAACCAGGATCGCGATGATCAACGCCATGTACGTGAGCGCGATCAGCCCATCCACGGCCACCGTGGTGACTTCGCTGGTACGTGCCGCGCGGTCCAGGGCAACCAGCATGATGCTCAGCCAGGTCAGGCCGGCCGCGCCCCAGGCGTACTTGCGCAGCCGCCAGGCCGCGCTGTCATCCAGCGACAGCAGCCGCCACGACGGCCGCTTGGGCACCAGCAGGCAGGCACTGAGCGCAGCGATGAAGGCGGCCACGAAGGTGGCCACTTCGAAGGTCTGGGCCACCGACTGCAGGCGCGGTGGGATCGCGCCGATCGCATCCAGTGACTCGACCAGTGCCACCGCCGCCAGGCCGGGCAGCAGCGTGCCGACCAGCAGCAGCCACACCGCCAGCCCGGAGCGACGCAGGCGGCCATCCGGTGCGCGCTCGGAGGCAGCGAAGCGCCGGCCCAGCGCGCGCAGCCACAGCCGCAGCGGGAAGAACATCACCAGCGCCACGCCCAGGCCGATCAGCGGCGCGGTCCAGCCGTGCCGGGCGATCGCCTTGCGCGCGGCGTCCACGCCCATGTGGTACAGGATCGCCAAGCGATCCACATCGCCCGGCACATCCTTGGCGAAGCTGCGCCACAGCGCGGGCGACAACGGCGAGGCGACCTTGCGGGTCAGCTGTTCGCTGAACTGGGTGACCCGCATCTTCTCGATCCGCTCGCCGAGCTGCCTGGCGTCCACCGAAAGCAGCTTGGCGCGGGCGATCTGCGCGTTGATGTCGGCCTTCTGCTGGTTCAGCGCCTTGCGCTGCCGGCTGACCTCCGGTGGCTCGACCGTCCCTTCGGCCACCTCGCCCAGCTGCGACAGGCGCGCGTCCACCTGCTTGAGCTGCGGGTCCAGTGCACTCTGCAGGCCGTCCGCATCGCGCTGGACGGCCAGCGCGCGGTCGGACAACGCCTTGAGGGTCTCGGTGGTGGCCGCATCCTCCAGGTCGTCATTGATCGACCGGAAGGTTTTTTCGGCCTGGGCCAGCTGCTTGGCAGGGTCCGGATCCGGGTCGCCGGCCTGGGCCAGCGCGATTGGCGCGGCGCCGAGCCAGGCGAACAGCAGCAGCCACGACAACGACCGCACCACAAACGAAGAATGACGAAGCGACACGCCAGCACCAACGGTTCGCGCGGACCACCGCGCCTGCCCGCGACTATAAACCGGGCCCCGTTCAGAACAGGTATGCGGCCCCCTCAGTACTTCAGGCGGAGCTCTTCGACCTGCGGCTGCAGGCGCGCGTACCAGTCCTGGAACTCTTCTTCGGTGATCTCCTCCGGCGCGTAGACCGCGATCTCGTCCCAGGCATGATCGGTCGGCAGCGGCTGCCGCGGCCCGGCACGCAGGGTATAGGTCACGCCCTCATGGTCGAGCACGTCGTCGGCGGTCTCCCGCTGCTGGCGGGCAAAACCGGTTTCGCTCTTGAGCAGAATCACCTGGTACATCCGCATCTCCATCGCTGTTGAAAGAAGCGCTCATGGCGCCCCTGCCCAGCATAGCGCCGCCCACGCGGCCGGAGCATGACGCATCGACAACGCAGCGTTCTCGACGCCGTACTCGCCCCGGCTTCACCCGGCCGTGGCAGCAGGCCCGGCATCGTGGGATCGCATTCCCACCAGCCGTTGCCCATGACCACACATCCCGACCTGAAGACCGTTCCCGATCTCAAGCTGCCGCGTTACCTGGGCACCTGGTACGAGATCGCCCGCCTGCCCATGAAGCACGAGCCGGAGGGCTGCACCGATGTGTCCGCGCATTACAGCCTGAAGGACAACGGCCATGTCGCCGTGGTCAACCGCTGCCGCATGGGCAACGAGATCGAGGAAGCCGACGGTGAGGCCTGCCCGGTCGATAACGACACCGCGCGGCTGGAGGTCAGCTTCCTGCCCAAGGGCCTGCGCTGGCTGCCCTTCACCAAGGGCGACTACTGGGTGATCCAGATCGCGCCGGACTACAGCGTCTCGCTGGTCGGCAGCCCGGACCGCAAGTACCTGTGGCTGCTCTCGCGTACCCCCACGCTCGATCGCACCACGCAGGAGCATTATCTGGCGCAGGCGCGGCTGCAGGGCTTCGACCTGTCCGAGCTGATCCAGACCCCGCACACCGGCCATCCCACCGCCTGAGGCTGCAATGGATCTGAAGAGCGGTTACCCGTTCTGGGCCGTGCGCAACGGCCTGATGCATGCGTTTCCACCACTGGAAAACGATCTGAACTGCGAGGTGCTGGTGGTCGGTGGCGGTATCAGCGGTGCGCTGATCGCCGACGAGCTGTGCGCGCACGGCCATGACGTGGCGCTGATCGAACAGCGCGATATCGGCTGGGGCAGCACGGCGGCCAGCACCGCGCTGCTGCAGTATGAGATCGACACCCACCTGATCGATCTGGCCCAGCGCTACGGCGAGGATGCCGCCGTACGGGCCTACCAGGCGTGTGCCGATGCCATTCCGGCCATCTGCGAGGTGGCCGCGCCGTTCCGCGATGTGGATTGCCATCGCATGGCCAGCCTCTACTACGCGAGCAAGCGCGGGCATCAGGCCGTACTGGCCGAAGAATGCGCGCTGCGTGCCAGGCACGGCTTCGACGTGCGCTGGCTGGACAGCGACAGCGTCGCGGACGAGTACGGCATCCGCGCGCCGGGGGCGATCCTCAGCGCGCTCGCCGCACGCATCGATCCGTACCGGCTGACCTACCGCCTGCTGATGCGGCTGCACAAGCGTGGCTGCGGGGTCTACGACCGCACCGTGCTCGACACGCTCACCCCCACCGCACGTGGCGTCACCGCCACCACGCTGGGCGGTGCACGCATCCGGGCCCGGCATGTGGTGCTGGCCACCGGCTATGCCGGACAGCGCTGGTTGAAGCCCTCGGTGGCCCGCAACCGCAGCAGCTACGCCTTCATCACCGACCCGATCCACCCGGATCTGCTCGGTCCGCTGCGCGAAACGATGGCCTGGGAATCGGCGCGCCCCTACCTCTACCTGCGCAGTACCGGCGACAACCGGCTGCTGATCGGCGGCGAAGACGACGCCATCGATCTCCCGGCGCGGCGCGACCGGCGTGTGGAGAGCAAGACCGGCAAGCTGCTCAAGAAGACCGCCAAGCTGTTTCCGCACCTGCCGCTGCAGCCGGCCTTCTCCTGGGGCGGCACCTTCGCCGAGACCCACGATGGCCTGCCCTTCTTCGGTCCACACCCACAGTGGGGGCCGCGGGTGCTGTTCGCGATGGCCTACGGCGGCAACGGCATCACCTACTCCATGATCGGCGCCGGGCTGCTGCGGTCGCGGATCGAGCGCCGCCGGCATCCGCTGGCCGAGCTGTTCGGATTTGAGCGCCTGGGCTGAGTTCCCCTTGCAACGCACGCCATGACAGGCATCATTCAAACTACGGCTGCTAGCGTCAGCGCTGTCGGCCGTCCCGCCTGTCTGCTCCGGAGCCTCTCATGATCCGCCTGCTTCCCCTGCTGCTGTGCCTGTCCCTGCCCGGTGTGGCGCTGGCCCAGTCTGCCGCAGGCGCCACCGGCCCGCAGTCCTCCACCGGGCTGGACCTGAGCATCCCCGACGCCCCGCTGCAGTACCTGAGCGACCAGTCCCTGCGCGGCGATCCGCCGGGCACGTTCTACGGCGACCGCACCGGCCGGCGTTCCACCGACCGGGCCGCCAACGGCATCGCCCACGTGACCGACGACAAACTGCGGGTCAACGGCAGCGTCACCACCGGCATCGGCTACGCGAAGAATTTCGGCAACACCCATTACAACGCCGCCGAGCTCAACCTGAGCAAGAACTACACGTCCGACGAAGGCAACACGCGCAACGTCAACGTCAACATCCGGGTGAGCGAAGGCAAGGGCCCGGGCTTCTTCGGCCCGTACGGCTATGACGGTTTCGATGGCTACGGCGGCTACGGCCGTGGGCCCGCCTACTGGGATTACCCGGCGCGCTGGTAAGCGCTGCAGCGGTGGGACACTCACGCGGACGGCCGGGGCAACCCGGCCGTTCGTGCATCCGTGCGCCGTGACGCGGCGGGATCAGTCCCACCAGCCATCGCGCTTGCTGGCCAGTACGCGGCCATCGTGACCGCTCATGCGTACTTCCACGCGCTGGTTGCGGGCATTGCGTGCATCCAGCGTCCAGGTGGCGCCATCGCGCTCGAGCGACTCGATCTGCGTCAGCCCGGCCTTGCCGGCCAGCGCCAGGATCTGCCCGGCATCCAGCAGCGCGCGGCCATCGCGCGGGTCGAAGATCTCACCCTTGGTGTCATCGATGATCACTTCATCGACGGTGCCGTCCTTGCGGGTCACATCCGCCTCCCACACGCCATCATCGTGCTCCAGTTCGTGCACCTGGGTGTAGCCGGCCGCGCTGAGCTTGGCCTGCACCTGGGCGGCGGACAGGTTGGCGGCGAAGGCCGGGGTGGCGAACAGGGCGGCGGCCAGGGCGGTAGCGGCAATCATCGTCTTCATGGGAATCCTTGAGGGGGCGCCGGTCCATTCCGGCACCGCCAGTCTGGCCACCGCGCCTAACCGGACCATGAGGGGCACTGTTAGATACTGTTTAGACATCCCCGGTATACCGGTGGCCTGCCCTTTGCCTGTGTGCCCGCATGTCCGCCCTGTCCCTGATGCTGCCCCTGCTGCTGACCCTCGCCCCGCAGGACCCGATGCGGGTCCTCGACGGTGGCAGCCGCCAGCAGGACAGCGTGCGCCAAGCGGTGCGCCAGGGTCGCTTCGTGCCGCTGGAGCAGGTGGTCGCCGACGCGCTGCGTCGCTACCCCGGCAAGTTGATCGAGGTGGAACTGGATGACGGGAAGTACGAGATCGAGATCCTTGGCCCGGATGGCGTGGTGATGGAGTTGGATTACGATGCCGCCACCGGCCGCCTGCTGAAGATGGAAAAAGACTGATGCGCGTGCTGCTCGCCGAAGATGACGCCCTGCTCGCCAGCCGATTGCAGACGCTGCTGGAAGAGGCCGGCTATGTGGTCATCCACAGTGCGGAGGGCCGGGATGCCGAGTACCAGGGCCAGATCGAAGACATCGCCGCGGCCGTGGTCGATCTGGGCCTGCCGGGCCTGGACGGGCTGAGCGTGATCGAGCGCTGGCGCCAGGCGGGCCGGGACTTCCCGGTGCTGGTACTGACCGCCCGCGCCCGCTGGCACGACAAACTGGCCGGCTTCGATGCCGGCGCCGATGATTATCTGACCAAGCCGTTCCAGCCCGAAGAGCTGCTGCTGCGCCTGCGCGCCCTGATCCGCCGCAGCGCCGGTCATGCGCATCCGCGCCTGCAGTGCGGCCCACTGGTGCTGGACGTCAATGCCGGCCGCTTCGAACTGGACGGTGCACCGCTGGCGCTCAGCGCGCAGGAGCACCGCATCCTCAGTTACTTCATGCATCACCCCGATACCGTACTGAGCCGCGCGCGGCTGGGCGAGAACGTCTACGAGGACGGCTTCGATCCGGACTCCAACACGCTGGACGTGCTGATCGGGCGGATCCGCCGCAAGCTGGGCAGCGCGTTGATCCACACCCACCGCGGGCAGGGCTTCCGCCTCTCGGCGATGCCATGACCACCGGCTCGCTGCGCACCCGCCTGCTGGTGGCCGGTGGCCTGGGTCTGGTCCTGGTCTCCGCGCTGGCCACCTGGTGGCTCGGCGCGATGTTCGAGCGCTCGGCACGCACCGCGATGGACGAGCGCCTGGGCAACGACCTGATCGCAGTGCTGGCACTGGCCGAGAGCGATGCCAACGGCCAGCTGCACTGGCGCGACACCCTGGCCGACGAGCGCTACCGGCGCGTGTTCTCCGGCGACTACTGGCAGGTGCTGGACGCGCAGGGCCGCCCGCTTGGGCAATCGCGCTCGCTGTGGGATGACGCGCTGGCCGCCCCGACCGCGCTGCACCCGGGGCCGGCGCAGGCCTTCGATGCCACCGGCCCGTTGAAGCAATCACTGCGCGTGCTGGCCCAGCAGGTGACCCTGCCGCGCGCCGCCACACCGGTGATCGTCATGGTCGCCACCGACCGCAGCCAGCTGGATGCCCAGGTTGCCAGTTTCCGGCAGCGCACCGCACTGGCCCTGGCCGTGCTGATCGCACTGTGGTTCGCCGTACTGGTCACCCAGGTGCATTACGGGCTGCGGCCGCTGGCCGAACTGGGCCGCATCGCCGCGCAGGTCCGCAACGGCGAGAACGTGCGCTTCCCGCAGCAGGGCCTGGTCAAGGAAGTCGCGCCGCTGGCCGGCCAGCTCAACGCGCTGCTCGATCACCACCAGCGCATGGTGGTGCGCGCCCGCCGCAGCGCCGAAGACCTCGCGCATGCGCTGAAGACACCGCTGACCGTGCTCATCACCGAAGCCGAGGGGGATGGCAGCGACTGGCGCCAGACCCTGCGCAGCGAGACCGCGCGCATGCAGGCCAGCATCGATCGTTACCTCGCTGCAGGCCTGGGCGCGGACAGCCAGCAGCGCACGCCGGTGGCGCCGGTGGTGAGCGCGCTGTGCGGGCTGATGCAGCGCGTGCATGCCGCGCGCGGGCTGCGTTTCACGTGCGACAGCGAGGATGCCGCCGTGTTCGCCGGTGCGCGCGAGGATCTGGAAGAGATGCTCGGCAACCTGCTCGACAATGCCGGCAAGTGGGCCGCGCAGGCGGTGCGGGTGGACGTGGCACGGGACAGCACGCAGCTACGCATCACCGTGGCCGATGATGGCCCGGGACTTCCGCCAGCGCAGCTGGAGCGCGTGCTGGAGCGCGGCGTGCGGCTGGATGAGCGCGCGTCGGGCAGCGGGCTGGGATTGTCGATCGTGGCCGACATCGCCGAGAGCTACGGTGGCACGCTGGTCCTGGCCAATGCAGCGCCGGGGTTGCAGGCGACGTTGACGTTGCCGGCGGGCGGAGCAGCCACCCGGTAGAGCCGACCGTTGGTCGGCTGCTTTTCGCGAACACCCCAACGCGCCCAGGTGCGCGCAAGCTTGCCAGCATTAGAGCACCTGCTACGAACACCGGTCGGAGTCGGGCGCGTGGCGACGCGTTCTTCTCCACGGCGCCCCCCCTGCCTGTCATGCGCGCATCCACCAACAATCAATGGCATCCAGCACGATGTGGATGATCAGCCCGATCCCGAACAGGCGCGTCTTCTTCGGTACGCACAGCCCCGCATACACCGCGATCGCCGGGGCGGTGTGCAGTGGATGGAACCCGATGCTGCAGCGGTTCGGGGCGTAGATCGGATCGGCCAGCAGGTGGTCCAGATCGATGATCCAGCCCAGCAGCATCAGCACCCAGGCGGACAGGAAGCGCTTGCGCCAGAACATCCACGCCAGCAGCGCGGGGACGGCCGCATGCAGGAACAGATGAAAGATCGCGCGCGCGCTCATGCCGGTGTCGGGTGCCTTGGAAAGACCGCCGGGCAATGCCCGGCGTTATGGACAGCCGGGTGCGGCCCGTAGGCCGTCACCCGTCAACGCTGGCTTACGTCAGCGGCTCGTCGGACAGGTAGGTGTAGCCGGTCAGGCCGGCCTCCAGTGCCTCGGACAGTTCCTGCGCGCGCTCGGGCGAGAGCTTCGCCGCCGCCACGCGCTCGGCATAGCTCGCCCGCAGATCGGCCAGGCTGTAGCCCACGTAGTCGAGCATCACATCGGTGGTGTCACCGCGGCGCTGCTGGGTGATCGCATAGCCATCGGCATCGGCCAGCACTTCCACCGCATCCGTGTCGCCGAACAGATTGTGGATGTCACCCAGGATTTCCTGGTACGCGCCCACCATGAAGAACGCGATGCGGTAGCTTTCGCCCGACTTCAGCGCATGCAGCGGCAGCGAGGTATCCAGGCTTTCGTTCTCGACATAGGTTTTCACCATGCCGTCCGAATCGCAGGTCATGTCCGCGATGATGCCGCGGCGCTCGGGCTGCTCGTTCAGGCGCTCGATCGGCACGATCGGGAACACCTGGTCGATCGCCCACGCATCGGGAATCGACTCGAACACGCTGAAGTTGACGAAGTACTTGTCGACCAGGCGTTCGTTCAACTCGTCCAGCGCCGGGCGATGGCTCTTCTCGTCATAGCTCAGGCGCGCACGCACGGCGTGGGCGATGGCGTAGAACAGGTCGTCGATGCGGGCGCGCTGCGGCAGGTCGATCTGGCCCAGCGCATAGCTGGCAAGGCCTTCGGCATGGAAGTGCTGCGCTTCCTGGAACAGCTCCACCGCCGGACGCTCATCGAGCTCGGCATGGATCTCGCGCAGGTGGCGGATCGCCGCCGGCTCGTCGTCGTGCTGGTCCGGCACGCGGCCTTCCTGCGCCTCTTCCACTTCGGAAACGTTGGCGATCAGCACCGCGTGGTGCGCAGTCATCGCGCGGCCGCACTCGGTGACGATGCGCGGCGGGGTCAGGCCATGTTCTTCGCAGGCATTGGCCAGCGGCTGCACGATGTTGCTGGCGTAGGAGTTCAGGCCGTAGTTGATCGAGCAGAAGCTGCGCGAGCGGGTGCCTTCGTAATCCACGCCCAGGCCACCGCCGACGTCCACGTGGGTGATCTTCGCGCCCAGGCGCGACAGTTCCACGAAATAGCGGGTGGCTTCGCGCATGCCGTTGGCGATGTCGCGCACGTTGGAGATCTGCGAGCCCATGTGGAAGTGCAGCAGGCTCAGGCAGTCGGCATATTCGGTATCGCGCAGCGATTTCCACAGGTCCAGCAGCTGGCGCGGCGAGAGGCCGAACTTGGCCTTGTCGCCGCCGCTGTTCTGCCACTTGCCCGCGCCCAGCGAGGCCAGGCGCATGCGCACGCCGAGGCCCGGCTTCACGTCCAGCGCCTTGGATTCCTCCAGCACCAGCTTCAGCTCGGACGGCTTCTCGATGACGATGAAGGTCTGCAGGCCCAGCTTGCGGCCGATCAGGGCCAGGCGGATGTACTCGCGGTCTTTGTAGCCGTTGCAGACGATCAGACCACCCGGGCGCGACAGCGCCAGCACGGCCATCAGCTCGGGCTTGCTGCCCGCTTCCAGGCCGAAGCCCTCGCCGTGGTGGCTGGCCAGGGTGCCGGCCACGCCACGGTGCTGGTTGACCTTGATCGGGTACACGGCGGTGTAGCCGCCCGGGTACTCCCAATCGGCCTGGGCCTGCGCGAACGCGGCCTGCAGCTTGCCCAGGCGCTGGCCCAGGATGTCCGGGAAGCGCACCAGCAGCGGCAGCTTGGCGCCGGCCTCGCGGGCAGCGTCCACGATCTTGGGCAAGGACACCACCGGGCCGTCCTGGCCAGTCGGTCTCACCACCATGTGTCCTGCCTGATCCACGTCGAAGTAACCATCCGCCCAATGCGGAATCGAGTAGGTCTTGCGGGCTTGGTCGAGGGACCAATCGGTCATTTCAGTGGGCCTGGTTGGTAAAAAAGGGGGTGCATGATAACGCCTATGTGGCGACAGCTCCGTTATCATGCGCGCCCGCGCCCGTGCTCAGGCTTGAAACCTGAACGGGCCAACCCGTCCGGACGTGGCTTGCGCCACGCGGCACCGCCGCCAGCCCGGCTCCACCACCCTTCCGAACAGGACTGCTTCTCCATGACTGACAACAACAACTGGTACATCGAACACTTCGAGCGCACCGGCTCGGCCATCGGCTACCGCCTGACCGGCAAGCTGGATGAAGTGCAGTCGCCGTTCCAGAAGATCGAGATCTTCGCGACCACCGACTGGGGCAACCTGATGACCATCGATGGCGCCATCATGTTGACCAGCAAGGACAACTTCTTCTATCACGAGATGATCAGCCACCCGGTGCTGTTCACCCACGCCGCGCCCAAGCGCGTGGTGATCATCGGCGGCGGCGACTGCGGCACCCTGCGCGAAGTGCTCAAGCACACCGGCGTGGAGAGCGTGACCCAGTGCGACATCGATGAGCAGGTCACCGTGATGGCCCGCAAGCACTTCCCGGAGCTGTGCGATTCCAATGACGACCCGCGCGCCGAGCTGATGTTCGACGACGGCGTGGCCTACATGGCCAACTGCCCGGCCGGCAGCGTGGACGTGGTGATCGTGGATTCGACCGATCCGGTCGGCCCCGGCGAAGGCCTGTTCAACAAGGCGTTCTACGAGAGCTGCTTCAAGGCCCTGAAGGACGACGGCATCCTGGTGCAGCAGTCCGAGTCGCCGCTGATGCAGCTGGACCTGATCAACGAAATGCGCACCGAGATGGGCAAGGCCGGCTTCGGTTCGTTCAAGACCCTGCCGTTCCCGCAGCCGTGCTACCCGACCGGCTGGTGGAGCGTCACCCTGGCCCGCAAGGGCGAGAGCAGCTTCGACTTCCGCCAGGCCGATTCGGCTGGCAAGGCGTTCGAGACGCTGTACTACACCGCCGCGCTGCACACCGGCGTGCTGGTGACGCCGCCGTTCGTGGCGGCGGCCCTGAAGGGCTGACCGGAGGCGTGCCGACCCACGGTCGGCACCTACCGGGAGGTGATGCGGCAACAAAAAACCCGCGCTGGCAGCAGCGCGGGTTTTTTGTTATTCAGATCGCCCAGATACCCGCAATCACCGCCACCACCAGGCCCCACTTGATCACCTGGTAGGCCACCACGCTGCGCTCGCGCAGCGCCTTGGCCTTCAGGCGCACCTTGTAGACGCTGCCGAAGGCCTTGTTGACGCCACCGGTCGGGTCACCCGGCAGGTTCGGCGAGGCACCACCAGCCAGCAGCGTGGAGGCCACCGCGCGGTTGAACAGGCCCGGCAGGCCGAAGCGCAGCGGGCGGGCGATATCGCAGAACAGGATCACCCGGTCATCCGGCGTCTCGTTGTGCGCGTGGTGGATGTAGGTCTCGTCGAACATCATCCACTCGCCATCGCGCCAGCTCTTCTTGATGCCATCCACTTCGATGTAGCAGGCGTCATCGTTCGGCGTGGCCAGGCCCAGGTGCAGGCGCAGCGAGCCGGCGAAGGGATCGCGGTGCGGGCGCAGTTCGCTGCCCGAGGGCAGCTGGGCGAACATCGCCGCGCGCACGTCCGGCAGTGATTCCAGCAGCGCGGTGGTCTTCGGGCACAGCGCCTTGGCCGAGGGGTGCGAGGGGCCGTACCACTTCAGGTAGAAGCGCTTCCAGCCGCGGCGGAAGAACGAATTGAAGCCCGCATCGTTGAACGTGCTGGAGGCAGCGATCTTGTCGGCATCGCGCAGGGCCAGCGCTTCGTCGCGGATCATCTGCCAGTTCTGGCGCAACGGCTCGAGCTGCGGGAATTCCTTGCCCGGGTCCAGGAAGGGCGTGGTCGGCACCTTCGAGAACGCATACATGATCACGTTGATCGGGGCCATGAAGCTGGAGTGGTCCAGCAGCTGGCGCGACCAGCGCGCGCGCACCTTGCCGCGGTAATGGATGTACAGCACGCAGGCGATGAACAGCCCTGCCAGCACGATCTTGATCATCAGTCTTCCTCCGGCACAGCCGGACCCGAAATGGTGGGGGCGATGCACGGAAGTGACCGGCACCGATACGGCGGCAGAGGGCGGGGACGTGCCGGAGAGGGGCGGCCGCCGATGTCGCGAACAACAGCATATGGTCCGCAGCGCCTGCGTCGCGGTCAAGCGCGGGCTGGGCGATGTTCAGCGCCGGGTGACCCATGGAACCGCCTGCTGCGTTGGACGCACGGCAGCGTTGCCTGCCCCGCACTCCCCGGTGATCGCCAGCAACCCGCTGATATAGAACGAAATTATTCTAAACGATACAAGATTGTCCGCTTCAGCGTGACGAACTGTTCCACGCCGGGCGACGACATTTCTCCGACATCATCTGGATTCGTGTACTGGCGAGTACTAAAATTAACGAAATCTTTAGTTCCCCACCATAAGCAGCACCGGTACGCCTGACGCATTGCGCCGACCGCCGGGTCGCACAGACCCCTATGAACACAATCGTTGCCTCGTGTGTCGATGACACCGCCCCCGCCGAGCTGCTCAAGCGCGGCGAACGCCTCCTGGAACCCGACGTCTACCGGACCTGCCTCAACGGGCAGCCGGCCGTGGTCAAGGATTACACCCGTTACCGCGGCACCCCGCTGTCGCCGATCGCGCGCCTGCTGGTCCGCCGCGAAGCGCGCATCCTGCAGCGCCTGAGTGGCTGGAAGCATGCGCCGGCCCTGCTTGGCACCATCGGTGGCCTCGCCCTGGGCATGGAATTCATTCCCGGCCAGACCCTCAGCGCCGCCCAGTCGGTCGGCATCGAGGTCTTCGAGCAGCTGCAGTACGCGCTCACCCGCCTGCATGCCGCCGGCATCACCCACAACGATCTGCATGGCACCAACGTGATGGTCAGCGGGGGCGTGCCGGTGCTGGTGGACTTCACCTCGGCCTGGCGCAGCCCGCGCTGGCTGCCGGTGCACCCGGTCTCGCGCCAGCTGCGCCGCAGCGACATGAAGAACCTGCTGAAGATGCGCCAGCGCCTGACCGGCGAGCGCCCCAGCGCCTCCGAGGCCGCCCAGGTGGCCGACCCGCGCTGGGTGGCCGGCGTACGCGTAGCCTGGAAGCGCTTCTACCGCTGGTTCAAGGGCCACGCCTGACCGCGCGCGCCCATGCGCCCATGGGCAAGCCGGCGTGCGTTACAGCGCGTCGGCGTCCAGTTCACCGGTGCGGATGCGCACCACGCTGCCCAGGTCGTACACGAACACCTTGCCATCGCCGATCTTGCCGGTGCCGGCGGCCTTGACGATGGCTTCCACCACCTCCTCGACCTGGCTGTCGGTGACGGCCACCTCGATCTTCACCTTGGGCAGGAAATCGACCACGTATTCCGCCCCGCGATAGAGCTCGGTGTGGCCTTTCTGCCGCCCGAAGCCCTTGACCTCGGTGACCGTGATCCCGGTGACGCCGCGCTCGGCCAGCGCTTCGCGCACGTCGTCGAGCTTGAACGGCTTGACCACCGCCATGACCATCTTCATCCGTCTGCACTCCTGTCTCTCAGGCTGCGAGGATAACGCCTGTCCGCCGGTGAACGCGATGCGCGCGGTCAGTGCCCCCGGCAGCGTGGCGGCTTATCCTTGGCGCATACCCCGCGGAGCCGCACCATGATCGACCTCAACCACCTCGATGACCTCGCCCGCCGCCTGAGCGACATGGTCCCCCCGGGCCTGCGCCAGTCGCGCGAAGAACTGCAGGCCACCTTCAAGACCGCGCTGCAGGCCGGGCTGGGCAAGCTGGACCTGGTGACCCGCGAGGAATTCGACGTGCAGCGCGCCGTGCTGCTGCGCACCCGCGAGAAGCTGGAGGCGCTGGAGAAGGCGGTGGCCGAGCTGGAAGCGCGTGGATCGGCTGCGCCGCGCGAGTAAGCCGGGCTTGCGCTGACGCGCGTCAGGCATCCTGCAGCACGAACCGCTCGATCGCCAGCGCCACGCCGTCCTCGGCGTTGGTCGCCGTCTCGAAGCGTGCGGTCTGCTTGACCGCCGGAATCGCGTTGCCCATGGCGACGCTGGTCCCGGCGAACTGCAGCATGGTCAGGTCGTTCTCCTGATCGCCCACGGCCATCACGTTGGCCCGGTCCACGCCCAGATGGGCGGCCAGCTTCTCCAGGCTTGGCCCCTTCCCTGCCCGGTGGTCGAACACCTCGAGGAAGAACGGCGCGCTCTTGAGCACCGCGAAGCGGTCGGTCAGTTCCGAGGGCAGGCGTTGGATCGCGGCATCCAGCACGGCGGGTTCGTCGATCATCATCAGTTTGATGAACTGCATGGCCGGGTCCATCTCCTCGACCCGGCGATACGACAGTGGCACGTTCGACAGGTGCGAATCGGCCACGGTGTAGTGGCTGATGTCCTGGTTGGGCGTGTACATGCGCCGGCCATCGAGCGCCTGGAAGTGGATGCCCAGCTCGCGCGAAATCCGCTCGCAGAAGATGAAATCATCGAAGCTCAGCGGAAACTCGACCACGCGCTGGCCGCTGCCGATGTTCTGCACCAGCGCGCCGTTGCAGGCGATGCAGTAATCCTGCTCGCCCTGGATACCCAGCTGCTGCAGGAACGGCGCCATGCCAGACACCGGGCGACCGCTGGCCAGCACCACCTGCACGCCCTGCGCGCGGGCGCGGGCGATGGCCTGCATGACCCGGGGCGTGAGCGTGTGTGCGGGATCGAGCAGGGTCCCGTCCATGTCGATGGCGACCAGTTCGATGGGACCGGAGCGGTGGTGCATATCCATGGTGTTCGACGGCGTGGTGCGTGGGGGCATCCAGTCTAGCGGCAGTACCGGATACGGTGGCGGTGCTTGCCTACCCCGTGGCGCGGCAAGCGCTGATGGATGGGGCTATCCATGTGCTGCCATTGTGTTCGGCATGCCGCAGACCCCGGAAACAACCGCATGAGCCTCGCGCTGGTGCACAGCCGTGCCCGCGCCGGTGTAAAAGCCCCCGCCGTGCGCATCGAGGTATTCCTGTCCGGCGGGTTGCCGCACACCCAGATCGTCGGGCTGCCCGCTGCCGCCGTGCGGGAATCGCGCGACCGCGTGCGCGCCGCGCTGATCTGCGCGCGGTTCGAGTTTCCGCAGCGGCGGATCACCATCAACCTGGCCCCGGCCGATCTGCCCAAGGAGGGTGGCCGATTCGATCTGGCGATCGCGCTCGGCATCCTCGCCGCCAGTGGCCAGATCGATGCGCAATCCCTGAACAAGTACGAATTCCTGGGCGAACTGGCCCTCACCGGCGAGCTGCGCGGTGTCGACGGTGTCCTGCCTGCCGCGATCGCAGCCGCCGGGGACGGCCGGAGCCTGATCGTAGCTGCCGCCAACAGTGAAGAGGCGGCGTTGGCCCAACATGCCGACGTACGCATCGCCCAGACGCTGCTGGAAGTCTGCAGCGCCCTTGAAAGCGGCACGCTGCCACCGGCTGTGGCCGCCGCCACGGTGCCGGTCAGCATTCCCGACCTGCGCGATGTGCGCGGGCAGCTGCAGGCGCGCCGGGCGCTGGAAGTCGCGGCGGCCGGCGGGCACCACCTGCTGCTGCTCGGCACGCCGGGCTGCGGCAAGACGCTGCTCGCGTCGCGTCTGCCCGGCATCCTGCCCGCGGCCAGCGAGCTCGAGGCCCTGGAAGCGGCGACCATTGCCTCATGCAGCGGCCAGGGCATTGATGCGGGGCGCTGGCGGCAGCGGCCCTATAGAGCGCCGCACCATACCGCCAGCGCGGTGGCGCTGATCGGCGGCGGCTCGCATCCCAGGCCAGGCGAGATCTCGCTGGCACACAACGGGGTGTTGTTCCTGGACGAACTCCCGGAGTGGAGCCGGCACGCGCTCGAGGTCATGCGCGAGCCGATCGAATCCGGGGTCGCCGTGGTCAGCCGCGCGGCAAGGACGGAGCGCTTTCCCGCGCGGTTCCAGCTGGTTGCGGCGATGAACCCCTGCCCTTGCGGCTGGGCGGGGGATCGCAGTGGCCGCTGTCTCTGCAGCGAAGAGGTCATCCAGCGTTACCGGGGGCGGGTTTCCGGGCCCTTGATGGACCGCATCGACCTGCATGTGGAAGTGCCGCGGCTGGACCCGCGCGAGCTGCGCGATGACGCGCCGCTGGGCGAAGACAGCGCGAGTGTTCGCGCCCGGGTGGTGGCCGCGCGGGACGTGCAGCTGCTGCGCAGTGGGAAGGCCAACGCCCAACTACTGCCGTTCGAGCTGAGCGCGCATTGCCGGTTGTCGCGGGAGGATCAGCAGCTCCTGGAGGATGCCGTGGAGCGACTGCAGCTGTCAGCACGCTCCATGCATCGCATCCTGCGGGTGGCGCGGACGTTGGCGGATCTGGGGCATGCCCAGAACATCGAGACCGCGCATGTGGCGGAGGCGATCGGGTATCGGCAGTTGGATCGAGGTGGCGGTGGCGGTGGGTGAGACGACGCTCAGTGATTCCCGGAACGCCGCCTCAGTAGGCCCGTTCCGGCCCCACCGGCACGATCCCCGACGGATTGAGATGCCGATGGCTTCGGTAGTAGTGATGCTTGATGTGCTGGAAATTCACCGTATCCGCCACCTCGGGAATCGCCATCATCCGCGCCACGAACGCATGCAGGCCGGCGAAGTCGGCAATGCGCCGCACGTTGCACTTGAAGTGCACGTAGTACACCGGATCAAAGCGGATCAACGTAGTGAACAGACGGATATCGGCTTCGGTGATGGCATCGCCCACCAGCCACTCGCGTTGCTGAAGGCGCTCGTCCAACCAGGTGAGCGTCTCGAACAACGGCCCAACCGCCTCCTCGTACGCCTGCTGCGTTGACGCAAAGCCCGCTTTGTACACACCGTTGTTGACGGTCGCGTACACACGCTCGTTCACCTGATCGATCTCGGCACGCAGCGCAACCGGGTAGAAGTCACCGGCCTTCGCACCCAGTTGGTCATAGGCGGTGTTGAACATGCGGATGATGTCCGCCGATTCATTGCTGACGATCCTCCCGCGCTCGCGATCCCACAGCACTGGCACGGTCACCTTGCCGGTCATTCCCGGCTTGGCGGCCGCGTACAGTTCATGCAGATAGCGCGCACCGCGTTCAGGCTCCGGCGTCACCTGCGGGCCGGGCTCAAACGTCCAGCCCTGATCACCCATGTGCCAGTTGACCACCGAGACCGGCACCAGATCCTGCAGGCCTTTCAGCGCACGGACGATCAACGTCCGGTGGGCCCATGGGCAGGCGAGACTCACATACAGGCGGAACTGCCCAGGCGCCGCGTTGACGCCAGGCTCGCCATTCGGGCCAGCACTGCCGTCGGCGCTCAGCCAATCGCGGAACGTGGATTCCTCGCGCTTGAAATGACCGTCCTCATCGGCGGCACCCGCCGTGCCTTCCTGCCATGTTCCATCGACCAGCATGCCCATCGCGGGAGTACTCCTCTGATAGTGGTGTGTGGTGAGCCGGTGATGCATCTCGGCGTCTGGAACAACGTTGTAGCAAATGCGCCTGCATTGCCTGGTGATGGGCGCATGCAATCGGCATGTGCTTCATCGCGTTCATCGCAGAGGCACACGCATCTGCGGCAGAATGTCGACGTATCTACGCGAGGCCTCCCGAACCATGCGCATCCATCAGATCGATCTCCCTGTGTCCGATGTCGCCGCCACCGTGGCGTACTTCCGCGATGAACTTCAGCTGCCGGTCGAGGGCTCAGCCGTGCGCATCGGCTGGAGCACCCTGCAGCTGCAACCCGCAGGATCGAACCCGGTCGGCGGTGTGCACCTGGCGTTCAACGTGCCCGCCAATCGCTTCGAGGCGGCCACCGACTGGCTCAAAGCACGCGCCCCCCTGCAGCGCGATCAGAAAGGCCATGACCACTTCACCTTCGATGGCCGCTGGGATTCCGAATCGATCTATTTCACCGGGCCGGATGGCCTGATCCTGGAATTGATCGCGCGGCGACGCTTGCCTGCGGGCGAGTGCCAGGGCGGGTTCCACGGCAGCGAGATGACCTGCATCAGCGAGGTCGGCCTGCCCGCTGAACACGTCGGTGAAGTGCAGGCAAACGCACAGAACGCCTTCGGGCTGGCGCCGCTGTCACAGCCCACGCCGCACTTCGCACCACTCGGCGATGACGAAGGCCTGTTGATCGTGGTCGATGCCACGCGCCGCTGGTTCCCCGAGCAGAAGGTGCTGCCGAATGCGCGCGGCATCCGCGTGGTGCTGCATGACGTGGTACCGGGCGCGATGGTCGAAGACGCAGCACTGGGCTGGCACCTGCGCTCGGCCTGAGCAGGCCCGGACGAACGAAGCCCCGCCGGAGCGGGGCTTCAGTTCACACAACAGCCGGCTGGGTTCACTCTTCCTCGTCCTGCTGGCCGCCCTGCTGCTGGTTCTGGTTGCGCTGCTGCTGTTCCTGTTGCTGTTGCTGCTGCTGGCCGCGACCACCTTCCTGCTGCTCACCGCGCTGATTCGGGTTCTGCTGGTTCTGCTGAGCCATCTCGATTCTCCGGTTGCCGCAAACGGAATGTCGCGGTCCGGGCCATCCTCTGCAGCGCGAGGTTAACGACGTGTGGGGGTTTGTAGACGAATTCGTCAACGTCTCCACGCCAACGTTTTCAACGAGTGCAGACCCCATGTCGCAGTAAGCGTTGACCCGCATATGAACGGTTCGAATTCCCTTATTCCGCTTCCCACAGAATGCCTCGTCGTGCGACTGAACAGGGCATCGCTGAGCCAACGTCTGCAGATGACGCGCAGATGACGATCACGGCATCACCGGCGGCACGTAGGTCAGCGTCATGCCCAGCAGCCACAGCAGGCCGAGCACCAGCGGGATGTGCACCAGCAGCTGGATGAAGGTGAAGCCGACGATGTCGCGCGCCTTCAGGCCGAGCACGCCCAGCAGCGGCAGCATCCAGAACGGGTTGATCAGGTTCGGCAGCGCCTCGGCCGCGTTGTAGACCTGTACTGCCCACCCCAGATGGGCCTTCAGTTCGTTGGCCGCCTGCATCACGTACGGCGCTTCGATGATCCACTTGCCGCCGCCGGAGGGGACGAAGAAGCCGAGCACGGCCGAGTACACGCCCATCACCAGCGCGAAGGTGTCGGTGGTGGCGATATGCACGAACAGGGTGGAGAGCCGATGCGCGAGCGTCTCATCGCCACTGCCGGTGGCGTGGGTAAGGATCATCGCGATGCCGCCATACAGCGGGAACTGGATCAGCACGCCGGTGGTGCTGGGGACGGCCTTGGCCACGGCGTTGAGGAAGCTGCGCGGGCGCCAGTGCAGCAGCAGACCAAGCGAGATGAACAGGAAGTTGTAGGTGTTGAGGTTGGCGATGGCGGTCACCACCGGCTTGCTGGCGAACTCGCCGAACAGCCAGCCGAACGCGAGCAGCGAGAGCAGCACGGTGAGCAGCGGGCTGTACTCGAGCCACTCGCCGGGGCGGGTGCGCGGCGGCAGCGGCTCGGCTTCGGCGCGGGCGGCGCCTTCGAAGTCCTTGGCGGTGCGTGCGGAGGCGGCGCCGGGGGCGGTCAGCCAGGCAATCAGCAGCGAGACCAGGATCAGCGCGGCGGTCAGCGCGATCGACTGCCACAGGAAGATGGTTTCGGTGAAGGGCAGCACGCCGGTGATCTCGACCAGGCCGGGCGGCATGCTGGCCGGGTTGGCCTGCAGCTGCGCGGCCGAGGAGCTCAGGCCCATCGCCCAGACCGCGCCGAGGCCGAGGTACGCCGAGGCGCCGGCGGCGCGGTAGTCCATGTGGAGTGCTTCGCGGCGGGCCAGCGCGCGGACCAGCAGGCCGCCGAACACCAGCGAAAAGCCCCAGCTGAGCAGCGAGGCGAGCATGCTGATCAGACCGACGTAGACCACCGCGCCACGGCCGGTCCTGGGGACGCGGGCCAGCAGATCGATGAAACGCGCGACGATCGGCGCGGTAGCGACGGCGTAGCCGCCGATGACCACGAAGGCCATCTGCATGGTGAAGGGGATCAGGCTCCAGAAGCCCTCGCCGAATGCCGTGGCGGTGGCCTGCGGGGTGGCGCCGAAGCCCATCGCGGCGGCGGCGACGATGACCACGCCGAGCACCGCGAACACGTACGCATCAGGGAACCACTTTTCCGCCCAGGCGGCCGAGCGCAAGGCCGCGCGCGCCATCCAGCCGTCCTGTACCACCGTCGACGTGTTCATTGCCCCGCCCTCCCCGATCATTCGATGGGAGGGATTCTGGGCGCTGGCCACGGCGCTGTCAGTCGCCTAATGGTCGTAGTGCGCGTTACCGGTAGCACCCGACCGTTGGTCGGGTGGACCGCTCAGCGCAGTGCCAGCGACACCGCGATGCCAGCGAACAGCGCCGCCCCGACCCAGTTGTTGTGCAGGAAGGCCTTGAAGCACGGGTCACGCTCGCGCTTGCGGGCGATCCAGAACTCGTAGGCGATCAGCCCGGCGGCCACGCCGACGCCCAGGCCGTAATAGAACCCCAGCCCGGCGCGCAGACCGACCAGCGCCATCGCGCCCAGGAACAGCGCATAGAGGATGCCCTGGATGACCAGGTCCAGATCGCCGAACAGGATCGCGGTGGAGTGCGAGCCCATTTTCAGGTCGTCATCGCGGTCGACCATGGCGTACCAGGTGTCATACGCGGTGGACCACAGGATGTTGGCGCCGTACAGCAGCCAGCCGATCACCGGCACCTCGCCCTGCACCGCGGCGAAGGCCATCGGGATGCCCCAGCCGAAGGCCATGCCCAGGTACACCTGCGGCAGGTGGGTGTAGCGCTTCAGGTAGGGGTAGCTGGCGGCCAGGAAGACGCCGATGAAGCTCATGCCGATGGTGAGCCAGTTCAGGGTCAACACCAGCGCGAAGGCGACGATCATCAGCCCGGCGAACAGGGCCAGCGCCTCGCGGCCGGAGACGGCGCCGCTGGCCAGCGGGCGGTCCTTGGTGCGCTTGACGTGCGGGTCCAGCCAGCGGTCGGCGTAATCGTTGATCACGCAGCCGGCCGAGCGGGTCAGCCAGACGCCGGCGGTGAACACGAACAGCGTCCACAGCGGGGGCAGCCCGCCGGAGGCCAGCCACAGCGCCCACCAGGTGGGCCAGAGCAGCAGCAGGGTGCCGATCGGGCGGTCGGCGCGCATCAACTTCCAGTAGTGCCGCCAGCGCGACGGGGGCGCCGCCTCGGGCGCTTCAAAACGTTCGTAAGCCATCGGTAAAGGATACCGCCTGGGCTGGCCGGGCGCGCCGTCGCCCGGTGCATCGATGCAGGGGGCAGACCTGCGCGGCGTTTACGGATAGAATGCTCCTCCCGCGCCGCTTCGGCGGTCCGTGGCCCCATCAGGCGGCCCGGCGGGATGCAGGATACAACGCGCTCGTAGCTCAGCCGGATAGAGTAGTGGCTTCCGAAGCCATTGGTCGGGGGTTCGAATCCCTCCGGGCGCACCATCTGAACGTCTTACACCGTCTTATGAAGGCCGAATTTTCCTTTCGAATCGAGGATGTCGGCCTTTTTTGTGCCTGTTAGCGTCCCTGCTGAAATGCCGGCGCGACCCACGTGAGTTCGTGCGCCAGCTGGCCGCAGGCGGTGTGGAGATGCCTGCCCATCGCAACACGATGCAGCGGCTGCTGGCCTACATCATTCAGGAGCGCATCGACGCCCGCGCCCGCAATGTAGCCGTGCCGAGCTGGCATGTCAGCAGCTACGTGCTGCCCAGTGGCGAGAGCTACGACAGCAGTGAAGAACTGCTGGTCTATCAGCACAGCGGCGGTCTGCAGCACCACTACGCCGCCGTGGGCTCGCTGGCCGACTGGCGGTGCGAGGTGGGCAGCCGGTGCCGGGGCAATTCCCGGCTGGTGCTGGCAGTGGCCACGATGTTCGCCGGGCCGCTGCTGCGGTTCACCGGAGCCACCGGCGGGGGCTTCCACATCGTCGGCGGTAGCAGCAGTGGTAAGACCACCGCGCTGCGCGTTGCTGCCAGCGTCGTGGGTCCGCCCGAACACGCACGCGAATGGCGCAGCACGGCTAACGGGCTGGAAGGCGTGGCGGTGCTGCACAACGATGCCACGCTGATTCTGGACGAGCTGGCGCAGATCGACCCCAAGCAGGCCGGTGATGCCGCCTATCTGCTTGCCAACGGCAATGGCAAGAGCCGGGCCAACCGGGCGGGCGATGCCAAGGCCACAGCACGCTGGCGGGTGATGCTCCTGTCGGCCGGCGAGGTCGGCTTGGCACAACACATGGCCGAAGTCGGCAAGCAGGCCCGTGCCGGGCAGTCAGTGCGTCCGGCTGACGTGCCGGCCGAGGCAGAAGCCGGTCATGGCGTCTTTGAGCGCCTGCACGATGCCAACGATGGGGCGGGCTTGTCGGCAATCCTCAAGGATGCCGCCGCACGCACCTACGGCGCGCCGTGGCCGCTGTGGCTGGAGTACCTGACCCACACCAACAGCCCGGTCCTCACCGCGCAGCTACGCGAGTCCACCGACCGCTTTCTGGCCACCCACGTTCCCGAAGATGCGTCAGGAGAGGTGCGCCGGGTCGCTGAGCGCTTTGCCATCGTCGCCTTTGCCGGGGAGTTGGCCAGCAGTTGCCGCCACAAGCTCACCGGCTGGCCCAAGGGTGAGGCCACCTCTAGCGTAGCCGTGTGCTTCCAAGCTTGGCTGAGACGCCGTGGCGGCTCGGGCAGCGCCGATACCGATGCCCTGCTGTCGCGTATCCGCGCCTTCTTTGAGGCGCATGGGGAAAGCCGCCTCGAAGCATACCGTGCACCACAAGCAGGACTGCCGGTGCGCGATCGAGCTGGGTTCAAGCGATTCGATGAGGTGGGCGTCACCGAGTACATGGTGCTTCCTGAAGCGTTCAACCGGGAGCTATGCGCAGGCTTCGACGCACGGCTGGCGGCGCGCGCGTTGGTGGACGCCGGGTGGCTCAAACCGGGCACCGACGGCCGGGCGTCCACAGTCGTGCGTATCCCCGGCCTGGGCGCAGTCCGTCTGTTCGTATTTGACTCGCGCAAGGTCCACGACAGCCTGCTTTAACCCAACAACAACACCCAGCAGCCAGCACAGTGCTGGCGCGCCATTCAATTGATACCAATGGAGAATCCAGATGAGTGAGAACCAAGCCGCTACAAAGTCGCACGCCGAAACGGAGCAGAGCCTCGAGCCACGCCAACCAGTCGTGGCGGACAGTGAGCAGCGTGCACGCTTGAGTGATTTGGCCGAGAGGCTGGGCGAGGCCGTGCAGGTCAAGCGCGGCGTAGTGGGCAAGATCGAGACCATGCAGCGTGCACGTCAAGCAGCGCAGGCCGATGCGGATGCTGCGCGCGAGAAGTGGCGGGAAAAGCTGCGCGAAGGGGATGGCACACTAACGCGCGAGGTCCAGAAGCTGCGCGTGGCCGAGCGATCCGCGCTCTCGCTGGCGGAAGAATACGGCTCCTTTGAAGAGGAGATTGCCAAGGACGTGCCGCGTGTCGAACTTGAAGCGGTGGATCTTGCATCGAAATGCATCAGCCTGAGGAGTGCAGTGATTCAGGAGGCAGCACAGCAGCTTTACGACGAGACGCTGATGGAGGTAACCGATAGCCTGGCGCTGGCCTTCGAAGTGTTTTGCAGAGCAGAGAACTCCGGTCTTCCCGCCGCTCAAAAAAACACCGTTGACGAGCTGGCGGGGCCATTTTTTTGGCGCATCAACCGGCACATCTGTAGGCACCTGGATGACGCGCAAGTGGACGACCAGGTGGACGCTTACTTGGCGCTCCCGCAGCTCGACTTGCGGGATGTGGACATGGAAATCGTCCGCAGCCCAGCGCGGCGCGAAATGCTGAGGAAGGAGTTCGGCTCGAACGCAGCCTGACAGTCAAGTCATAGATCAGCACAGACGCCTTGCCCGCGCAGTGCGCGGGTAGTGGCACCTAATTTTCTACTTTGACTTTTGGGCAGCCGCACTGCGGTGGAATCGCGCCCCACAAAGCTTCTATTCTTTGCAAATGGATTTAGCATTAGGATCTTCGGATACCAGGCTCAGCTCCCCCGAGCAAGACTCATTCATCCTGTCCGGTTGCTATCTAGTAAGGTTGCGTACTAACACCGCACTGTGGCCGCCGTTCAATGCTACAAGGGTGTTGAATAAATGGATCAGGGGAATTGCCCGTGCTGCAACCTATTCCTCAAAACGAGGGAGTCACCGGCCGCGAACGCCACCTGGCAAGACTGGCGTCCGACCAGTTCTTTTCACTTTGGTCCTATCCCGGCCTAACTCGCCCTGCCAAAAGGGGCATTACCAAGGAATTGGCAGACCTTGCCGTAATCTTCGGCGACGACATGGTGCTTTTCTCTGACAAGGATATCGCGTGGCCGACCCATCCAGACGTGGGCGTTGCGTGGAGCCGTTGGTATCGCGAGGCCGTCGTGGCATCAGCGATTCAACTTTGGGGCGCGGCGCACTACCTTCGCGGGGCAAGTCCCGCTGTCTACCTCGATGCCCGCTGCGAGGTTCCATTTCCGTTGCCGGTGATATCAAGTTGTACCCGAATCCATTTGGTCGCTGTAGCAGCGAACAGTGTATCTCCGGCTCGCGACTACTTCTGCGAAATAGGTGGACCAGGCAGCAGTGGAACCTTGATGCACGCGTTTGGGGTGCCTGAGGTCGTCGAGGGAAAGCGACCCTTCATGGTAGGTGACCTCGATCCGAAGAAGCCCTATGTACATGTCTTAGATGAGGAAAGCCTCGACCGGCTCCTATCGGAACTTGGCACTATCGGCGACTTCATTCACTACCTCACCGAAAAGGAAGCCGCCGTGCGTAGCGGCAGGCTGGTGATGTACGCCGGGGAGGAAGACCTGCTGGCCTTCTACCTACAAGAGAGCTTGCCGAGCGGATTTGGACAGCTGCCGTTTGCTCAGGGGCGGCTTGTCGAAGGAGCATCAGTTACGATTCCAGAGGGAGAGTGGCGGACCTATGCCAACTCGCCGGCCTATAAGGTTAGGGCGCGCATGAGACAACGCGCGCGGGACTGGTATGAACTGATCAACCCCTTCAGCGCCGCTGTACTGAATGCTCAAACTGGTGAGGCTAATGATACCCCTCTAGATATGCATGAAGTGACGCTTCGCGTGGCCGCGTCGGAGAACCTGGCCTCCCGCGCCCGTCTCGGAACTGCGTTCGTCGAGAAGTACGAGAGCGTACCTGAGGGCATACGCACATCACGTGCAGCTGTGTCTTTGAGCCAACCTGGACGCTTATACCTGTTCGTATTTGTGCCTTGGCTGCGTCAAAAGGTGACTTACGAGAAGTACCGTGAGTTTCGACTGGCCATGATGCATGCTTATGCCACTGTTGCTCCTCTCAAGTTCCCAGGATTAACCGAGCTCATCGTCATTGGGGCTCAGACTCAGGACGAAACAGGCACTCGCTCGGAGACTATGATTTACGCAAAGTACGAAGGACCTGTCAGCGCTGAGCAAATCGCTGAAGCCCGCGAACTGATGGCATCCGAGAGTATCTTGTCAGACATGCCAGTTCAGGCACTACGTGCGAACACTGCTCAGATCAGTCTTCCACGAAGGTATACCCGCAATGAGCCGTGTCCGTGCGGCTCACTCAAAAAAAACAAGAAGTGCTGCAATGTGTCCGGGGCACGTTACAGAAAGATTTATGCAGGCACCATCGGCTAAAACGGACGCGAAATTTTTCCAACAGGCTTCTTGCTAAAATCGGAAGCCAAGCCTAGGTAGGCGCCGTTGCACCCAATGCGGTTTCGCAGTCCAGTTCCGGTTCTTGCTGTAGAGCAATTGGAACACCCCCAGCAACGCACTCAACAGTGTGGAAAAAGCCACTCCAGTCCTCGGCGCTTGCCGCAGGTACGGGCACGACTCGTCCTTTCACCCCCGCCAAGAACCGTTGCATCTGCTGGGGACGTGCAAAGTACGCCGGTGCTCGTTCCTCGGCCTCGGTCGCAGTTGAGTAGAAGACTGTTTCAAAAACCTTACTCGAACTCGGATCGGAAGGCTGAAATGCAACGTCTTCCAGTTCTCCCGCCAGATATCGTCCGAGAATGAACTCATCAACGACGGGTATACCCATTGCGGCTAGGCCCACGTGGGTGGCCGTGCTGATGATGACTAGCGAATGTATCTTAAAGTCATCGCTTAGCTTTATTCCTGCGCGAGCCATGTCTGCCACAAAGTCGGCACGGTTGTTCTCTACGGCAGCAGCCTTGCGAGCAATCTGGCCAGCCGCGCCAAGAACCGTTTTCCTATGCAGGGCAATGCCCTTCGCTTCAGTCGGCTCCAGGATGCACTTGGCCTCACCCAAGAACACCGTATTGCCAATAGAGAACACTAGGTCAATCTGCTCCGCTCGACCTTTCAGGGGGCGGAAGGTGTAGTCAGCAGCGAGGCACATCGATACCTTCGATAGTATTTTCGATCCGGCAATGGCCTCGGCTACGACGTCTCGGATATGCTGCTCGAATACCGGACCCCGCCTTTCTAAATCAAGATTCGCCTGCCGCATCCACACGTCCACCAATCTACGAAGATTTGGGGAAACTATGGCAGCAAACACGGGGGCTACGGTTTCGGAACCGACTGGCACCAGTGGCTGTGCCCATATCTCCTGACCAGGCTCCCCCCGGTAGGTGAAGAACTCTATCACCCTCCTACCGTCAGGCTTCTTGATTGCGGCAGCTGTCTCTAGCGCATCCGCGAGTGCTTCCACTTGCAAGGTCGGCACATATCCAGGCATCCATACCCTCACCCTGTTGTCTCCAATAACCTGCTCGTGCTTCTGACCAATCCCCTTCAGCATGACGCTTGCTGTACAAGAGAGAACTGTCCACGCGTCAAGGAGTATTGAAAGGCTCAATCCATTGAGCAAAGGCAATCTATCGTTGAGCAGCGACTCGTAATAGGGCTCGGAGGCATGGGCACGTAGTACCTGCATGTGCTGCATCACCTGGCTGCATAGTCCCTTTCTCGCAATCTTGATTGTCTGTCGCTTGCCGCGCCGCTCAATGGCTGATACGTCACGTATGAGGAAATGGCCTCCCTTCGCCAGCTGCTCACGCTGGAACTGGGACGACATGATATTAAAGGACGTGGCCAACGATGAGCGTCGGGCCAAGCCTATTCTGTAGCCACGAAGTACGTCGATATCACGCGGAACAAAGTGCTTCACTCCGCCCTGATCGAGCATGCGATAGCCGTTCCACAAACAGTCATCCCATATGTCCTCTGTAAATCGGTACAACACCCCTAAGTTCAATTCCAACGCAGCTTCTGCCCACTCCACCTTATTCATGGACGGATTCCCCGCGAGGCTTGGACGGCCCTGCAGAACGACCTTGATCGGCAGCTCAATGCCATCAACCAAGCCCTCCACCACTTCGTCTGGCTTCCAGTTGAATCCGCCGGGCAAGGTGAGTTTGATCGCCGCCATTTCCTCAATTGCATAGCGCTCATCGGACATGGCCTTTCGCCGTTCCTGAAATTCGGCCAGCGCGGCCTTGGTCTTATCCCGTGCTATGAAGAAGTCATAGTTGGAGATTGCAACAAACGCTCTAAGCTTGGTCGTCGCGGTGATCTTCTGCGAAGAAGACAGCTTCAGGATTGCTCGAATCGCATCTAGCTTTTCGCCGACGGCCAACCCAGCTTCATACGTCGAGCTATCGACTTCATCTTTAGTCGCAGCACGCGCGAAAGCGGCGTTCCACTTTTCGGAAGTAAACGATCGCCGCAATGGCCCTGGGACCCTGCCGCCGCGCACATTGTCGTTGAAAACGCCCATTTCGCCCTCCATCCGTGGCGTAAGCCTTAGTCTAGTGAGTTGAGTGACAATTCACCAAGTTTCGTTTGAACTTTGAGTGCGTCCGAAGTTTTGTAGTCTCCGCTGATAGAATCACTACTACGCTACCGGTCAGACAGGGCCTCTAGTTTCATCGACAGCTTATGGCGGCGTAGCCTAACGCGGAGCGAGTCTGATCCAGCGAAGGTCTTCTAGCATTCGGTGTCCCAGAGTACTTCCGTCCGAGCGCACAAACCTCCGCGCCCACGTAGCAACGACACTGCGCTACCGCCCGACACCCCAATTCAACCAGAAGGGCACGCTTAACTTGTCGATGTTGGGTCGCTCCTGAAACAACCAATCAGTGGGAGAAGCGCGAGCGGAGGTAGTCGAGGCCCTTCGCAGACTCTTGAGAGGGTGTTATGGCTACGTCGGCGTTACCACTGTTATCACTTGTTACCGGCCGCTAGCAGCACGCCACATCTTTACAAGCGACTAATTTCAATAGCTTTCATACCTTTCGTTACCAGTGTTACCACTGTTACCAGAAGTGCCAGCATGTCCGGAACACGAACAAGCTCTCCGAGGGGCAGAAATGTGGCCGAAGTTCTTATGAGGCGGAGGCTTTGAGCACGGGCGGCTGCGGGTAAAGCGACGATGAGCTGTTACCGAAAGCCCGTTGCCAACAGTCAATACACAGCGTTCCTGAAACGCTCTGGATGTAAAGAGTTGCTTGTTGGACAGTCTTGGACATCTATCTCCTCACCGCGTGAACTTTCTCCTGGCTAGTCACATGCGAATCCAATTCAGCACGCGGCGTTTGCTCCTTGGGTGCAGGGTTCCGCAGGTAGACAGCCCCCAATCTGGTCAGCCGTAGAGCGTTGCCCAGCCTAGGCTTGGCCGAGTGCAGGTGGTGCAGAAAAACCACCCTGCAAAGCCCCCAGGCGTGGAGGGGGGCAAGTGCGCGCGTCGGAGTCCGAGCATCGAGGCTGCAATGAGCAGCACATTCGTTGATGGCAAAAAAAGGGACGAGCCCGGGGCTCGTCCCTTGCGATCGGGGCATCGCGCGTCACTTCTTTTGGGGTGGCAGCGGCGGCGGCAGCCTGCTTGACGCCTGCGTGCTAGTACTGGCCGTGGAAGCCGGCGACAAGACGGGCTTGGCAGGCTGGAGAAGCGCAAGCCGGCTCATACTTTCCATACCGACCCCCAAGGATCCAAGTCTGTTGACGCTGTCGTTAGCGAAGATCACTTGGACGTTGGTCTTTTCCTTCTTTGACATATCTTTGCCTTTAGCCTGATAACTATGCACGCCAGCAGAAATGCCCGCCGCAGCGAGCATCACAACACCGGCACCAAAAGAAATCGCTGCCGCCTTGTCCAGATTGGCGAGGCGACTACTAGCTCCGCTCTCCCCCCGCGAAATAATTGATTCTATATATCGTTTGCTCTCCGCATAGGCAATGAGCACGGACACAATGGCAATGCCAAACGAAGCTACACCGAGCGCGTACAGCGAAAGGCCCGCCAAGCTCGTCGCCCCAACCGTCGTAAGTAGCGTGACGATCAGGCCTATACCAGCAGTGGATAGAGTTATAAGGCTCTTATCATACTCAAGCGATAGGTTCAGCCAGGCATTAACTGTCTGGCTGTAGAACTGGATGCGCTTTTGCGCCTCAAATTCGGTGGGATCCACAATCTCTTGCCGTAGGCGCTCCGGAGCGGCTATTAGATCGCACTTTGACTCCGACTGACTAGCGCAGATTGACACGGACCCCGGCGGAGCTCGTCATAATTCTTGCCGATAGGACGGTCGCAGCGCACGTGGAGCTTCCAGCCTCAGCATACCCCGCTTGCCATACCACCAGATTCAGTGGCGGTAACTTTGGCGGTACCCGACTAGTCCTATTCACATATAAACTTTTACTATCAATATGTTGCAACCGAAATGCGAATCCCTCCGGGCGCACCATCTGAACGTCCAACAGCGTCCTATGAAGGCCCAATCTTCCTTTGAAATCAAGGATGTCGGCCTTTTTATGTCTATTTCCGTCCCCGAGGAAATGCGGAGGGCGACCCGCGCGCGTTCGTACGCCAGCTGGCCGCGGTGTGGAAATCTCCGCCCATCGCCACACGATGCAACGTACTGGCCTGCATCATTCAAGAGCGCATTGACGGCCGCGCCCGCAATGTGGCCGTGCCGAGCTCGCAGGCAGCAGCTACGTTCTGCCCAACGGCGAGAGCTACGGTAGCAGTGAGTAACTGCTGGCGGTCTGCAGCACCACTACGCCGCCGTGGGCTCGCTGTCACACTGGCAACGCGAGGTGGCCAGCCGATGCCGGGGGCAACTCTCGGCTGGTGCTGACCATGGCCGCGATGTTCGCCGGGCCTCTGCTGCGCTTCACCGGCGCAACTGGTGGGGGGCTGCCATATCGTGGTTGGCAGCAGCAGTGCCAAACCTACGGCGCTGCGCGTTGCCGCAAGCCTCGTTGGCCCGCCCGAGTACGCACGCGTGTGGCGCAGCGCGGCCAATGAATGGGCTGGAGGGCGTGGAGGTGCTGCACAACGAAGCCACGCTGATTCCGGTTGGCTAAAGCCCGGGAATGATGGCCGCCTCTCCCAGGTTGTGCGGATACCTGGACTCGTTACTGTCAGCCTCTTCGTCTTCGATGCGCGCAGGATCCACAATAGTCCAACCTGATTGCTCTTGGTCCGACCAAAGCAACACATATCGGCGCTTGCTCTGCCTTTAAAGAAGCAGATCGCGTAGCTCGGAACGACGCATCTTACCGATCGATACTTTGGAACGAACTTTTACTCTGTTCACTCGAATCCATCGGGCGAGGAAAAGTCCAACGGTCACTGAGATGCAAAGCCAGCAGGCGAGGATAGAAAACAGCAGACATAGAGGATCTTTCACTGGCTCGACCGTGATGTGGGTGTAGCTATGAGTTAAGCGCTGGCGAATATGCGGCCGGAAGCCGTAAGGCAGTTACCAGTTGAACGCCACACCCAGCGCCGCAGGCCAGCTTGATTGCTCCTTTTTCATCGCCCGTAGCTTGGCACTTCTATCCATGGAATCCGTTCAACGTGGTTCAACTCCGGTCCCGTGGGTAACTCGCAGAAAGGCCCGTTGCGGACACGGCGCGGCGCGTCGACCGCTACAAAGCGGCGGGGATGGGGCCGCTGCCTGCTGGGAGGCAGGCAGCGGCGAGGCGGCGGCAAGTCGGGGGAGGCACTTTGCAGTTCTTGCCACCATGCTGGGATCCACAGCACACGGGGAGTGCGACGCTGCGAAGCCAGCAGAGACAGGCTACGGAGTGAGCTTTGGCAACAACATCAGACGATTCTTAAATGCGGGCACCGCCCTATCGACTCGCTCAGCCGAACAGATCCGATGCCAGGCAGTACACCATCAGTTCCTGGTCGGTACGGGTGCCCAGCTTGCGCATCGCGCTGACCTTCTGCGTACTGACGGTCTTACTGCTGCGGTTGAGGGCGCGCGCGATGTCGCCCACGCTCCGGCCACTGGCGAACAGGCGGATCACTTCGAACTCGCGTGGCGACAGCGCGGCCGCCGAGGCGGCCTCACCGGCCTCGGGAACGGCCTCCTCGCGCGGTAGTTCGGGCGAGCGGTATATGCGATGGGCAAGCAGACTGGTCAAGGCGGTGTTGAGCTCCTTCAGATCACCGCTCTTGCGCACCACGCCGTTGGCGCCGGCGCGATACATCTCCGCCACGAGCGATGGGCTGGCGACCATCGTGAGCACCAGAACCTGAGTGTCGGGAAAATTCCGCGTCAAGTAGGAAATCAGCTTGATGCCGTCGCCCAGGCGGTCGTCACCGGGCATACTGTAGTCGGTGATGACAATGTCAGGCATGTGGTGCTGCACCAGATCGACGAGCCCGGCCGGGTCCTGCGCCTGGCCGACGACCTCGAAACGCGGGTCGCGGTCGATCACTTCGCCGATCCCGGCCAGCACGATGGGGTGGTCATCGGCAATGACGATCTTGGTCTTCATGGCACTGTCTCCAGCCGGGTTGGGGCGTTCACGATGGATCAGACGCGGCGGTGGATGCGGACTGCAGCTGGTCCAACGCGCGATCCAACCGGGCCAGGAAGGCATCCGTCGCGGGGGCGCACTCCTGCGCACTGGCACCGGCATCGATTTTATCCTCTATCAGCTGTCCCTCGTCGACCAGGCCCTGGCCGGATACCATCACCAGCGCGCCACGCAGCCGATGCAGCATCTGTTTGAGCCGTTGCGCCTCGCCGGCATCCAAGGCCAGACGCAGGTCAGCCATATCACTGCGCATCGTAGCCAGGAAAAACGGCTGCATGGCCGGTGACACCGCCAGAATGTCGGGGTCGGGCTCGCCGCCTCCGGTCACGGGCAACAGGCATTGGTACAGATCGTCCAAGCGGATCGGCTTGACCAGACAATCGTCCATGCCCGCCCGCCGGCAGCGCTCTCGTTCAGCAGGATCGGCGTTGGCGGTGGCGCCGAAGATCGGCACCGTCACCCCTTGGGCGCGCAGTCGTTGGGTGAGCGCATAGCCGTCCAGATGCGGCATGTTCAGGTCGGTCACAACCGCATCGAAGCTGCGCTGGGCCCAATATCCCAAGGCTTCTTCGCCATCACCGGCCACCACGGCATGACAGCCCATCTGCTCCAGCTGCTCGCGCAGGATCATCTGGTTGATTGGATTGTCTTCGGCCACCAGGATGGTGAGACCCAGCAGCCGCAAGCCCGGGGCGGCCGGTTCGGCTGACCGTTGCAATGCATGACCGGACGCCAGTAGCAGACCATCCACCATGGCATCCATGCGATGCATGGACACCTGCCAGGTGTCGTCCAGTCGCTGCGGGTGGTCGCCCCCGCCGCTCCGCGCGACCACGTGCGGTCCGTCCCATGCCCCGATCGCGGCATCCAGGGGCACGTCCAACAGGGGCGTGCCGGGGGTAATATCCAGCTCGGGCGCGCGGTGCAGTATCTGCGCCAGGAATCCGCGCTGGCGCAGGCGCGCGCACAGGTTTTCCGCCAGTTCGCGCGCCGGCGAACGCACGAAGACCGGCTGCTGCGTACCGTCCATCCGTGGTGGCACAGCAGGTCCGTCGGGCGTGTCCAGCATCAGCTCGAAGCTGAAACTGCTGCCCAGGCCGGTGTCACTGACCACCCGCAGCTCGCCGCCCATCAGCGCGACCAGTTGCGCGCTGATCGCCAGCCCCAACCCTGTGCCCCGCTGCGCATCAGCGCCTGGATTGGCCTGGTAGAAGGCCTCGAACAAATGGGCTTGATGATGCTCCTGGATGCCGATGCCGGTGTCGGCGACCTGCCAGCCCACCTGCACCGTGTTGCCCGGCACTGGTGTTGACTGCAGGTGCAGCCTCACCACCACACGGCCCGCTTCGGTAAATTTGATCGCGTTGCTGATCAGGTTGCTGAGAACCTGGCGAATGCGTGCCGCGTCGCCATTGACCTGCTCCGGCACGTCCCCATCGATGCATGCGTACAGCTGCAGATGTTTGCGAGCAGCCGAAGCGGCGTAGGAGCGCAGCACGTCTTCGGTGAGTTCGGTCGCTGAAAACTGTACCGGCTCCAGCAGCAGCTGCCCGGCTTCCGCCTTTGACACATCCAGAATGTCGTTGATCAATTGCATGAGCGTGGACGAAGAGCGCTGGATCGTACCGAGGTAGTCCTTCTGCTGAGCGCTTAATCCGGTCAGCCCCAGCAGTTCCAGCGTGCCCAGCACGCCATACAGCGGCGTGCGGATTTCGTGGCTCATCGTGGCAAGGAACAGGCTCTTGGCCTGGTTGGCCTGTTCAGCGTCCTGACGCGCCCGCTGCAGGACCTGCTCAGCCTCGTGCTGGGCAGTGAGGTCGATGAAAAGGCACAAGGTGACCGGCTCACCGCGATAGCGCGCCTGGGTAGCACTGACCAGCAGGTGGCGGCCGTCGGGCGTCTTGTAGGGAAGGGTGCGACCATGCTGCGCCTGCCCCAGAATTTCACCCCGCCACGCGCCCGCCCAGCCGGGGGCATCGTGCTGGTCACCAAGCCAAGCCCGGGCGAGCGCGTTTTCCAGCACCACGGTGCCATCGCTGCTGCGAAGGAGGCACAATCCGATGGGTGCAGCTTCCAGCACTGTCCGGCTGAATGCCTCGCTTTCCAGCAGACGCTCCTGGTTGCTGCGCAGCGGCACAAGCACCGAGCGGCGGTAGCTGCGCAGGGCAAGCACGCCACCAAGGGCCAGCAGGAGTGCGGCGATCACACTGGCTATCAACGGGCCGCGCTGGTGATCAAGCAGCCGCGTCCAATCGATCTGGTAGACCGCCTGCCAGCCATCGGCATTGCGCATTCGATAGATTGCGCCGCTGCGGGTGTAGTCCCTGTTCTGCACACCCTGGCGGGGCACCTCCGGGCCGTATAGAAGCTGCCCGTCGGGGGCGATGATCGAGAGGCGATCAAAGATCGGCTCGCCCAGCACCTGCTGATGATCATCGATCCGGGCAACATCGAGCATGCACGAGATGGCAGGTGCGCCACTACTGGCCCAGTCCGATGTGTCCTGGGGCGTGCGCATGACCGCCAGCAGCCAACGGCTGCCATCGGCGAGGTCGCGCCGATACCAGCCCAGACCGCGGGTCTGCGTGCTTGCGGCGGTACTTTGCGCGTGAATGATGCCCATCATTCGATGAAGGGCGGGGTCCAGATCCTGACCCGCTCGGCCTGGGGAGAGCGCATGCGGTACCAGCACGGCCACCTTTCCGCTTCCATCGAGCAGCAGACAACGCGGTGAGGGGTAGCGGGATCCGGACCAGAACGCGCCATAGGCATGCGAAAAGGCCGTACCCAGCGCGAGCGTGGCCGCGTCCGCCGGGGCGTCGCCGCCGGCCACCGAAAAAGGGGAGAGCGCAGCAGGGTTGGGCCTTGGGTCGAGGAAGCCTCCACCGTAGCCTGCAGGATCGACCGCGCTGGCCTGGCGGCTTTGCCAGCTCGCCATGAAGCGCTCCTGCTCGTCCAGTGCTCCGGTCAGCCGACGGAAGTGAAAATCGATTTTCTGCTGCTCTTCACGCAACAGTTGAAGCGAGCTCGACAGCACCAGCCCCGCTTGCACCGTAGCCAGGACGATCGTTCCAATCAAAAGACAGTGGAGCCATAGCGAGCGGCGAGCGAGCAGTCGGACAGGGGATGCCTCGTTGGGCATGCAGCTCTCTTCGGGCCAGACGTAGGCGTCTAGCATAAGAATAATCCATCGCAACACAAAGGAAAAAGCCCGCGGTCTCTCGACCGCGGGCTTGTCATACCACTAGACGTTTACGGCGTACGCCTTACCAGCTGATGCCAGCACCCGCCGACACGCTCTGGTCGCTGCCGCTGAACGCACCACCGAGCGAGACCGACACGTTCTTCTTCTCGCCCAGGATGCGCTGGTAACCCACGGCCAAGGCAGTCCGACCGTTCTGCGAGCCCACACCGGCGCCCAGGCGGTTATCACCGTTCAGACCGGCGGTGTTGATCGCCATACCGGCGTAAGCCGCACTGATGGCACCCATCCGATCGATACGCTTGTCCACCGCCTGGAAGCGGCTGTTGGACCAGTCATGTTCGGCCTTGAAGCGGTCATCCATCTGCTGCAGGTTGACTGCATCGGTACCGTGAGTGCCAGCAGCGACGTTGCTGATGACACGCTCGGCACCGGCCGCACCAACAGAGACTTCGTTGTCCCGTTCAGTGGTGGAGCCACTGCCGATGGCGACAGAACCTTCGTGGGTCGCCTTGGCGCCTTCGCCGATGGCAACCGAACCGGTACCGCTGGCCGAGCTGCCTTCGCCAACGCTGATCGAGCCGGTACCGCCCGCGGAGCTGCCCTCACCAACGCTGACCGAGTTGTTGCCACCGGCCGAGCTGCCACCCCCGACACTGATCGAGCCGGTGCCGTCGGCCGAACCACCGCCGATGGCAACTGCACCCTCACCAGCACCCGGAGCGACCAGGCCGCCCTCAGCACCGCTGGCGCCTTCGCCAGAGCCGTTACCGTTGCCGCCACTGCCCGTTGCCAGCGAGCCGTCCGCGATGCCCTTCTCGATGGTGCCCACACGCCCATCCAGGCCATCGATCTTGCCCTGCAGCGCATTCTTCATGTCAAACAGCTGGCCACCGTTGATGGCTTCCATGCTGCCGGCGCCGATGATGCCGTTGGCCACGTTGGCAAGCACGGTGCCGTGGGTGCCACCCAGCGTGGCACGGGACAGGTCGGCCCCGTCATAGGTCAGCACGCTGAGGGTCTGACCACTGACCGGATCGATTGCACCCGCTGCACGCAGCTGGGCGATGGTCACCACGTCGTCCTCCTCCGTGCCGTTGGCCACGCCGCTGACGCGACGCTTGCCGTCGGTGCCTTCCATGTCCACCACAGTGCCGCCCTGCGCCTTTGCGACCTGGACATTGCCGGTGGTCTTGTCGAGGGTGACCAGACCCGCCGTGCCGTTGGAGAGGTCGCTGACAGTGGTACCCAGGCTGCTGAGTTCAGCCTCGTTGGTGGTGGTGCGGTTGTCGATGTTGGTGGTGCGCTCGTCGATGTTGGTGATGGCGTCGCCGAAGGTGTTCACCGTCTTGCCGCCTACGGTGTAGCTCGGCTGCGACACGGTACCGTCCTCATTGACGACCGCACCGCCGCCCAGGGCATTGGCAACGCTCTCGGCGGTGCCCTTCAGCTGCGACACATTCACTGCGTCGCCATCGGCCGTACCCGCTGCCACGTTGGCCAGCGTACGCGCTTCGCCGTCGCGATTGGCGAAGTCAACCGTGCTACCTGCCTGAGCCGACGCCACCTTGACCGTGCTGGACGATGCATCGAAGGTGACGAGACCACTGGTACCCGCCGAGAGTGCTTCGTACTGCTTCGTCAGATTGGTCACGCTGGTGCTGTTGCCCGTGACACGACCATCCAGGTCCGTCAACGAGGTGTCCACCGCTCCGAACGTATCACCGACAGTGCTGTAACTCTTGCCACCGATGTTGAAGCTCGGTGCAGTGATGGTGCCGTCCGCTGCCACTGCCGCGCCACCGCCGATCGCATTGGCCACGCCCTTGACCTGGGCAACGTTGGCCGCATCGGTGTCGGCGGTGCCGGCCTTGACGTTGGCCAGCGTGGTGCCACCGGCTCCGCCCAGGCTGACCGTGCCCTTGTCGGCATCGGTATACGCAACAGCCAAGGGATTGGCTTCGCCACCACTGCCACCGTTCTCCCCCACGTACTTCTTCAGCTGGCTGAAGTTGACCGCATCGGTTTCGTCGGTGCCCGCTGCCACGTTGGACAGTTTGCGCGCTTCGTTCTTGCTGTTGGCAAAGTCGACCTTGGTGCCGGCCTGAGCCGATGCAACCTTCACCGTCGCCGACGTCGCATCGAAGGTCACGATGCCACTGGTACCGGCCGAAAGCGCTTCGTACTTCGTGGTGAGGTTGGTCACACTGTTGCTGTTGCCCGTAACACGGCCGTCCAGCGCCGACAGCGACGTATCCACGGCACCGAGCGTTTCGCCCACGTTGCTGTAGCTCTTGCCCCCCACGCTGAAAGTGGGCGCCGTGATGGTGCCGTCCGCCGCCACCTCGGCGCCACCGCCGATCGCACCGACTACACCCTTCACTTGAGCGACATTGGCCGCATCGGTGTCGGCCGTGCCCGCCTTGACGTTGGCCAGCGTGGTGCCATCGCTTCCGCCCAGGCTGACAGTGCCCTTGTCCGAGTCGGTGTAGGCCACTGCCAGGGGATTCGCTGCGCCACCGCTACCGGCATTGTCACCGACGTACTTCTTCAGCTGTCCAAAATTGACGGCGTCGGTTTCGGCGGTGCCTGCCGCCACATTGACGATCTGACGCTCGCCCTTGACGCTGCCAACCGAGATGGTATTGGCACGGTTGTTTGTGGAAGCACTGCCCAGCGACATGGCATTGGTCGCACTCGCTGCGACGCTGGCGTTGCGGCCGATCGCCACCGAGTTGGTCGCGGAAACATCGACCCGGGCGAGCGTGCCGATGGCCACCGCATTATCGGCGGTACCGCGCGTGCTGTTACCCAGCGCCACCGCATTGGTGCCTTCGGCGCGCGCATTGGAGCCTGCGCCAAGGGCGTTGCTCGCCGTGGCCAGTGCGCCATTGCCCAATGCCAGGGCGTCGATCGCGGTTGCCTTGGCTTGACCCATGGCCAGAGCGCCAGACCCCTCAGCGATTGAGCCGCCACCAATAGCGGCCGCCATCGAGCCCTTCGCGCTGGACGCTGCACCCAGCGCCACCGCGGCACTGCCGATCGATTTGCTGGAGGCACCCACGGCGACCGCAGAGTTGTTCTCATCCACGATTGCGGCTTCAGATCCCTCCGGAGCATCAACCTTGAGGAACGCGTCGTTTACGGCGCCACGCGGACGCAGATCACCGAGCGCGGACACACGGCTCTTGACCTCGTTCAATGCCAGCTTCGTGGTTTCACTCTCGCCGGAGACCATCGAAACGAGCTGGCCGTAGGTGGCCACGTCGGTGTCATTCTGCCCGGCTGCAACATGCGTGATTCGACGCTGCAGCTCGCTGCTGCCAACCGAGACAGTGTTGCTCTCCGACGCGACCGAATTAATGCCAATGGCGACCGAGCCGAAGCCAGCTGCCTTGGCAGCAGTGCCACCACCCTTGCCACTGAACCACGGGTTGGTCGTCGCGGCCGTCAACTGGCTCATATTCACCGCATCATTGGCATCCACGCCTGCAGCCAGGTTCTTCAGACGGACGGCATCGCTGCCACCGGCCTTGCCCAGCGTCACCGATCCGTAGTTGGTCGTGCCATCGGTGTTCTGCCCATACACAACAGCGGCAAGCGCATTGCCCTTGCCATCCACCAGGCCGCTGTCGGCCAGCTTGCCATCAAGCGCGCTGGTACGTCCCTCAAGATCGGTCAGCGAGGTATTCACGGCGCCAATGGCGCCACCGACGCTGTCGTGCTTCTTGTCGCCGACGGTGTAGGTCGGTGCGGAGAGCGTCCCATCTGCCTTGACCGTGGATCCGCCGCCCAGTGCGGTGGCCACCGAAGAGACCGCACCCTGCAGCTGAGCACCGTTGATCGCATCGGTGCTGGTGCTGGTTACCTTGCCCGCAGCAACATTGGACAACGTAACGGCCGTGCCAGCCTCGCCAAGCGTAACGGCGGCATAGTTGGCGGTGCCGTCTTTCTTCTGGTCGTAGGTCACTGCCGCCAGGCCATTGCCCTCGTCGTCCACCATGCCCATGCCAGCCAGCTGTTCGGCCATGGTCTTGGCGCGGCCGTCCAGGTCAGACAGCGACGTGTTGACCGCCCCGATGGCGCCGCCAACGTTCCCGTACTTCGCCTCACCCACGGTATAGCTCGGCGCGGCCAGGGTGCCGTCCGCTTTTACCGTGGAACCACCGCCAAGCGCCGCAGCCACCGAAGCCGCATTGGCCTGCAGCTGTGCGCCGTTGATGGCGTCCGTGCTGGTGCTGGTCACCTTGCCCGCAGCGACATTGGACAACGTAACGGCCGTGCCAGCCTCGCCGAGCGTAACGGCGGCATAGTTGGGAGTGCCATCCTTGTTCTGGTCGTAGGTCACTGCCGCAATGGCGTTGCCCTTGTCGTCCACCAGACCGCTATTGGCGATCTGCCCTGCCAGTTCAGTGGTGCGACCGTCCAGGGAGGTCAACGATGTATCCACCGCGCCAAGGGCATTACCGATGCTCTCGTGCTTCTTGCCACCGACGGTGTAGCTCGGCGCGGCCAGGGTGCCGTCCGCTTTTACCGTGGAACCACCGCCAAGCGCCGCAGCCACCGAGGCAGCGTTGGCCTGCAGCTGAGCGCCGTTGATCGCATCGGTGCTGGTGCTGGTTACCTTGCCCGCGGCGACATTGGACAACGTAACGGCCGTGCCAGCCTCGCCGAGCGTAACGGCGGCATAGTTGGCGGTGCCGTCTTTCTTCTGGTCGTAGGTCACTGCCGCCAGGCCATTGCCCTCGTCATCCACCATGCCCATGCCAGCCAGCTGTTCGGCCATGGTCTTGGCGCGGCCGTCCAGGTCAGACAGCGACGTGTTGACCGCCCCGATGGCACCGCCAACGTTCCCGTACTTCGCCTCACCCACGGTATAGCTCGGCGCCGCCAGGGTGCCGTCCGCTTTTACCGTGGAACCACCGCCAAGCGCCGCAGCCACTGAAGCTGCATTGGCCTGCAGCTGTGCGCCGTTGATGGCGTCGGTGCTGGTGCTGGTCACCTTGCCCGCAGCGACATTGGACAACGTAACGGCCGTGCCAGCCTCGCCGAGCGTAACCGCAGCATAGTTGGGGGTGCCATCCTTGTTCTGGTCGTAGGTCACTGCCGCAATGGCGTTGCCCTTGTCGTCCACCAGACCGCTGTCGGCGATCTGCCCTGCCAGTTCAGTGGTCCGACCGTCCAGGGAGGTCAACGATGTGTCCACGGCGCCAAGGGCATTACCGATGCTCTCGTGCTTCTTGCCATCGACGGTATAGCCCGGTGCCGAAATCGTGCCATCGGCCTTGACCGCGGAGCCACCGCCCAGCGCCGCAGCCACAGAAGCCGCATTGGCCTGCAGCTGTGCGCCGTTGATGGCATCGGTACTGGTGCTGGTTACCTTGCCGGCGGCCAGATTGCTGATCTTGGTGCCTTTCTCGCCTGCCAGGGCAACCGAGGCCTTGGTGTCATCCGCATAGGAAACCGCCAGCGGGCTGCCGCCATTTTCAGCCACCAGCTGCTTCAACTGACTCAGATTCACCGCATCGGTGTCCGAAGTGCCTGCGGCCACGTTGATGATCTGGCGTTCGGCCTTCGCACTGCCAACCGAAATGGTGTCAGCGCGGTCATTGGTGGAGTTATTGCCCAGCGACATTGCGTTGGTAGCCTTCGCGGCAACGGCGGCATTGCGGCCGATCGCCATGGAGTTGGTCGCAGAAACATCCACCCGGGCGAGCGTACCGATGGCCACCGCGTTATCTGCAGTGGCACGCGTGCTGTTGCCGAGTGCTACCGCATTCATGCCTTCGGCGCGTGCGTTGGCACCGGCCGCCAAGGTGAACGCGGCAGTGGCGCGGGCACCATTGCCCAGCGCTGCGGCGTTGCTCGCCGTTGCCTGGGCCGAGCCCATGGCCAGCGCACCGGAGCCTTCCGCGATGGCACCGCCACCAATAGCCGCAGCCATTGAGCCTTTGGCGCTGGTGGCGGCACCGATGGCCGCCGACGCGCTGCCAATGGAGCTGCTGGAGGCGCCGATGGCCACTGCCGAGTTGTTCTCATCCACCACGGCTGCATCGGAGCCTTCCGGTGCATCGATCTTCAGGTAGGTATCGTCGATGGTGGCCCGGGCCGCCCGCTGGGTCAGTGCAGAGAGCCGGGTGTCGACCTCCTTGAAGGCACGCTGGGCGCTTGCGGTGGCGCCACCGACCAGTGCCGTCACCTGCCCGTACGTGGCCGCGTCCGTTTCGCCCTGTGCGGCGGCGAGGTTGGTGATACGACGGGTTGCTCCCTCTTTGCCGACAGACACCGTGTTGGCTTCATCGGCCACCGAGTTGATCCCCAAGGCCAGCGAGTTGAAACCGGTTGCCTTGGCGGCCGTGCCACCGCCTTTGCCTGCCACGTAGCTGTTCTCGGCCGGGGTCGCACCGGCGACGGCCGTCTTGAGCTGGTCCAAATTGACCGCGTCGCTGCCATTGGTACCGGCAGCGAGGTTGGTCAACTTGACCGCGCCCTTGCCGTTGCCCAGCGTCACCGAGCCATAGTTGGTCACACCCTTGGCGTCACGGTCGTAGGTCACCGCGGCAATAGCGGCCCCATCGGCCGCGAGCACGCCGCTGTTGGTGAGCTTGTCCTTCAGTGTCGTGGTGCTTTCGTTGAGGCTCGCCAGCGCCTGTCCCAGGTTTTTGTCCTTGCCGTCTACCTTGTAGGTAGGACCAGTAACCACGCCGGTCTTGGCGTCGATTGCCGCGCCACCGCCCAATCCGGCAATCAACGGAGTCAGCTGGCCGACGGTGGCCACGTCCGATGCAGCAGTGCCGGCAGCAACATTCACAATGCTGCGCTTAAGCGTCGCATTGCCGACAGAAACCGTGTTCGCCGTCTGTGCAACTGATTCCGCGCCCAGCGCGACGGACTTTGAGGCACTGGCCTTCGCCGTCATGCCCAGAGCCGTTGCTCTATCCGCTACGGTCTCCGCCCGATCGCCCAGCGCGACTTGGGATGCCAGACCCTCGGCGTTGGTGGCGTTGGTACCCAATGCGACCGAATGGTAACCTGATGCCAGCGAGGACGCTCCGATGGCCACGGATGCTTCGCCTTCGCCCTTCGCGCTCACCGCGATGGCGATTGCGTTGACCCCCGTCACGGTGGCAGCGTTATTCTCAGAGGCGCCGCCTGCGAACGCGTACTTATCGGCCTTTGTGTTGAGCTGCCCGACGTTGGCGGCGTCGGTATCAGATGTGCCTGCGGCAACGTTCACGATGCTGCGCTTAATACTCGCATTGCCCACCGAAACGGTATTCTTCGCAGAGGCAGAGGATTGGAATCCGAGCGCAACGGAGCCGTCCGCCAGCGCCGACGATTCGCCGCCGATGGCGGTGCCGCCATTCACGTCGTCGGTGACCCGTGCAAAGGTACCAACGGCGACGCCACGATATCCTCTGGAAGAAGATTGTGCGCCGATTGCAACTGCGGCTTGCCCTGGGGACTTTGCATTGAAACCCTGTGCGACGGATTCCCCAGCTGCTGCGCTTGCTCCGGTACCAATGGCTACCGCGTTCATGCCATCGGCGGATGCGCTACCCAATGCCAAGGCGCCCGTCCCGGCGCGGGGGGCGATGGTGCCCTCCGCTTTTGTAGCCTCACATCGCTGACCATCCAGCGAAATCGATAGACCCACGTCACATTGCAGTTCGCTGGGAGAATCGGCTGCCATAGCCGAACCGGCAGGCAGCGCCAGTGCAATGGCCATCGCCTTCGCCAAGCGGCTCCTGTTCTTCTTGCCACGCGCAGCAGCCAGTTCGTGGGCAACGGCCCACGTGCCCGTCGACGCGTTGAAAATCAGCTTGTATACGAAATTCATTTATAGGATCCCAGAGGCTGCGCAGTGAACCGCGCGGATGAAAGGAGTGGTGCCTGGACTCCGGGCGTGCCGGATACATCCATCCTCGCCATCTGCCACGTCGGGATATATCAGAAGGTTCTTAAAAATCGGACGACGGCCAATGCGCTCTCGCTGCGTTCAGCGTGGTGCCAGTGAACCAAGAGACCGACGGCTGAATCAGCCCAGCGACGCCAATGCAAGACCAATGGCCAACAGTTCCTGATCCGTACGTGCCCCCAGCTTGCGCATCGCGCTGCGCTTCTGCGCACTGACCGTGCAGCGGCTACGGCTTAGGCGGCATGCGATCTCGCTCACGCGCTCACCATTGGAAAACAGCCGCACTACCTCCAGTTCACGAGGCGACAATCCCCGCCTGGGTGGCGCATCGAGACCAACAAGGCTCGTTCGGCGGAAGACGCCACACCGGTAGCCACGGCCTGCGTGTGCCGCAGACAACGCTGAGAGGAGTTCGCGCGGATCGCTGGCCTTGGTCACCACCGCGAAGGCGCCAAGCCGGTACATCTCTTCGACCATGGTCGGGCTGGTGATCATCGTCAGCACCACCACCGGAATGTGCGGGAATACCCGTCTCAACCGTGCGATCAGCCTGAAGCCATCACAGGTGTCCTGACCTGCGGGCATGCTGTAGTCCGTGAGGACGATGTCGGGCTGGTGGGCGTGCACCGCCTCCAACAGTGCGGCTGGATCCGCAGCTTGGCCGACGACACCGAATCGCACATCCTGCTCGATCAGCTCACGGATACCGGCGAGCACAAGGGGATGATCGTCGGCGATGACAAGTCTCGCCCTCAGCATACGCACTGCACAGCGCGATCGGCATTGCGGTCAATGGCATGGCTTGGCAATGACGCAGTACGCCCTGAACTCACGCAGGACATCATGGGAAAGGCCGCGGAAGCCGCGGATTGTCCTGGCGAAGCAACTCGCCGAAACGCTCGGGCGGAATTGCGGCGGAGATGAGGAAGCCCTGCACCTGTGTGCAGCCGAGCATACGCAGGATGGTCAGTTCCTCATCCGTCTCCACGCCTTCAGCGACGATATTCAGACCCAGCTTGCTACCCAACGTGATCACGGTGGCAAGGGCGCTGCGCAGTGCAGTGTTGTGCGCACACCCTTGAACAAGCGCCCGGTCAATCTTGACCTCGGTAAATGGGGTGCTGACCAGATTGTGCACGGAACTCAAGCCTTGGCCGAAGTCATCCTGGGCGAGGCCAAAGCCCTTCATGCGTAGGCGGCACGCGCCTGCGTAGTAGTCGCTGACGTGGCGGGTGGTAGTGCTCTCCATCAACTCGAAGCACAGATCGGCGGGCGTGCCACCGTGTTGAAGCGTCAGCTCGAGCAGTTCGTCAGGCAGGCTCCTACGTTCCAGCAGGTGTGGCGGCATGTTGATCGACACCGGGATGCGGAAGCCCAGCTCGCGCCAGCGCCCCTGCGCGCGAATGCTGGCCGTCAACATGTGTCGCAACAGCGCGGGCTCCAGGGCATTGGCCTCGATAAGCGGCAGAAACCGGCTGGGTGGGATCAGGCCAAGCTCGGGATGTTGCCAGCGCACCAGCGCTTCGGCGGCCACCACCGATCCGGAATCCAGGGATTTCTTGGGTTGGAACCAAGCGGTAATCTGACCGCTGTCAATGGCCTTGCACAGGGTTTCGCGGCTGGCTGCAAGCGGCATCACGTCCATAGTGGTCGCGCTCCGCGTAGCAGCCTGCTGCTGGCTGAGCAGCTCGATTACATCGGCAACGTCGCCTGGCGAGACTGGCTTGGACAGCGCTGCAAGCACATTCAGCCCGAGCGACTCGGCCATCAGCCGGGCTGACGCCATCATGCGCTGCGAGGACGAGCTGACCAGGACAACGGCGGGCTTCTGCTCCTGGGCGGCCAAGCTCTGGATGAACTGGATACCGTCCACGCCGGGCATCATGAGGTCAGTCACGACCAAGTCGTAGGGACGCCACTGGCACATGGCCAATGCATCCGCCCCATCGCCCGCGGTGTCGGTGTGGACGCCCGACACCCCATTGAACAGATTGGCTAGAAACCCCCGCTGGAAGGGTTGGTCCTCCAGGATCAGTATATTGCGGTCGGTCATGCCGGCGCTCCTTGGGTAAGCCCGCTCAGTGCGTGACGCAGGGTGCTGATATCGATTGGCTTGACGATATAGCCGCTCATGCCGCTGGCCAGGCAGCGGGCGCGTTCGTCGGGAGTGGCGCTGGCAGTTGCCCCAATCACCGGTACGGCGATGCCCTGTTCGCGCAGGCGCCCGATCAACGCATGGCCGCCCAGGCGCGGCATGTTGATGTCTGTCAGCACGACATCAAACGGCTGCGCGATGCACAGCTCCAGTGCCTGTTCGCCGTCGGTGGCAGTGACTACCATGCACCCCAGGGTTTCAAGTTGCTCTTTGAGGATCACCCGATTGATGGGATTGTCCTCCGCGACCAGCACTCGCAGCGCCAAGTCATATTGCGTCAACGACAGCGGGGGTTCGGCCGGCCGGTTGCCGCGTTGCAACTGAGCCAACGCGTTGGCAATCGCGCGGATGCTGAAGACGGTTACTGTCAGGCGTTCGGTATGTTCGGGATCAGTGAATGGAGTGTCGCCTGCATCGGTCAGCGCAGTGACCCGAGGCCCCGGCCAGTAGATCGGCACAGCGTCGCGGGGGGCACTATCGAGCAGAATCGCATCCTGCTCGTCCGGCAACGGCGCATCGTGCGTGTAGCGGCGCACCGTGGCACCCCAGCGCTGCAGCCATTGGCAGCCACTGTCGGCCAGCTCAGGGATGGCACACCGGACATAGATGGTCGGGTTCGGAAGAAGCGCAGGCGGGCGGGCATCCGTAGCTACAGACTTGGACAGCGTCAGCGGGAGCACCACGTTGAAGCTGCTGCCCAGCCCCGGCTCGCTGACCAAACGGATATCGCCATTCATCAAACGGGCAAGACGATCGCTGATGGACAGACCCAGTCCAGTCCCTTCCAGTCGACTCTGCGCGCCCACTTGGTGGAAGGGCTCGAACAGGCGGGCATGCTCGGCATGCGGGATGCCGATGCCGGTATCGGTGACCTGCCAGCTGATTGAAACGGTATCGCCCTCGCGCTCCACCTGCTTGACACGCAGGAAGATATGCCCACTTTCGGTGAACTTGATGGCGTTGCTCAGCAGGTTGCCCAAGATCTGACGGATCCGTCCGGCGTCCCCCAGCACCTGATCGGGAAGGCGCGGGTCCGTACAGACCAGGATCTGAATCTCCTTGCGGGCGGCGGCTGCCGCATACGCGCGCAGGGTGGACTCAGCCAGGTCCAGCGGCGAGAACGCAGCAACGGACAACGTAAGCTGGCCCGACTCGATTTTGGAAACATCCAGGATGTCGCTGATCAGCTGAAGCAGTGCCGACGAGGATTGCTGGATGGTGCCCAGGTATTGGCTCTGACGCGGATCGAGGCGCGTATGCCCCAGCAGCTCCAGCGTGCCCAGCAGGCCATACAGCGGGGTTCGGATCTCGTGGCTCATGGTCGCAAGAAACGCGCTCTTGGCCTGGCTGGCCTGGTCAGCCGAGTGTTTGGCCGCCGAGAGCGCCGCCTGGATTTGACGATGGTGGCTAATGTCATTGAATACACACAGCAGCACATCCTCGCCGTGGTAACGGGTGCGCGTACCCAATACCTGCAACTGCCGGCCATCGCGCGTGGTGTAATCCACCGTGCGCCGCCCATTGGCCGCCATGCCGACGCTCTGGCGCCAACTCCCGATCCAGTCGCCGGCCTGGATGTCGCCGCCCAGCCAGTCACGTGCGAGTTGGTTTTCCAGCATCACTCTGCCATCGTGGCCGCGGAGCACGCACACCCCCACCGGGGCCATTTCGATCACCGCGCTGCCGAAATCGAAGCTCTCCAGCAACTGACGATGCTGCAGCAGCGCCGGCTGTATCAATTGACGATCAACGCGCCGGGTCAGCGCACGCAGCGCGACGATGGCACCCATGCACATCAGCAACGAAATGCCCAGATGCAGGGCGATATCGCGCAGCAGCAGGCCCAGGGGCAGGTGATAGACCAGCCGCCAGCCATCCTGGCCGATGCCTTTGAGCAACGCCAAGCCTTGGGGCAGCACGCCGTGCCAGATCCAACCGAACGTGTCTTGACGCTGGTTGCTCAGCCACGCGCCTGATACCGCGTCGTCGCCCTCGCCGATCACCCGGCGGCTCCGTGCATCCAGCAGGGCGAAATTGCCGATGCCTTTGCCGTCAATCACTTCGGCCAGGGCAGCTGGATCGAGCTCCAGAGCCAGCCAATGTGCTGGCTCTGGACCTTCCTCGATCGCACGGTATAGATGGATAGGCGCGCCTGGCCGACTCGGCGGAAGCCAATAGACCGCAGTCCGGGTTTCCGCCTGGGCGGTGTGGGCGCGCAGCAATGCTGCGCTCAGGTCGCCCGGCCGTGGGGCTGGGCTGGTCTGCTGGCTCGGCAACGCGGCAAGTGCGCCCCCCGACGCGCCGCCGACATACATAAGCCGTACGCCGAACTGAGCAAGTGTATGTTCGGCACGTGTCGGTAACAGCAGGGTGAGCTGACGACCATCTGGCGTAGTGCCGAGTTGCAGGCGCTGCACGCTGGGGTGCGATTCGCGCTGCCGCGGGCGGGGCCCGGCTGTGGCTGTCGGCGATTCCACCACCGAGTCCACCAGATAGTTGAGTAGGGCCTCACGCTGGTCAACATAGAGCTGCGCGCGGTAGGCAGCCGCATTCATGTCGCGGCGGTGCATCGACACGTCATCCCCCAGCTGGGCCAGCACGTAAAACGCGGCGGTACCCAGCAGGCAGAGCAGCGCGCACAGCGACAGCCAACGCAGCAGCACCGTTGCGGCAACGGAGGGGGCGTCAGTAGCGGGGTGCTGGGGAAGCAGGCGATGCATGCCAGCATGCTAGGAGGCTGCCGCTCCCCGCTCCATCAGGCGATCCCTAAAGGCTGCCAACTGCCACCTTGGCTCAACAATACGGTAGGGCAACAGCAAGTTTGCTGGCTGACCCACTGACTACCTTAGGCGTTGACGTCCACGATCTTCCTTGTCGGAGCAGTTTTCCACCCAGCTCGGCAGGCAACGTCATGGATCGTTGGAAGCGGCATCGTCGAAGCCATCGCCTGGCCGACCGGGTCAATGCGCGCAAGGAATGGCCGGTACGCATCGGTACCGGCCGTTGAACGTCAACCTTCCTCAGTACGTCCCATCAAACGCAAAGATCGGCTTGCGCTGCTTCCACAGCCCGGCGGTGAAATCCGGGAATTCCAACGTCTGGAAACTGTTGGCGATCGACTGCTCGGATAGCGGCGTGATCGCGCTCCAGGTGACCGCGTCGTAGATGTCGATCGGCATCGGTGCCCGGGCCTTGAGCGCCTCCACGAAGGCATGGATGACGAACCAGTCCATGCCACCGTGGCCGGCGCTGGCGGCGGTGTCGGCGTGCTGCTTCCACAGCGGGTGCTCGTACTGATCCTGGTAGGCCTGGAACGGTTCCCACTTGTGCGGCGGGCTGCGACCTTCGATATGGATGGACTGGTTCACGTCCATCCACAGGCCCTTGGTGCCCTGCACACGGAAGCCCATCGAGTACGGCCGCGGCAGCGAGGTGTCGTGCTGCAGCAGGATGGTTTCACCGTTCTCGCAGGCCAGCGTGGTGGTGACGATGTCGCCGAGCTTGAAGTTCACCTTGGTGCTGGGGTGGGTGGTGCCACCGCTCTTGGCCACGGTGTACTCATGCAGACCGCGCGCCTTGCTGGCGAAGGCGTTGATGTGGGTGAAGCGGTTGCCGCGGTTGATGCCGGTGTACATCGCACACGGGCCAATGCCGTGGCTGGGGTACAGCTCACCGTTGCGCCGCACCGAATGTTCGGTGCGCCAGCGCGCCTCGGACCAGCCCTTGGCACCGAATTCCACGCCGCTGTCGTAGGGCTGGCTCGGATCGCCGGAGTTGAACTTCACGCCCCGCAGGTCGTGCTGGTAGCCGCCCTGCAGATGCACGAGCTCGCCGAACAGGCCTTGCCGCACCATCTGCAGCGCGGCCATCACGTCGCGGCGATAGCAGACGTTTTCCAGCAGCATGTAGGGGGTGCCGGTGGACAGCTGGGTCTTGAGCACATCCCAGTGGTCCTGCAGGGTAATGCCGGCGACCACTTCGCAGCCCACCGCGACCTTGGCCTGCATGGCCGCGATCGCCATCGGCGCGTGGTATTCCCACGGCGTGGCGATGACCACCCCGTCCAGCCCGCGCTGCTCGATCAGCCGCTTCCACGCGTTGACATCGCCATCCTGGCCATAGGCCTTGGGCGCAGGCTTGCCGGCCTTGGCGACCATGTCCATGCCGCGCTTGAGCATGATCGGCTCGATGTCGCACAGGGCGACCACCTCCACGTCATCGCGGCGGACCAGTTCTTTCAGCAGCACCTGGCCGCGCATGCCGGTGCCGATCAGGCCCAGCCGCACCTTGCGTGCGCGGGCCCAGGCAGGTGTGTTCGGCAGCAGGCTGCTGGCGGCGACGGCCGCGCTGGCGGCGATGAATTCTCTGCGTTTCATGGACAGTACCTCGTGTGAAGATCGCGCCGGCCGGGACCGGCGCGAGGGTTGCATCAGAATTTGTAGCCCACGGTCAGACTGTAGCCGCGACCGAAGATGGTGGCGTAATCGCTGGAGTCGCCCAGGAAGCTGTTCGGGTCATAGAACGGCAGACGGTCGAACAGATTCTTGATGGTGAAGCCCACGTTCCAGTGCTCGTCCGGGCGCCAGGCCACGCTCAGGTTGGCGGTCCACCACGACGGCGCACCATCGCACTTGCTCTGCTCCACCGGCAGGTAGCCGGCGGTGCAGGTCTGCGGGTTGTTGTCTTCCTCGTCGATCTGCTGCAGCGCCCACTTGGTGCCGCCAACGTAGTTGACGAAGACGCTGGTGGTGACCTGCTTGTAGCTCCAGTCCGCGTTCAACGTGGCGCGCAGGCGCGGGTTGTTGTAATAGCCGACCAGGTCGCCGTAGTACCAGCCGCTTTCGTCATCCAGGTAGGAACGGTTGCGGTTGGCGAGGGTGGCAGCCACGCCGATGTTGAGGTTGCCCCATTCGCCCAGCGAGAAGCGGCTGCGCGCGTCGATGTCGAAGCCGTCGATCAGGGTCTTGCCGCGGTTCTTGTACTGGCCCACCACGCTGGCCACGTTGCCGACGCTGTAACCGGGCAGCGTGCCCGGGCACGCGACGCCGCTGGCCGGATCGGCGCACATCGCCGCCAGCGCCGCCAGGTTGGCGCGGTCGCCGTCGGTGATCGGCGAGCGGGTGGAGGAGATGATGTCTTCATCGCGGGTGAAATCCGGGGCGACGATTTCGTTGCTGCGGTAGATGAACCAGTAATCGGCCGATACCGAGAGCCACTGGGTCGGCTCGTAGACAAAGCCCAGCGTGGTGATCTTGGCCTTTTCCGGCTTCAGGTCCGGGTTCGGCTGGGTCATGCGCGCCACGGTGCGGCTGCAATCGGTGTTGAGCAGGGTCTTGCCCAGGTCGACATCGCCACCGCGCTGTGACCGCAACAGCAGGTTGGCGATCGCGTTGGTTTCATTGCAGCGTACCTCGTCGCGATAACCGCCCAGCTGGGCGAACACGCCGCCGTTGCCGGACTCGGCCAGGCTGGGTGCGCGGAAGCCGGTGGAGTAGGTACCGCGCAGCATCAGCTGGTCGAACATCTGGTACTTCAGACCGATCTTCGGGGCCAGGTTGGCGCTGAAGTCCGGGTACTTGTCCACGCGCAGCGCGGCGTCCAGTTCCAGCTTCTCGGTGAGCGGCGCCACCGTCTCGGCGAACAGCGCATAGGTGTTGCGCTTGCCGTCGAACCACGAACCCCCCTGCTGGGTGATCAGGCCGTTGGCCGCATCCGGGTTGCCCGGGGTGTAGAAGGTCTCGCGGCTGGCGTTGAAGCCGAAGGCCGCACGTACTTCGCCGGCCGGCATCTGGAACAGCGGGCCTTCGATCTTGCCATCGAGGGTGTGCAGCCGGGTCCAGGACTGGATGTCGAAGGTCGGGAATGCTTCGCGGATCAGCGCGGCGTTGGCCTCGCTGATCTCGCCGAACTTGTACGCCGGGTGGTCGGAGATGATGACGCGACCGGTACCCGGATCGACGGAGTACGGGCCGAAGGCCTTTTCGAAGCCGGCCAGGTTCACGTTGGTGGTCTGGTAGGTGACCGAATGGCTGCCGGCGGTGGCGAAGGCGGTTTCCCAGTTCCAGTCGCCGATGTCACCGCGCAGCCCGGCCACCACGCGGTAGCTCTGGTCGGTGTTGCGCTGGCCGAAGTGGTTGGCGCCCACGTCCTGCAGCAGGTACTGCAGGCCGACCACGCCGCCCATCAGTGCCTTCAGTTCGGGCGAGGCGTGGTTGTATTCGTTGTTCGGGCCCAGGTACGGATACAGGAACTGGTTGACGGTGGTGCCGGTGTTGCGCGAGAACCAGCTGGTCGGGTTGCCGGTGGTGGTGCCGTAGGCGCGCGGCGTGCCGCCATTGGCGGTCAGGTCGATGTCGGTGTAGGTCGCCTCGGCGAAGGCTTCGGTGCTGTCGCCGATCAGGAAATGCGCGTTGACGTAGGCGGTGTTGCGCTCGGACTTGGCGCCGGCGTCGATCTCGTTGTTCATCCACGTCTCCCAGATACAGCGCGGGCCGGCCGCTTCGCTGGTGAGCACGTTGTTGCAGCCCGGGGCGGCTTCCTGCACGCGGCGGCCGGTGACCGGGTCGAAGGCGAAGTAGCTGCCGGGGTTGAACTCACCCGGCTTGCTGCCGGTGCCCAGGCGCAGGTTGGGCAGGTAGTTCGGGTTGTTGACGTAGTACTGGTCGGGGCGCTTGTCGTAGAAATCGCTCAACGGAATCGCATCGCGCCGGTACAGGTTCACCGAGGCATAGACGTTGTAGCGGTCTTCATCGAGGTCGCCGAAGCCGGCGGTGATGCTGCCCTGGTGCTCACCGTAGGAGCTGATCCGCGAGGATTTGTCGGTGGTGAGATTGATCTCCGCACCCTGGTAGGAGCGCTTGGTGATCACGTTGATCACGCCGGCCACCGCGTCGGTGCCGTACACCGCCGACGCGCCGTCGGTCAGCACTTCCATGCGTTCGATCGCCGCGGCGGGGATCGCATCGATGTTAACGAACTGGGTCTGGAAGCCGGCCGGCGCGCCGTAGTAGGACAGCCGGCGGCCATTGAGCAGCACCAGCGTGCCCTGCGCGCCGAGGCCACGCAGGTTGGCCTGCGAGGCGCCGTCCGAGCCGGTGAACAGTGAGCGTGCGTCCTGCTGGCCCGGCCGCGCGGCGGGCAGGTTGTCGAGCACCTGCAACAGCGTGCGCGCGCCCATGTTCTCGATGTCCTGCTTGCTGATCACCTGCACCGGCGAGGCGGTTTCCACATCGCTGCGGCGGATGTTGGAGCCGGTTACTTCGATGCGAGACAGCTCGGTGGCGTTGGTATCGGGCGCTGCGTCCTGCGCGCCGGCACTGCCGACCACCGCAACGGCCAGGCCGAGTGCGATGGACAAGGGGGTGGCGGTGATGCGGCGATGGCGATGGCGTTCGGTCAACATCTTGGGCTCCTTGTTCGATCCGCAGCGTGGGGCTGGCGGTGGATGGGTGTGTTCGGGCAAACGTCCCCCGTGCCGCGGCCAGAGGGCCGCAGACGGGAAACGGGAGAGAGCTGTTTTTCTGAAAGCGTGTTTCTTCGGTTACGGCGACACGATGCTGGCGGTATCGCCCTCCTGTCCGATCAGGGCGGCATTGGCCCAGTTGCCACAGACCTGCGCGGGGTGATCGCCCTGCGCCCCGAGCGTGCGCAGGCTCAGCCGCTGCAGGCCGCGCACGTCCAGCTCCGGTTTGACCACGCCGGGTGCGTTGACCAGGCCGCTGTCATACAGCAGCCGACCGTCACCCCACACCTGGAACTGCATGCCGCCGGCGGTGCGGCACTGATCATCGATACCCAGGTCGGCGCGCAGCAGGCGCCAGCTGCCGTTGAGCTTCAGGTCGATCCGGCTGCTGGCGTTGACGCCCAGGCCGCGGCGGAAATGCAGGCCGTTCATGCGCATTCCGGCCTGGCCACCGAAGGCGTGGTCGGCAGCAACGCTGGCCTGCAACGGTGCTGGCAGCGGCAGCGCGGACAGGTACAGCTGCTGCGCCGGGCCGTCCGGCTGCGGATGCTCCAGCACGTGGAAGGTGGACAGCACGATCGGGCCGACATCGCGCGGCTGCAGCGCATCCACCGCACGTGCCACGCTGCCCTGCGCAGCCGTCACCATCGGATCGGCACCGCTGGCACCATCACCTTCCGGGTTCTGCGTGCTCAGCACGCGGAAGCGCAGCAGGCGGCCGGCATGGGCGGGGAAGTCGATCTGCTGCATCCCCTGCTGCAGGGTCAGACGACCGCGCTTGATCGGCTCGCCCCACTCGCCGTTGCTGTCGGCCATGTAGATTTCGTAGTCGCGGATCTGGCCGCTCTTCCAGTGCTGGTCGTTGCGCGGCGCCAGTTCGATGCCGTCGATCAGCTTGCGTTCGCCGAAGCCGAGCACCCATTCGTGCGCGCCGGTCTTGATCGCCTGGTTGCGCACGGTGCGGAACCACGTCGCCGGATCGTCGTCGAACGCCTTCTCCATCTCATAGCCCTGCTCCTCGGCCGGGCGGTTCACCACCAGCAGGCTGTCCGACGGCAGCGCGCGGCCCAGTTCCGGTGCGGCCGGGAAGGCATCGTCGGCCGGCGCGGCGGCAACCGGCAGGTCCAGCTGGAGTGCGAGCGGCTGGCGGATGTCGGTCGGCGCGGTGCGTACGTGCAGGGTGCCGCGGCGTTCGGCCGCGTCGAAGTACCAGCCTTCGTTGGCGCCCTGCCATGCTGCCTGGTCGGCCAGCATCGGCAGCGCACGGCCGTCCAGCGTCACTGCGGCGGGGCGCTGGCGGCTGAGCACGCGCAGCGCATAGCGCCGCTGCGGCAGCTGGCCGGCGTACTGGCCCTGCACCGGATCGATGCGCACCTGCACCGGGCCCGTGCCCTGCGCCGGGGCCTGCACCGTGATCGCCTGCGTGCTCGATTCACCCTTCTCATAGCGGCGGGTGGCGCCATCGTCTTCGTACAGCGTGTACTGCGAGGTACCCTGCGGGTACAGGTCGAAGGTCACTTCATCGAGCGGTTTTTCGCCGTCGTAGAGCATCGCCGGGTACATCGGGATGATCGCGCCGGCGCGCACGAACACCGGGATCGTGGCCAGGTCGACCGCGCGGTCCAGCGAACGTCCCTCGGCCCCGGCCTGCAGCTGGCGGCCATCCCAGTAGTCGATCCAGCGGCCCTGCGGCAGGTGGATGTCGCGGCGCCAGCCACGGCTCGCGGCCTGGCTGCGGTACACCGGCGCGATCAGCAGTTCGCGGCCGAGCAGGAACTGGTACTTGTGCGCCTCGGTGTAGGCCTGCGGGTCCTGCGGGTAATCCCACATCAGCGCCCGCAGCAGCGGTGCGCCGGTGGTGGCCGCGTCATGCGCCAGTCCGTACATGTACGGGGTCATGCGCATTTTCAACTTGAGGTAGTCGCGGTTGACGCTGCGGTAGGGTTCATCGAACCACCACGGGTGCTTGCGTGCATTGCCCGACCAGCCGGACATGCCCATCAGCACGGGGGTGAAGCTTTTCCACTGCAGGTCGCGGGTGAAGGTCTCGGCGCTGCCGCCGAAGATCGCGTCCACGTCGCCACTGGCGTAGGCCATGCCGGACAGGCCCGAGCCGATCAGGGTCGGGATGTGCCAGCGGATGTAATCCCAGCTGCTGCTCTGGTCGCCGGTCCAGGCCACCGCATAGCGCTGGATGCCGCCCCAGCCCATCACCGTCCACAGGAACGGGCGCGAATCGGAGTTGTCCATGATGCCGTTGAACGCGGACTGGTTGGCATCCATGGCGAACTGATAGCCCTTGCCGGTCCAGGCTACGTCCAGCTTCTGCACGCGGCTGCCGGCGGTGCCGACTTCCCAGGCGATCTTGTCGACGCCGTTCTCGGTCCACAGGCCGGTCCTGAAGCCGTACTTCGCCAGCCCCTGTACGGTCTCGGGCAGCTTTTTGTAGCCGCAGCCGTAACCATCGTTGGGGAGGATCCAGCCGCCGGGCATGTCGTGCTCGCGGTACTGCCTGGCCACGCTGTCGACCACGTCGGGCGTGGTGCCGGTCGGGCCGTCGCTCCAGCCGTCGGGCACGCTGCCCGGCTTCTTGATGTTGTTGCCATCGTTGTAGCAGTCGGCGTCGCCATAGGAGAACGCCCAGCGCGGCAGCAGGCCGGCGCGGCCGGTCAGCATGGTGTAACGGTCCAGCAGCGTATGCAGGCTCGGCCCGACGAAGTAGTACGCATCGAAGCGGTCCTCGCGGTGCAGCAGCGTGGCCTGGTCGGCCTGGCGCAGATCGTAGGTGCCGTCGCTCCAGGTATTGCGCAGCATGCCCCAGCCCCGCGAGCTCAACAGCATCGGCGCCGGGTTGGGGCGATCGCCTTCTTCCCAGCCACCGGAGTACGACACCTCCAGTTCGCGGCCCTTGAACTCGAAGCGACCGTTCTGCTGGCCACCGCCGTAGAAGTGCTCATCGCTTTCGCTGGAGAGCACCTGCACGCTCTGGTCCTTGTCCAGGTCCAGCGGCTGCAGTTCGCGCCACAGCGCGACATCGCGGTCGCCCTCGCGGCGGACCAGCGCCAGGCGCAGTGGCTGGCGCTGGATGTGCAGGACCAGCGCATCGGTGCGGATGCGCACCTCGTTGGCATCCTCTTCCAGTTGGACGGCAACCTTCGCGGCCGGCTGTGGCAGCACGATCGGGGCGGCCTTGTCGCCGGCACCGGTGAGCGTGCCGTTGCGGCCGGCGCGCACGCGCAGGACGTCATCGCGCAACAGGTCCACGCGCACCGTGGCGCCGGTATCGGTGCTGAGCGTCCAACCGGGGGTGCCGTCGTTGGCGGGGGTGGCACTGATCGCACGCAGGTTACCCACCGGCGCGGCACTGGCGGTGCCGCCCAGCGCCACTGCGGCAAGCAGTGCAATCGTCAGACCAGTGCGTCGTAACCGGAAGTCCACCTTGCCCCCAAGCCCGCGGTGAGCGGGAAACTGAAACCAGTGCGGCCGACTCTAGGGCAGGGTCTCGAAAGATGTCAACAAATTGCAAAGAAAAAGGAAGGATAATTTATATAAAACGAAAGATACTGTGCGGCCCTGCTTTCCAAACAGCGCCTGAATACGCGTTTTGGGACGCTCGAAACCTTGCTGCGGCGCGGCATTCCGGCGAAGTCCTGACGGGAGCCCGTCAAGAAGGCGGCGAAAACTGTGACCGAACTACCTTTTCTTTATCTTTCGATATTTGACATTTCGAAAGAAAACGCAGAAGGTGCGGTCGCCCAACAGGAATTGCGAATGGACGCTTCTCTGCTCCCTGATTTGCCCACGTGGCAGCGCCTCGGTGGCGCCTATACCGCCGAAGAAATCGCTCAGCAGCCCCGGCTGTGGGCCGCGCTGGCCGGCCTGCTGGACGCAGCGCGGGCGCGCATCGACGGCTTCCTCGGGGAAGCCCTGCGCGATCCCGGCCAGTTGGTGATCTTCACCGGCGCCGGCAGCTCGGGGTTCATTGCCGAGATGGTGGCCGACCAGATCAATGCGCAGTGGCCTGCCGAGGTCCGCGCCGTGCATACCACCAGCCTGCTGACCCATCCGGCGCTGTACCTGCGCCGCGACCGCCCGACCCTGCTGGTCTCGTTCGGGCGCAGCGGCTCCAGCCCGGAGAGCGTGGCGGCGGTGGATCTGGTCCGCGACCAGGTCGACCGCGCACGCTTCGTGGATATCACCTGCAATGCCGAAGGCGAACTCGCCAAGCGTGGTCACGGCCGCAGCGATACGCTGTCGCTGCTGATGCCGGCGGCCAGCTGCGACCGCGCCTTTGCGATGACCAGCAGCCTGAGCTGCATGCTGCTGGCCGCGCTGAGTGCGTTCGACAGCGCCCCGTGGGCGCAGCGCCTGGAGCGGCTGCGCACCCTCGCCACCCACGGCGAACGTGCGCTGGATGCCTGGGATGCGGCGGTGGCCGCGCTGGCCCAGGCGCCATACGCGCGCGTCATCTATCTCGGCAGTGGGCCGCTGGAAGCGGTCGCCCGCGAGGCCGCGCTGAAGGTGCTCGAACTCACTGCCGGCCAGGTGCTGGCGCTGGCCAATACCCCGCTGGGGTTCCGCCATGGTCCCAAGTCCACCCTCAACGGCGAAACCCTGGTGGTGATGCTGCGCAGCGCGCAACCGCTCGCCCGCCGCTACGAGCAGGACCTGTTGAACGAACTGCGCCGCGACGGCATCGCCGGGCGGGTGCTGTCGATCGGGCCGGACGATGCGGACCGCGCCGACGGCGACTTCGTCCTCGCCGCACCTGCACTGCCCGATCCGTGGCTGGCCCCGCTGTGGTTGCTGGCGCCGCAGTGCTATGCGCTGCAGCGTTCGGCCGCGCTCGGCATGACCCCGGACAATCCCTTCCCCGACGGCACGGTCAACCGTGTGGTGCAGGGCGTGACCATCCACCCCCACGGCTGAGCACGCATGCAGACCTGGTACGGCATCGACATCGGCGGCACCAAGATCGAGCTGGTCGCGTGCGACGCCGCGCTGGCGGTGCATCATCGCCAGCGCGTACCGACGCCGACCCGGGACTACGCTGCGTTCCTGCAGGCGATCGTCGATCTGGTCGATGCGGCGGATGCCGCGCTCGGCCAGCGCGGGGTCGCCGTCGGCCTTGGCCTGCCCGGCGTGCGTGATCGCGCCAGCGGCCGCCAGCTCAGTGCCAATGTGCCCAGCCTGACCGGTCACACAGTCGGGGCGGACCTGCAGGCTCGCCTGCGGCGCCCGCTGGAACTGGGCAACGATCTGCAGTGCTTTGCCTTGTCTGAAGCGCATGACGGCGCCGCCGCCGGCTACCCCAGCATGTTCGGGGCGATCCTCGGCACGGGTGCGGGCGGTGGCTTCTGCGTCGGTGGCCGGCTGATCGCCGGGCACAACGGCATCGCCGGCGAGTGGGGCCACTGGAGCCTGCCCGCCACACTGCAGCAGCGCCACGATCTGCCGCTGCTGGACTGCGGCTGCGGCCTGCGCGGCTGCCTGGAGCGCTACGTGTCCGGCAGCGGCCTGGCGATGATCCATGCGCGGCGCGGTGGTGCAGCGCTGGATGCTGCCGAGGTGGTCGCACGCGCGCAGGCCGGCGATGCGATCGCGCAGCAGGCCCTGGCCATCCATCGCGACCTGCTCGGTTACAGCTTCGCCAGCCTGATTCTCGCGCTCGATCCGCACGTGATCGTGCTCGGCGGTGGGCTGTCCAAGCTGGAGCAGCTGTATCGCGATCTGCCGGCCGCGATCGCGCCGTACCTGTTCACCGGCGTGCGCGTGCCGCCGATCCTGCCGCCCACCTTCGGCGATGCCGGCGGTGCGCGGGGCGCCGCCCTGCTCGCGCGCCAGCACCATCCCTCCCCCTGAACACCGCTGTTACTGGAGTTGCCATGTCCGCCGTCCAATCGTTGATCGCCGCCCACCGCCAGGGCGCCCCCGTCGGGCTGTACAGCGTCTGCTGCAGCAACGCGCAGGTATTGCTGGCGGCGATGCAGGTGGCGCAGCGTTACGACACCCTGCTGCTGATCGAGGCGACCTCCAACCAGGTCGATCAGTTCGGCGGCTATACCGGCATGACCCCACCGCAGTACCGCGACTACGTGCTGCAGCTGGCGCGCGATGCGGGCTTCCCGGCCGAGCGGCTGGTGCTCGGCGGCGACCACCTCGGTCCGAATGCCTGGCAGAAAGGCCCCGCAGCGGCCGCAATGGCCAACGCCCGCGAGCTGATCGCCGCCTATGTGGCCGCCGGTTTCCACAAGATCCACCTGGACTGCAGCATGTCCTGCGCCGATGACCCGACCCCGTTGCCGGACGCCATCGTCGCGGCGCGCTCGGCCGAACTGGCGCGGATTGCCGAGCGCACCGCTGCCGAGCACGGGCTGCCGCCGCCGGTCTACGTGATCGGCACCGAAGTGCCGATTCCCGGCGGCGAGGCCTCGCTGGCCGGTGGCCTGCAGGTGACGACGCCGGCGGCCGCGGCCACCACCCTGGCCATCCACCGCGAAGCATTTTCCGCCCCGCACCTGCTGCCCGCCTGGGAGCGCGTGATCGCGATGGTGGTGCAGCCCGGCGTGGATTTCGACCACAGCAGCGTGCACTACTACGACCCTGCCGCCGCCGCGGACCTGTCGGCCTTCGTCGAACAGCAGCCGCGCATCGTGTTCGAAGCGCACTCCACCGATTACCAGACCGAAGCCGGCCTGCACGCGCTGGTCCGCGATCACTTCGCGATCCTGAAAGTCGGCCCGGCGGCAACCTATGCCTTCCGCGAAGCGGTGTTCGCGCTGGCCATGATCGAGCGCGAGCTGCTGCCGGCCACGCAGCATTCGCAGCTGATCGAGGTGCTGGACCGCTGCATGGTCGACAAACCCGGCAGCTGGCGCAGCTACTACCAGGGCGATGCACACGAACTGCGCCTGCTGCGCGCGTATTCGCTCAGCGACCGCAGCCGCTATTACTGGGGCGAGCCGGCGGTGCAGGCCGCGCTGGATACGCTCATCGCCAATCTCACCGCGCACGCGCCGCCGCAGATGCTGCTCAGCCAGTTCATGCCCGAACAGCTCAAGGCGATCGAAGCCGGCGAGCTGCAGCCCGAGCCGCTGGCGCTGATCCAGCATAAGGTCGCGCTGCGCCTGGCCGAGTATGCCCGGGCCTGCAATCGCAACGTGTCGGGCACGCATAACGAAACCCGGCAGGCCAAGGAGCTTTCGGAACGGTAAGCTTCGGCTTTCCCTTTCGAACGGAATCGCCCCCATGCGAAACACCCGGCAGCGCCGCCAACAGATCCTCCAGACCCTGGTCGAGCACGGCAACGTGCAGGTCAGCGAGCTGGTGGAGCGCTTTGCGGTGTCGGCAGTGACGATCCGCGCCGACCTGACCCACATCGAGTCGCAGGGGCTGGCCACGCGCACCCACGGCGGCGCCACGCTGGTGCGCACGCCGCCGCAGGAACAGGACATCCACGAGAAGGATGCGCTGAACCTGCCGATGAAGGACCGCATCGGTATCGAGGCGGCCAAGCTGGTCAAGGCCGGCGACAACATCATCATCGATTCCGGCTCGACCACGATGACCCTGGCGCGGCACCTGCGCGGGCATCGCGAGGTGACGGTGATGACCAACGGGCTCAACATCGCCTGGGAGCTGGCCAATGCGCCCGGCGTGGAGCTGCTGCTCACCGGCGGGCTGCTGCGCAAGCAGTCGCTGTCGCTGCATGGCAGCCAGGCCGAAGCCAGCCTCAATACCTACAGCTTCGACACGTTGTTCCTTGGTGTGGACGGCCTGGACCTGCAGTTCGGCCTGACCACCCACCATGAGGCCGAAGCCAGCCTCAACCACCGCATGGTCGAGCGCGCGCGCCGCATTGTGGTGCTGACCGATGCCTCCAAGTTCGGCCGGGTCAGCCTGCACCGCATCGCGCGGCTGGACCAGGTCCATACCATCATCACCGACGCCAGCATCGAGCCCGAGTACCTGGAAGGGCTGCAGCGGCTGGGCGTCGAAGTGATCATCGCCGAGTCCCCGCCTTGACCGAGTCCCGCTCCCTGCACGGCCGCCTGCTCACCGACACCGGTTGGGTCCGCGGCGATCTCCATTTCGACCAGCGCATCACTGCCATCGACACCGCGCACGCCGACCCGCGCGACGATGCGGAGGTGCCGCTGATCCTGCCCGGCTTCATCGACCTGCATGTGCATGGCGGGGCCGGGGTGGACATCATGCAGGGCGGCACGACCGCGCGGACGGTGGCGCGTGCGCACGCCCGGCATGGCACCACCGCGCTGCTGGGCACCACCATGACCGCGCAGGAAGACGACATCACGCGCGCGCTTGAAGGCCTGTCCGCTGCGATCGCCACGCGCGAACCCGGCATGGCGCGCGTGCTCGGCGTCCACCTGGAAGGCCCCTTCATCAGCGCGCAGCGCCTGGGCGCGCAGCCACCATTGGTGGTCGAGGCCACCCTGGCCGACGTTAAGCGCCTGCACGCGATCACCCCGATCAAGGTGCTGACCCTCGCCCCGGAAATCGGCCAGCACCTCGCGCTGATTCCTGCCCTGAGCGCGCTCGGCATCCGCGTGCAGCTCGGTCACAGCGCCGGCAGCTATGATGACGGCGTGGCCGCATTGAACGCCGGTGCGGCCGGCTTCACCCATCTGTTCAATGGCATGACCGGTGTGGACCACTACCACCCGGGCATCGCCACCGCGGCACTCGCGCATGCGCAGTACGCCGAACTCATTCCCGATCTGCAGCACGTGCATCCCGGCGCGATCCGCACCGCGCTGCGCGCGATTCCGCGCCTGTACTGCGTCACTGATGCGACCGCCGCTACCGGCATGCCCGATGGCGAATACGCGCTCGGCGTGCAGCGCGTGCACAAGTGCCTGGGCTGCGTGCGGCTGTCGAGCGGCTCGCTGGCCGGCAGCGCGCTGACCATGGACCAGGCGCTGCGCAATCTGGTCTCGCTCGGCCTGGACATCGCCGATGCCTCCAACCGGCTGTCGCGCTTCCCGGCCGACTACCTCGGCATCGATGACCGCGGCCGTATCGCGACCGGTGCCTGGGCGGACCTGGTGGTGCTCGACCACGACCTGCGCGTGCGCGGCGTGGTGGTGGAAGGCGACGACATCGCGCTCGACTGAGCGTGGACTCCCGCGCCGCCATGGCGCACGCAGCAGCAGACAGGACCGGCACGATGAACGACGTTTCCGCAGCCATGCCCGTGCACGCCGGCGCTTCCGCGCCACGCTGGCCGGTACGCTATCTGTTGTTCATCGGTGGCATGGGCGGGCTGCTCTACGGCATCGACATCGGCATCATCGCCGGCGCCCTGCCCTATCTGGAGGCCACCGCCACCGCGAGCTGGCACCTGACCAGCCAGCAGCTGGGTTTCGTGGTCGCCGCGGTGCTGCTGGGCAGTGTGCTGTCCTCGCTGTTCGCCGGGATGGTCGCCGACCTGATCGGCCGCCGTGGCGCGATGCTGCTGGCCGGCGTGCTGTTCACCGCGAGCATTCCGGTGATGGCATTGTCCGATGGCTATGGCGCGCTGTTGATGGGGCGCCTGCTGCAGGGCATCAGTGGCGGCCTGATCGGTGTCGTCGTGCCGCTCTACCTGGCCGAAGTGCTCAGCCCGGAACGACGTGGGCGTGGCGCGGCGATGTTCCAGTTGCTGCTGACCATCGGCCTGGTGCTGGCGGCCGTGATCGGGCTGTACCACGCGCATGCAGTGGATGCGGCGACGGCCGCGGTGCGCCATCTGCCCGGTGCCGAGCAGCAGCGCCTGCTGTTCGACGTCAAGGATCACGCCTGGCGCACCATTTTCTGGAGCTGCCTGCTGCCTGGGCTGGTGTTCACCGGGGGCGTGCTGCTGATCAGTGAATCCCCCCGCTGGCTCGTGCGCCGTGGCCGCATCGCCAAGGCGCGCCGTGCTCTGCAGCGCACCGTCGCCGCGGACGAGGTGGAGCCGACCCTGCAGCGCATGCAGGCCCCGGAAGAGATGCAGACCGGACGCAACGGCAAGCGCGACCCGCTGCTCAGCCGCCGCTACGTGTGGCCGTTCGTGCTGGCCTGCCTGGTGCTGGCCTTCACCCAGGCCACCGGCATCAATTCGGTGCTGGCCTACGCGGTCAACATCCTCAACCAGGCCGGCCTGCCTGGCTCGGTGGCCAATGGCGCCGATGTGGCGATCAAGCTGCTCAATGCCGTGATGACGGTGGTCGCGCTGCTGCTGGTGGACCGCAAAGGCCGCAAGTTCCTGCTGATGCTGGGCAGTGGCGGCATCACGCTGTCGCTGCTGGCTGCGGCGCTGCTGTTCGTGCAGAGCGAACGCGGGCGGCTGGATGTGCAGGCCGCGCTGCAGCAGCAGGTGAGCGGCACCACCTTGTCGCTGCCACTGGATGCCGCGCAGTGGCAGCGCCTGGACGGCAACGCCGGCACCGCGCCCCAGCAGCTGACCGTGTCCTATGCCTACGGTGGCTTCAGCAACGTGCGCTCACTGCGCAGCGACAACCCGATCGACGCCACGCTGCAGATCCGCCGCGAAGATGCGGTCTCCGCCGACAGCGTGATCGGCCGCTTCTTCCGCACGCTGCATCTCAACCCGTTCCCGGACCCGGCGCAGGCCGCGAACGCGCCGCTGGTGATCGAACGTGCGGTGATCGGCCCGGTGCCCTCGCCCACCCACGGCTGGCTGGTCGCCGGCTGCATCCTGCTGTTCGTCGCGTTCTTCGCGGTGGGCCCGGGCGTGTGCGTGTGGCTCGCGCTGTCCGAGCTGATGCCCACCCGCATCCGCTCCAACGGCATGAGCATCGCACTGTTGATCAACCAGTTCGTTTCCACCGTGATCGCCGCGATCTTCCTGCCCACGGTCGGCCACCACGGCTACGCCAGCATGTTCTTCTTCTGGGCCGGTTGTACGCTGCTGTACTTCCTCATCGCCGCATTCTGGCTGCCGGAGACCAAGGGCAAATCGCTGGAGCAGATCGAGGCGAATTTCCGCTGAGCCCCTCCGCAGATCGCGAAAGGCTCAGGGCGCCTTGCCGGTGATCTCGGTATACAGCCGGTGGGCTTCCCCGGTGCTGTCCAGTCCGCTCACCTGCATGGACTGTGCGAAGGGGCCGGCGATGACGGCGACATTGAGGACCTGATCGCCAACGGTAAACGCCACACGCTTGGCGACGCGCGCTTCCGTCGCGGCGAGGATCCGCGGCGCCGCGGCATCCGTGAAGCGCAGGATCAGCGTCCCGTGTCCGGTGGTCCCGTCGCTGCCCACGGCCACCGAGGCGATGTCGGCGGTGGTGATGAAGGCCGGCTCGATCAGGGGCAGCACGTTGCCGTCGCGGTCCTTGAGCGTGGTGACGCCGGGGTGGCGGGCATCCTCGGCCACCTCACGCATCTGGATGCGTGCGTTCGCCAGCGGTGCGACGCCCGCCGGTGTCTCGATCGCCGCCGGCGCAGGAGGTGCCTGGGTACAGGCGCTCAGTCCGGCACCCAGCATCATGGTGGCGATCAGCAGACAACTGCGCATGCCTGTTTCTCCTTGTGTGGGGACACGAGTATCGCCGCTGCGCGTGCTCAGCGCAGGCGGCGGATGCGCCAGGCCACCACGATCTGCAGTACGCCATAGAGCAGGCTGCCGATCCCTATCCACAGCGTGGTGACGGCAATGCCCGCCATCGGGTTGGCCACCATCATCGCGCCGAGCACGATGGCCAGCACGCCGCTGAGGATCAGCAGCCACTCGCCCTGGATTTCCTTGCGCACCCGGACCGCGAACACGATGCGGTAGATGCCGGCGACGATCAGCCAGGCCGCCAGCAGCAGGATCAGCACGCTGGCCGTGGCCAGTGGGTTGAGCACAGCCAACGCGCCGAACACCAGCGAAGCCAGCGCATAGACCAGCAGCCAGCCGCGCGGCACGCCACTGCGGCCGAACAGCGCGAACAGACTGATCAGGCCTTCCACGAGGGCCATCACGCCAATCGCCCAGGCCAGCGCGGTGGCGGCCGACAGGGGCCGCGTGATCGCGATCAGCCCGAAGACCACGGCAACCACGCCGTACAGCATCAGCACCCACCAGCTGCGGCCGATGGCAGTGAGAAGAGGTGAAGTGCGCGAATCCGGCGGCAGGTTCATGTGACGTCCTTGCGGGGATGATGACGGGCCGATGGTACGACCCCGCGCCGTGCAGGGCGCGGCAACGGGGCTTACGGCACCCGCGCGCAGACCCAGACCTGCATCGGCCCGGCGCCGGCATACTGCAGCGCGCGCAACGCGGCATCGGTGGTCGCCCCGGTGGTCATCACATCATCGACGATGGTCAGCCCGGCGGGCGGATGCCCACGCACGGCGAACGCATCGCGCAGGTTGCAGCGCCGGGCGTCCGCATCCAGCGTCGATTGCGCGGCGGTCTGGCGGGTGCGCTGCAGCCCGTTCCAGAGCGGGCAGCACAGCCCGCGTGCCAGTGGCTTGCTCAGTTCCAGCGCCTGGTTGTAGCCCCGCTGGCGCAAGCGGCGGCGGTGCAGTGGCATCGGTTGCAGCGGCCCGGCCAGAAACGACGGCACGCGCTGCAGCATGAGCTGCGAGAGCAACCGTCCCGCGGCCAGATCCTGGTGGAACTTGAACCGGATGAGCAGCCTGTCGATCGGCGGCGCGTACAGGAACGCGGCACTGGCCGCCGCCTGGCGGGGACAGTCGTCCACACATCGCTCGCAGTGTTCGCCGTCGACGTCCCCGGGGTCGTCCACCGCCAGCGGCAGGGCACAACGCCGGCAGGCACGGTCGTTCCACGGCAGCGCCCGATGGCAGGCGCGGCACAGGTCCATGCCGTCCTCGCCGGGACAATCGCAGACCAGGCAGCGCAACGGCAGGATCTGCCAGCCCAGCCAACCCAGCGCACCGTAAACTTTAGAGAGAATCATATGGTTGACAGATGGTGGCAGCCTCACCAGACTGCCGCCCTTTCGTTCCACTATCTGTCAGGACACTCCCATGGCTTCTGTCATCCGCCACGACTGGCACCGCGAAGAGGTACTGGCCCTGTTCGCGCTGCCCTTCCCGGTCCTGCTGCATCGCGCGGCCAGCGTGCACCGCGAGCAGTTCGACCCGGCGGACGTCCAGATCTCGACCCTGCTCTCGGTCAAGACCGGCGGCTGCCCGGAAGACTGCGCGTACTGCCCGCAGGCGCAGCGCTACAGCACCGGCGTGGACGCACAGAAGCTAATGGCCACCGACGAGGTGGTCGCCAAGGCGCGCCAGGCCAAGGCGGCCGGCGCCTCGCGGTTCTGCATGGGCGCGGCGTGGCGCTCGCCCAAGGACCGCGACATCCCCAAGGTGGCGGCGATGATCCGCGAGGTGAAGGCGCTCGGCCTGGAGACCTGCGCTACGCTGGGCATGCTCAGCGGCGAGCAGGCCACCGCGCTGCGTGAGGCCGGGCTGGACTACTACAACCACAACCTGGACACCGCGCCGGATTATTACGATTCGATCATCCACACGCGCCAGTACCAGGACCGTCTGGACACGCTGGCGCATGTCCGCGATGCCGGGCTGAAGACCTGCTGCGGCGGCATCGTCGGCATGGGCGAGACGCGCGAGCATCGCGCCGGCCTGCTGCTGGCGCTGGCCACCCTGCCCGCCCATCCGGATTCGGTGCCGATCAACCGGCTGGTGCAGGTGGCCGGTACCCCGCTGCACGGCACTGCCGCGCTGGACCCGTTCGAGTTCGTGCGGATGATCGCAGTGGCCCGCATCGTCATGCCACGTTCGATGGTGCGGCTCTCGGCCGGGCGCGAGGCGATGAGCGATGAGCTGCAGGCGCTGTGCTTCCTGGCCGGGGCCAATTCCATCTTCCATGGCGAAAAGCTGCTGACCACCGGCAACCCGGACACCGAACGCGACCTGGCCCTGTTCGAACGGCTGGGCCTGCGCCCGATGGCGGTCACGGTGGATGCCACCGGGCACGACCACCCGGGTACGGTCCATGCCGACATCACCGCCGGCGGCCCCTGCGGGCGCGCGGCCTGAGCCCCGAGCAGCGGGCCCGGCAACCGGGTACGCTAACGGCCCACCCGGACCCCCTGACGACCATGGCCCGTCCTGATCTGCACGACCGCATCCAGGCCCAGCGCAAGCTCCGCGACGCGCAGGGGCGCCTGCGGGTGCGCCGCGTGGTGAGCCGGCGCGATGGCGTGCAGCTGGAAGTGGATGGCCACTGGCTGACCAACTTCTGCAGCAATGACTACCTGGGTCTGTCGCAGCAGTTCGGCGTGGTCAGCGCACTGCAGGATGCCGCCGCGCGCGAAGGCGCCGGCGCGACCGCCTCGCACCTGATCTGCGGCCACCACGCGCTGCATGACGCGCTCGAACGGGAGATGGCCGACTGGCTCGGCTATCCGCGGGCCCTGCTGTTCGGCAGTGGTTTCGCCGCCAATCTCGCCGTGCAACAGGCGCTGCTCAGCGAGGAGGACGATGTCTGCGTGCAGGACCGCCTCAACCACGCCAGCCTGCTTGATGCCTCGCGCCTGGCCGGTTGCCGCCTGCGCCGCTACCCGCATCTGGATACCGAAGGCGCACTGCGCCAGCTCAAGCACGCGCCCAGCGGCGCGGCGATGCTGGCCACCGACGGCGTCTTCAGCATGGACGGCGACATCGCGCCGCTGCGGTCGTTGTCGCTGGTGGCGCGCATGCAGGACGCGCTGCTGTACGTCGATGACGCGCATGGCATCGGCGTGGTCGGTGAACACGGCCGCGGCTGCGTGGCCGAGGCCAGCCTGGGCGTCAACGATGTGCCGCTGCAGCTGGCGACACTCGGCAAGGCACTGGGCGGCAGTGGTGCGGTCGTGCTCGGCGATGAGGCGATGATCCAGCACCTGGCCGAAACGGCACGCCCCTACATCTACACCACCGCCGTGCCGCCGGCCCAGGCCGCCGCCGCATTGGCCGCGGTGAAGCTGGCGCGCCGCGATGACTGGCGCCGCGAGAAGCTCGCCGAACTGATCGGCCTTTTCCGCACCGGCGCCCGCCAGCACGGTCTGGAACTGATGCCATCCGATACCCCGATCCAACCCCTGCTGTGCGGCGCCGAGTCCACCGTGATGGCGATGTCGGCCGCGCTGGAAGCAGCCGGTTTCCTGGTCAGCGCGATCCGCCCGCCGACCGTCCCCGAGGGCAAGGCGCGCCTGCGCGTGACCTTATCCGCGCTGCATGCGCCGGCACAGGTCCACGCGCTGGTCGATGCGATCGCCCATGCACGCGACACTGCGGTCCAGCAGCACGCACTGAATGCCCTGACCGCGTGATGCCGCAGCGTTGAGCATGCATATCGAGGTCATCGGCCAGGGCCCGGCACTGGTCCTCATCCACGGCTGGGCCCTGCATGGCGGTGTGTTCGCGCCGCTGGTGGAGCGCCTGTCCGCGCACGTCCAGCTGCACCTGGTGGATCTGCCCGGCCACGGCGCCAGCCGTGACGACACCACGCCACTGCGCCTGCCCTACGTGGTCAATGCCATCGCCGCCGCCACGCCACCGGCGGTCTGGTGCGGCTGGTCGCTCGGTGGCCTGTTCGCCCTGCATGCCGCCGCGACGCTGCCGCAGGTACGCGGCCTGGCGATGATCGCGGCCACGCCGCGTTTCGTGCGCGGCGATGACTGGCCCCACGCAGTGGAGCCGGCGGTGTTCGAGCAGTTCGGCCAGGATCTCGCGCAGGACTACCGCGGCACGCTGGAGCGCTTCCTGGCGCTGGATGCGATGGGCTCGGAGCACGCGCGGCAGGAACTGCGCACGCTGCGCGAAATGCTGGTCGCCCGCGGTGAACCGGCCCCGCGCGCATTGCAGGAAGGCCTGCGCCTGCTGGAGAACACCGACCTGCGCGGCGCCCTGGCCACCTTGGGCAAACCGAGCCTGTGGCTGGCCGGCCAGCGCGACCGCCTGGTCTCGGCGCGGGCCATGCAGGCCGCCGCGGCACGGGCGCCGGGCGCGCAGGCCCACGTGGTCGCCCAGGGCGGGCACGCGCCGTTCCTGGGCCATACCGACGAGGTCGCCACGCAGCTGCAACACTTCGTTGCCGCACTGTCTTGACCTGTTCCGGCCACGCATCGCCGATCATGTACGCCTGCCTTTCCCCACAGGACTGACCCATGGATCTTGGAATCGCCGGCCGCTGGGCCCTGGTCTGCGCCGCCAGCAAAGGCCTCGGGCTGGGCTGCGCGCGCGCACTGGCACGCGAAGGCGTCAACGTGGTCATCGCCGCGCGCGGTGAAGCGGCCCTGGACCGCGCCGTGCTCGAGCTGCAGGCCCTGCCGGGTGCGCGCCGGGTGATCGGGGTCGTCGCCGACATCGCCACCACCCAAGGCCGCGACGCTGCGTTGGCCGCCTGTCCGCAGATCGACATCCTGGTCAACAACGCCGGCGGGCCGCCGGCAGGCGATTTCCGCCAGTTCAGCCGCGAAGACTGGATCGCCGCGCTGGATGCCAACATGCTGGCCCCGATCGAGCTGATCCGCGCCACCGTGGACGGCATGATCGAGCGCGGCTTCGGCCGCGTGGTCAACATCACCTCCTCGTCGGTGAAGGCCCCGATCGACATCCTCGGGCTCTCCAACGGCGCACGCTCCGGACTGACCGGGTTCGTGGCCGGACTGGCCCGCAAGACCGTCGCGCACAATGTCACCCTCAACAATCTGCTGCCGGGCCAGTTCGATACCGACCGCCTGCGCGGCAACTTCGCCTACCTGGCGCAGCAGCAGGGCATCGACGCCGGCCAGCTGGCCGAACGCAAACGCACCCACATTCCCGCGGGCCGTTTCGGCACCGCTGACGAGTTCGGCGCCGCCTGCGCCTTCCTGTGCAGCGCGCAGGCCGGCTACATCACCGGGCAGAACCTGCTGATCGATGGCGGCGCTTACCCGGGCACCTTCTGATTCCACCCGCACCACCGTTTTGAGCCGTGAGTACCCCATGACGTCCAGCTTCGATCCGCATCACGTCCGCCGCGCCTTCTCGCGCGCCGCCCGCAGTTACGACGCCGCCGCCGCGCTGCAGCGCGAGGTGGAGAAGCGCCTGCTCGAATCGCTGGACTACCTGGAAAACCGCCAGCCCCAGGTGGTGCTCGATGTCGGCAGCGGCACCGGCCACGCCAGCGCGCTGATGAAGAAGCGGTGGCCCAAGGCGCAGGTGATCGCGCTGGACCTGGCCCAGCCGATGCTGCGCGAAGCGAAGAAGCAGGCCGGCTGGTGGAAGCCGTTCTCGCGCGTGTGCGGCGACGCGCAGGCATTGCCGGTGCTGGACCAGAGCGTGGATGTGATCTTCAGCAACCTGTGCCTGCAGTGGGTGGAGGATCTACCGGCGGTGTTCGCCGGGTTCCGCCGTGCGCTCAAGCCGGGCGGCCTGCTGCTGGTCTCCACGTTCGGGCCGGAGACGCTGATCGAACTGCGCGATGCGTTCGCCGCCGCCGACGCGGTGCCGCATGTCAGTCGTTTCGCCCCGATCGCGCAGTTCGGCGATGCGCTGATGATGTCCGGCTTCCGCGATCCGGTGCTGGACCGCGACCTGTTCACCCTGACCTACGACGACCTGACCGCGCTGATGCGCGAGCTGCAGGCGATCGGCGCCACCAACGCGCGCCAGGACCGCCGCCACACACTGACCGGGCGCGGGCGTTTCGATGCCGCGCGTGCCGCCTACGAGCCGCTGCGACGCGACGACGGCAAGTTGCCCAGCAGCTGGGAAGTGATCTACGCACACGCCTGGGCACCGGAAGGTGGCGCCCCGATCCGCGAGCGCGGGCACGATGTCGCCACGGTGCCGGTGTCGGCGATTCCGATCCGCCGCAGAACGCCCTGAGCCGATCGCGCTGATCGAGGTGATCGCGCCGGCCGCGGTGATCCCGTAGAGCCGACCGTTGGTCGGCTGGCCGCACAGCGGCCCGGCGGGCCAGCCGACCAACGGTCGGCGCTACGACGGGAACAGGTCGCGGTGGAAGAAATAGATTTCCTGCGCCAGGAACCGCCAGCTGGTGTGGAAGCTGCGGAAGCGCGTGCTCGGCGTGGACGAGGCCAGCGCATCGATGCCCAGTTCGCGGCACAGGCGCAGCGCGCGCGCCATGTGCAGCGGGTCGCTGACGATGATCACGCGATGCAGCTTGCGCTGCTCCATCAAGCGCCGCGCCTCGATCAGGTTCTGCCGCGTAGTGCGTGAGGCGGTCTCGATCAGGATCGCGTCATCGGGCACGCCCTGCTTGAGCGCGTAGCGACGCGCCACCTGCGATTCGGAAAAACGCGCGCCGGTGCCGCCATAGCCACCGGTGAAGATCAGCAGCGGGGCATAGCCCTGCTGGTAGAGATCCAGCCCGTGGCGGATGCGCTCTTCGAACACCGGCGAAGGCTTGGCGTCATAGGCTGCCGCGCCGAGCACGATGATCGCGTCGGCCTTCTGCGCCTGGTCGCGCTCGCCGATCCAGACGATCCACGCCGTGACTCCGAGCAGCCACACGGCCAGCACTATGCACAGCCGCCACAGCCACCCGAACACGCCCACCCCGGTGCGCCGGCTCATACCGCGCCCCACGGCAGCGCATCCAGATCCACATTGCCCCCGGAAAGCACCACGCCCACCCGTTTGCCGGCAAAGCGTGCCGGTTCGGCGAGGATCGCCGCCAGGGCGATCGCCGAGGACGGTTCCACCACCTGCTTGAGCACCTGACAGATCAGCCGCATCGCCGCGACGGTCGCCTCATCGGCGACGGTGATGACCTGGGCCGCGCCCTGCAGCAGCGCGAAGTTGGGCGCGCCGAGCGTCCCGCGCAGGCCATCGCAGACGGTGTGGGGGGTGAAATCGATGTGGCGCTCGCCAGCGGCCAGCGAGCGCGCGGTATCGGCCGCGCCCAGCGGCTCGGCCAGGACCAGCTCGGCCAGCGGGGCGGCGGCCTGCAGTGCCAGCCGCGTACCCGCGGCCAGGCCACCGCCGCCCACCGGCACCACCATCATCTCCAGCCCTTCGCTGGCATGCAGCAGTTCCAGCGCGGCCGTACCCTGGCCGGCAATGACGCACGGGTCGGTATAGGGATGGACCAGGGTCGCCCCGGTTTCGGCCTGGACCTGGGCGCACATGGTTTCGCGCGCGGCGATCGAGGCATCGCAGCGCCACAGCGTGGCCCCGTGGCGGCCGATGTTGGCCAGTTTCGCCGCCACCGCGCCCTCGGGCACGACCACGTGACAGGCAATCCCACGGGTACGCGCGGCCAGCGCCAGGGCGGCGCCATGGTTGCCCGAGGAGTGGGTGACCACCCCGCGCCGGGCCTGCGCCTCGGTCAGCGCCCACACGGCATTGCAGGCACCGCGGAACTTGAAGGCGCCGCTGCGCTGCAGGTGTTCGGCCTTGAAGACCACGGTGGCGCCGGTCAGCGCATCCAGGGTGCGCGAGCGCAACACCGGGGTCACGCAGGCGTGCGCGGCAATGCGCGCCGCCGCCGCCAGCACGTCGTCAACACAGGGCAAGGGTGAATCGCTCATGACGCAAGATTAACGTATGCCCCCTGCCCACATCCGACTTGATGAACGTGTCAGCATGGCAACCATTCATTCGGATCGGGCCGAGTTAAGGGCTGATTCAATGCGCTGGGCCGAAGCTGGCCCTACAGCCCGTTGGGGGGACCCATCATGAAAATGCGCCTTGTTCTTGCCGGTGGCCTGTTGTTGGCCCTGTCCGGCTGCGCGACGTACGACTATGTCGGCGGTGGCGGCGGCAGCGGCTACTACCACGGCGCACCGTCGGTCGAGTATCGCTACCCGGCCGGATACTCCTATGGGTACGGCAGCGGCTACTACGGTGGCGGGTATTACGGCTATGGCGGTGGCTACGGCTATCCGGTGTATCGCCCGTATCCGAACTATCGCCCGCCGCACAATCATCGCCCACCGCCGCGCCCCGGCCATGGCAACGGCAACCCGACCCGTCCGCCGGATCGCCCGCGGCCGAACAACGGCGGCTCGCCGTGGCGGAACATGGATTCGCTCGGTGGGCCGCGCCGGCCGCCGCAGCAGCAACGGCAGCAACAGCAGCGTCCGTCGCCGCCGCAGGCACGCCCGGCCCAGGCGCCGCGTCCGTCTTCGCCGAGGATGAACGGTTCCCCGTGGCGGAATCTCAACAATGCGAACCAACGCACAGTTGAGCCCTGAGATGGCTTGATTTTCACGCGCCCGGCAGTTCACTCTAGCCGGGCGGTGACAGCGACGGTCACAAAGTGCCAAAAGCGACAAGTGGCGTCACATTCGGCTCTATGTCGATATCCGCCAGGAACATCTGGATCCCCCCTGTTCCGGCCCTGTCGGATGTCGGCACCTTAAACGCAGAAGGCCCCGCTAATGGCGGGGCCTTCTGTATTTGGGCGGTGCGTTCGCGCTGGAACCGGCAAAAAAACAGGGCCGACAGTCCCCCGACTGCCGGCCCCTCTGCTTCCCCACGATGCGCTTGGACCGGCCCCTGTTCCAATTCCGGTCCGTTGCGCACAAGGCGCATGCCATCCTGGGTGCTATTGGGTTATCTGCAGAAAACGTGCCAACTTGAGGGTGGATTTCATGGCCCCCGACGAATGGCGCTAAAATCGCCACCCGCGCCCTGCCTCCAGGGCTGATCCGGGCCGCCCGGCCCCGTCCCGAGCTCCTCCGCCATGACTGACTCCTTCTACCGCTACGACGTGATCGTCATCGGCGGCGGCCACGCCGGCACCGAAGCCGCGCTGGCGGCCGCACGCAGCGGTGCGCGCACCCTGCTGCTGACCCACAACGTCGAAACCATCGGTGCGATGAGCTGCAACCCGGCCATCGGCGGCATCGGCAAGGGCCACCTGGTCAAGGAGATCGACGCCCTGGGCGGCGCAATGGCGCATGCCGCCGACCGCGCCGGCATCCAGTGGCGCACGCTCAACGCCTCCAAGGGCCCGGCCGTGCGCGCCACGCGCTGCCAGGCCGACCGCAATCTCTACCGCATGGCGATCCGCCGGATCGTCGAGGCCCAGCCCAACCTGACCGTGTTCCAGGCGGCGGTCGATGACCTGGTCATCGAGGGCGATGCGGTGCGTGGCGCGATCACCCAGACCGGCCTGCGCTTCAGCGCGACCGCCGTGGTGCTGACCGCCGGCACCTTCCTGGCCGGCAAGATCCACGTCGGTGAGACCCAGTACGCGGCCGGCCGCATGGGCGACCCGCCGGCGACCACCCTGGCCGCGCGCCTGCGCGAGCGCCCGTTCGTGATCGACCGCCTGAAGACCGGCACGCCGCCGCGCATCGACGGCCGATCACTGGATTACCGCCTGATGGAAGAACAGCCCGGCGACGACCCGCGCCCGGTGATGTCCTTCCTGGGCAGCGTGGACGAGCATCCGGCGCAGGTCAGCTGCTGGATCACCCACACCAGCGAGCGCACCCACGAGATCATCCGCAACGCGCTGCACCGCTCGCCGCTGTACAGCGGCCAGATCGAAGGCATCGGCCCGCGCTACTGCCCCTCCATCGAGGACAAGGTGGTGCGCTTCGCCGAAAAAGCCAGCCACCAGATCTTCGTCGAGCCCGAGGGGCTGGACGTGGTCGAGATCTATCCCAACGGCATCTCCACCTCGCTGCCATTCGATGTGCAGCTGGAGCTGGTGCGCAGCATGCGTGGCTTCGAGAACGCGCACATCACCCGCCCCGGCTATGCGATCGAATACGACTTCTTCGACCCGCGCGGGCTGAAGAACACGCTGGAGACCAAGACCGTCAGCGGCCTGTTCTTCGCCGGCCAGATCAACGGCACCACCGGTTATGAAGAAGCCGCCGCGCAGGGCCTTCTGGCCGGCCTCAACGCCGCCCGCTTCACCCGTGACGACGCCGGCTGGTGCCCGCGCCGCGACGAGGCCTATCTGGGCGTGCTGGTCGACGACCTGATCACCCACGGCACCAACGAGCCGTACCGCATGTTCACCAGCCGCGCCGAGTACCGCCTGCAGCTGCGCGAGGACAATGCCGACGTGCGCCTGACCGGCCTCGGCCGCGAACTGGGGCTGGTCGATGACCGCCGCTGGAGCGCATTCCAGACCAAGCAGGACGCGGTGGCGCAGGAGACCGCGCGGCTGCGCGCCCTGTGGGCCACGCCGGGCAATGCGCTCGGCCGCGAGGTGGAAGCCACGCTGGGGGTGGCGGTCAGCCGCGAAACCAACGTGCTGGACCTGATCAAGCGCCCGGAACTGGACTACGCCAAGCTGATGCAGGTGCCATCGCTCGGCCCCGCCGTGGCCGACGCCAAGGTGGCCGAACAGGTCGAGATCGGCGTGAAGTACGCCGGCTACCTCGACCGCCAGCGCGACGAGATCGAACGCCAGCAGCGTCATGAAAACACCGCCATCGCCGCCGATTTCGATTACGCCAGCGTGCGCGGTCTCTCGGCCGAAGTGCAGCAGAAGCTCGAGCGCGTGCGGCCGCAGACCATCGGCCAGGCCCAGCGCATCCCCGGCATGACCCCGGCGGCAATCTCGCTGCTGCTGGTCCACCTGGAACGCGCGCGCCGCATCCGCGCCGCGTAACGCCGCACCCCACCGGTGGCGCCGACCGTTGGTCGGCCGCACGACAACCCGGTAGAGCCGACCGTTGGTCGGCTGCACAGCCACCGCCGGGGGATTCCGGGCAGCCGACCAACGGTCGGCTCTACCGTCGAGGGCGTGCGGTCGCGCAGTTGTGCAGTTGTGCAGTTGTGCAGTCGTGCAGTCGCGCAGTCGTGCAGTCGTGCAGTCGATGGTCTGCGCGCCAGCGGCGGTTGGCGGGCGCACCCGCGTTATCATCGGGGGCCGGGACACCGCGGCAGGCGGCGTCCCAGTCCCTGCGTTGCCGGAGTTCATGCATGTCCCCGATCCGCCCCTTCCTCGACAAACTGCCGGTGCTCGGCGAACGCGTCTACATCGATCCGGCCAGCACCATCATCGGCGATGTGGTGCTGGGCGATGACGTTTCGGTCTGGCCGGGCACGGTGATCCGCGGGGATGTGAACCACGTGCGGATCGGTGCGCGCAGCAACATCCAGGACGGCACCATCATCCACGTCAGCCACCACAGCCCGTTCAACAAGGGCGGCTACCCCACCATCATCGGTGAGGGCGTCACGGTCGGCCACGGCACCATCATCCATGCCTGCACGATCGGCGATTACTGTCTGATCGGCATGGGCGCGTGCATTCTCGATGGCGCGACGGTGAGCACGCACGGCTTCCTCGGCGCGGGTGCAGTACTCGGCCCGGGCAAGGTGGTCGGCGAGGGCGAGCTGTGGCTGGGCAACCCCGCACGGCTGGCGCGCACGCTCAGCGACAAAGAGATCGAATCGCTGCATTACTCGGCCGATCACTACGTGCGCCTGAAGGACCAGTACCGGGGGTGATGGTGGTCGCGCCGCTGTGCATCGGGATCGGTGCGCGGTAAAGTCCTCAGCCGACCAGGAAGCAGTCGAGACCCGCATGCCCCCGCTGGCAGCCCGGAGAGGAATCCGGCATCCCCTGTGGCCTTCCCTACGGCCCACCGTGACGCGCCGCCCATGAGTGCGCCCATGCTGGATACCTACCGGGAGGTCATCACCCCCGAAGGCGTGCCCCTGCACCTGCCCGTCGCTGGTCCGTTGCCGCGTGCGCTGGCGTGGGCGATCGACTTCGTGATCCGGGTCGGCGCACTGATGATGCTGAGTATTCCCCTGGCCTTCCTTGGCGGGTTCGGCCAAGGGCTCTACCTCGGCCTGATGTTCCTGCTGATGTGGGCCTACACGATCGTCCAGGAGGCGTGCTGGGGCCGCACCCTGGGCAAGCGCGCGATGGGCCTGCGCGTGGTCGCGCGCGATGGTGGGCCGATCGGCTGGATGAGCGCGATCACCCGCAACCTGCTGCGCACCGTGGACATGCTGCCGTTCGGCTATGCGCTGGGGCTGCTGTCGAGCCTGTTCGATGCGCATGGCCGCCGCCTCGGCGATTTGGTCGCCGGCACCGTGGTGATCCATCAGGGCGCCGCGCCGCTGGGCGGCACGGTGCCGGTCGGCAGTGTGTTGGTACCACCGCAACCGCTGCAGCCGGCCGAACAGGCCGCCGTGGTCGCTTTCGCCGAGCGTGCGCCGCGGCTGTCGGCACCACGCCAGCAGGAACTGGCCGACATCGCCTCGCCGCTCACCGACAGCCACGGCCAGGTCGGCGTGCTGCGCCTGTATGCGATGGCCAACTGGCTGTTGGGGCGGCGATGAGGCAGGAACAGTTCGTCGCCCGCTACCAGGCCGAATGGCAGGCGCTGGAGCACTGGCTGGCCCAGCGCGGTGAGCACCCGCGGCAGGCGCGCCGGCAGCCAGCACACGAGGGCCTGGACGATGGCGACTTCCCGCAGCGTTACCGCCGCCTGTGCCAGCAGCTCGCGCTGGCGCGCCGGCGCGGTTACAGCCCGCAGCTGGTGGCGCGGCTGCAGCAGCTGATGCAGCAGGGCCATACCCTGCTGTACCGCACCCCGCGCCCGCAGTGGCAGCGCGCGCTCGCCTTCCTGTTCGCCGATTTCCCGCAGCTTGTGCGCAGCCAGGCCCGCAGCATGTGGGTCGCTGCGGCGTTGTTCGTGGTGCCGCTGGTGGGCAGTTTCGCGCTGATCCTGTGGCGCCCCGAGCTGATCCACCTGCTGCTGGACAACGCGCGCATCGCCGAGTTCGAGCGCATGTACGATCCGGCCTCGCCGAACCTGGGCCGCGACAGCGGCACCAACTGGACGATGTTCGGCTACTACATCATGAACAACATCAGCATCGGCCTGCGCACGTTCGCCTTCGGGCTGATCGCCGGCGTCGGTACCGTGTTCGTGATGCTGTTCAACGGCGTCGGCATCGGGTCGGTGGCCGGGCATCTGCAGCATATCGGCCACGGCGATCCGTTCTGGCGCTTCGTGGCCGGCCATGGTGCATTCGAGCTGACCGCGATCGTGATCGCCGGCGGCGCTGGGCTGCAGCTGGGCATGAAACTGCTTGCGCCCGGTCGCCGCCGGCGCATCGATGCGCTGGTCGAGGGCGGTGTGATCGGGGCCAAGCTGTGCGTGGGCGTTGCCGCGATGCTGCTGGTGGCCGCCTTCATCGAAGCGTTCTGGTCCTCGATCGCCGCGATCCCGGCGTGGGGCAAATACAGCGTGGCCGCGGTGCTGTGGACCGCGGTGTTCGTGTGGTTGTGGCGCGGCGGGCGCGGAGCGGCCGATGCAGATTGATCGGCTCAACATCGTGCTGCGCGCGCGCTCGGGCTGGGAGGCCATGGAGCTGGGGATGGCCCTGGTGCGACGGCACGCGGCGGCGATCTGGGCGCCGTGGGTGAGCGTGTCGCTGCCGGTGTTCGTGCTGCTCAACGCGCTGGCCTGGTGGACGGACAGCTTCGGCTGGGCCTGGTTGGCAATGTGGTGGCTCAAGCCGTTGTTCGAACGCATCGCGTTGTACGTGATCTCGCGTGGGGTGTTCGGCGATGCCTCGACGACCACGCAGACACTGCGCGCGCAGCGCACGTGGGGCTGGCAGGGCTTCTGGGGCTACCTCGGCTGGCGGCGCCTGAGCCCGCTGCGCCCGGTGCTGCTGCCGGTGAATCTGCTCGAGGGCACGGACGCTGCGCATCGCCGCCAGCGTCGGCGTGCGATCGCCGGCGGCGCGGTCGGCCACGCGCTGCTGCTGACGCTGGTGTGCATGGTCTTCGAGCTCGTGCTGGTGGTCGGCGGCATCGCGGCGGTGTTCCTGTTCATCCCGGTGGACCTGTTGTCCGAGTCCTGGCGCGCGGCGTGGGAGCTGGCCAAGCAGGACATGCCGGCGTGGATGCAGCTGGGCGTGAACCTGCTGTTCTGGGCCGCTGCGACGTTGATCGGTCCGTTCTACGTCGGCGCCGGCTTCGGCCTGTACCTGGACCGGCGCACGCAGATGGAAGCGTGGGATCTGGAGATCGCCTTCCGCCGCCTGCACGCCCGGCTGCAGCAGGCCGCGCCGCTGCTGGTGCTGGCCCTGGTGCTGATCTGGCCGGGCGCGGCGCTGCACGCCCAGCAGACACCGCCGTCGTCCAACAGCAAGGGGGCGGTGGCTGCACCGGCTGCCGCGCCGGCGCTGGAGGACGGTCTGGCGCCCGCGGCCGACGCGGGGTCCGATGCGCCTGAGGATGAAGACGCCGAAGACGAGGCGCCGGACGCTCCCACCCGGACGTTCGACAATGACCCGGACAACACTGCGGTCGGCGTCTTCGGCAACGAGGCGGTGGACACCGCCGGCTTCCGTCAGGCGGTGCAGCGCGCGTATGAAGACCCGCTGCAGAGCCCGACCCGCGAGGTCACTGAGTGGAAGCGCACGGATAGCGAGGCGGCCGAGGCCGAGAAGGCAAAACGCGAGGCCGCCGCCAACGGATCCCGGCAACGTGGCAACAAGGGCCCATTGCTGCCGGCCCAGATCGCCGAGTGGGCGCTGTGGGCCGTGGTCGGCGTCCTGGTGGTGCTGCTGCTGATCACCGCGCCGCGCTGGCTGCCGTGGCTGCGTGGCTCCGGCCAGCGCCGCCGGGCCAAGGCTGTGGCGGTCGTGGAAGAGCCCATCCGGGTACCGGACGTGGCGCCACCCGATCCCGCCGCGCGTGCGCGTGCACTGTGGCAGGAGGGCCGCCCACGGCAGGCGCTGGCGCTGCTGTATCGCGCCAGCGTGGAGTCCATGAGCGAGCGCGCGCAGATCAGCCTGCCGCCGGGCGCCACCGAAGCGCAGTGCCTGCGAGCCTCGCGACGGATGCCGGTCGAGGCCGATCGCCGCCTGTTCGAACGCATCGTGCGGGTCTGGCAGTACGCTGCGTATGCCGGCCGGCTGCCGGCCGATGATGATTTCGAAGCGCTGGCCACTACCCTGCAGCGCCAGTTCGGGTGGCGCGCATGAGCACCCGTCTGCGCTGGCTGCTGGTCGGCCTCGTGCTGCTGGTGATCGGGGTGCCGCTGGCGATCCTGTTCCTGCGCACGCACGAGCGGGTGACCCAGCTCGAGCACCTGCCGCCGCAGGGTGAAGCCAGCTACAACCCGTTGTATGTGCTCGGTCAGGCACTGCGCGCGGACGGGCTTACCGTGCAGTCGCAGCCGCGCCTGGACCTGGCCCGGATGCCGTTGCAGCCGGGCGACACGCTGGTGCTGCTGCAGGACAGCGCGGAAGTGCCCGCGCCTGCCGCCACGGCGCTGATGGCCTGGGTGGCGCGTGGCGGCCATCTGATCGTGCGCACGCCACCGGTGGGCAAGGAGGCCGCGCGCAATGGTCCGCTGCTGGACGCGCTCGGCGTGGACAGCGAGGACTACGGAAACTACTGCCAGCCGTTCCACGTGCGCGATGATCCGCAGCACGTCGAGTTCTGCAACGGGCGCCGCTTCGCGGTCCAACCGCCCAGGGGCATGGCGGTCGAGCGCCAGTGGGGCGACACGGGCGATCTGGTGTTCGCCCGCCTGCGCCACGGCCAGGGCCGCATCGATGTGCTGGCGGACATGGCCTTCATGGACGGCAAGGGCCGGCCCAATCCGACCGTTGCGCAGAACGCTGCCAACCCCGCCATCGACGGCCTGCACGACAAGGCCCATCGCGACCTGACCCGCTACGTGCTCGCACCCAACTACGGCAAGGGCACGATGTGGCTGGTCTACGCCTCGCGCCCGCCGTCGTTGTGGAACCGCGTGTTCTACCACGGCTGGCCGGTGTGGGCGCCGTTGCTGCTGGCCCTGCTCGGCTGGCTCTGGCAGCGCGCGCAGCGCCTGGGCAGCGAACTGCCTTCGCCGCCGGCCGAACGCCGTTCCCTGCTCGAACACATCCGCGCCAGCGGCGAACACCTGCTGCGCTTCGGCAAAGCGCCGCTGCTGTATGACGCGGTCCGGCGCGCGTTCCTGGCCCGCCTGCGGCGGCGTTCGCCGAGTGCGGCCGCGCTGACCGGCGAGGCCCGGGTGCAGGCCGTCGCCACCTTGCTGCAGTGGTCGCGCGAGCGCGTGCAGACCGCGTTGACCCCACCCGCTTCCCACGACGTCGCCGGCCTGCGCGACCGCATCCGCCTGCTGATCCAGATGAGAAACCTGCTATGACCGAGCCGACGCTTCCGCCGCCGCTGTCCCCTCCTGCCGTGACGCCTTCACCGTCGCCGTTGTCCGAGCGCGTCGATGCCGTGCGCGAGGCCGTGGGCCGTGCCTTCATCGGCCAGCCTGAGGTACTCGACCAGATCCTGATCGCGCTGCTGGCCGGCGGCCATGTGCTGATCGAAGGCGTCCCCGGGCTGGGCAAGACCCTGCTGGTGCGCGCCCTCGCCCAGGCCCTGGAGCTGGACTACGGCCGCGTGCAGTTCACCCCGGACCTGATGCCCAGCGATGTCAGCGGCCACGCGGTGTACGACCCGAAGACGGAGAGCTTCAAGATCCGCCGCGGCCCGGTGTTCACCAACCTGCTGCTCGCCGATGAAATCAACCGTGCGCCGGCCAAGACCCAGTCGGCCCTGCTGGAAGTGATGCAGGAAGGCCAGGTCACCATCGAAGGCAAGGCGTTCGCGCTGACCCCGCCGTTCTTGACCCTCGCCACCCAGAACCCGGTCGAGCAGGAAGGCACCTACCCGCTGCCGGAAGCGCAGCTGGACCGCTTCCTGCTCAAGGTGCTGATCGACTACCCGGCGCTGGAAGACGAGAAACGCATGGTCGATGCGATCACCACCGGCCGCAGCGCGGCCGACTTCGATCTCTCGCAGGTGCCGCGCGTGCTGAGCGGGGCCGAGGTGGTCGCGCTGCAGCAGGCCACCGCGGCGATCACGGTCGATCCGGAAGTGATCGACTACGCGGTCCGGATCGTCGCCGCCACGCGGCAGTGGCCGGGCATCGCGCTCGGTGCCGGCCCGCGCGGCAGCATCGCGCTGGTGCGTGCGGCGCGTGCGCAGGCGGTGCTGTCCGGCCGTGATTTCGTCACCCCCGACGACGTGCGCGACATCGCCAGACCGGCGCTGCGCCACCGCATCGCCTTGGCACCGGAACTGCAGATCGAAGGACAAAGCGCCGACGATGCCTTGACCGCGCTGCTGGCCAAGGTGGACGCACCGCGCAAATGAGGGGGCGCGTCCTCCATCGCGAGCGACCGGCATGAGGCCGGGCCTACTGCTGCTGGCGCTGCTGGCCGGCTGGGGCCTGCTCGGCGTGCCGGTGGTACTCGGTGCCTGGCCGCACGCAGTCTGGTGGGCGATCGGCGGCGGCGTGGCGCTGATTGCGCTGGTGGACCTGCTGCGCCTGCGTGCCCAGCCCTCGCCCAGCGTGCATCGCGAACTGCCCGAGTCGCTGGCGTTGAACGTCGAGCGTGAGGCCACGCTGCGTCTGGAGTCGAGCCGCCACCAGCGTGTGGAGGTGTTTGATCTGGTTCCCGGTGGGTGGAGCCTGCAGGGGCTGCCGCGCAGGCTGGCCCTCAAGCCGATGGTGACCAGCAGCGTGGCGTACCGGTTGACCCCGACCACACGTGGCCGCTTTGTGTTCGAGGGCGTGCATCTGCGCGTGCACAGCGCCTGGCGGCTGTGGCACCAGCGGCGGCAGCTGCCGCCGGCGATGACGGTGCGCGTGTACCCCAACTTCGCGCCGCTCACCCGCTTTGCGCTGTTCAGTGCCGAACAGGCCTCGCGCCTGGTCGGTGCGCACCTCAAGCGCCGCCGCGGCGAAGGCACCGACTTCCACCAGATGCGCGAGTACCGCGTCGGCGACAGCCTGCGCCAGATCGACTGGAAGGCCACCGCGCGTGCGCGCAAGCTGGTGTCGCGCGAGTACCAGGACGAGAAGAACCAGCAGCTGGTGCTGATGATCGACACCGGCCGGCGCATGATGGCCAGCGAAGGCGGCCTGTCGCACTTCGACCATGTGCTCAATGCGGCGCTGGTGGTGTCCTACCTGGCGCTGCGCCAGGGCGACGGTGTGGGCCTGTTCGCGGCCGGGGGCGAGAGCCGTTGGGTCGCGCCGAAGCGCGGCATGGGCACGATCGATACCCTGCTGCGCGCCAGCTACGACCTGCAGGCGCAGCCGGTCGCCACCGACTATCTCGCCGCCGCCACCGAGCTCTCGCTGCGCCAGCGCCGGCGGTCGCTGGTGATGCTGGTCACCAACGTGCGCGATGAGGACATCGAGGACCTGCTCGCGGCGGTACGCCTGCTGCAGCGCCAGCATCTGGTATGCGTGGCCAGCCTGCGCGAGCGCGAGCTGGATGATGCGCTGGCCCAGCCGGTGGAGACCCTGCACGACGCCACCCAGGCCGGCGCGATCGCCCGTTACCTGCAGCAGCGCAGCGATGCGCATGATGCGCTGCGCAGCCATCGGGTGATGGTGCTCGATGTCACCGCCGAGGCTCTGCCCGGCGCGCTGGTGGAGCGTTACCTGGCGGTCAAGCGCGACGGCTTGCTGTAACCCTTACAGATAGATACGCGTCGGCGCTTCGTCGATGATCGCGTGCGGAACGAAGCGGGCGCTGTCGCGGGTGATCCGGCTGTTGTCTTCGCGGATGCCCATGCCACAGGCCTGGTCGCCCACCACCCAGCTGCCGATCAGCGGATACCCGCCATCGAATGCGGTGAGCGGATGCGCGGCCTGGCGGATTGCCGGGCCGGTATACGGGCCTTCGCTTTCCTGCCAGCTGCCATCGGCCAGGTGCATGGCCACGTTGGCGCCCTCGCGCGAGAACAGCGGCTTGCGCACCCAGCCGCGTGGCAGCTCGCTGCCATCGTCGAACTCGGCGGCGAGCAGGTTCGGGTGGCCGCGGTGGCGCTGCCACAGCAGCGGCAGCACGCCCTTGTTGCTGAGGATCGCCTTCCAGGCCGGTTCCAGCAACTGCACGCCCGAGGCGGGCAGCGCCTGGCCGAACGACTCGGTCATCAGGTCTTCCAGCGGGTACAGCTTGAACAGGCTGCCGATCACTGTGTCGTCGAGCGCGGTGAAGCGCCCGTCTTCGGACAGGCCGATATCTTCGATCGCGATCGCTTCGCCGCGCAGGCCGGCCTGGGCAGCACAGTCGCGCAGATAGGCGACCGTGCCCTGGTCTTCCTCGGACGCACCCACCGCGCTGAAATACAGCGGCGGCGGCAGCTGCGCGGCCAGTTCACCGAACCGTTCGACCAGGGCTTCATGGATCGCGTTGAACTGGTCGGCGTGCGGCGGCAACCGGTTCTGGTTGCGCTGGTCCTCCAGCCATTGCCACTGGAAGAACGAGGCTTCGAACAGCGAGGTGGGCGTGTCGTAATTGAGCTCGTAGAGCTTGGCCGGGCCGCTGCCGTCGTAGGCGAAATCCAGCCGCCCATACAGGTGCGGCTCGCGGCGGCGCCAGCTGTCGGCGATCCAGTCGCGGAACTGCGGCGGGATCGCCAGCTGGTCCATCAGCTGCTGGCTGCCCACCACCTCGTCCACCAGGTCCATCGCCATGGCATGCAGCTCGGCGCTGGGATCTTCGATGTCCTGCTCGATCTGACGCAGGGTGAAGGCGTAATACGCGGTTTCATCCCAGTACGGCAGGCCATCGATGGTGTGGAAACGGAACCCCGACTCTTCGGCCCGGGCGCGCCACTGGCTGCGCTCGGCGATACGCACGCGCTGCATCGATCAGCCGCCGACGCTGCTGCGGTTGCTGCTGGAGTTGCCGAAGCCACCGCGGCTGGCAGTGACCGCCCGGTTCGGGGTGGCGGTCACCGGGGCCAGGCCGGCCTTGCCGGCGCCGATGCCGCTGGCGGTGTTCATCCCACCGGTGGACGGGCCCGGACGGGCCCAGCCCTTGGCCTTGTCCTGGTAGGCCGGCGCCGCCGCCGGCTGCTGGGCCAGGCCCGCGCCGCCCCGGTTGCTGAGCATCTGCGACATGAAGAAGCCCATCATCATCGGGCCGATGAACGAGTGGCCGGTGGAGGTCTTCTGTTCCACGCACTGCTCGGCGTTGTACTCGGCCTCACAGGCCTCGCGCGTGGCGTACTTGGGGGCGGCATCGGCCGACTGCTTCTGCGCTTCGGCAAAGGCATTGCGGCAGCTGGACGGATCGCCGGTGGCTTCGGTACAGGCCTGCACCGAGGTATAGAGCCCTTCCTGCACCTGCACGGCCTCGTTCTTCTGGCAGGCGGTGAACAGCAGCGGCGCAGCGCTCATCAGCAGCAGCGCAGTGGTCCTGGAACGTTTCATGGCGTCATGCCCCCTAGTGCGGTTATCTCCCCAATCATGCCTGATCGGCGCGAACAACCAAAACCGGCAAAGTCGAAAACATGAACAGCGTTTCAGGATTCGATCGCGCGGCAGCAGCGAAGGTGGTTGCAAACGCAACCGGAATTTTTCGGCAGAATCGAGGCGAAACGCGCCCCCACGGCCCGCCAGATCCTGCCAGCCACCATGCCTGAATACCGCTCCCGCACCTCCACCGCCGGCCGCAACATGGCTGGCGCACGCGCCCTGTGGCGCGCCACCGGGATGACCGATGGCGACTTCCACAAGCCGATCATCGCCGTCGCCAACTCGTTCACCCAGTTCGTGCCCGGCCACGTGCACCTCAAGGACCTGGGCCAGCTCGTGGCGCGCGAGATCGAGCAGGTCGGCGGCGTGGCGAAGGAATTCAACACCATCGCGGTGGATGACGGCATCGCCATGGGCCACGACGGCATGCTGTATTCGCTGCCCAGCCGCGAGATCATCGCCGACTCGGTGGAGTACATGGCCAACGCACACTGCGCCGATGCGCTGGTGTGCATCTCCAACTGCGACAAGATCACCCCCGGCATGCTGATGGCTGCGCTGCGCCTGAACATCCCGGTGGTGTTCGTTTCCGGCGGGCCGATGGAAGCGGGCAAGACGCGCCTGTCCGAGCACAAGCTGGACCTGGTCGATGCCATGGTGATCGCCGCCGATGAAAGCGCCAGCGATGAGAAGGTCGCCGAATACGAGCGCAGCGCCTGCCCCACCTGCGGCTCGTGCTCGGGCATGTTCACCGCCAACTCGATGAACTGCCTGACCGAGGCACTGGGCCTGTCGCTGCCGGGCAACGGCTCCACCCTGGCCACGCACGCCGACCGCGAGCAGCTGTTCCGCCGTGCCGGCCGCCTGATCGTGGAGCTGTGCCACCGCTGGTATGGCGGCGAAGAGATCGGTGCGCTGCCCCGCGGCATCGCCACCCGCCAGGCGTTCGAGAACGCGATGACGCTGGATATCGCGATGGGCGGCTCGACCAACACCATCCTGCACCTGCTGGCGGCGGCGCAGGAGGCGGAAGTGGACTTCGACCTGCATGCCATCGACGCGCTCTCGCGCCGTGTGCCGCAGCTGTGCAAGGTCGCCCCGAACACGCCGAAGTACCACATGGAGGACGTGCATCGCGCCGGCGGCGTGTTCGGCATCCTCGGTGAGCTTGCGCGTGGCGGCCTGCTGCACACCGACGTGCCGACCGTGCACAGCCGCACCCTGGCCGAGGCGATCGCACGTTGGGATGTCGCGGTGAGCACCGATGAGAAAGTGCACGATTTCTTCCGCGCCGGGCCGGCAGGCATCCCGACCCAGATCGCGTTCAGCCAGGCCACGCGCTGGCCGACGCTGGACGTGGACCGCGCCGAAGGCTGCATCCGCGATGTCGCCCATGCGTACTCCGCAGAAGGTGGGCTGGCCGTGCTGCGTGGCAACCTGGCCGTGGATGGCTGCGTGGTGAAGACCGCTGGCGTGGATGAATCCATCCATGTGTTCGAAGGCAACGCGCGGGTGTTCGAGAGCCAGGACGCCGCCGTGCAGGGCATCCTCGCCGATGACGTCGTCGCCGGTGACGTGGTCGTGATCCGCTACGAAGGCCCGCGCGGCGGCCCGGGCATGCAGGAGATGCTGTACCCGACCAGCTATCTGAAATCCAAGGGGCTGGGCAAGCAATGCGCCCTGCTCACCGACGGTCGTTTCTCCGGCGGCACCTCCGGGCTGTCGATCGGCCATGCCTCACCGGAAGCCGCCTCGGGCGGCACCATCGGCCTGGTGCGCAACGGCGACCGCATCCGCATCGACATCCCGGCGCGGCGCATCGATCTGCTGCTGGATGACGCCACGCTGGCGGCACGCCGTGCCGAACAGGATGCACTGGGCTGGAAACCGCGCGAGGCGCGCCCGCGCAAGGTCACCGGCGCGTTGAAAGCCTATGCGTTGCTGGCGACGAGTGCCGACAAGGGCGCGGTACGGGATCTGGCGAAGCTGGAGGAGTAGGTTCACGCCATACGTGGATGCGCGCAGTTTGAAGCGGCGGCGCGTTCTGACCGGAGAGCAGCCACGCATGGCGTGGCTCTACCCTTGTGAACGCCACGACCCCGTGGCTGTCTGATGCCCCCTACCCGATCACCCGCTTGAACGGCGGCAGTGAATCGATGATGCGTTTGCCGTAGCGGCGGGTCAGCAGCCGCGAGTCGAGGATGATCACGCGACCGGTATCGGTGGAGGTGCGGATCAACCGGCCGGAGAACTGGGTCAGCGTGCGCAGGGCGTGCGGGATCGCGATCAGGTTGAAGGCGTTCAGGCCGCGGCTTTCGAACCACTCGCTCAGCGTGGAGGTCTGCGGGTCGGTCGGGACCGCGAACGGCACCTGGGTGATCACCACGGTGGTGCAGGCTTCGCCGGGCAGATCCAGGCCTTCGCCGAAGGAATTCAGCCCGAACAACACCGAACCCTCACCGGCCGAGGTACGCCGCAGGTGCTCGTCGATCATCTTCTGCTTGGCGGTCTCGCCCTGCACCAGCACCTGTTTGCGCTGCGCGGCCGGCATCAGCTCGGCCACCTTTTCCATCTTCCAGCGCGAGGTGAACAGCACGATGCTGCCCTTGCCCCAGTCCAGCTCCTTGACCAGGTACTTGGCGATTTCCTTCGGGTGGCCTTCCTTGTCATCCGGGGTGACCGGAAACGCCGGCACGATCAGCTGGGCCTGGTTGGGCAGATCGAACGGCGAGGCCAGCGAGACCATCTCGGCCTCGGCCGGAATGCCGTTGTCGATCGCCAAGGCCTGGAAGTCGCCGCCGCCGGTGAGCGTGGCCGAGGTCATCACCACCGAATCCACTTCATCCCAGAGCAGCTTGCGCAGCACGTTGGCGGCCGACACCGGCGAGCCGTGCAGGACCAGGTCGCCATCGCGCGAGAGGGTGATCCAGCGCGCGGTCGGCGGCTGGCCGTCCTTGTCTTCGCGGCGCCAGCCGGTCCACAGGTTGTGCTGCTGCTCGATCATCTCCAGCGCCATGCCGAGGTTGCGCTGCAGGCGTTCGCGCGCGGCATCCTCGGGCTTGCCCTTGGCGACCTGCGTCAACGCGGCATGCGCCCAGTTGAACAGTGCGCGGGTGTCGTCGGCGATGGCCTCGATGTCCGGCATCCAGATCTCCGGCAGGCGGCCATTCGGGGCGCGCCACATCGGCTCCTGTGCGGACGGGTCCGGCCGCCAGCTGCGGTCGATCACATCGCGGAAGGCCTTGAGCTGCTTGCTGACCTTGGCGGCGACCTCGATCGCCTCGTTGGGCAGCAGGTTGCCCAGCTTGTCCTTGTCCACCGCGCGGTAGGCGGCGGCGATCAGGATCTGCAGGCGGCCGGTGCGCTTGGCCATCTCGTCCAGCGCGAGGCTGGCCGCACCCTGGTCGATGGCGACATTGCCGATATGGTGGCCTTCGTCGAGCACCAGCAGCATGTCCGACGGTGGGGCGATCAGCGGCTGGCCGTTGTCGCTCTCACCGATCGACAGCGCCGACAGCAGCAGCGCGTGATTGGTCACCACGATCTGCGCCTCGCGCACGGTATTGCGCGAGCGCAGCACCGCGCACTGCGCCGAGTACGCGCACTTGCGCCCGGCACAACCGGAGGCTGGCGTGGTGATGCGCGAGCGCAGGGTGTTGCTGATCGTTTCCGGCGCGTTGTCCAGGTCGCCGTTCCAGCGGCCTTCGAGGAAGGCCTTGCTCAGCGACTGCGCCAGGTCCATCTCGATCGGCGCCAACGGGCGATCGAACAGCGGCTGCTCGTCTTCGAACATGCCTTCCTGCGCGCCATCGCCATGCGCTTCGGCGGCATTGCGGGTGCACAGGTAGCGGGTGCGGCCCTTGGCCAGCGCCACCGTCGCTTCGATACCGGTGGCCTTGAGGAAATTGGGGATGTCGCGCTCGACCAGCTGCGACTGCAGCGCCACGGTGCCGGTGCTGATCACCAGCTTCTTTTTGGTCGCCAGCGCGATCGGCACGCCGGCGGTCAGGTAGCCCAGCGACTTGCCGACGCCGGTCGGGGCTTCAACCACGCCCACGCCGCCGCTGTGCGAGAGCGCACGCGACACCACGCCGATCATCTGGCTCTGCGAGCGCCGGGTACTGAAGCCGGGCGTATTGGCCTGCAGCTTGGCGTAGGCGTCGCGGATGCCGGCCTTGAGTTCGTCGTTCAGGGCGCGGGGGGCTTCAACTTTTTCGGTCACGCCGGAGGACTGCCTGACTGGATCACGGTCCCCATTTTCTCACGACCCGGCGGTCGTGACCGGCGCCATTTTCCGCGCCGGTTCATCTCCGTGACGCGACCCACGCCAACACTGTGGACCGCGACAGCCTGCTGCATCCGCTCAGCGCGGCGGCAGCGGCGCAGCGGGCGGAACGGCGCGGCTGCGCAGCGCGCGGGTCATCGCCCAGACCAGCAGGACCAGCGCGAGCGCCTCGAACAGGTTGAGCGCGAAGTGGCCAGCGCCCAACAGCTTGGACATCAGCTGCAGGTTTTCGTAGTTGCCCTGCTGCACCATCCACATCGGCACCAGGTTGAGCACCAGGCCGGCCAGCGTGGTCAGCGCCAGCAGGACCAGCGCGCCCAGGGCAACGCTGCGGATCGCCCCGCGCGGGGTGTCCACCACCCAGACCACCGCGACCGCCAGCGCGATCAGCACCGGCAGGCGCACGCCCACCATGGTCAGCATCGAGACCAGCAGGTCCATGTCCACCGGCTCAGTCCTCGCCGGCCAGCGGCGCCAGCCGGTTCCGCAGCTCGGTGTAGACCGCATCGGTCTGCGGGCGCACCGCGTGCCACTGCAGGAAGCTCTCGGCGGCCTGTTCGACCAGCATGCCCAGGCCATCGACGATGTTGCGGCAGCCGGCCGAGCGCGCCCACGCGGTGAAGGCGATCGCGGCCTCGCCGTAGTTGAGGTCCACGGCGGTGGTCATGCTGTTGACGAGCGAGAGCGGCAGCTTGAATTCCGCGGTGCGGTCGCGGCCGGCCGAGGTGGCGTTGACGATCAACTCGAAATCGCCCAGCTCGCGGATGTCTTCCCAGTAGCGGGTGATCGCGCGGCCCGGCTCGCCCATCGCATCGATCAGCGCGTCGGCGCGCTCCGGAGTGCGGTTGACCACCACCAGCTCCAGGATGCCGGCATCCAGCAGCGCCGGGGCCACGCTGCGGGCCGAGCCGCCGGCGCCGATCAGCAGGGTGCGGCGGCCACGCAGGTCCAGGCCGTGGCGGTCGGTAAGGTCACGGACCAGGCCGATGCCATCGGTGGTGTCGCCATGCCAGCGGTCGCCCTTGCGCAGCAGCGTGTTGACCGCACCGGCGCGGCGCGCGCGCGAGGTCAGCGTGGTGCACAGTGCGAAGGCGGCTTCCTTGTGCGGCGCGGTGATGTTGGCGCCCACGCCGCCCTCGGCGGCGAAGGCCTCCAGCGCTGCCAGGAACTCGGCCGGCGACGCTTCGATCGCACGGTAGTCCAGCGCCAGGCCTTCCTGCCGGCCGAACGTGGCGTGGATGTGCGGCGACTGCGAATGCGCGATGGGCTGGCCGAATACGGCGTAACGGTCGGTCATGGGTTGTCCTGCTCCGGGCCTAGAATGGAACGCAAACCCCAACGGACGCGATGATGCGCATTCCATTGTCTCTGCTCGCGCTGAGCGCCAGTTTACTCTGCACGCCCGCCGCGATGGCGCTTTCCGAATTCGGCATCGAGGGCATGGGCGTGGTCTCGACCAAGGCCAACGAAGCCCAGGCCACGATCGCGCCGGACGGCCAGCGCATCGTGTGGGCCAGCGACCGCGCCGGTGGCCAGGGCGGCTGGGACCTCTGGCAGGCGGTGCTGCGCGACGGCCGCTGGCAGGACCCTGCCCCGCTCGCGCTCAACAGCGCCCGCGACGAGCGCGACCCCTACTTCAGCCACGATGGGCGCTGGCTGTACTTCGCCTCCAACCGCAGCGGCGGCCAGGGTGGATTCGACCTGTACCGCGCCCCGGTGGCCGCCGATGGCAGCGTCGGGCCCGCGCAGACCCTGCCGGGGGCGCTCAACACGCGCGCGGACGAACGGGCCCCCGCGCTGCGCCCGGACGGCCGCATGCTGCTGTTCTCGCGCAACGGCAAACACACCCAGGGCGGCTTCGATCTGTACCTGGCGCCCGTGCAGGGCGAGGGATTCGGCACCGCGCAGGCCCTGCCCGCCCCGCTCAACACGGCCGCCGACGAACTCGGGGCGGCCTGGCTGGATAACGAGGGTGCACTGGCGTTCACCCGGGCGAGCGACGGGCGCTCGCAGGTGTTGCTGGCGAGCTGCGATCACCGCCAGGCGGCGGTGCCATTGACGTTGTCGTTCAACACCGCCGACGGCCAGACCGGCGCGCCGGTGGTGGACGCGTCCAAGCCCACGGAGATGGTGCTGGCTGGCATGGCACGCGCACCGCGTGCCGGCGGGCTGGATCTGTACCGGATCAAGGCGCCGGCAGCGCCGCGGGATATGGGCTGCGGTTGACGCTGCGGGGCCGCAAGGCAGCCACGCGTGGCGTGGCTCTACCCGTGGAGGCGGCGCCGCCCAGCGTCAATGGCCCTGCAGCAGCTCCGCGCGCAACTGCTCGTACTGCGCTTCGCTGATCTCGCCGTGGTCCTTGCGCTGGTTCAAGGCCGCCAGCTGCGCCTGCAATGCCGGCGACAGCTGCGCCTCACGGGCGATGCGGGCAGCGGCGGAGGGCTGCTCTGGCGCCTGCCGCGCGGCGCGGCGCACGCCACGGATCACCAGCCCGATGACCGCTGCGAAGGCCAGCACGCCGGCCGTCCAGGTCACCCACTGTAGCCATCCCATCGTCTGCATCATCGTCGTCCTGTATCGGGGTGGGCGCGTATTGTCAGCGCTCGCGCAGCCAACGCGCCACCTGCGGGGCGAAATAGGTCAGCACGCCATCGGCGCCGGCACGCTTGAAGCCGATCAGCAATTCCATCACACAGGCTCGTTCATCCAGCCAGCCATTGGCGAAGGCCGCCTTCATCATCGCGTACTCGCCACTGACCTGATACGCGAAGGTCGGCACGCCGAACTGCTGCTTCACCCGGCGCACCAGGTCCAGGTAGGGCATGCCCGGCTTGACCATGACCATGTCCGCACCTTCTTCCAGGTCCAGCGCGATCTCGCGCATGGCTTCATCGCCGTTGGCCGGGTCCATCTGGTAGGTCTTCTTGTCCGCCTTGCCGAGGCCGGCCGAGCTGCCCACCGCATCGCGGAACGGACCGTAGAACGCCGAGGCGTACTTGGCCGAGTAGGCCATGATGCGCACGTTGACGTGGCCCGCGGCATCCAGCGCACGGCGGATCGCGCCGATGCGGCCGTCCATCATGTCCGACGGCGAAATGATGTCCACGCCCGCTTCGGCATGCGAGAGCGACTGCTTGACCAGCGCCTCGACCGTGATGTCGTTGAGCACGTAGCCGGCCTCATCGATGATGCCGTCCTGGCCGTGCGTGGTGTACGGATCCAGCGCGACATCGGTCATCACGCCCAGCTCGGGGAAGCGCGACTTGAGTGCACGCACGGCGCGCTGCGCCAGCCCGTTCCCGTCCCATGCCGCCGCCGCGTCCAGACTCTTGCCGGCCGGATCGATCACCGGGAACAGGTCGATCACCGGGATGCCCAGTTCCAGCGCCTCTTCGGCCACTTTGAGCAGCTCGTCGATCGAGAGCCGTTCCACGCCCGGCATCGAGGCGATCGGCGCGCGGCCGGCCAGCTCGTGCACGAACACCGGATAGATCAGGTCGTCGGTGGTCAGGGTGTTTTCGCGCATGAGGCGGCGCGAGAACTCGTCGTGACGCATGCGGCGGGGGCGATAGTCGGGGTGTGCCATGAGGTGCTCCGGAACGGAAGGCAGGAATTACTGCAGCAGGTACTGCCGCGGTTGCAGGGGCTCGGGCAGCGGCTGGACGCCCAGGCTGTCGAGCAGATCGATTTCGATGGTGCGCACCATCGCATCCAGCGGCAGGTCGTTGGATTCCAGCCCGAACGGCTCTTCCATCTCCTCGCCAAGCTGGTCCAGGCCGAAGAACGCATACGCCAACACGGCCGAGACCACCGGCGTGGCCCAGCCCAGCGAACTGGCCAGGCCGAACGGCAGCAGCACGCAGAACAGCCACGCGCAGCGGTGCAGCAGCAGCGTGTAGGCGAACGGCAGCGGCGTGGTCAGGATGCGCTCGCAACCGGCCTGGATGCTGGAGAGCGCATGCAGGCGTGTTTCGAACTGGGTGTACAGGTAGGGATCGAGCTGACCGGCGCGCAGCGCCTGGGCCAGATCGGAGGCGATCATCGCCAGCAGTTGATCCGGTGCATTGCGGCGCTGGCCGAAACGCACGCAGTCGGCCTCGGCCACCCACGGCAGCGCCGCCAACGCCACGTCGCGGCCGCGCAGGCGGGCGGCCAGGGCATGCGCGAAGCCGATGCACAGCCGGCACACGCGGTCACGCAGCGCCGCATCGTCGACCAGCACGGCCTGGCACAGCCGCGCCAGGCTGCGCGATTCATAGATCAGCTGGCCCCACAGCTTGCGGCCTTCCCACCAACGCTCGAAACAGGCGTTGTTGCGGAAGCTGAGGAAGATCGACAGCACCAGGCCCAGCAGCGTGAACGGCGCTACCGAGACGCGCTCGATGCCCGGCGGGTGCCACAGCTCGGCCAGGGCGGCGACGGCAATGGACAGCAGCAGGATCGCCACGACTTTCGGGGCCACCGCCGGAACGATGGAGCCGCGCAGGATGTAGAGCAGTTGCCAACCGTGGGGACGAGGACGAATGATCATCGGTGCAGGGAGAGCGCCCGGACGGGCGTGGACCGCCGGCGGAGCCGGATGCGGCAGCCGGCCATTCTACGCCGATGGTGCCGGGCGGCCGTGAGCTGCGACGGTCGGTCGCACCCGCACGGCTCAGATGATACCGCCGCCCAGCCCGAGCCGGACGATGCCGACCACTACCACGATGCCGTTGAGCACCAGCCCGGTCCAGGCCCGGCCGCGCTTGCTGGCGTGGGTGAACAGGATGCCGATGGCGGCGATGACCGCGCCCACGGCGGCGAACGGGATCAGGAACCAGTTGCCCCAGCCCAGCAGTGGGATCAGGGCCACAATCATCCAGAGCAGCGCCACGATGCCCCACAACAGACTGATCAATCCCATGCCCGGCTCCTTGAGGTGAATGCGTGGCCCACCATAGCGGTTCCGGGCGCAGGCGCAAGCGGCAGCGAGACGCCGTTGGCGGGGGCCTCACCGCGGCGGTGCTAGGGTGCACTGGCAGGGGTTGGCACCGATTCAGTCGCCAGCGCCGATCATCCCAGCCATCACACACAGGGGTAACGCCATGAACATCCGATGCGCCGCATTGCTGGGCCTGGCGCTGCTCAGCGCTGGCTGTGCCAGCACCTCCAAGGTCATGCTCGGCCAGGCACGTGCGCCGGTCGATCCGGCCACGGTCCAGATCTACTCCACGCCGCCGGCCGGCTCACAGGAAATCGCCCAGCTCGAGTCGGCCAGTGCGGTCGGCTTCGGCACGCAGGGCCAGACCGATGCGGCCGTGATGCGGCTCAAGCGTGAAGCGGCCGCCCTCGGTGCCAATGGCGTGATCCTGATGGGCGTCGGCTCCAGCGGTTCGCCGGTGGGCATGTCCGTCGGTGCGGGCAGCTATGGCTCGCACGTGGGCGGTGGCGTCGGCATCGGCATTCCGACCACGCAGAAGCGCGCGGCCGGCGTGGCCATCTGGGTTCCCAACCCGCCGCCGGCGCCGCGCCTGCCCACGCAGACGATCACGCCGCAGCGCTAACCGGCGCCGCGGTAGGCCACGACCGTGGGTCGTGGCGGCTGGGCCGGCGCACCGACCAACGGTCGGTGCCTAGCGGAAAACGCCCCGCGCCTACCGGAACCGTGTCAGCGCTTGGCCGCGCCTTTGTACTTCGGCACGAACACCTCGTTCACTGCCTTGGCCAGCTGGTCCGGCGGCAGCAGGCCCTGGTCCAGCAGGAAGTTGTTGAGCGCCAGCCGGTCGAAGCGATCGCCCAGCGCCAGCTCGGTCTGCATGCGCAGCTCAAGGATGCGGGTGTAACCGTAGAAGTAGCTGCCGGCCTGGCCGGGCATGCGCACCATGTAGCGGTCCAGTTCCTGGGTGGCCATCGCCTTGGACAGGCCGACTTCGTCGATCAGCACGCGCTCGGCGTTGGCACGGTCGATCTGGCCCAGGTTGAGCATCGGGTCCAGCATCGCGCGCGCGGCACGCAGCAGGCGGAACTGCAGCGCGATCAGCTGCCCGTCCAGCGGCTCGTACGGCACCATCTCCGCTTCGGCATACAACGCCCAGCCTTCCACGTTGACCGAGTTGAAGGCGAACATGGTGCGCGCCAGCGAGATGCCGCGCTCGACCATCGCGGTGAACTGCAGCTCGTGGCCCGGGCGGCCTTCATGCGCGCTCAGCGTCCAGGCGGCTGAGCCGAAGTTGAAATCGTCGTACTGCGCGGCCTTGTCGCCGGCCGCCGGGTTGCCCAGCGGCAGCACGAAGGTGCCCTGCTGGCCGGTGTTGCCGACCAGCGGCGCCGGCAGGAAGTGCGGGGCCGGCGAGGCGGCGCTTTCGGCGGCCGAGCCCAGGCGCATCTGCATCGGGCGCTGCGGCACGTCGACGATCTTCTCGCGGCGGATGATCGGGTCGATCGCATCGATCACGCCACGGTAGTGGTGCTCCAGCTGGTCATCGGCAATCTTGTCGCCCTTGAGCGCACGCACCACCGCGACCGGATCGGTGGGGTCGGTGACTTTCAGGCCCTTGGCCTGCACCACCAGCGGTGCCAGCTGGCGCATCGCCGAGCGGGTCTCCATGAATTCCAGCTGGGCCCGCTGCATCAGCAGCGCCGGGGCGATGTCGATGCCCACGCGCTTGAGCTGGTAGGCATACAGCGGCTCGGGCAGGCGCGCGTCGGTGCGGGCCTTGGGCAGCACGTCACGGCGGGTCCAGTCGCGGTACTCGCGCAGCTGGCTGGCGATGGTCTGCAGCGCCTGCTCGGCACCGGCCACCTTGTACTTGCCGAACAGCTGCTCGATGCCGCTGATGTAGGTATCCACATTGGCCAGCGACTGCTCGACTTCGATCTTCGTCGGCTGCAGCAGGCTCTTGTCGGCCAGGCGCTCTTCATAGCGCTGGCGCGACAGCGTGGTGACCGGCTGCGTACCCGGGGCAAGCCCGGCGTAGCCCTTCAGGCGATCCAGCGCCTTGGCGCGGCGTTCGGCGGGCACCTGGTCGGACAGCAGCAGGTTGAGGCCGCTGAACACGGTCTGCGGGGTATCGCTCCACGGCAGCAGGTACTTCTCGTTGAGTTCGCTGCCTTCGATGTTCTGGTCGGCGGCGGCGATCATGATCGCCAGGTCCTGGCGGACGTTGGGATCGCGCTCGGTGGCGAGCTTGGCCTGCAGCTCACTGCGCGCCTTGGCCATCGCCGCGCGGTAGCGGGCGCCGTTGTCCGGGCCGAAGTCGGCCACCTTGTCGTCGTAGCCCGGCACGCCGAAGAAGCCGGTTTCTTCCGGCTGGAACGGGCCCTGCGCATCCAGCAGGATCTGCGCGAGCTGATTGCTGCGGGTCACCCAGGCCGGCGAAGCGGCGGGCTTGGCGGCTGCCGGCGCGGCCAAGGCCGGGGGAGCCGACAGCGCGGCGGGAACGGACAGCGCAAGCGCGACAGCGAGGACAAGCGGCTTCATGCAGGAACTCCAGGGCAGGATGCCTGCGACCCTACGCACTTGGCGGGTCCGGGGCAATTGGCCGGAGGTCATGCGCCACTCAGATCTGCAAGGCCTCCGGTGCCGGCGGGCAGTCCCCCTTCGCCCGGCACTCTTCGAGCGCGCAACTGTCCGCGGCTTCGAGGTCGTCCAGGGCGGCCAGATCGATCGCCTCCTTGCCGTCGGTCACCACGTACAGCATCGGGTAGTCCCAGTGCTCGCCGGCGCGCTTGGCATTGAGGAAGATGCGGCCGTTGCCCTGCGGGCCGGACACCGCGATCACGAACTGGCTCTGCCCGTTGGAATGCATCGAGCCGGCGGGCAGGTAGCCATCGCGCAGCGGCTCACCCAGGGCCGCCACCAGTTCGATGTTGCAGCGCGCGCGGCGCATGGCCTCCTGGTAGGGCGTGCTGGACTTGCTCCAGTACGCCCACTGGGACAGCGCAAACCCTACCGCGCCCGCTGCCGCCGCCATACCGACCACCACCGCCAGCGGCATCGCCCAGCGCCAGTGGCGACGCCACCAGCCGGTGGGTACGGTCGAACCAGGAAGCGCGGGCGGCAATGTCATCGGCAAACTCCTTGTCAGGCCGGTGGCGGAAACGCGGCATCAGGGCGCCAGGCAGCGCCCCAGGAAATCTTCGGCCAGGCGGTAGCGGTGCAGCGCATTGCTGCCCGACAGGCCGTGCTTGGCGCCGGGGTAGGTCATCAGTTCGAACGGCTGGCCGCGCTTCTGCAGGGCGCTCATCAACACCGTGGAATTGGTGAACAGCACGTTGTCATCGGCCATGCCGTGGATCAGCAGCAGGCGCGAGCGCAGGCCGTCGATGTGCGCCAGCACGCGCGCTTCTTCGTAGCCCTTCGGGTTGTTGCCCGGCAGGTTCATGTAGCGCTCGGTGTAGTGGGTGTCATACAGGCCCCAGTCGGTCACCGGTGCACCGGCCACGCCGCAGGCGTAGCTGTCGGACGCCTTGGCCAGCAGCATCAGGGTCATGTAACCGCCGTTGGACCAGCCCTGCACGCCGATGCGCGCCGGGTCGACCCAGGCCTGCTGCTTCAGCCAGGCCACGCCGCGCAGCTGGTCGGCCACTTCCACCGTGCCCTGCACGCCATACAGCGCGCCACCGAAATCGCGGCCGCGACGCGGGGTGCCGCGGTTGTCCAGCGAGAACACCACGTAGCCCTGCTGGGCCAGGTACTGGTTGAACAGATGATCGCCACGACCGGGCCAGCTGTTGGTGACCGTCTGCGAGGCCGGGCCGCCGTAGACGTACACCACCACCGGGTAGCGCTTGGCCGGATCGAAACCGGCCGGCTTGATCAGGCTGTAGTGCAGTTCGGTCCTGCCATCGGCGGCGGTCAGGGTCCCGAACTCGACCGGGCGCTGCGCATCGAGATAGCGCGCGTACGGATGCGCCGGGTCGTCAAGATTGTTCTCGACCAGGGTCGCGATCTTCTCGCCGTTGGCACGGTGCAGTGCGATCTGCGGCGGCGTGGTGGTGTTGGACCAGCTGTCCACGTAGACACTGGCGTTGCGCGCGAAGCTGGCGGTGTGCATGCCCGGTGCCTGGGACAGGCGCTGCGGCGTGCCACCCTGCAGCGACACGGCGTACAGCTGGCTTTCGCGCGGGCTGTCCATGCCGGCGCGGAAGTAGACCTTGCCGGCGTCTTCGTCCACGGCGAGCAGTTCGTCCACCGGCCAGGTGCCGGCGGTCAGCGCGGTGACGGTCTTGCCGTCGTCGGAGATGCGGTACAGGTGCTCGAAGCCACTGCGCTCGGACGACCACACAAAACCGCCCTGCTTGAGGAAGCGCAGGCTGTTGTGCAGCGGCACCCAGGTCGGCGAGGTCTCGGTCACCAGCGTGCGCTGCTGGCCGCTGGCCAGCTCGGTCTGGACCAGTTCGAGCGTCTTCTGGTCGCGCGACTGGCGCTGGAAGGTCAGATGTTTCGGGCCGCGCCAATCGACGCGGGCCAGATAGATGTCGGGGTTGCGGCCCAGGTCGATCCAGCGCGGCGCGGCGTTCCGGCGCGGCGCGATCACCGCCAGTTTGACGGTGACGTTGTGGTCGCCGGCGGCCGGGTAGCGCTGCTCGATCATCTCGGTGCGGTCGGCATACATCTCGTAGCGTTTCTGCACCGGCACCGGGGATTCATCGATGCGGGCGAAGGCGATCGCCGAGTCGTCCGGCGCCCACCAGTAGCCGGTGTGGCGGTCCATTTCCTCATCGGCCACGAACTCGGCCACGCCGTTGCCGATGGTGTCGCTGCCATCGCCGGTGAGCTGGATCTGCTGGCCGCTGGCCAGGTCGATGACCCACAGGTTGCGAGCGCGCACGAAGCTGACGAAGCCGCCCTCCGGCGAGAGCTTGGCATCGGTGGCGAAGCCTTCGCCGTGGGTGAGCTGGCGCACCGCGGCCTTGCCCTGCTTGCTCAGGTCGTACAGGTACAGCTCGCCGCCGAGCGGGAACAGCAGGGTGCGTGCATCCGGCGACCACTGGTAATCGACAATGCCGGTCATCGCGGCGATGCGCTGGCGCTCGCGGCGGGCCTTCTCGGCATCGCTCAGGGTCTCTTCGCCCGGCAGCACCACCTTGGAATCGACCAGCAGATGGGTCTGCCCACTGGCGATGTCATACGCCCACAGGTCCAGCTGGTTGCGGTCCGCATCCTTGCCGCGCAGGAAGCTGACCTGCGAGCCATCCGGGGCCACCTTGGGCTTCATCAGGGTCGGGCCGGACAACGGCAGCGGGCCGGTGATGGCATCCAGGGTCAGTTTTTCAGCGTGGGCGATCGAGGTCGAGGCGAGCATCAGGGCGAGCGAAGCAAACAGGTGGCGCATGAAGGATTCCGGCAGCGTCTGGGCAGTCCCCGGCCGCTGGCGCGGCACGGGGAACGCCTCATCCTAACCAAAACCGTCTTGATCGTGCCGAGGCTGGCGGACGTCCGGCCGCGCGCGCCGCTGCGTGGAGCCGGCCAGCGGCCGGCACTACCGGGCAGGTGAGCATCCGTTCAGCGCTGGCCGAACAGGTGTCTGCGCTCTTCTTCGCTGAGTGGCTTGCCGGCCTGCGGGTTCACCTTCTCGCGCAGGGCGTAGGCCCGCTGGGTGGCCGGGCGCGCAGCGATCGCGTCATGCCAGCGCTTGAGGTTCGGGAAGGCGCTGAAATCGACCGGTAGCTTGTCGTAGGCCCCGATCCAGGGGTAGCTGGCCATGTCGGCGATGCTGTACGCCTCACCGCCGAGATAGGCGGTCTGCGCCAGGCGCTTGTCCATCACGCCGTGCAGGCGGCGCACTTCGTTGTCGTAGCGCTCGATCGCATAGGGAATCTTTTCGGGCGCGTAGACGTTGAAATGGCCCATCTGGCCGCTCATCGGGCCAAGCCCGGCCATCTGCCAGAACAGCCATTCCAGCACCGCCACCCGGCCGCGGCTGTCGGCGGGCAGGAAGCGGCCGGTCTTCTCGGCCAGGTAAAGCAGGATCGCGCCGGACTCGAACACGCTCTGCGGGGCGCCGCCGTCGGTGGGCTGGTGGTCGACCAGCGCTGGCATCTTGTTGTTGGGCGAGATCGCCAGGAAGTCGGGCGTGAACTGGTCCCCGGCGCCGATGTTCACCGGCTGGATCCGGTATGGCAGGCCGGTCTCCTCCAGCATCAGCGTGACTTTGTGCCCATTCGGGGTGGGCCAGTAGTACAGGTCGATCATGGCGACGGCTCGCGGATTGGGAATACCGAGTCTAGTCCGTCATTCGGCTTGGCAGGGTCAAGCCGGACCGTTACGCTGCGCCGTCCCCGCAACGCAGCATCCCAGCATGAGCTCGACCCAGACTCCCATCAGTCCCCTGTCCTCCCTGATCTTCGCCTCGCGCTGGCTGCAGCTGCCGCTGTACCTGGGCCTGATCCTGGCCCAATGCGTTTATGTGTTCCTGTTCGGCAAGGAGTTGTGGCACCTGCTGCACAAGGCCAACACCATGGGCGAGCAGGAGATCATGCTGCTGGTGCTGGGCCTGATCGACGTGGTGATGATCTCCAACCTGCTGGTGATGGTGATCGTGGGCGGCTATGAGACCTTCGTGTCGCGCCTGCGCCTGGAGAACCATCCGGACCAGCCGGAATGGCTGAGCCACGTCAACGCGAGCGTGCTGAAGGTGAAGCTGGCGCTGTCGATCATCGGTATCTCCTCGATCCACCTGCTGAAGACGTTCATTGCGGCGGGCAATCTGGATGGGCTGCCGTCGTGCAACAGCCCGGAGTACATCCTGGCGGTGCAGACGGCGATCAGCAGCATCGGCCCGGGCGCTGCAGCGGCCTTCAAGTGCTCGGCCATGACCTCGACCGGGGTGATGTGGCAGACCATCATCCACTGCGCCTTCATCCTCTCGGCGATCGGCATCGCCTACACCGACAAGCTGATGAACGGCACGCCGAGCAAGGCGCTGTCGCACTGACACTTGCCCGGCAGCGGCGGCATCGGTGAGGATGCCCCCTGCCCTGACCGCCTGGCCCCCGGTCCGGGCGGGGTGATGCTAGATTGCACACCTGCGGGTCCGCCATGGACGTCGGGAAACGTCCATGGCCTTCGGTCGGTCTGACCGCATCAGGCCCTACGTATCGTCGTCTTCAAAGGGGAGTTGGATGTCGCACGTCAAGACTCATGGCCCGGCGCGCCTGTTCGCGCCGATGATCCTGCTGGTCGCCCTGTCCGCCTGCTCGGGCAAGGACGACACCGCACCGGCCGCGCCTGCGGCACCCGCCACCCCCACTGCTGCGCCGGCCGCACCGGCGGTCTCGGCCAAGGTCCAGTCGCTGGGTACCGAGGAACTGCGTGAGCTGGCCAGCAAGGCCCTGCGCGAGAACCGCATGTACGCCCCGGCCGGCGACAACGCCATCGAGTACTACCTGGCGCTGCGCGACAAGACCCCGGATGACGCCTCGGTCAAAAGCGCGCTGACCGATCTGCTGCCCTATACCCTGATCGCCGCCGAGCAGAACCTGGGCCGCGAGGATTTCGCCGAAACCCAGCGCCTGGTTGCGCTGATCGAAAAGGTCGACCCGGCCGCCCCCGCACTGCCGCGCCTGAAACAAGGCATCAGCGGCAGCATGCAGACCGCGCTCAAGCGCACCCAGGAAGAGACCGACAAGGTCAAGAAAGACGCCGAGACCCGCGCCAAGCAGCTGGTTGAACAGCAGCGCCTGGCGCAGCAGCAGAGCACCGAAGCCGAGGCCGCGCGGCAGATCGCCGCGCAGCAGGAAGCCGCGCGCCGCGACACCGACCGCCAGGATGCCGAGCGTCAGGCCACCGCCCGCCGCGAGGCCGAACAGCGCCAGCAGCAGGCCGCCGCCCAGCAGGCCGCGGCCACCCGCCAGGCCGCCGCGGCGCCCAGCCTGCGCCCGGTCAGCACCCCGGCCCCGCGTTACCCGGCCGACGCGCTGCGTTCGGGCACCTCCGGCGAAGTGCTGGTCGAGCTCACCGTCGGCACCGACGGTTCGGTGACCGCCGCCCGCGTGCTGCGCGCCACCCCGGCGCGCGTGTTCGACCGCGAAGCGCTCAACGCCGTCAAGCGTTGGAAGTTCGAGCCGGTCGGCGCCCCGGTCACCACGCGCCGCACGCTTGCCTTCGCGCCGGAAGGCGGTTGATCGCAGCGTAAGGTGGGAGGACGAAAGGCCCGGAGTGATCCGGGCCTTTTTGCTTTACACCGCGCGCAGTATTGCCTTTCGCTCATGGCTCACGACATGTTTTTCAGAGAGGCTGTCAGCAATGCCTCTTAACGGCGTGAACAATCTGTAGCAGCATGTCCTCGCATGGACATCGCTGTTCTTGAAAAAGCCGGGGCCATACACGCCGCGGCAGCCCACAGGCCACCCACGTGAGTCACTTGGCCCGGCGCCTTGAGCTGCTGAAGATCCCTTCGGTGCGGCGCGTGGTGCTGAGCTGCCTGCTTGCCAACATCGGCGCAGGCATGATCCTGCTTGCCATGTCCTGGACGGTCGTGGGTCAACAGGCCTCGGTGTCCGCACTGGCATGGCTGATGACCTGCTACTGGATTCCCTCGCTCATCTTCGCACCGGCCATTGGTGCATGGGTGGATCGATACGATCGGCGGTACGTGGTCATGATCACCAAGGCCGTGCGGATCGTGGTGCTGCTGGTGGCCGCAGCCATTTATGCACGCTACCCCGGTGTACCCGCGCTGCTTGTCCTCGGTTTCTGCATGGGGACCTGCGCCGCGCTGTATACACCGGCGCTGCTGGCGATGGTGCGCGACCTCGTGCCTGCCAAGCATCTGTTGGACGCCAATGCAGCGGTGGATGTGGCCTTCGAAATCGGCTTCATCATCGGCATGCCGGTCAGCGGAGCGCTGCTGATGCTGGCGCCGCTTCCCGTGGTGCTGGTGGTGACTGCGGGCATCTTCGGATTGGCGTTGATGTGCCTGATCGGCGTCAGGCTGGGCGATGACGCCGGGATCAGCCCGACCCGTGACGTGACGCGGCACGCCGCATTTGTGCAGGGGCTGCGCTATCTCCTCAGCCATCGTCGCCTGCTGCTCATGTACAGCGTGCAGGCGCTGATGTACGTCACGTTGATGACGACGAGTATTCTGCTGGCCCCCTTCGCCAAGGTGGTCCTGAATCTCAGCGCCGGCGAGTTTGGTGCCATCGAAGCGGCACTGTCCCTGGGCGTTGTGGTGGGCGCGTCGATTCTTCCGGCCTCGGCGCAACGTTGGGGCTACGGTCCGGCACTGGTCATGGCCACGTTGGCGATGACCATCTGTTTTGCGCTGTTCGCGATGGCGGAGTCCTTCGTCAGTGCCCTGCTCCTGTACTTCCTCATCGGGGGTGGACTGGCCACCTGGCCGGTGGTGACGACGGCTGCCCAGGAGCTGACCGACCCCGCCATGCAGGGGCGTGTTCAAGCAGCCGGAAATGCCGCCTCCAGCGTGTTGATCCTGGCGACCTATCTTCTGCTGGGTGCGGCAGCGCCGTACATTTCCATCCGCTGGAGCTACGTCTCGGTCATGGCGTTCTCCGCCACGGCCTGCCTGATGGCCTGTTGGATCTATTTTGTCTCGCCGGATCGAGCGGAACGTCCTGACCCCTGAGCGGAGCCCCGCGCTCCTCTTCGTGCAGGGAAGCGGTTCATCGCAGCATGACGTTGGATGAACCGCTATTGGACCGCCCCTCAGGGAGCATTGCGTTCATCTCCCGGAGTGCCCTTCCCTACCGCGCCTCGCGCTCGTCGGTCGCGAGGCAGAACGCCTTTCGGCGTCCTGCCCGCCTGCCGTCAGCCCGAAATCGCCAACCGTTCCTGATGGTAGCGACGCACCGCGGCATACCAGAACAGCGCCGCCAGACCGAAGCCCGCGCCCAGGTACACCGCCCACATCTGCGCGCTGATCGTTTCGTGGCGGATGATCTTGAGCAGCATCTGGTTCTGCGCCAGGAACGGCACCGCGAACTGCCACAGCTCACTCTTGATCGGGTACACCATCAGCGCGTAACCCGGCAGCATCGGCAGCAGCATCAGCCAGGTCATGTGGCTCTGGGCTTCCTTCATGCTCTTGGCCGCCGCCGACAGGAAGGTCAGCAGCGAGGTGCCGATGAACAGCATCGGCAGCATGATCAGCAGCATCTGCAGCATCGGCAGGAAGCCCATGTTGAGCTGCCGGCCTACCCCGCCGGAGGACAGCTGCGCGCTGATCTTGAAGGCCGCCAGGGTCAGCAGCAGCGATGCGACACCCACGGCGCAGGCCGCGGCGATCTTGCCGCTGACGATCGCGCTGCGCGGTGCGGGGGTGGCGAGCAGCGGCTCCAGCGATTGCCGCTCACGTTCGCCGGCCGTGGTATCCATCACCAGGTAGGCACCGCCCAGGAACGAGGTGATGGTGAGCAGGATCGGCAACAGCACCGAGAGCATCATCCCGCGCTTGGCTTCGGCGGTCGCCAGGTCCTGTGCGGCGACGTCCAGCGGGCGCGCTACCTGTGCATCGATCCCGCGCGCCAGCAGGCGCAGGGCACCGACCTGCTGGCTGTAGCCGCCCAAGGCCGCTTCCAGACGGCTGCTGGGAATATCGGCAGCGCGGCGGGTGCTGTCCTTGATGATCTCCACCAGCGCCGGGCGGCCGTCGGCCCAGTCCTTGCCGAATTCCGGGCTGATGCGCAGCGCCACATCAATGCGCTGGCTTCGGATCGCTTCGGTGAGGTCCTTCGGTGCCTCGGTCGCATTGAGACCCTGCGATGCCAGGAAACGCACCAGATTGGGGGCATGCTCGCCGCCGATCATCGGTATTTCCAGCGGCTGCTCGATCTGCGTCTTGACCCGGCTTTCGGCCAGTTTGCTCATGCCCAGGATCAGCACCGGATACAGGAGTGGCCCCAGCAGCAGGGTCAGCGCGAGGGTGCGGCGGTCGCGGGAGAGATCGCGCAGTTCCTTGCGCATCACGGTCAACAGCGTGGCGAACGAACTCATGCGTGCAATCCTTCTTCGGTACCGATCGCCTTGACGAAGGCATCTTCCAGGTTGCTTTCCCCGGTCTGTGCGCGCAGCTCATCGGCGCTGCCGGCGGCCATCACCGTGCCCTGCGCGATGATCACCACGTGGTCACACAGTGCGGCCACCTCCTGCATGATGTGGCTGGAGAAGATCACGCAGCGCCCCTCGTCGCGCAGCCCGCGCAGGAAGCCGCGCAGTGCGCGCGTGGTCATCACGTCCAGCCCGTTGGTGGGCTCATCCAGGATCACGTTGCGCGGGTCGTGCACCAGGGCGCGGGCGATCGCGGTCTTGGTGCGCTGGCCCTGCGAGAACCCTTCGGTCTGGCGGTCGAGGATGTCCTCCATCTCCAGCGCCGTGGACAACACCTTGGTGCGCTCGCGGATGCGCGCGGCACTCAGGCCGTGCAGCTGGCCGAAGTAGGCGATGTTCTCGCGCGCGGTCAGGCGCTTGTAGACCCCACGGGCATCGGGCAGCACCGCCAACTGGCGGCGCACGGCGATCGGGTCCACTGCCGCGTCGATGCCATCCACCAGCACGCGGCCCTGGTCGGGCTTCATCAGCGTGTACAGCATGCGCATGGTGGTGGTCTTGCCGGCACCGTTCGGGCCGAGCAGGCCGGTGATACGGCCGTCATCGGCCTGGAAGCCGACGTTCTGGACGGCATGGATCAGGCCGGTCTTGGTCTTGAATGCTTTATGCAGATTCTCGGCGACGATCATGCGCGCACCTCCCCGGTGCGGTACGAGGAACGGTTCATGGGGCCCATCCGTTGAACGAGGTGAACGCCGGCACCGGGCTGAGCGTGTCCAGGCAGGTGGCATCGAGCGATTTGGCGTCGGTGGTGTCGATGAACTGACCGAGGAGGCGTGGCATGCAGCCCGCGTTGATCGTGCCGTGGCCCTGACCCTTGGCCAGCAGGTGGCGCCCGTTCGGCAGCTGCTTGACGACCTGCTCGGCATAACGCGGCGGGGTCACTGGATCGAACTGGCCCGACAGCAGCAGCACCGGCAACGATGAAGCGAACGGCGCGTTGAAATCCTTCGGCCGCGAACCGGCGTTCCACGCCGGGCACGCCGCGAAGAACATGCGCGCCACTTCCGGGCCCAGCACGCGGTCGCCCTGCGCGCCCTCCTGATAGCGGTCGGCATCTTCAGCACACAGCACCGACCACTGCATGCCACGGTTCATCTGCACGCCCAACGTACGGCTGGCCATCTTGCTCAGCGACATCAGCGGCGCATAGCGGCCCTGCGCGGCTTCATCGAGCATTACCGGCAGCAGCGAGGACAGCTCGGGCATATACGAGAACATGAAGGCCAGTCCGGTCACCGAATCGGCGGTCAATACATCGCGTTCGGCCTGGCCGGTGCCCGGATTGCGGTACTCGACCTCGACCGGTGCCTTGGCCAGCGTGGCCATGACGTTGCGCAGCTGGGTGCGGGTATCGACCGGGAAGCGCTGGGCGCAGATCGGATCCTGGCGGCACTGTGCCGACTGCAGGGTGATCGCATCTTCGAAGGTATTGGCGAAATCGCCGCCGACCACCAGGTCGTTCGGCACCACGCCATCGATCACGACGGTGCGGGTGTGCTGCGGATAATGCGCGGCGTACTGCTGTGCCACACGCGTACCGTAGGAGCCGCCGATCACGTTGACCTTGTCCACGCCCAGCGCCTTGCGCACCGTATCCAGGTCGCCGATGGCCTCGGTGGTGGTGTAGAACCGGGTGTCGGCGCGGCCGGTCAACGACTGCGCGCAGCGACGGGCATAGTCTTCGATCAGGCCCGCGCTCGGCGCGGCGTTCTCGTCCAGCGGCAGCTCCTTGCCCTGCGCATCCAGGCAGGTGAGCGGATTGGATTTGCCGGTGCCGCGTTGATCGATCAGGAAGATGTCGCGCTGCTTGCGCACATCGCGCAGCGCTATGTTCACCGGTGCGGCGACCTCGGTCGCGGCCTGGCCGGGGCCACCGGCGAGGAAGAACACCGGGTCGGCCTTGCCGGCGCCGTCATTGCCGGCCTCCAGCCAGGCGATGTTCAAGCCGATTCTGCGACCGTCGGGTTCGGCCGGATTTTCCGGCACCTGCAGCGTGGCGCACTGTGCCTCCACGTTCGCGCTGGCCTGCGCGCTGGTCAGGGTGCAGGGCTGGAACGCGAGCGTGCCGTACAGGCGTTGAGCGGCGGCCGCGCCGGACGCATCGTCCGGTACCGGCGCACAGCCGGCACACAGGGCGGCGACCAGCGCACCGGCCAGCCTCAGGTGGTGTGTAGACATCTTCCGTACTTCCCCTTGTTGAAGATCATGCCACCACGACGCGTGGGCGTGGCCGATGTGACCCAACTTACACGGCTGGCCCCGTGCCGGGGAAGGCGGCGGCGTCGCCGTACACCTCACTGCACCGTCAAGGCCACCGCGCTCATGGTGCGGTCGCGGCCGTCGGCCTTGGCCCGGTACAGGGCGGCATCGGCTTCACCGAGCAGGCGCGCCATGTCGCCTGTGCCCTGATCGATCGCCAGGCCGATGCTCGCCGTCACCGGCACCGGCACGCCGTCGAGCCGCGCGGGCGACTCACGCAGCGCCTGGCGCAGGCGATCGGCGCACTGCCGCGCCTGGGCCTGATCGGCCCCCGGCAGCAGCAGGACGAACTCTTCCCCGCCATAGCGGCCCAGCAGATGCTCGCGATCGGCGACGCAGGTGCTCAGTACGTCGGCGACATGCCGCAGCACCGCATCGCCGGCCAGGTGTCCCCAACGGTCGTTGATCTGCTTGAAGTGATCCACGTCCAGCAGCAGCAACGCCAGGGGTCGGCCGGGGCGGCGGTTGAGCTCCAGCAGGCTGGCGCCGTCGGCCAGCACCGCCCCGCGGTTGAGCAGGCCGGTCAGTACGTCGGTGCGTGCCAGTCGCTGCAGGTCCACCAGCATCCGTTCCACCAGCAGCAGCACCAGCGCGAAGCACCGCGCCAGCTCCAGGATCAGCCCGACCAGGTAGGTGGCAAAGACCGGCGCACCCGCGCGCAGGAGGTCGTCACCCGCATCCGGGGCCACCGGCAGGAACAGGCGGACCAGGTACAGCAGGGTCTGCGCGGCGAACACCACCGCCGCCAGCCGGCAGCTGGTGCGCTGCGCCGGCGGTGCGTGGCGCAGCAGCAGCCAGGTCATCCATCCGTTGAGCAGGACCGCGAACACGCTGAACACGTGCAGCCGGATGACCAGGCTGGGATGGACCACCAGGAAGAATGCGATCGCGCCAAGATAGGTGGCCGCCAATGCCACCGGCTGCCACGCCGGCAACCGACGGCCAAGATGACGCGCCACGCCGTACAGCATCAGCACACCGGACAGCGCGACCGCGACATTACCGGAGAGGATTCCGGCTACATGGGGCAGGTACGGCCGCAGCGCGACCAGGGTCAGGCTGACCGAGAGCATCCACAGGCTGGCCGTCCACAACCGCAGCGCCGGCTGCCGGCGCAGCACCAGCAGCAGCAATGAAAAACCCATGGCGATGCCCAGGCACAGCAGGAAGCCGAGCACGGCAATGGTGGGGAAATCCAGGGGCATCGAGTCAGCCAGGCGAAAGCGGCGCGCGGCGCATCTTACCGCCCGCCACGGTGCAGCGCTGCCCGGTCCGGGACCGGGCAGCGGCGCCTGCCTGCCGCGCACCGGCCAGCGGCGCGCCGGAAAGCGGGGTTACTTGCTGCTGACGTACTTCTCGCGCCGCACCTGCGGCGTGGGGAGCCCGGCGTCTTTCAGCGCCTCGAAGGTGGCATCGACCATGTCCGGGTTGCCGCACAGGTAGGCGATGTCGGTGGCCGCGCTCGGGGCGAACTCGGCCAGATGCTGCTGCACGTAGCCGTGGCGCACGTCCGGATGCGGGTTCTCCGGCAGCTCGCGGGACAGGCACGGGACATAGCGGAAGCCCGGGTGGGCCTCGGCGAAGGCCCGGAAGTCGTCGCTGTAGAGCAGTTCGGCCGGCGTGCGGGCACCCTGCAGCAGGACCACCTCCACGCCACGCTCGGCCATGGCGGTGGCCAGCAGCGGCAGCATCGAGCGGTACGGGGTGACCCCGGTGCCGGTGGCGATCAGCAGGTAGCGGGCGTTGTGGTCGCCCGGCTGCAGGCAGAACCGGCCGAACGGACCGCTGGCGCTGACGTGGCCGCCGATGTCCAGGCCCTCGAAGAGGGAGGTGGCGGCGCCGCCAGGGACGAAGCTGACCGCGATATCGACCGCATCGCCCGCGCCGAGGGCGTGATCATGAATGGTCGCCAGCGAATAGCTGCGCTTGGTAGCGGTGCCGTCGGCGTACTCGAAATGGACCTGGATGAACTGACCGGGCTGGAAATCCAGCGGCTGGCCGTCATCACGCAGGAACTGGTAATGGCCGACGGTCGGGGCCAGCATGCGCCGGTCGACCAGTTTGAGGGGGAATTGAGCAGGCACGACTTTTCGGGACAGTGTGTAGCCGGGGCAAGCCCTCGGGGTCTTCTATAATAGCCGCTCCCCGCCCCTATCCAGCGCCAGCCCATAGGCGCGAAGGCAAGAGCTTGGCTTCCCAGAACACTTCCGCGCCCACCGCCGTGCCCGCCCTGCGGGTGCGTGACCTCCGCAAAACCTATGACAACGGCACCCAGGCGCTGAAGGGCGTCTCGCTGGACGTGGCCCCGGGCGACTTCTTCGCCCTGCTCGGCCCCAACGGCGCCGGCAAGTCGACCCTGATCGGCATCATCAGCTCGCTGGTGAACCTCAGCGAAGGCCAGGTCGAGGTCTTCGGCAGCGACCTGGTGCGCCACCGCAGCGCCACCATGCGCCTGATCGGCCTGGTCCCCCAGGAAATCAACTTCAACCTGTTCGAAAAACCCTTCGACATCCTGGTCAATTACGCCGGCTTCTATGGCGTGGCGCGTGCCGAGGCCGAGAAGATGGCCGAAGAGGAGCTCAAGCGCGCCCACCTGTGGGACAAGGCGCAGGTGATGAGCCGCACCCTGTCCGGGGGCATGAAGCGCCGCCTGATGATCGCCCGCGCGATGATGACCCGCCCGCGCCTGCTGATCCTGGATGAACCGACCGCCGGGGTGGACATCGAGATCCGCCGCGACATGTGGCGGGTGCTCAAGGAGATCAACGCCGCCGGCACCACGATCATCCTCACCACGCATTACCTGGAAGAAGCCGAGCACCTGTGCCGGAACCTGGCCATCATCAACCACGGCCAGATCGTCACCCAGGGCCCGATGCGCGAACTGCTGGCCAAGCTGGACGTGGAGGGCTTCCTGTTCGACATCGACGGCAGCCTGCCGGCCCAGCTGCCGGAGATCGAAGGCGCGATCCTGATCGCCACCGACAGCCACACGCTGGACGTGGACATGCCGCGCGCCATGGACCTCAACCGTGTGTTTGACGCCTTGAACGCCGCCGGTATCCGCGTGCGTTCGATGCGCACCAAGAGCAACCGCCTGGAGGAGCTGTTCGTGCGCCTCACCGGCAACCAGGAGAACGTGGCATGAGCAGCACCCCGACCCCGGTCCTGACCGACGGCCAGCGCAACCGCATCGCACTGATGACCATCGTGCGCCGCGAAGTGGCGCGCATCCTGCGCATCTGGGGCCAGACCCTGGTGCCGCCGGCGATCACCATGACCCTGTATTTCCTGATCTTCGGCGGCCTGATCGGCTCGCGCGTGGGCGAGATGGGCGGCTACAGCTACATGCAGTTCATCGTGCCGGGCCTGGTGATGATGAGCGTGATCCAGAACAGCTACGGCAACATCAGCTCGTCGTTCTTCGGCGCCAAGTTCGGCCGCCACGTGGAAGAGCTGCTGGTCAGCCCGATGCCCAACTGGGTGATCCTGTGGGGCTATGTGTCCGGTGCGGTGCTGCGCGGCCTGATGGTCGGCGTGATCGTGCTGATCATCGCGATGTTCTTTACCCCGGTGCGCATCCCGCATCCGCTGGTGACGCTGACCACGGTGCTGCTGGGCGCGACGATCTTCTCGCTGGCCGGCTTCATCAACGCGGTGTACGCCAAGAAGTTCGATGACGTGGCGATCGTGCCGACCTTCATCCTGACCCCGCTGACCTACCTGGGCGGCGTGTTCTATTCGGTGAAGCTGCTGCCGACCTGGGCCGAAGCGGCCACGCATGCCAATCCGATCTTCTACATGGTCAACGCGTTCCGCTACGGCCTGCTGGGCACCAGCGACGTGCCGCTGTGGGTGGCCTACGCGCTGATGATCGGCTTCGTGGTCGCCCTGACCGCGCTGGCGCTGTGGCTGCTGAAGCGTGGCGTGGGGATGCGCAGCTGATGCGCATCCTGATCCTCGGCGCCGGCGGGACCGGCGGGTACTTCGGTGGTCGCCTGGCCCAGGCCGGCGTGGACGTGACCTTCCTGGTGCGCCCGGCGCGTGCGGCCCAGCTGGCGGGCGAAGGGCTGGTGATCCGCAGCCCGCTGGGCGATGCGACCTTCCCGGTCAAGCACGTCACCGCCGAGGCGCTGCCTGCGCTGGCGAGCGCTGAGCCCTTCGACCTGGTGATCCTGAGCTGCAAGGCCTACGACCTGGCCAGCTCGATCGAGGCGATCGCCCCGGCGATGGGCCCGCGTACCACGGTGCTGCCGATCCTCAACGGGCTGCGGCATTACGCCGATCTCGACGCACGCTTCGGCGGCGATGCCGTGCTGGGCGGGCTGTGCTTCATCAGCGCGACCAAGGCCGCCGACGGCGCGGTGGTGCATCTGGCGCCGGCGGCCAAGCTGACCTTCGGCGAGCGCGACGGCACCGGCAGCAGCGCGCGCGTGCTGGCGCTGGCGGCGGCCTGCGTGCAGGCGGGCGTGGACCACGTCGCCACCGATGCGATCGGGCAGGAGCAGTGGATCAAGTACACCTTCCTGACCACGCTGGCGGCGGCGACCTGCCTGATGCGCGCCGATGTCGGCACGATCGTGGCCACCGATGACGGTGCGGCGATCGTGCGGGGCCTGTACGAGGAGTGCGTGGCGGTGGCCGAAGCGGCCGGCGAGCCGATCCCGGCCAAGGCGCGGGAGATCGCACTGGCCGCGACCACCCAGTCCGGCTCGGCGTTGAAGGCGTCGATGCTGCGCGATCTGGAGGCCGGCCAACAGGTCGAGGCCAAGCATATCGTCGGCGACATGCTGGTACGGGCACGGGCGGCCGGCCAGGCCGCACCGCTGCTGGCCGTGGCCTATGCGCACCTGCAGGCCTACCAGCTGCAGCGCAGCGCCTGAGCGCCATGCCTGCCGCGCTGCCGTCCCACGTGCTGGTGCTGGGCCTGGGCTATAGCGGGCGGCATCTGGCCGCGCTGCTGCACTCGAACGGGGTGGCCTGCAGCGGCACCGTACGCGATCCCGCCAGTGCGTCGGCGGATGGGCTGCTCCGCCACCGTCTGGTTGCAGGCGAACCGATCAGCGCGGGCCTGCGCGAGGCGATCCGCACGGCCGAGGCCATAGTCTGCTCCGTGCCACCGGATGCAGACGGCGACCCGGCCTTGCGCCTGCTCATCGATGCGCTGGGCGACAGCCCTGCGCTGCGTTGGGTCGGCTATCTCTCCTCCACCGCGGTCTACGCCGACCGCGATGGCGATTGGGTCAACGAAATGTCTGCCGCCGATGCGACCGATGAGACCGCTCTGAAGCGCTTGCGCGCGGAACAGCAGTGGCAGGCATTCGCGCAGGCGCGTGGCATTGCCTCGGCGGTGTTCCGCCTGCCGGGCCTATATGGGCGCAGGCGCAATGCGCTGGCGCAGTTGGCGCAGGGCAAGGCGAGGCAGGTGGTGCGGCCGGGGCTGGTGTTCAACCGGCTGCACGTGGCGGACCTGGCCAGCGGCGTGCAGGCTGCGATGCAGCGGCCTGTACGCGATGCGCTGCATCTGCTGAGCGATGACGAACCGGCGCCGCCACAGGACGTGGTGGCCTACGCCGCGGCGCTGAGTGGACTGCCGCTGCCCGTCGTGCAGGCGTGGGACGCACCCGAGGTGGCCGCCTCACTGCGCCGCTTCTACGCCAGCAACAAGCGCATCGACGGCCGCGCCACGCGCGCGGCATTGCAGTGGCAGCCACGCTTCACCACGTACCGCGAAGGACTGGACGATGCGTGGGCGCACGGCGACGGACGCCCTGCCCTGCGCTAGCCCACGACCGTCGGTCGTGGGTGCGGCGTACCCATGCGGGGTCCGACACGCGTACCGACCAACGGTCGGTACCTACCTTCTCAAGCCGCGTCAGGGAGCCGGAAGAACGTGCGCGTAGCCGCCGTCGCGTGGGCGGCCGTGATCTCCACGTCCTCCCCGCGGTCGCGCGCCAGCTCCTCGACGATGTGCGACAGGTACATCGGCTCGTTGCGACGGTCTTTCGGCAGGGGCTTGAGCGTGCGCGGCAGCAGGTAGGGCGCGTCGGTCTCGATCATCAGGCGGTCGGCCGGGATGTGCTTGACCAGCTCGCGCAGGTGGGCGCCACGGCGTTCATCGCACAACCAGCCGGTGATGCCGATGTACCAGTCCTGGTCCAGGTAATCGAACAGTTCCTGGCGCTCGCCGGTGAAGCAGTGCACCACTGCCGGGCCGAGCTTGCCCTCGAAATTCTTCATCTGCGCCATGAAATCGGCATGCGCGTCGCGCTGGTGCAGGAACAGCGGCTTGCCGTTTTCGGCGGCGAGCTGCAGCTGGCGCTCGAAGGCGCGGTGCTGCGCCGGGCGCGGCGAGAAATCGCGGAAGTAATCCAGCCCGCACTCACCTACCGCCACCACCTCGGCATGCGCGTGCAGCGCGCGCATTTCCGCGTCGCACTCGTCGGTGTATTCCACCGCATGGTGCGGATGCACGCCAGCGGTCGCATACAGGAACCCCGGGTGCTGGCGGGCCAGCGCCAGCGCCATCGGCGAATGCTCGCGGCTGGCGCCGGTGATCACCATCTGCACCACCCCGGCCTCGCGCGCACGCGCCAGCACGGCGTCGCGGTCGCGATCGAAAGAGTCATGGGTGAGGTTGGCGCCGATATCGATCAGTTGCATGTGGGGCTACAGGACGGGTGAACCCGGGCATTCTACCGTGCTCCCCGCGATGCCCCGGCGCGCGCGTCTCGCCGCCCCCGCCTGGGCCCCGTATCCTTGCCGCATGACCACCCCGATGTTCCCGATTTCCACACTGCTGCCGCAGATCCTGACCACGCTGGAGCACGGCACCCGGCTGGTGCTGGAAGCACCGCCCGGCGCCGGCAAGACCACCCAGGTGCCGCTGGCGCTGCTGGATGCACCGTGGCTGGAAGGCCGGAAGATCATCATGCTGGAACCACGTCGCGTGGCCGCGCGCAGCGCCGCGCAGTTCATGGCGCGGCAACGCGGCGAAGACGTCGGGGAAACCGTCGGCTATCGCATCCGTTTCGAGAACAGGATCTCCGCGCGGACCCGGATCGAGGTAGTGACCGAAGGCATCCTGACCCGGATGCTGCAGGACGACCCGCTGCTGGAGGGCGTTGGGGCGCTGCTGTTCGATGAATTCCACGAGCGGCATCTGGCCGCCGATCTCGGCCTGGCACTGGCGCTGGATGTGCAGTCGCAGCTGCGCGAGGACCTGCGCATCGTGGTGATGTCGGCCACGCTGGATGGCGAGCGGCTGGCGCAGTTCCTGGATGCGCCGCGCCTGAGCAGCGAAGGCCGCAGCTTCCCCGTGACGGTCGCGCATTTTCCCGCACGTCGCGACGAGGCGCTGGAGCCGCAGGCACGGCGCGCGGTGGAGCAGGCCCTGGCCGAGCATCCCGGCGACGTGCTGGTGTTCCTGCCTGGCCAGCGCGAGATCACGCGCGTGCAGACCGCGCTGCAGGCCGTGCTCGACTCCGCCGTGCAGGTGTTGCCGCTGCACGGCGAGCTGCCGGTGGACCAGCAATCGCAGGTCCTGCAGCCTGACCCGGGCGGTCGCCGCCGGGTGGTACTGGCGACCAACGTGGCCGAATCCTCGGTGACCCTGCCCGGCGTGCGCGTGGTGATCGATGCCGGTCTCGCACGTGAGCCGCGCTACGACCCCAACAGCGGCTTTGCGCGCCTGGACGTGGTGAACATCGCGCAGGCCTCGGCGGACCAGCGTGCCGGCCGCGCAGGCCGTGTGGCCGAGGGCTGGGCGTGGCGGTTGTGGCCGCAGTCGCAGCGGTTGGAGGCACAGCGCCGGCCCGAGATCGCGCAGGTGGAACTGGCCTCGCTGGCGCTGGAGCTGGCCGCGTGGGGCAGCGACGACCTGCGCTTCGTGGATACACCGCCGGCCGGTGCACTGGCCGCCGCCCGTGAACTGCTGCAGCGCCTGGGTGCGCTCAGCGACAGCGGCACGCTGACCCCGCTGGGCCGGCGCATGCTGACCCTCGGTACGCATCCACGGCTGGCCGCGATGCTGATGGCGGCCGGCACAGGTGCCGAACAGGCCCTGGCCTGCGATCTGGCCGCGCTGGTGGAAGCGCGCGATCCGCTGCGGCAAGGGGGTGATGCGCTCGCCGCGCGGTGGCGTGCGCTGGCGGCGTTCCGCCAGGGGCGCGTGCCGCACGATGCCAACCGCGGTGGCCTGGCCACCATCGATGCGGCCAGCAAGCAATGGCGGCGACGCCTGCGCTGTGATGCCGCGCCTCCTTCCTCAGTCGAAGCGCATCAACTCGGTGACCTGCTCGCCCATGCATTTCCGGACCGGATCGCTGCCCGCCATCCGACCGATCCGCTGCGCTATCTGCTGGCCAATGGCCGCAGCGCGCGCCTGTTCGATCCCAGCGATCTGCGTGGCGAACCGTGGCTGGTCGCGGTGGAGCTGCGCTACGAGGCACGCGACGCGTTGCTGCTGCGCGCCGCGCCGGTGGACGAGAACCGCCTGCGCCGTGATTTTCCCGATCGCTTCAAACAGGAAGACGTGGTGCGCTGGGATGGTGAAAAGCGTGCCTTGGTCGCGCGACGGGAAACCCGCTTCGACCGCATCGTGCTGGACAGCCGCTCGGCCGGCCGCGTGGATCCTGCACACGCCGCGCAGGCACTGACTGAAGCAGTTGCCGAACTTGGGCTGGATGCGTTGCCGTGGACCGAGGGGCTGCGCCAGTGGCAGGCACGTGTACTGGCGGTGCGGGCATGGATGCCGGAGCTGGAACTGCCGGATGTCTCCGACGCAGCGCTGTTGGCGACGCTGCCGACCTGGCTGACCCCCGCGTTCAACGGCAGGACCCGCCTGGACGCGCTCGACGAATCCACCTTGGGTGAAGCGCTGAAATCACCGCTGCCGTGGGCGCAACGCCAGCTGATCGATCGCCATGCCCCGGTCCGCATCACCGTGCCCTCTGGCATGGAACGTCCGATCCACTACGCGCTCGATGCCGATGGCGTCACCCCGCAGGCACCGGTGCTGGCGGTCAAGCTGCAGGAACTGTTCGGCCTGAGCGACACCCCGCGCATCGCCGATGGCCGCATCCCGCTGACGCTGCATCTGCTTTCTCCAGGCGGCCGGCCGCTGCAGGTCACCCAGGACCTGCGCAATTTCTGGGCGAACACCTATGCCGAAGTGAAGAAGGAAATGAAGGGCCGCTATCCCAAGCATCCGTGGCCGGATGATCCGTGGACGGCCACGGCCACTCACCGGGCCAAGCCCCGCGGGACGTGAGCGCGCTTCCGCCGCCACCGCGTTGCCCCCATTCATGGCTGCTACCTGACCGGCACCACACGCCCCGCTGACCACGCTGCACCGAGCCGCTACAGTCATGACCTGGCCGTCGCCGGTGGATAACACCGCGTACACGGCCATCGCGCGACACTGGATCAGAACCGAGGCAAAGGACCCCCCATGAGCAGATTGACCGTGATTACCGACCGCGCCCTCGAGCGCGCCCTGGACATCGCCAGCACCGCTGGTGACGGCCTCAAGCATGCCGGCAGCAACCTGCGCCACTTCGGCCCGCAGGCCACCGACTGGATCAAGACCGGCGCGGCGCTGGGCGCAGTCAAGACCGGCAGCAAGGTCGCCGCCAAGGTGGTGCGCCGCAATCCGGCCGTGACCATCGCCGCCGCCGCTGTCGGCGTGGGCCTGCTTGGCTACGCGCTGTACCGCAAGCAGCAGAAGAAGAAGCTCGCCAACGGCGGCGTGGTGAACGGCCAGGCGCAGCGCATCAGCGCCCGCAACCGCCGCAACGACACCGTCGTGGATGAAACCAGCGATATCGGCAGCGACGCCTGATCGGCTGACGCTTCACCGGATCCGCATGGAAACCGCCGGCCTCAGCCGGCGGTTTTTTATTGTCCGATCTCCCGCCATTGCCCAGGTTGCAGATCGCCGATCGCATGCGCGCCCATGGAAACCCGGACCAGGCGCAGCGTCGGCAGGCCGACCGCTGCGGTCATCCGCCGCACCTGCCGGTTGCGCCCCTCGCGCAGCGTGATGGCCAGCCAAGCATCGGGCACCGTCTTGCGGAAGCGGACCGGCGGCGTGCGTGGCCACAATTCGGGTGCGGGCTCCAAGCGCTCGACACCGGCCGGCAATGTGGGGCCATCGTTGAGCAGCACGCCTCGGCGCAACGCCTGGACCTGCTCATCGGTCACCGTGCCTTCCACCTGCACCCAGTAGGTCTTGTCGGCCTTGTGCCGCGGATCGGTCAACTGGTGGGCCAGGCCGCCATCGTCGGTGAGCAGCAGCAGGCCTTCGCTGTCGTAATCCAACCGCCCGGCGGCATACACCGCCGGTGGCAGACCGAAACCGGCCAGCGTCGCGCGCGGCGGCTGGCTGCGGTCGGTGAACTGGCACAGCACATTGAACGGTTTGTTGAAGGCGATCAGCATCGGGGCGACAGCGGCGGTGGGGTGGTCCATTGTCCCATCCCCACGCCGACGCCGCGATCCGCGGCGAACGTTATCCGATGATCTTCATTTTGAGCAGAAGCTGGAACGCGCGGGCAATAGCCCGCGCGCGGTGTATTACTTGCCCGGCTTCACGAAGCGCAGCGTCATGCGGTCGCTTTCGCCGATCGCCTGGTACTTGGCTTCATCTGCCGCGTCATGCTGGTTGGTCGGCGGCAGCGTCCACACGCCATTCGGATAATCCTTGGTGTCGCGCGGGTTGGTGTTGATCTCGCTGCTGCCGGCCAGTTCGAAACCGGCGGCCTTGGCCATCGCGATCACCTGCTGCTGGCCGACATAACCGGTCTTGTCGTCGGCCGGCACATCGGCCTTGGCGCGGTGCTCCACCACGCCGAGCACGCCGCCCGGCTTGAGCACCGAGAAGAAGCCCTTGAACATGCCTTCAGCCTGGCCGCTGCTGCGCCAGTTGTGCACGTTGCGGAAGGTGAGCACGACATCGGCCGAGTTGGCTGGACCGAACACCGGGGCCTTCGGGTCATAAGCCACCACACGGCTCTTGCCGAACACGCTGGCGTCAGCGGCAAACTTCTTTTCCAGGCCCTCGCGGCTGCGCTGCTGGTAATCACGGCCACGCCCCTCCGGCACGGCCGCCGGGTCGACCACGGCGGCTACGTACTGGCCCTTGTCGTGCAGCAGCGGCGCGAGGATTTCCGAATACCAGCCGTTGCCCGGGGTGATCTCGATGACGGTCTGGCCCGGCGCGACACCGAAGAACGACAGGGTCTGCGCTGGATGGCGGTAGGCATCGCGCTTGACGTTGGCCGGATCGCGGCGGCTGTCCTGCACGGCCTTCTGCACGGCCGGGGTGATCGCGACCTGCGCGTTCGGGCCGGCGGGCTTGATGGCCATCGCGGGCGCGGCAAGCATCAGGGTGGAGACAGTGAACAGGCAGGCACAGGTCAACGAACGGGCTTTCATCGGCGGGGCTTCCGGTAACGGGATGCGGCGAGACTAGCAGCCAAGCGTGCACAGGTGTTCACAAAGCGTTAGTGCGACGCAGCAATCCAGAACACTGTTTTGTGCCTGCTGCCGCAACGCTGTCACCCCCCCGGCCGTATCCTGTGGCAACGATTCCCAGGGAGAACATCACCCATGACTGCTACGCGCGAACTCGGTCGTTCCGGCCTCCATGTCGCTCCCATCGCCTTCGGTGGCAATGTCTTCGGCTGGAGTGCGGACGAGAAGACCTCCTTCGCCCTGCTCGATGCCTTCGTCGAGGCCGGCTTCAACCTGGTCGATACCGCCGATGTCTATTCGGCGTGGGTGCCCGGTAACCAGGGCGGCGAGTCGGAAACCATCCTGGGCCGCTGGTTCAAGCACAGCGGCAAGCGCGACAAGGTGGTGCTGGCGACCAAGGTGGCCAAGTGGTCCGAACACCCGGGCCTGTCGGCCGACAACATCACCGCCGCCGTGGAGGATTCGCTGCGCCGCCTGCAGACCGACGTGATCGATCTGTACCAGGCCCACGAAGATGATGAATCCACCCCGCTCGAATCCACGCTGGCTGCTTTCGGTCGCCTGATCGAACAGGGCAAGGTGCGCGCGATCGGTGCGTCCAACTACAGCGCCGAGCGCCTGCGCGATGCCTTGAAGGTCTCGGCCGATTACAAGCTGCCCCGCTACGAGACGCTGCAGCCGGAGTACAACCTGTACGACCGCGCCGGTTATGAAGCCGGGCTGGAAGCGGTAGTGCGCGACGCGCAGCTCGGCGTGATCAGCTACTACTCACTGGCCAGCGGCTTCCTCAGCGGCAAGTACCGCAGTGCCGCCGATGCGGGCAAGAGCAGCGCGCGCGGCCAGAGCGTGGTGGACAAGTACGTCAATCCGCGTGGCCTGCGCATCCTCGGCGCACTGGACGACGTCGCCAGCACGCATGGCGTGAGCCCGTCGCAGATCGCGATCGCCTGGTTGATCGCCCGCCCGGGCATCACCGCGCCGATCGTCAGCGCCACCAGTGTCGAGCAGTTGAACGATGTGCTGGCCGCCGCGAAGGTCGCGCTGTCGGCGCAGGAAGTGCAGCAGCTGGATGCGGCGAGCGCCGAACAGGCCTGAGCCCACCGCCATGGATGACGGACAGCCGCCCCGGGGCGGCTGTTTCCGTATGGGGCGGCGCTCGGTTTCCGGCCCGGCCGAGCGCCCTCGCCTTATCGGCTGGCCCGGCTGTCCTCGGCGACCAGCGCGTGGTGCAGGCTGACGCCGGCGCGCACGCCTTCGGCACTGGCCAGGCTGATGTTGCCGACCAGCGTGGCATCGCCCGCGGCATAGATGCCCGGCACGCTGGTCTGCTTGCCCGGGTCGACCTGGACCAGCACACCGACCGGGCTGTCCTCCAGCACGCAGCCCAGCTGTTCCACCAGGGGGGTCGCCATATGCTGGCGCGCGGTGACGAACAGCGCGCGCAGTTCGACCCGGCGGCCATCGGCGAGCACGGCAGCGCTCAGCGCCGGTGCCTCGCCTTCGAGACCGATCACCGCCTCGTGCTCGATGCCGACCCCGCGGTGCTGCAGGGCGGCGAGTTCCTCCGGTGCCAGTGTCATGCCGTGCGCGAACAGGGTGACGTTGCCCCAGTCCGCGAGCAACGCGGCCATCGTGGCGGATTTCTCATGCCCGCCCAGCAGGCCGATCGCGCCGCCGCCGATTTCATAGCCATGGCAGTACGGGCAGTGCACCACGCTGTGGCCCCAGCGCTCGGCCAGGCCGGGCAGTTCGGGCAGTTCATCGGCGATGCCGGTGGCCAGCAGCAGCTTGCGCGTGGCCCAGGTGTCACCGTTGGCGGTGCCGACCACGAAGCCATCCACGGTCGGCTGGGCCGTGCTGACCGTATCGTTGACCCAGCGCACCGTCGGGTAGTCCAACAGCTGCGCCTTGGCGTTGCGCAGCAGCTCGGCGCCGGCGATGCCATCCTGGCCCAGCACGCCCTGGGAATGGGCGGCGAAGCGGTTGCGCGGCAGGCCGCTGTCGATCACCAGGATCTCGCGGCGCGCACGCGCCAGGATCAGGGCCGCGGACAGGCCGGCGAAACTGCCGCCGACGACAATCGCATCAAACGTCATGGGGAACTCCTGCAGCGTGGTGGGCCAGGTGGCGGGCGAATTCTTCGCCCAGCGTGGCCAGGGTGGTGTCACGCAGGCGGGCCTCGAGCAGCGCCTGGGCCTGGCGGTAACTGGCGTCCAGCGCCTCGTTGACCACGCGCTGCACCGGGCAGCCGCGCCCGGTCTCGCGCGCACCGGTGTGCACCAGGGTGGGTGCACCGATGGCGACATACACGTCGTGCAGGGTGATCTGCGCCGGTGCCCGCGCCAGTTGGCTGCCGCCGCCGTGGCCCCGCACCGTGGTCACCAGACCGCCCTTGTGCAGGGCGGACAGCAGGCGACGGATGACCACGGGGTGGGTGGGCAGGCAGGTCGCGAGCTGCTCGGAGGTGCGTGGGCCGTCCTGGCCGACCAGATGGGCCATCACATGCAGCGCGTCGGAAAACTGGTTACTGGATTTCATGTAACAACATTAGTTACATATAGCCAGCGTGTCCAGTCCTGCTTTGTTCCATATGTGAGCAAATTTCATCTACACACCATCGTCACAACGTTTAATGGAACGGTAACCGTGATTGGCGTCGCACTTCAGGCCTTCTCCGGCAGACCGATACCGCATCGCCCTTCCTTACTTTTGATCTCTCATGACGTCCTCCGCACCGGCGCGTCCACGCGCCCTGAGTCTTCAATTCAAACTGCTGGGCGCGCTGTCGCTCGGCCTGGTCATCATCGTGCTGGCGGCCCTGGCCGGGCTGGGGTCGGCCTGGCGGAACCTGTCGGCCGAGGTGCCGGTCGAGGTCGCCCGCAAAGCGCAGGCCGAGCTGCTGCAGCGCGAGTTCCGGCTGCAGGTGCAGGAGTGGAAGAACGTGTTGATCCGCGGCGCCGATGAAGCGCTGCGCGAGCGCCACCTGGCGGCGTTCGATGCGGAAGGACGCCGCATTGAAGCCCTGGCCGGCACGCTGGCGACCAGCCGCGATGAACAGACACGCACGCTGGCCAACCGGTTCCTGGCCGAGCACCGCGCATTGGAGGCCCGCTACCGCGGCGCGCTGGAGGCGTTCGCGGCCAGTGGCTATGACACCCAGGCCGGCGACGCGCTGGTGCGCGGCGCCGACCGCGCCGTGGGCGCCACGCTGGATGCCCTGGCGGCGCGCGCCAGCGAACGGGCCGAGTACGAGACCAGTGCAACCTCCGAGCGCGCACGCGCCGCGCTGGTCGCCTCGGCCATGGTCACGGCGCTGGCGGCGCTGGTGCTGCTGGCCGTGCTCACCCTGTGGCTGCGGCGCGCGGTGATCGCCCCGGTGGTCGCGGTCGAAGCCGCGGCCCGCGCGGTGGCGCGCGGCGATCTGGAGCATGTGGTGGTGGTGCGCAGCGGCGATGAGATCGGTCGCCTTGGCACCGCGATGCGCGAGGTTACCCAGACCCTGAAGGGCGTGCTGGCCGCGCAGGCGACGATGGCCCAGCGCCACGACGCCGGTGAGATCAGCTACCGCATGGACGCCACGGCATTCCCGGGCGGCTACGGGCAGATGGTCCGCGACACCAACACCCTGGTCGCCAACCACATCCAGGTGAAGCTGCGGGCGATCGAGATCATGAGCCACTATGCCGTCGGCGATCTGTCGGTGGACATGGAACGCCTGCCCGGCGAGAAGGCGGTGATCACCCAGGCGCTGGATACCGCCAAGGCCAACCTCGGTGCGATCAATGCCGAGATCAAACGATTGGCGGCAGCAGCGGCCGTGGGCGATTTCAGCCAGCGCGGCGATGAGGCACGCTACCAGCACGACTTCGGCGAGATGGTCGGCGGCCTCAACCGCCTGATGCAGACCACCGAGCAGGATCTGGGCGAAGTGTCGCGCGTGCTGCAGGCGATCGCCGGAGGTGATCTGAGCGCGCGCATGCACGGCGACTTCCACGGGGTGTTCGCGCGCATGCGCGATGACATGGCGCGTACCACCGGTCAGCTGACCACCATCGTTGGCGACATCAAGCACGCCGCGCAGTCGATCCAGACCGCCGCCGGCGAGATCGCCGCGGGCAACAGCGACCTGTCGCGCCGCACCGAACAGCAGGCCGCCAACCTGGAAGAAACCGCCGCCTCGATGGAGGAACTCACCTCCACCGTGCGCCAGAACGCCGAGCATGCGCGCCAGGCCAACCAGCTCTCGATCAACGCCGCCTCGGTCGCTTCGCAAGGCGGCGAGGTGGTCGGCCAGGTGGTCACCACGATGGGGGCGATCCAGGCCTCGTCGCGGCAGATCGCCGAGATCATCAGCGTCATCGACGGCATCGCGTTCCAGACGAACATCCTTGCGCTCAACGCTGCGGTGGAAGCGGCGCGCGCCGGCGAGCAGGGCCGCGGCTTTGCGGTGGTCGCCAGCGAAGTGCGCACGCTGGCGCAGCGCTCGGCCAGCGCGGCCAAGGAGATCAAGGGGCTGATCGATCAATCCGTCACCGATGTCGACAGTGGCGCCGCGCTGGTGCAGCAGGCCGGACAGACCATGGGCGAGATCGTCGGCAGTGTGCAGCGCGTCACCGACATCATGGCCGACATCGCAGCCGCCTCGCAGGAGCAGTCCGCCGGGATCGAGCAGGTCAACCAGACCGTGGTGCAGATGGACGAAACCACGCAGCAGAACGCAGCGCTGGTGGAAGAAGCTTCAGCGGCGGCGCGCAGCATGGAAGACCAGGCGCTGGCCCTGAACGCGGCGGTGGATGTGTTCGTGCTGGATGCCGGGCGCGGTGCGATGGGCGGCTTGGCGCGCGCGGCATGATGCAGCCGTCGTGCCGGCCGCTGGCCGGCAACCGCACGCAGTGGGCATCGCGAGGGAGCCGGCCAGCGGCCGGCACTAACGGACGTAGGGCGTGCCGAGCATGGCCTGCGCCAGGTGATCGAGGAAGGAGCTGATCCGTGCCGAGACCGCCGTGTTGCGGTAGTACACGGCGTGGATCGGCTGCCGCACCTCCACGGTGATATCCGGCAGCACCTGCACCAGGGCGCCGGCCTCGCGGTCGCGGTGGGTCATGAAATCAGACAGGCTGACGATCCCGACCCCTTCCAGCGCCAGCCGGCGCAGCGTTTCGCCGCTGGAGACCGCCACCGCCGGGCGCACGTGCAGCAGCGCGTCGGTCGCCCCGGGCAGCGGCCAGTGATTGAGCGAGTCAGGCTCGTTGAAGCCGAGCAGGGTGTGCCCCGCCAGCGCATCCACGTCGCGCGGGGTACCGTGCTGCGCCAGATATGCCGGGCTGGCCATCACGCGCAGCCGGCTGTGGGCCAGCGGCCGCGCGTGCAGGGTGGAATCGGCCAGCGGCCCGATCCGGATCGCCACATCGGTGCGCCGCTCCAGCAGATCGATGTAGCGCTCGCTGCTGTTGAGCTCCAGCGCCACCTCGGGATAGCGCGCGCGGTAGCTGGCCACCAGCGGGGCGATCACGTGCAGGACGAACGGCATCGCCGCATCCACGCGCAGGCGCCCGGCCGGTCGCTCACGGCGCGCGGCGATCTGCTCTTCGGCTGCCTGCACCGAGGCCACGATCACGCGTGCCTGGGCCAGGAACGCGTCGCCCTCCTCGGTCAGCTGCAGACGACGGGTGGTGCGGGTCAACAACGTGGTACCGAGTTTCTCCTCCAGCCGGCCAAGCGCCCGGCTCACACCGGAGGTGGTCTGGCCCAGCTGTTCGGCGGCAGCGGTGATCGACCCGCTGTCGATCACGGCGATGAAGGCCTGCATTTCATCAAGGGTGGTTTTCATGGCGGTGACACGGCGGGAGACCGCCCATTATTGACCATGAAGCAACATTGATTGGCGTGAAGGCCGCTTTTTCCGCAAGAGTGCGGCGCGCAGACTGCGCAGCCTCACTCCCCACCGGTATCTGTCCATGTCCCGTGGTATCCCTTTGGCCTTGTTGGCGCTGACGCTGGGTGCGTACGCCATCGGCACGACTGAATTCGTCATCGTCGGCCTGATTCCGACGATCGCCGCCGACCTCGGCGTCACCCTGCCCTCGGCCGGCCTGCTGGTGTCGCTGTACGCACTGGGCGTGGCGGTCGGTGCCCCGGTGCTCACCGCGCTGACCGGCCGGGTGCCGCGCAAGACCCTGCTGGTCGCGCTGATGCTGCTGTTCACGCTCGGCAACGTGATCGCCTGGATGGCGCCGGGCTATGGCTCGCTGATCGTCGCGCGCGTGCTCACCGGCCTGGCGCACGGCGTGTTCTTCTCGATCGGCTCGATCATCGCCACCTCGGTCGTGCCCAAGGAGAAAGCGGCCAGCGCGATCGCGATCATGTTCACCGGCCTCACCGTGGCCCTGGTCACCGGCGTGCCGCTGGGCACCTTCATCGGCCAGCACCTGGGCTGGCGTGCGACCTTCCTGGCGGTGGCCGCGCTGGGCGTGATCGCGCTGATCGGCAGCCTGCTGTTCGTGCCGCGCAACCTGCAGCGCAGCGCGCCGGCGACCTTCGGCCAGCAGCTGTCGGTGCTGGCGCAGCCGCGCCTGCTGCTGGTGTATGCGATCACCGCGCTCGGCTACGGCGGCACCTTCCTGTCGTTCACCTACCTGGCGTCGATCCTGCAGGACGTCACCGGTTTCTCGGCCAATGCGGTCAGCGGCGTGCTGCTGGTCTATGGCGTGTCGGTGGCGATCGGCAACCTGTGGGGCGGCCGCCTGGCCGACCGCCGCGGTCCGATCCCGGCACTGAAGCTGATCTTCGCGCTGCTGGCGGCCGTGCTGTTCGTGCTCACCTTCACCGCCTACAACACCTGGCTGGTGCTGCTGACCGTGCTGGCGCTGGGCGCGGTGGCGTTCGGCAACGTGCCGGGGCTGCAGGTGTACGTGGTCAAGCAGGCACAGCGTTTCGCTCCGCAGGCCGCCGACGTGGCGTCGGGCCTGAACATCGCCGCCTTCAACATCGGCATCGCGCTCGGTGCTTCGCTGGGTGGCCTGGTGGTCGATCACTTCGGCCTGATGCACACCCCGTGGCTGGGCGCGCTGGTGGTGATGGGCGCCTTCGGCCTGACCGCGTTGAGCGGCCGCCTGGACCGCCGCGATGGGGTGGCCGACCGCGCCGAAGGCATCGCCGTGAGTGCGCATTGATCGATCGGACCGACGGTTCGCCTTACGCGACAGCAGTCGCCCAACGATTAGTTTCACGCAACCGCAGCCGACCAACGGTCGGCTCTACGTCGCTTTACGGTGCGCGGCGTAGCCTGCACCTCACCCCATGAAGGAGTTTCCATGAGCATTCCCGCATTCGGCCTCGGCACGTTCCGACTGAAAGGCCAGACCGTCATCGATTCGGTGCGCAACGCGCTGGACGTCGGCTACCGCGCCATCGATACCGCGCAGATCTACGAGAACGAGGCCGAGGTCGGCCAGGCCATCGCCGAATCCGGCGTGGCCCGCGATGAGCTGTTCATCACCACCAAGATCTGGATCGCCAACTTCCACCACGGCGCGCTGCTGGACAGCCTGCGCGAGAGCCTGCGCAAGCTGCGCACCGACCATGTCGAGCTGACCCTGATCCACTGGCCCTCGCCGAAGGATGCCGTGCCGATGGCCGAGTATCTGGGTGCATTGGCCGAGGCGAAGTCGCAGGGCCTGACCCGGCAGATCGGCATCTCCAACTTCACCATCGCCCAGACCCGCCAGGCCATCGAGATCCTGGGGGCCGGGGCGATCGCCACCAACCAGATCGAAGTCCACCCGTACCTGCAGAACCGCGCGTTGATCGCGTTCCTGAAGGACCAGGGCATCCATGTCACCGCGTACATGAGCCTGGCCTACGGCGAAGTACTCAAGGACCCGGTCATCCAGGCCATCGCCGAGCGTCACCAGGCCACCCCGGCCCAGGTCGCGCTGGCGTGGGCGTTGCAGCAGGGCTTTGCGGTGATTCCGTCCTCGACCAAGCGCGACAACCTGGCCGGCAACCTACTGGCGGCCGACCTGCGTTTGAGCGATGAGGACATGGCGCAGATCGCCACGCTGGATCGCGGGCATCGCCTGGCCAATCCGGAAGCGATCGCGCCAGCCTGGGATTGATCGGCAGGGTCCGAGGGTTGGTCGGGCGTGGGTGGTGCGTGCCGACCAACCGTCGGCACCTACCGGAAGAGCCAGCGCCTGATCAACGACGTGGGCATCATCGGGTAGCGCCGGCCGCTGGCCGGCATCACCGCAACCAATCCCGCATTGCGGCGCTGACCTCGTCCGGCTTCTCCATCGGGGCCAGATGCCCGCAGTCGGGCAGCACCACCAGGCGCGAGTGCGGCACCAGCGCATGCATCTCCTCGCTGATCGCCAGCGGGGTGATGCGGTCGTTCGCACCACACACGATCAACAGGGGATCGCGGTACCCGGCCAGCACGTCGTGGCCATCCACCCGATCCAGGGCGCTCTGGCGCAGGAACACCTCCGCACCCAGCCGCGCGGTCATGTCGCGTACGCGCTGCACCAGCACATCGTCTTCCAGCCGCGAGGCGTCGATGTAGCTGCGCATCAACGTATCGCCGAAGCCGTGGAATTTCCCGGGCAGGCGTACGCTGGCCTGCTGGGTCTGGCGTTGCCTGGCACGCTCGGGCGAGTCGGCATGGATCGAGGTGTCGATCAGGGCCAGCCGCAGAACGCGTTCCGGCGCGGTGCGCAGGATCGCCTGCGCCACGAACCCACCCAGCGAGAAACCGGCCAAGGCGAAACGCGCCGGTGCCTGGGCCAGCACGTCATCGACCACCGCCTGCATCGTCTCGCCACGGGTCTGGTCGCCGACGATGCAGTCGGCGATATCGGACAAGTCGGCAATCTGCGCACGCCAGAGTTCAGCGTCGTTGAGCAGGCCGGGGAGCAGCAGCAGGGGGAGGCGATCGGTCATGCCGTATTGTCGCTCCGCCAACGTGCACACGTCGTACCGCGTTCGGCTCAGTGCGTTGCAGGATCGGGCGCCTGCGGCACCTGCACGTCCTGCACAGGCAGGGTCACCACCATCACCGTGGAATCGTCCGGGTCCAGTCGCGTCTTGAAGCCCAGACTCTGGCACATCGCCAGCATGGTGCTGTTTTCGCGCAGCACCTGGCCTTCAATGATGTTCAGGCCGAGCCACTGGGCATACTCGATCATGATCGCCATCAGCCGCCAGCCGATGCCATGGCCCTTGAGGTCGGAGCGGATCAGGATGCCGTACTCGCCGCGGTCGTAGTCCGCATCGGCGTGCAGCCGCACCGCGCCAAGCATGTCGCCGCTGCGCGGGTCGATCGCCACCAGCGCGATGGAGCGCGCGTAGTCGAGCTGGGTCAGGCGTGCGATGAACTCGTGGCTGAAATGCTTCACCGACTGGAAGAAGCGCAGGCGCAGGTCGTCGTCGGTCACGCGGGCGAAGAACGCGCGGAACAGCGCGTCGTCCTCGGGGCGGACCGGGCGTACGAACGCCGGCGCGCCGTCGGACAGGGTGATGGTGCGCTCCCACTCCTTCGGGTAGGGGAACACCGCGAAGCGCGGATGACCGCGGCCTTTGTGCAGCTTGCGCGACGGTTCGATGGCCACGCGCGCATCGAGTGCGATCACACCGTCGCGGTCAGCCAGCAGCGGATTGATGTCGAGCGTGCGGATCTCGGGGATGTCGGCGGCAAGCTGGGCAAGCTTGACCAGGATCAGCGCGACTGCACGTTCGTCGGCGGCCGGGACATCGCGGTACGCCTTGAGGATGCGTGAGACCCGCGTGCGGCCGATCAGTTCATGCGACAGGCGCAGGTCCAGCGGCGGCAGGGCGATCGCCTTGTCATCGATCACTTCGACCGCGGTGCCGCCGCGGCCGAACACGACCACCGGGCCGAAGGTCGGGTCATCGGCGATGCCGGCGATCAGCTCGCGGGCCTTGGGCCGCACGATGGTCGGCTGCACCAGCACGCCATCGATGCGCGCATCGGGCCGTTTCTCGTGCGCGCGCGCGATGATCGAAGTAGCTGCCGCATGCACCGACTGCAGGGTGCTGAGGTTCAAACGCACCCCGTCCACATCGGATTTGTGCGGAATGTCGGCCGAGAACACCTTGATCGCGACCGTGGCGCCCTGCTCCAGCAGCGGCTGGGCCAGGTCCATCGCCTCGTGCGCATCCCGTGCCTGCATCACCGGTGCGGACGGAATGCCATAGGCGCTCAGCAGCTGGTGGGTAGCGATCGGGTCCAGCCACTGTTGGCCGGCGGCAAGCGCAGCCTCCACCAGCGCGCGGGCGCCGGCGGTATCGACCACGAAATCCTCGGGCAGGCTGGGCGGGGTTTCCATCAACGCGGCCTGCGCGTCTCGGTAGCGCACCAGGTGCTGGAAACCGCGCACGGCCTCGGCTTCGGTCGGGTAGGTCGGCACACGTGCGGCGTTGAGCGTGGCGGTGGCGCGGTCGTCGTTGCCCAGCCACACCGCGAACACCGGCTTGTCGCGGTGATGGCGCGGGCGCAGGCCCAGCGTGCGGGTCAGCGCCTGCGCGGCATCGGCCGAGGAGGTGAACGCGGTCGGCACGTTGACCACCAGGACCGCGTCGTTCTCGGTATCGGACATCAGCGCTTCGATCGCCGCAGCGTAGCGGTCGCCGTCGGCATCGACCACGATGTCGACCGGATTGCTGCGCGACCAGCCCTGCGGCAGCACCGCATCGAGCTGGGCGACGGTGGCCGGCGACAGCTCGGCCAGGCTGCCGCGCAGGGCCAGCAGCTGATCCACCGCCAGCCGCCCTACCCCGCCGCCGTTGCTCAGGATCGCCAGCCGGCGCCCGGGGAAGGTGCCGAGCCGGCCCAGCGTTTCGGCCGCGGTGAACAGTTCGTCCAGCGCGCTGACGCGCAGCAGGCCGGCGCGGTTGAACGCCGCCCCATACACCGCATCGGCACTGGCCAGCGCCTGTACGTGGGTATCGGCATCGGGATTGATGCGGATATGACGGCCGGACTTGACCACCACCACCGGCTTGGCACGCGCCGCGGCGCGCGCGGCCGACATGAACTTGCGCGCGTCACGGATGTGCTCGACGTAGAGCAGGATCGCGCGGGTGCGGTAATCGGTGGCGAAGTAGTCGAGCAGATCGCCGAAGTCGACATCCAGGGTGTCACCCAGCGAGACCACGGCGGAGAAACCGACCGAGCGTGCCACGCCCCACTCCACCAGGGCCGCGGCGATCGCGCTGGATTCGGAGATCAGGGCCAGATCGCCGGCCTGCGGGAAATGCGCGGCGATGCTGGCGTTCAAGCGCGCGTGCGGGGCGATCACGCCCAGGCAGTGCGGACCGAGTATGCGCAGGCCCTTGGGCCGTGCCGCCGCTTCCACCTGTGCCGCCAGCGAGCCCGGGCCCTCGCCCAGGTTGGCAGTGAGGATGATCGCCGCGCTGACGCCGCGCTCGGCGGCGGTGGCCACCACCTGCGGCACGATGCTGGCCGGGGCGGTGATCACCACCAGCTCGGGCACCCAATCCAGGTCCTTGAGCCGCTTCACGGTGCGGATGCCGTCGATCTCGCTGTACCGCGGATTGATCCAGGCCACCTTGCCCGGGAAGCCGGTGCCGCGCAGGTTGCGCATCACCGCCCGGCCGGCGGAGCGTTCACGCGGGCTGCCGCCGATCACGGCGACCGACTGCGGGCGGAAGACGGCTTGCAGGTGGTAGGTGCTCATGCGACCAGACAGTAACAGGGACGGGGGTGGTTATTAACCACCCCCGTCCCTGTTAAAGCAGGGTGCCGCGCAGGATCATCGCGGCGATGCTGAAGTAGATGACCAGGCCGGTGACGTCCACCAGCGTGGCCACGAACGGGGCCGAGGCGCTGGCCGGGTCGAAGCCCAGCCGCTTGAGGATGAAGGGCAGCATCGAGCCGGACAGCGAGCCGAAGGTGACGATACCGACCAGGGCCGCGCCGATGGTCAGTGCCAGCAGCTGCCAGTGATCGCCGTAGTCATGCAGGCCCAGCAGCTGCCAGGAGACGATGCGGATGATCGCCAGCACGCCCAGGATCGCGCCCAGGGTGATGCCGGTCGGCACCTCGCGCAGCGCCACCTTCCACCAGTCGCGCAGGCGCAGCTCGCGCAGGGCCAGGCTGCGGATCAGCAGCGAGGTCGCCTGCGAGCCGGAGTTGCCGCCCGAGCTCATGATCAGCGGGATGAACAGCGTCAGCACCACCGCGCGCGCCAGCTCGTCTTCGTAGTGCTGCATCGCGCTGGCGGTCAGCATCTCACCCAGGAACAGCACGCTCAGCCAGCCGGCACGCTTGCGCAGCATTTCGAAGAAGCCGATCTGCATGTACGGCTTTTCCAGCGCTTCCATGCCGCCGAACTTGTGCACGTCCTCGGTGGATTCTTCGATCAGTGCATCAAGGATGTCGTCCACCGTGACGATGCCCAGCACATGGTGCTGCGCATCCACCACCGGGATCGCGAGCAGGTCGTGGCGGCGGATCAGCTGCGCGACTTCTTCCTGGTCCAGCTGCACATCCACCGTCACCGGCGGATTGACCTGGGCGACGTCGAGGATGGGCTCCTCGGGCAGCCCGGTGATCAACCGGCGCATGGTGACGACCTGCACCAGCGCACGGGTATGCGGGTCCAGCACGTAGATCGCGTAGACGGTCTCGCGGGTGCGCTCCACCTCGCGGATGTGCTGCAGGGTGCGGCCGACCGTCCAGTCCGAGGGCACGCTGACGAACTCGGTGGTCATCAAGGCGCCGGCGGTGTGGGCCGGGTAGCTGAGCAGCTGCTGGATCGCCTTGCGGGCCTCGGGGCTGAGCAGCGGGATCAGGCGCGCGCGCTCGTCCTCGTCCAGCTCGTGGACGATATCGGTGGCGCGGTCATCGGCCATCAGGCCGAGCAGGGCGGCGGCGCGGGCGACCGGCATGGCCGCCACCAGATCGCCACCGCGGTTGAGCTCGGGCTGCTCGAGCATCTTCACCGCGCGCGGCAACGGCAGCGCGGCCAGCGTATCGGCGGCGCGCGACAGGCTCAGCGTGTTGAGGAATTCCACCGCATCGGCGGTGTTGAAATTATCGAGGGGTGCGCTCAAGGAGGCGGCATCGGCCACCGGGCGCAGCAGGTCTTTCTGGTTCATCGTATTCGCCTGTGGGTATCGCATTGCGCGACGCCAACGCTGGCGAACCGACCCGTGTCAGGCGGTCGCCATCGCTGGCGTCGAGCAAGGTCGACTTCTACTGTCGCTGGACATGGGTTGGGAACTCCGGATGGGTTTACTGCCGACGGCGGACGCCAGCAGCGGCGGGCAGTCTGGACCCGGGTGTGACGCAGGTCAACCCTTGGGGAGCGCGCCGTTCGGGTAACAGTGGCCTTCGGCCGGCATCGCGGCCGCATAATGGCGCGTGGCCCCGGCCACGGGCCCCGGCTGCCCCGGGGAGGCTTTCCACCCGCACGGCACACGATCCCATGAGCAGGTTCTCCCATGCATAGCGGCGCGCTCGAGCTGGCCCTGGTGCTGCTGCTGGCCGCGGTGATCGCGGTGCCGGTGTTCAAGAAGCTCGGCCTGGGCGCGGTGCTCGGCTACCTCGCCGCCGGCGTGGTGCTCGGCCCCGATGGGCTGGGCTTCGTGCAGGACGCCGACCGCATCCTCAGCGCCGCCGAGATCGGTGTGGTGATGCTGCTGTTCGTGATCGGCCTGGAGTTGTCCCCCGCCCGCCTGAAGGTGATGCGCCGCTCGGTGTTCGGGGCCGGCGCGCTGCAGGTGGCGCTCAGCGCCCTCGTGCTCGGCAGCCTGCTGATGCTCGATCATTTCCAGTGGAAGAGTGCGTTGATCGTCGGCATCGCGCTGGCGCTGTCCTCCACGGCGGTCGGCCTGCAGCTGCTGTCCGAGCACAAGGCGATCAACAGCGATTACGGGCGGCTCGGGTTTGCGATCCTGCTGTTCCAGGATCTGATCGCGATCCCGTTGCTGGCCGCGATTCCGTTGCTCGGCGGTGCGCGCAACGACACCCTGCAGTGGAACGACGTGGCGATCGCGATCGGCGCGCTGGCCGTGGTGATCCTGTGCGGCCGGCCGGTGCTGCGCCGGTTGTTCAACATCATCGCGCGTACACGCAGCCCCGAAGTATTCACCGCCACTGCGCTGCTGGTGGTGCTGGGCACCGCGTGGTTCATGCAGGAGGCCGGCCTGAGCCCCAGCCTGGGGGCGTTCCTGGCCGGCGTGCTGTTGTCCGATTCGGAATTCCGGCACGAACTGGAATCGCAGATCGAGCCGTTCAAGGGCCTGCTGCTCGGCCTGTTCTTCATCGCGGTGGGCATGGGCATCGACCTGGACCGCATCATCGCCGAGCCGATGATGATCGCCGCCGGCGTGGCGATCCTGCTGGTGGTGAAGTTCGGCCTCCTGTTCGGGATCGGCAAGCTGGCCAAGCTGCGTACCCGCCATGCGGTACTGCTGGGCAGCGTGCTGTGGCTGGGCGGCGAGTTCGCCTTCGTGGTGTTCAACGAGGCGCAGCGCGCGCATCTGCTGGGCAGCGCCAACCATGATCGGCTGGTGGCGATCGTGGGTCTGTCGATGGCGATCACACCGCTGCTGATGATCGTCCTGATCCGCCTGCTGGGTCGCGACGAGGGACCCAAGGCCCCCGTCCAGCCCGCTGACAAGGTCGACATCAACGATGTACAACCGCAGGTGATGATTGCCGGCATGGGCCGCTTCGGCCAGGTGGTGGCGCGCCTGCTGACCGCGCAGAAGATTCCCTTCGTGGCGCTGGAGTCGAACCCGGACACGGTCTCGGACCTGCGCCGGTTCGGCAACAAACTCTATTACGGCGACCCGACCCGACCGGAGATGCTGCGCGCCGCAGGTGGCGAACACATCCGCGTGTACGTGGTCACGCTGGATGATCCGGACGCCAACATGCGGGCCACGCGGCTGATCCGGCGCATGTATCCGGATGCGGTGGTGCTGGTGCGCGCACGCAACCGCCAGCATGCGTGGCGGCTGATGGACATGTCCGCCGAGCCGTTCCGCGAGGTGTTCGGCACCAGCCTGGAACTGAGCGAACGGATGCTGATCGCGCTGGGCATGTCGGTGGAGACCGCACGCAGCCATGTGCAGCGCTTCCGCGAGCACGACGAAAAACTCCTGCGTGATCAGTACCTGGTCTACGACGACGAAGCGGCGGTGATCCAGACCTCGCGCGATGCGCGTGCGGACCTGATGCATCTGTTCGAGGCGGATGCGGAGAGTGATGGGAAGGGCGCGGACGACCGTCCGCAGCATTGATGAACCTGCGGATGCACCGTCGCGTGCATCATTGATCCGCTGCCGGCCAGCGGCCGGCACTACCCGCCGCGGAGTCAGCCGTTATCGCGCAGGAACCGGGCCATCGAGGAGACGCCCGGCACCAGCGGTTCGAATTCGCCAGCGACGTCGATGAAGCCGCGCATCACCGCGATCTCGCGCGGGCTGCGGTTGAGCGCGTCGCGTACATCCGGATCGGCACCGGCACGCAGCAGGCGCTGCACCAGCAGCGGCAGGCCGTGCAGCGCCGCCAGATGCAGCGGACCGAAGCCACGCGGATCACGCACGTCCAGCGAGACCTCTTCGTCCAGCAGACGCTCCACCGCAGCGAGCACGATCTGCTCGTCGCAGGCGGTGCCCGGCTCGGCGCGTGCGCCGAGCAGCAGCAGCAGCGGCGTGACCGAGCCGGCGGCGGCCTGGTCCGGTTCGGCACCGGCCAGCAGCAGGGTGTCGAGCAGGGCGAGCAGACGCGCACGGTCCCGCGCACTGAAGCCGTACAGCGCCGCGCAGTGCAGCGGACCCAGTTGCTGGGCATCGCCGGCGTGCACGTCGGCACCGGCGGTGAGCAGGCGCGAAACGATGTCCGGCAGGCCCAGTGCGGCGGCCAGCATCAGCACGGTGACGCCGCCCGGCAGGCGGTATTCGAGTTCGGCACCGGCATCGAGCAGCGCCGAGACGATATCCACCTGGCGCATGCTCACTGCCGCCGAAAGCGGCGTGGCGCCACTGGCGGCGGCATGCTGCGGGTTGGCACCGCGGGTCAGCAGCAGATCCACCACGGCCAGGTGACCGCCACCAGCGGCGCGCAGCAGCGCAGTGCAGCCCTGGGCGTCGACGGCATCGACCCCGAACCCCAGGTCGATCAGGCGACGCACGGCATCGGCATCGCCGGCCATCGCAGCGGCCGGCAGGTCACCGTCGCGCAGCGCGCGGCGCGGCAACGGCCACACCCGCCAGTCCAGCCAGTCGGCGAGGTCGCGGCGGCCGATCGACAGTGCCACGCCCAGCGGGGTCTGGCCGTCGGCGGCGCGGGCTTCGGGTGAGGCGCCCTGCTGCACCAGCAGTTTGATCGAGCCTTCGCGCGCGAGCGCCGTGGCCAGATGCAGGGCGGTCATGCCATGGCTGTCGCGCGCTTCGCGGTCCACGCCCAGCGTCAGCAGGGCCTGCTGCAGGCGCAGCCAGCCCAGGCGGACGGCCAGCGAGAGCGGCGGGTCGCCCGCCGGCGACGGCGCGAACGGGTCGGCGCCGCGTTCCAGCAGTTCGAGTGCAAGTTGCTCCAGGCCACGCGAGGCGTGGTCATGCTGGGCGCAGGCGCTCAGCAGGCGCGCCAGGCCACCGCGACCGGCCGGGGAGAGGCCGCGGCGCAGCAGCACCTGCAGGGCCGGCACCGCATCGATGCCGCGCGCCAGCAGCGCGAACATCGGGGTATCTCCGCAGGCATCGAGCACTTCCGGGGCCGCACCATGCGCCAGCAGCCAGTCCAGCGCCTGCGGGTCCAGGGCCAGTTCGGCATCGTGCAGCAGCGCACCGAGTTCTTCGGGCGCGCACAGGCGGGCCAGGGCCGCCATGCCCTCGACGTTGCCGAAGCTCAGTGCTTCGCGCAGCAGTTCCAGCGGCGGGCGGTCCGGCAGCGACGCAGGAGCCGCATCGCTGTCACCGGAGATCACCAGCCCATCGCTGACCGCCGAGGGCAGCGGATAGGACGGATCCAGCAGCGATACGATGGCCCAGCGCCCGGCACCGGCGGCGATGTCCACCGCGCGTCGGCCCTGCGGATCGGCCACGTCGGCGGCGATGCCCAGGTCGCGCAGGCGGCGCACCAGCAGCGGCGAGACGTTGTCGGCCATGCAGGCCAGCAGCACCGCGTTGCGGCCTTCGCCATCCACCGCATTGAGGTCAGGATGGTGCGGCAGCAGGTGTTCGACCACGCCGGCCCGGCCACCACGCGCGGCCTCCAACCACGGCGTGCGCGCCAGTGCATCGCGTGCTTCCAGGTTGGCGCCGGCGGCCAGCAGCACGTCGATGATGTCGACATGGCCGGCCAGCGCGGCTTCGTGCAGCGCACTGCGGCGCTGGCGGTCGCGCGCATCGGCGCGGGCCTTGTGCTTGAGCAGCAGCTGCACACCGGCCGGGTCGTCTTCTTCAGTGCCGGCCGCGGCCAGCAGCACGGGCGTGCCCTCGGCCGGCTCGGTCTTGGCCCCGCGTTCGAGCAGGAACTTGGCCAGCCGCCAGTTGCCGACCTGGCAGGCCACGGCCAGCGGCGACCAGCCGTCGTCATTGAGCGCGTCCACTTCGGCGGCGGCATCGCGCAGCAGCGCGGCGACACCGGGATCGGAACTGCGCGCCGCGTGATGCAGCGGCGTGTTGCCCTCGCTGTCCACCGCGCGCGGGTCGGCGCCATTGGCGAGCAGGGTCATCACTGCCTCGGGGCGACCGTGCCAACTGTCGCGGGTAGCGGCCAGCAGCGGGGTCATGCCACGGTGCGGGGCATTGACGCCCACGCCGCGCGCGATCAGTTCGCGCAGCAGGCGCAGGTCGGGCAGCACCGCGGCCAGCACGGCCAGGCTGCGCTGGTCGCGCCAGGCCGGATCGGGCAGCCCGTGCGGGTCGGCGCCGGCCTGCAGCAACTGCAGGGCACGGTCGACCCGGCCGCTGCGCGCCGCGTCGTACAGCGCCGGCTGCTGTTCGTGCAGGCTGATCGATTCCAGCGGTTTGGGCTCGGCGTACGCGTCGGCGAACAGATCATCGCGGTCACCGCGGGTCTCGGCCGGTACCGGTGCGCTCAGGGTCGATGCGGGGGCGATCGCCTGCAGCAGCACGTGCGCCAGCGGGGACAGCAGTACCACCGCAGCGGCGACCGGCCAGTGCAGCGCCGCCGAGACCAGGCCCGGCCACGCCGGCAGCACCACCAGCGCGCACACCAGCACCACCAGCGCAGCAACGGCCAGCCCGCGCCAGGCGGTCAGGTCGCGTCCGGCCAGGGTCTGCCAGTGACGGGCCAGGCTGCCTTCGCTGCGTTCCACGTCATTCCACAGCGGCCAGGTCCGCCAGACCCCGAGCAGCGCGGCGCTGACTGCCACGCTCACGCCGAGCACGGCGGCCAGGCTGCCGCTGTCGTGCAGGGCACTCAGCGGCCAGGCCACCAGCAGGGTCAGCAGCAGCGGGCCCAGCCCCCACAGCGCCAGCAGCGCAGGCGCATCCTGACGGACCACCTGCGGCAGCGGCTGCAGCGAGCGGGTGCGGCGCCACCACGAGACCGCCAGCGCGAACGCCGGCTGGGCCAACGCAGCGCACACGGCACCGGGCACGCCGCCGATGGCCGCAGCCAGGGCCAGCAGCGCACCGAGGGCGGCAGCAGATGCGACGGCGCGGGGGCGTTGGGATTCAATCATTGCGTCGCGGGAACCTGACCGGCGCCAACGGAGGCGGCGGCAACTGCAGATGGAATCCACGCTCGGTCAGGTTCTGGCGCACTTGTGCGGCATCGACCTGGGCGAGGCGACGGTCGGGAGTCAGGGCCACTTCGAGAACGAACTGGAACGGCGCCAGCGAGGCCTTTACCGCGTCAGGGATGACCGAGAAGTCATCACGAACGGCGAGATAGACGAAGCTGTCCTGCTTGCGTTGGCTTTTATAGACGTAGGCTTGCATGCCGCAGGGCGTTGCCCAGGGTAGTGAATGACAATGATTGTGGAGGAAAGCCGGCACAGGTGAAAGCCACGTGCACTGTCTACTGTCGGTTTTCCGTCACGCGACAGCATCAGGTTCATCAATGTCGTGATGTCGTTCAGCTGGGCGCCGCTGCAGTCTGCCGATGGCGCTGTGATGAATGCGTCGCTGCGGCGATGCCGCCGGTACCTGCGTTGGCCGCTGCATGGACCACCGCCCCGGCAGGGACGGTGGTCCGGGGGCTCACTTCACCTTGGCGTAGGTGCCCTTCAGCGCCACGCCGGCCAGGATCGCGCCCGCGTAGCATTCGTAGCTGGTGGTGCTCTTGAACTCGTTCTTCTTGTAGTAGCTGACGATGTCGACCACGGCATTGGCACCGCGCGACTTTGCCCCATCCTGCAGCGCGCGCAGCGCCGACAGCGCCACCCAGCGGCAGGCTTCGGCATCGCTCTTGTTGGCGGCGTTGGTCTTCTTGTTGGTCACGTCCTCGCCCAGGCGCTCCACCACGCTGACCTTTTCACCGGCCAGATAGAACTTCACGCTGCCGTCGATGCCCACGTTGCGGGCTTCAGCGGAATTGACCAGCTCATGCAGCGACTGCTCGACACGGGTTTCGCGGGCCTGGGCGGTACTGGCCAGGGCGAGCAGCGCGGTGGCGGCGATCAGGGCAAAACGACGCATTCAACTTTCTCCTTGTTGGGGGGATGCGAGGGGTCTACGGAACGGCCGGCCCGCAACGCGGGCCGGAAACTGCGGTCAATCCTGCCAGCGGCGGAAGATCAACGAGGTGTTGATGCCGCCGAAGGCGAAGTTGTTGCTCATGACGTAGTCGGTCTGCAGGGCACGGCCGTCGCCATGGATGTAATCCAGCGCGCCGCAGCGGGGATCGACCTCGTGCAGGTTCAGGGTGGGGGCGAACCAGCCCTCGCGCATCATCTCGATGCTCAGCCAGGCCTCGAACGCGCCACAGGCACCGAGCATGTGACCCACATAACTCTTGAGCGAGCTGATCGGCACGCCGGGGCCGAACACCTGGTGGGTGGCCTGGGTTTCGGCGATGTCGCCGTGCTCGGTGGCGGTGCCGTGCGCGTTGACGTAACCGATCCGGTCGGCAGCCAGGTCGGCATCCTCCAGCGCCAGCCGCATGGCCTGCGCCATGGTTCCGGCGCTGGGCTGGGTGACGTGCTGGCCGTCGCTGTTGGTGCCGTAGCCGACCACTTCGGCCAGGATCGTGGCGCCGCGGGCCTGGGCATGCTCCAGCTCTTCCAGGATCAGCGTGCAGGCGCCCTCGCCCAGCACCAGGCCGTCGCGGTGCGCATCGAACGGACTGGGCGTGGTCTGCGGCGCATCGTTGCGCACGCTGGTGGCGAACAGGGTGTCGAACACGGCGGCGGCGGTGGCGTCGAGCTGCTCGGCACCGCCGGTGACCATCACGGTCTGCTTGCCGCTGCGGATCGCTTCATAGCCCGAGCCCACGCCCTGGCTGCCCGAGGTGCAGGCGCTGGAGGTGGTGTAGACCCGCCCGGACAAGCCGAAGAACACGCCGATGTTCACCGGCGAGGTGTGGCTCATCATTTTCAGGTAGGTGGTGGCGCTGATGCCTTCGGTGGTGTGCTCATGCAGCATCCGGCCGAACTCGGCGGTAGCCTCGTGGCTGCCCGAGGACGAGCCATAGGCCACGCCGGCCATGCCACTGCGCAGCACCGGGTGGCCGAGCAGGCCGGCCGCCTCCAGCGCCAGCTCGGTGGCGCGCACCGACATCACCGCGACCTTGCCCATGCTGCGGGTGGTCTTGCGGTTGTAGTTGGCGGGCAGTTCGAAATCTTCCGCCGGTGCGGCCAGCCGCGTGTTGAGGCCATCGAAGACCTCCCACTCGGCGATGTAGCGCACCGCATTGGTCCTGGCCTGCAGGCGCGCACGGATGCTCGCCCAGTCCTGCCCGAGCGGGCTGATGGCAGCCGCGCCGGTGACCACCACGCGACGATCGGGGCGGGCCATCAGACCATCCCTCCGTTGACCGAGATCACCTGGCGGGTGATGTAGCCGGCCGATTCGGAGAGCAGGAACGAGACCGCGGCAGCGACCTCCTCCGGCTGGCCCAGGCGGTTGGCCGGGATCAGCTTGAGCGCGTGCTCGACCACTTCTTCATTGACCATCTCGGTCTCGATCAGCCCGGGGGCCACGCAGTTGACCGTGATCGCGCGGCTGGCCAGCTCCAGCGCCAGCGCCTTGGTGGCGCCGATGATGCCGGCCTTGGCCGCGCTGTAGTTGGTCTGGCCGCGGTTGCCGACCAGGCCGGAGACCGAGGACAAGGTGACGATGCGGCCAGGCTTGCGCCGGCGCACCAGCGGCATCACCAGCGGGTGCAGCACGTTGTAGAAGCTGTCCAGGTTGGTGTGGATGACCGCATCCCAATCCTCGGCCGGCATCGCCGGGAAGGCGCCATCGCGGGCGATGCCGGCATTGCAGACCACCCCGTAATACGTGCCGTGCGCTTCGATGTCCGCTTCCAGCGCGGTACGCGCGGCATCGCGGTCGCTCACGTCGAACATGAGCACCCGGGCCTGTCGGCCCAGCGCCTGGATCTCGGCCACCACGGCCTGTGCTTCCTCGATGCGGCTGCGGCAATGCACCACCACATCGAAGCCGTCGCGCGCGCAACGCAGCGCCACGGCACGGCCGATGCCCCGGCTGGCGCCGGTCACCAGCACGGTCAGATTCCCTGTCATGCCTCTCCACTCTCCAGATAGGCCATCGCGTCCGTGGGTTCAAACACGGAGACGTTGGCAACCGCCATTTCGATATCGCCCGCCAGGATCCGGCAGGCGAACATGCCCAGGCCATTCTCGCCCAACAACTCGCAGTTCGCCTCCACCCGCAGGCAGCTGCCGGCGGCAAAGAACGGCTGGTGGGCGGTGTACCGGCGGGTGCCAAGCAGGAAGCCGATCGACGGCGCGCGGCCGGCGTGGCGTGCGCGGCACCCAGCCCAGGCGGCGATCGCCTGCGCCATGTACTCCACCCCGACCCAGGCGGGCACGCCATCAGGCGTGCAGAACAGCCCCTGCGCGGGCACGTCCACCTCAACGGCGATGGACTCGTCCTGCCAGGCCACCACGCGGTGGATCAGGCGCATGCTGTCGCGGTGCGGCAGCACCGCGTCGATGTCATCGGGCAGCGGCATGCTCATCCTCGCGCCAGGGCCAGCACGGCGTTGCTGCCGCCGAAGGCGAACGAATGGCTGAGCACGTGCTGCAGCGGTTGCGCAGCGCGCGTGCCCGGTGCCACCAGGGCCAGCGCCGGCAAGGCATCATCGGCCTGCCCGTCCCACCAGTGGGTGGGCAGATGCTGGTCCGGGTTGTCGGCCAGGGTCATCCAGCACAGCGCCGCTTCGATCGCGCCCGAGGCGCCGAGCGTGTGCCCGGTCAGCGGCTTGGTCGAGCTGGCCGGCACCTGCGTGCCCAGCACCGCGGCGACCGCCTGGCTTTCCATCGCATCGTTGTGACCAGTGGCGGTGCCATGCAGGTTCACGTAGTCGATCTGCGCCGGCGCCAGCCCGGCCCGGTCCAGGGCCTGCTGCATGGCATCGATCGCGCCGCGTCCCTGCGGATCCGGCGCAGACATGTGGTGGGCATCGGACGATTCGCCCCAGCCGGACAGCCGCACCGGGCCCGGCTCGCGGGTCATCAGGAACAGCGCGGCGCCTTCGCCGATGTTGATGCCGCTGCGGTTTACCGAGAAGGGATTGCAGCGCACCGCCGAGACCGACTCCAGCGCGCTGAACCCGGCCACGGTGAAGCGGCACATCGAGTCCGCCCCGCCGGCGACCACCGCATCGACCACGCCGGCGCGCAGCAGGCGTGCGGCCGACATCAGCGCCTTGGCGCTGGACGAGCACGCGGTGGAGATCGTCCAGGCCGGGCCGGTGCTGCCGATCCGCTCACGCACGAAGCGCGCGGCGGTGCCCATTTCCTGCTGGGCGTAATGGAAATCCGCCGGCCACACGCCATCGCGGTGATAGGTGCGCAGTGCGTGCTCCGACTCGCCGATGCCCGAGGTGCTGGTACCGATGATCACCGCCACGCGCTCGGCACCAAAACGGGCGACGGCGGCATCGACGGCCTCGCGGATCTGGCCGAGCGCAGCGTCCAGCAGGCCGTTGTTGCGGCCGCGCAGGGCGACCGGCAGGTCGGCCAGGTCCGGCAGCGGCGCCTGCACTTCGCCCAGCGCCAGGGTGCGGCCAGGCAGGAGGGTGTCGTTGTCGTGCAGCCCGCCGGGCTGCGCCGCGAACAGGCCCTCGCGCACCTGGGCGCGGTCGGCCCCCAGTGCGCAGATCACTCCCAGCTCGTTCAGATAGACCGCGCTGCTGCTCACTCTCGGCCCTGCCCCATGTCCATTGATTCGATCACCAGTTCGTAGCCCTCGGCCAGGTTGCGCAGCCGCACGCGACCATCGGGCAATGTCTCGCGCACCAGCCAGGGTGTGCCGCCCTGGACCAGGCTGCGCACGCCGTCGGTTTCCTGCAGGCTCCAGCCGTCCGGCAGCGCGGCACGGATCGCCGCGGCGGGCCACAACGCGAACTGCAGGTCGTCGAGCACGCGCTCGCCGCGCACCTGCGGCGGCAGCCACGGCGCCCGGGTCTGTTCCAGATGCTGCCCGTCCCAGACCATGCGCACGCCGGTCTGGCCCATCGCCTGCACCGCCAGCCGCACCTGTTCGGCATCCACCTCCAGCAGGGCATCCAGCTCACGCTCGTGGCTGCCGAAGCGGAACTGCAGGCGCTGCTGCAGCTGCACCGGCTGCGGCAATGCCGAGGGCGCCAGCTGCAGCACGGGCAGCTGTACCAGCGGCGTGGGCATGCGGGTGCTGGCGCATGCGGCCAGCAGCAGGCTCAACAACAGGGTCAGGATCAGGCGCTGCACAGTTCCTCCAGCACGCGCAGGCGCCGGCCGCTGGCGTCGGCAACGTACGGATTGTTGGTATCCCAGGCATAGCCGGCCAGGATCGAGGAGATCATGCGGCGCACCTCCGGCTGCGGATCGGGATGGTAGATGATCTTCTGGAAGCCACCGGCGTACCAGGCCTCGACGAAGCGCCGGAAGGTTTTCACCCCGGCGCGCAGCGGCACCGAGAAGTCCTGTTCCCAGTCGACCGTCTCACCGGCGTGCTCGCGGGCCAGGCAATCGCTGGCCAGCTGGGCCGATTTGAACGCGATGGTCACCCCCGAGGAAAACACCGGATCGAGGAACTCGCCGGCGTTGCCGAGCAGGGCATAGCCTTCGCCCCACAACGAGGAGACATTGGCCGAGTACCCGGTGATGGTGCGCACCGGCAGCACCGCCCATTCGGCGTTCCCGAGCAGGCGGGCCAAGTTCGGGTCCTCACCGACGATGGCCTGCAGCTTCTCCAGATCGGTGCCCGGGTAGCGCGCGAAGAAGCTCGGCTCGGCCACCACGCCCAGCGAACAGCAACCGTTGGAGAACGGAATCGTCCAGTACCACACGTCCACGTGCTCGGGATGGGTGGTGATCAGGATCTTGTTGCGATCAAAGCCCGCGCCTGCAGGAATGTGGTCGCGCACATGGCAGAAGATCGCACCGCGCACCGGGAAATTCGACGGCGACTCCAGGTCCAGCAGGCGCGGCAGCAACCGGGCGAAGCCGCTGGCGTCGAGAATGAAACCGGCCTCGATGGTGTACTCGCTGCCATCGGGCCGACGCACCTGCACCTGCGCCGGACGCCCGGGCTGCACGGACAGCACCTCATCACCGAAGCGCAGCGTAGCGCCCATGCGCTCGGCACCGCGCGCCAGCACGTCATCGAAGTCGGCGCGCTGCACCTGGTAGGTGGTGCCCCAGCCCGGCGAGAACTTGTCGCGGAAATCAAACTCGGTGGTCGCCTCGCCGCGCACGAACGCCGCACCGTTCTTGTACTGGAACCCGGCCTGCACCACATCCTGCAGCAGTCCGGCCGCCTCGATGTATTCCATGCTCTGCGGCAGCAGGCTCTCGCCGATCGAGAACCGCGGGAACGCCTGGCGCTCCAGGATCAGCACCTGGCGCCCCTGCCGGCGCAGCATCGCCGCCGCCACGGAGCCGGCCGGGCCGGCGCCAATGACGAGGATTTCAGTACGTTCCACCTGCGGGTTCATCGATACATCCTTGATCAGATCATGAGAGGGAAACGCGGTCGCTCAGTGCGGTGCGTCGTGCGGTGGCGGGCGGAACAGCGGCGAGATCAGCCAGACCAGGCCGATGCCGAACAACAGGGTCAACCCGAAGGCGCGCAGCGCCGGCGTGGCCGACAGCCCGAGCAGGCCGAACGACAACCAGGTGCTGGCCGCGCCCACGCAGACCGCGAGCCAGGCACTGGCATCGCCGCGGTGTTCGATCAGGAAGATGCCGTAGTCGATGCCCATGCCGAGCAGCAGCATCAGCGCGAGGACGTTGAACAGTTGCAGTGGCTGGCCGAACAGCCCCAGCAGCGCCAGTGTCAGTGCGCCGGCGATCAGGGTCGGGGCGAGCACGCGCCAGGCCTGGCCGCGGTAGCGCCAGAACAGCACCGCAAACACCAGTGCGATGCCGATCAGCAGCAGCCCGCTCATCAGCTTGCGGTAATGCTTGAGCAGCTGCGAGAAATCGGCGGTCCGGTCCACCCAGCGCACGCCATCGATGCCCTTGGCCTGTGCTTCCAGCAGTGCCAGCGCATCGGCACGCGAGAGGTCATCGACCATCACCACCGACGCCACGCCCTGCCCGACCGTGCCCAGCCACAGATGTCGGAACGGCATGGCTGCCGGCGAGGCAAGGAAGGCGTCGGCCTGCAGGTCCTGCGCAGCATAGGCCGGGCGCAGCAGTGGCTCACCCACCGCCGCACCGACCCGTGCCAGCACCTGCGGCTCGACCCTGGCGGTCAGGGCCGCATCGGCATGTTGGCGCTGCTGCGAGGGCAGCCAGTCGCTGATCGCACGGTAGCCACCGATCTGCTTGTCCGCTTCGAGCACGCGCAGACGATCGATCAGTGCCTCTTCGCGCTCCAGCACCTGCTCGGCGGTATCGCCCTGGACCAGATAGAACTGCGCCGGGCTGGGCATGCCCAGCATCTGGCTGATGCGGATCTGCTGGGCGATCAGGTCCGGCGGCGATGACTGCAGGCTGCGCAGGTCGTCATTGGTCTGCAGGCGGGCGATGCCGATCGCCGAGAGCACCGTCACCACGCCCAGGAACATCGCCGCCTTGCGCCCGTGCAGGCGCGGCCAGCGCTCCAGCGTGGCGCCCAGCCAGCGGGCGAAACCGGTACGACGGATTTCGCCGCCATCCAGCCACGGGAACCAGAAGATCACGGTCAGGAAGGCGGCGGCCAGGCCGACCACCGAGAACAGCGCCATCTGGCGCAGCCCCGGGAACGGCGCCAGGCCCAGCGCGAGATAGGCCAGTGCGCTGGTCAGCAACGCCAGCCACAGGCCCGGCAGCAGATGCCGCAGCAGCTTCCAGCGGCGGTCCGCCGGTTCGGCCTGGCGCGAGGCGAACCAGTGGATGCCGTAATCCTCGGCCACGCCCACCAGCGAGGCACCGAACACCAGCGTCAGCACATGCACCTTGCCGAACACCAGCACCGTCACCGCCAGCGCGACGCCACAGCCGATCAGCAGCGAGGCGGCCACCAGCAGGATCGGGCGCAGCGAACGGAACGCCAGCCAGACCAGCAGCAGTACCGCGGCCAGCGAACCCCAGCCGATCGTATTGATCTCCCAGTTGGCCTGCACGGCCGCGGCTTCCGCATGCAGCGGCACACCGGCACGCAGCACTTCCAGACCCGGCGCCTGCTTCGTGGCGGCCTCGGCGGCGGTGTCCAGCAGCAGGTCGATATGGCGCTCGCCATCGAGCTGGAACGCCGAGCCGACCGTGTCGTACTGCACGATCGACCAATGCTTTCCATCGGCTTCCAGCAGGCCGTCATCGCCCATCTGCAGGCCCGAACCCAGCGCGCGCTCCTGCCACCACTGCGGCCACAGCGAGAGCGGATCCTGGCGCCACTCGGTCAGGCGCGGCGCGCCCATCGGGCCGTACAGCGCCGCCAGTGCCGATTCGGCCAGGCCATCGGTGGGTTCGTTCTGCAGCCGCTCGCGCTGTGCACTGGTCAGCAGGCGGTCGCGATACGGTGCGTAGAACGCCCGTGCCTGATCGAACCAGCCTTCGATCGAGCCGCTTTCCTGGAGCAGCGGGGCAGCGCCCCGCTCCACCTTGATGGCATCGCGGAATGCGGCCTCGGCCGCCTTGGTCTGCGCCGCATCGGTACTGCCCAGCAACACCACGATCTGGCGCGCGTTGGCATCGGCAATACGGCGGGTGACATCGGACAGCAGGCGGTCGTGCGCATCCTGCGGCAGCAGCGCGAGGATGTCGGTATCGATCCGCGATTCGCTCTTCCACAACTGCCATTGCTGCACGCCCAAGCCGATCAGCACCAGCAGCCAGGCAATGGCCAGCCAGCGCCAGAGGCGCTGCAGGCGGCCGTTGGACGTCAGCACGTCATTCAAACTTGCGGCCCTCGTCGGCGCTCAACGCCGCCGGCGTATCGCTCATGCCGGCAAAGTGGATGCGGGTCACATCCTGGTTGGCCTCGTTGATCTGCACCTCGCGCACGTAGCGGTCACCGCTCAGAGTGAGCTGCGCAAACACCTTGCCGAGCATCGCCGAGCGCGGCGTCAGCTGCATGCGCCAGGCATTGCCGGGCAATACCTCGACCTTGACCGTGAACTGCGCCGACAGCGCCTGCGCATCGCCGCTCATCAACGCGAACATGATCGCGTTGACCGAGCGCATCGCCGGCTGCTGGCGGCCATCCAGTTCGACCCGGCTGCTGCCGTCGCTTTGCCGGCTGAGGATGCGGTCGCGGGTGACCACCACCTCGGAGGGGAACGGCTTGAGCGTGGTCCAGACCACCCCGTGGTCCTGGGCCAGCACGAAGCGACCCTGCGAGCGCAGCGGGTTCTTGAACCCGGCGACCTGTTTCTCCTGGGTGAACTCGCCGCGCAGCACGTCGACCTTGGCCACACGCTGCTTGACTACCTCCACATCGGTGGCGGCGAACGCCGGGGCGACCATGGCCAGCATCACCAGCACGCACAGCATGCGCAGGAAACGGTTCATTGCGGTTGCACTCCCAGACGCTCCCACAGCACCGGCGGGCACAGGTAGAGCATTTCATTGGTGGCCGCGTCGACCGCGACCTGGATGGTATGGGCGCGGGTCAGCGTGGTACCGCTGTCCGCATCCACGATTTCATAGGCGATCTTCAGGCGGTTTTCCCACTCGGTGATCGTGGCGCGCACGCGCAGTGCCTGGCCGTACAGCAGCGGGCGGATGTACTTCACCCGCGCATCGACCACCGGCCACAGGTAACCGGAATCGCGCATCTGCGGGTAATCGTAGTCATGGCGCTGCAGCAGGGCGCAACGCGCGATCTCGAAGTACTTGAAATAGTTGCCGTGCCAGACCACCTGCATCGCATCGCAGTCATGGAAGGCCGGCGACAGCGCGACCTCGAAGCTCAGATCAGGCGTCGACATACAGCTCCCAGCGCTGTGCGCGGATATCGTCGAGCAGGGCGCGCAGCTCACCATCCAGCGCGCGGTCCTCCTCGATCAGGGCGATGCGCTCGGACAGGTCCTGGTACATCGCGGCCAGATCGCCGTGCAGCGTGGCCTTCATGCCGACGCGCTCACGCAGCGCCACGCCTTGGCGGGCGGTGATCAGCAGCGCCGCCACGACCTGCTCGGTCAGCTCGATCACACGCAGGCAGTCGCGCGCGGCGATGGTGCCCATGCTGACCTTGTCCTGATTGTGGCATTCGGTGGAACGCGAGAACACCGAGGCCGGCATGGTCTGCTTGAGCGCTTCGGCGGTCCACGCCGAGACACTGATCTGCAGCGCCTTCAGACCATGGTTGATCGCCGCGCGCTCACCGGTGGCGGCCGACAGGTTGGCCGGCAGGCCATGGTTGAAGCGTGCATCCACCACCAGCGCCATCTGCCGGTCGAGCAGGTCGGCCAGATTGGCGATGGTGTTCTTCAGCGCGTCCATCGCGAAGGCGATGTGGCCGCCGTAGAAGTGGCCACCATGCAGGATGCGCTCGCCCTCGACATCGATCAGCGGGTTGTCGTTGGCGCTGTTGAGTTCGGTTTCGATCAGCTGGCGGAAGAACGGCAGGGCGTCCTGCACCACGCCGATCACGTGCGGGGCGCAGCGCAGCGAGTAACGGTCCTGCAGGCGCTGTTCGTTGCGCGGCGGCCGGTCGCTGTGCAGGTCCTGGCGCAGGCGCGCGGCGATCCGGGTCTGCCCCGGGTGCGGCTTGGCAGCGAACAGCATTTCATCGAAATGATGGGCGTTACCGTCACTGGCCAGCACGTTGAAGGCGGTCAGGCGCGTGGCCAGCCTGGTCAGGTAGTCGGCGCGGTCGTACGCCAGGCAGGCCAGCGCCGTCATCACGGCGGTGCCGTTCATGATCGCCAGGCCTTCCTTGGGGCGCAGCCGCAGCGGCGCCATGCCGATCTCGGCCAGCACCTCGGCCGCCGGGCGGCGCTCGCCCTGGTACATCACCTCGCGCTCGCCGCACAGCACCGCGGCCACGTAGGACAGCGGGGTGAGGTCGCCGCTGGCGCCGACCGAGCCTTCGGCCGGGATCAGCGGCAGCACGTCATGCCGCAGCAGCGTGGCCAGGCCCTGCAACAGCGGATGGCTGACCCCGGACATGCCGCGCACCAGCGAAGCCAGGCGCGCGGCGATCACCGCACGGGTTTCCTGCGGGTCCAGGAAACGGCCCAGTCCACAGCCGTGGTAGGTGAACAGGTGGTGCGGCAGTTCGGCCACCAGCGCTGGCGGAATGTTCACCGTGCACGAATCGCCGTAGCCGGTGGTCACCCCGTAGATGACGCCATCTTCGCGCAGCAGGCGATCGAGGAAGTCCGCGCCGCGCTGGATGTGTGCGGTGAACGCGGCATCGTCGGTGACCACGGCCTGGGCCTGGCGCTGTGACAGCGCGACCACGTCTTCGATGGTCAGCGGCGCATCGCCGAAGCGGACGGAGGGTGCCTGATCGGCCTTACTTGCCATGAGATGCCTGATCCCAGAAGGGGAAGAAATTGAACCAGTCCAAGGGTGCCTGGGTGACCTGAACTTCCAGCCACCGGGCGAAATGTTCCGCCTGCGCGGTCAGCGCGGCGTCACGCGAACCGCGCGGCAATACGATGCGGTCGGTGAACTGTTCAAAGCGCACCTGGTAGCCACGCCCGTGATGCAGGCAGGCCATGGTGTAGACCGGGCACGCCAGCGCCGCGGCCAGTACATAGGCGCCGATCGGGAACTGCGCGGTGTGGCCGAGGAACGGGGCCGGCACGGTGCGCCCGCCACGCAGCGGCACGCGGTCGCCGACGATGGCCACGAAACCACCCGCCTCGACCCGGCGCTGCAGCTCGACCGCGGTGGCCGGGCCCATGTCGGTGACCTGCAGCAGCTCCACCGAGGCCAGCGGATCGAGCCGCTGCATCAGGCGGTTGAAGCGCTGCGCGTGCGCAGTGTGGACCAGCACGGTGATGTGGAAGCCCGGCACCCGCTCGGCCAATACCTGGCACAGCTCCAGGCAACCGATGTGCGCGGTGAGGATCAGCCCGCCTTCGCGGCGCGCGATCTTGTCCAGCACCAGGTCGCGCTGCAGATGGATGTGCTCGGGCGGATAGCGGCCGCCCAGGCCGAGCAGCTTGTCGAGCATGGTGTCGGCAAACAGCGCGAAGTGCTTCAGGCTCTGCCATCGCCCGGGTGCCGAGGGGAACACGCCGGTATGGGCCTGCAGGCGCTCCAGGTACTGCAGCGACGATTCGCGCGCGACCCGGTTGCTCAACCAGTGGCAGAGCACCACCGGGTACACGCACAGCCGGAACGGCCAGCGGCCGAACCAGCGGTGCACCCAGCACAGGAACAGCACGCCGGCGGCCGAGGTGGACTCGCCGATGTCGGCCCAGTGCGGGGCGCTGCCGGGGGCGGGCGTGGTCATGCGCCGGGCCCTGCGATGCGCTGCCACAGCAGCCGCGGCGCGCGCCACAGCATCCCGACGAACAGGCGCGCGTGCATGCGGCTGATGCGCACGTTGTCGCGCCACACATCGAAGTGCGAGACGCCGTCGCTGGGATAGGTAACGGCGGTCGGCACACTGATCACCTTCACCCCACGCCAGAACAGCCGCACCAGGATTTCACTGTCGAAATCCATGCGCCGGCCGATGGTTTCCTCGCCCATCAGGCGGATCACCGGGGCCAGTGGATACAGGCGGAAGCCACACATCGAGTCGCGGATCTGCAGTGACAGCGTGTTGATCCAGACCCAGATATGCGTGGCGTAGCGGCCGTACAGGCGCGCCTTGGGCACGCTGGCGTCATAGCGCGGGATACCACAGATCACCGCCTCCGGCTGCGCCTGCGACAGCGCGACGAAACGGGGGATATCGGCGGTCTCGTGCTGGCCGTCGGCATCGATCTGCAGCACGTGGCTGTAGCCCAGGCGCGCGGCTTCGGCAAAGCCGGCCAGCATCGCGCCACCTTTGCCCTGGTTCACCGCCAGCCGCAGCAGCGTGACCCGCGGTGCGTGCTCGCGGGCCAGCGCATCAAGCACCTGCGCGCACTCCCGGTGCGAGCCATCGTCGACCAGCAGGCACGGCTGCCCACTGGCCAGCACGCCCTGCACCACCGCACCGATCGCATGCGCGTGGTCGTACACCGGGATCACCACCAGCGGGGCGAAGGCCGATCTGCTCATGCCGTCACCGGAGTCATCACGCATCACCAAACACCACCCGGCCGCTGGCGTGCACGCCATGGACGGAGACGTAGCGGAAGCTCATCGCCGACCTGGCCGCATCCCAGCCCAGGCTCAGCTGCAGGCAGTCGCCCGGGCGGGCCACGTGCTGGAACTTGACCGCGTCCATGCGCAGGAACTGCGGCGGCATCGTGAATGCGCTGCGGCCGTAGTGGATCGCCCAGTCCAGCTGGACCACGCCGGGCAGGATCCTGGCCTGCGGGAAGTGCCCGTCGAATGCGACCAGGTCCGGATCCAGCACGAGCTGCAGCGAGGCGCTGGTGGCATCGCGCTGCTGCCACTCGGGGGTCGGCATCAGCGGCCGGAACAGGGCCGCCAGTGCCGCGGCCGTAACCTTGCCCTGCGCGTTGAGCGGCAGTTCGTCGATGAAACGCCAGCGGCGCGGCCGGGTCACGGCATCGTGGCTTTGGGCCAGATGCGCGCCGAGCTGCTGCGCCTGGCGGCGGCGCTGTGCATCGTCCCAGTTCGCGGCGCCCGCCGCCTGCGGCACCACCACGGCGGCCAGCTGTTCGCGCGCGCCCGGCAGCACCAGCACGCGCACGTCCTGCACCGCCGGGTGCGCACGCAGCTGCTGTTCGAGGGCGTCCAGCGAGACACGGCGCTCTTCGATCTTGACGATGCGGTCGGCGCGGCCGAGCAGCCGGAAGCTGTGGCCGTCATCGGCGACGGCGCGGTCCTGGGTCAGCCACCAGTCGTCGTTGTCCAGGTGCGGCGAACGCACCGCCAGGCAACCTTCCTCGATCCGCCAGGCAACGCCCGGCAACGGATGCCACTGCGGCTGGGCGGCACTCCAGCGCCGCCAGGCCACGCCACCGGTCTCGCTGCTGCCGAAGACCTCGGTCGGGGCCACGCCCATCAGGGCGCGGACCTGCAGCGCCGCCTCGGTCGGCAGCGGGCCGCCGGAGGAGAACACCGCACGCAGCTGGCCGCCCAGCGAGGACCAGTCCAGCTGTTCGGGCAACCGTTTGAGGTGGGCCGGGGTCGCCACCAGCACCGACGGCTGGCCGCCCAGCGCGCTGACCAGGTCCTCATGGAAAAACCGGCGCGGCTGGATCGCGCGGCCGGCCACCAGCGGCCACAGCACGCGGAACAGCAGGCCGTAGATGTGCTGGTGCGAAACCGTGCCCTGCACCTGCGCGCCGTCCATCTGCTCGCCGAAGGCGGCCTGCAACGCATCCACCTCGCGGGTAAGCTGGCGCATGCGTTTGACGATCGCGCTCGGCGCACCGGTGCTGCCGGAGGTGAACACCACCAGTGCCAGTGCGGCTTCATCCAGCGGTTGCAGCACCACGGCGGGATCGACCTCCGGATCCGGCTGCAGCGGCGCATAGCGCGCCGGCACGTCACCCGCAAAACCGGCCACGCGTGGGCTCAATCCTTCCAGCGTGGCCGGCAGGTTGTCGCCCCCGAGGAACACGCGCTTGCCGGCATGCCACGCCCCCAGCAGAGCGGCGGCGAAGGTGAGCGTGTCATCGAAATACAGCGCCCAGTCGGTGCCGGGCGCGCGTGCAAAGGCCTGCTGCCAGCGCAGCACCTGCGTGCGGAACTGCGGATGGTCCACCACGGTGTCGCCGGCGATGCCGACGATACGGCCCGGGCGCGGCACCAGCGCCAGCCGGTCCAGTGCGATCCACTCAGCCATGCGCATGCGCCGCCTTGACCCGTCGCCGGACCAGCCATTCCCCACCAAACAGAGCACCCATCATCACGTACGCCAACAATCCGTTGTAGAACGCCCAGACCTGGTTGGACGCCCACAGCGCCGTGGCCAGGGCCAGACTTCCGTTGAGAACAAAGAATCCGCACCAGATCCAGGTGACGCGGCGGGTATAGATCACGGCGAACGGCGGCAGGTCCGGCTCGCTCAGCCGCGCCAGACGCTCCACCGCGCTGGGGCCGAAGCGCAGGCTGGTAGCGAAGATCACCAGCATCACCGCATTCACCAGCGCCGGGTACAGCTTCAGCGGCAGCGCCTGGTTGAAGGCCGTGGCGACCAGGGCGAGCACGCCGGTACCGAGCGCGGCCACCCACCACACCGCCTGGCGGGTGGTCAGCGCGCGCAGCGCGGCCAGGGTGAACAGCAGCAGCGACAACCAGCGCGGCTCGAACCGGCCCAGCGACAGGTACACCACCAGCGGGTATGCCAGCGACAGCAACGCAAACGCCGCGACGCGTACCCGGACCATGGTCAGTCTTCAGCGATGGCCGTCAGGCGGCCGCTTGACCGGGCAACAGCCCGTGCACCACATCCACGATGTCCTGCACGGTGCGCACCTGCTTGAAGGCTTCCGGTTGCAGATTGCGGCCGAGCAGCGGCTTGAGCTGCACGATCAGGTCGACCGCGTCGATGCTGTCGATGTCCAGGTCGTCGTACAGCCGCGCGGCAGGCGTGATGCGGCTCGGCTCGATCTCAAAGCTGTCCTTGAGGATCTTGACGATGCGCTCGAAAAGTTCGTTCTTGGTCATGGGTAAATCCTGACGCGCCGTTAGGACGGCTGGCGTGCGGCGACAAACTCGCTCAGGGCACGCACGCTGGAGAAATGGCGACGGGTCTCTTCCGAATCGGCTGACAGGCTGACACCGTACTTTTTCTGCAGGGCCAATCCAAGTTCCAGCGCGTCGATCGAATCCAGGCCCAGCCCCTCGACAAACAGGGGGGCGGCGGAATCGATGTCTTCGGGAGTGATGTCTTCCAGTGAAAGCGATGAAATGATCAATTCCTTGATCTCGTGCTCAAGTGCCTGCACGGGTCGGGTCTCCAGCGAAGTCGAAGTAATGGGCAAGATGATCGGTCACACGCCTGGCCGCCAAGGCATCCCCCCTGGGCGCATCGCCGGTCTCGTTCAGAAACGGGGCGATCGGGAGATCCTCCCCGACTTCCAGCTGAACGTGAAATCGCCGTGATGGCACACGATACCATTTCTGGCCCTTGGTCAGGGTCGGCGGGGTGCAGGTGATCCGCACCGGGGTGATGTCCAGCCGGCCCCGCACCGCGATGTTGGCCGCGCCACGCTGCAGGCGCGGCGGCTGCCCGGGCACGGTGCGGGTCCCTTCCGGGAAGATCACCAGGTTGCCGCCGGCCTGGACCGCGGCGATGCAGTCGTCCACCAGCCCGGCCCCATCATCATTGGAGACATAACCGGCGGCACGGACCGGGCCGCGCATGAACGGGTTGCGGGCCACGGCCTGCTTGACCACGCAGTCGGCATTGGGCAGCTGGGCGATCAGCAGCACCACGTCGATCAGGGTCGGATGGTTGGCCAGGATCAGCAGGCCGTTGCGCTGCAGGCGCTCGCCCCCGCGGATCTCGTAGGTCATCAGCCCCAGCCGGCGCATCAGGCCGACGTGGGTGGCGAAACCGGCCTGGACCAGGCGCCGCGCCAGCACGCGCCGGCGGACCGGGTCGCGGACCAGCAACAGGGACAGGAACAGCATCCCGCCCAGGACCAGCCCGCCGATCCCGAAGGCGGCAAAGCTCAGCCCCGTGCCCAGCACCCGCCAGGCACGGTTGATCCGGGCCGGCCAGCGCTCAGCCATGGCGTTGCCAGCTCCAGTGCTGGCCGTCGGCCTCCAGGCCCAGCGAAGGCGACCCCGCCAGCAGGAAGCGCAGCGCTTCAAGGCCATGCGGCAGACCGTCGGAGGGACGATCCCCGCCGCCGGCACCCCAGCCCAGCGACAGTCGGGTGCCGGGGCCGCTGGCTGGCCCGAGCCGCCAGCACCACGCGAAGAAAGGGTCGGGCTCGTCGGCGAAGCCGGCATAGATCGGCGGCAGCGGCGATTCGTACACCACCAGCCGCACCTCCGGCGCACCATCGGCGAGCAGCCCGAAGGCCTCCACGCAGGCCGTTTCCACCGTGGCCCGGCCGGCCGCGAGGGCCAGATAGTTGCCCCGCTGGCCGCGGGCGATCGAGTACAGCGCGGCGATCGCGTTGTGCACCGACAGGCCGAAGCCGGTCGGCGACATCGGCTGGTCTGCACTCAGGGTGTTGAGCAGCTCCATCGAACGGGCCACGTCGCCGTGCCGCGAGGCGAACACCAGCGGCACCCGGCCACCGTCGTCGGGCTGCTCGCACCAGCAGGCGGTCTGGATCGCCATGCGTCCGAGCCGCTCGATGCGACGTCGCTGCATGGCGGGCACTTCGGACAACGCGGGGGTGTCCTCACCGGTGGGCAGCCAGGGGGCCTTCGCCCACGCCTGCCACTGCGCGTGGGTGGTGATGCCCGGCGCCCACGCCGCCCAATCGATTACAGAAAACTCAATCATTCCCGCCAACATGATGGATGGGTACCAGGAGAAGGCCGTCGACATCGCCTGGCACCGGTGGCGGCGCCGGGAAAGGAGCGCACGCTATCATGACACTCTCGGCACTGGCTGCATTCACATTCTGAAATGAGCAACACGATCGACAACGCAACGGCCCCGGCAGTCGCTTCCCTTTCCTCCGGACCCGCGTTGTTCCGTGTCGCGTACGTCCCGGCCACGCAGCGCGAGGCGGCACTGGCCGACCCGCGCACACTGGCCGTGTTCGGCTTCGGCCTTCCCCGCGCCACGCTGGACGACCCGCGCTGGCTGCAGGTGCCGCTGGCCGAACAGGGCCCGGCGCAGATCGAGGTCTGGCGCGGCGGCACGCCGGTCGAACACGGGGTCACCGACGGGGTGCGCTGGTCGCACAACGACAGCCTGCTGTTCGGGGTGCTGGAGATCGAGGAGACCGACAGCGATATCGAATCGGCTGCGGCCGAGGCCTACGCGCGGATGAGCGCGTTCCTGTCGCGGTGCGGCTATCCGCACCTGCTGCGGACCTGGAACTATCTTGATGCCGTGACCGAGGGCGACGGTGACCAGGAACGTTATCGGCGCTTCTGCGTGGGCCGCGTCCGTGGCCTGCGCGAGCTGGACGAGGCCGCGCTCCCGGCGGCGACCTGCATCGGCCGTTTCGATGGCGAGCGCCGCCTGCAGGTGTATTGGCTGGCCGCGCGTGAACCGGGCCAGCCGCTGGAGAATCCGCGCCAGGTGAGCGCGTTCCGGTACCCGCGCCAGTACGGGCCGCAGTCGCCCAGTTTTTCGCGTGCGCTGCTGCCGCCGCTGGCGACGGGCCTGCCGTTGCTGCAGTCGGGGACGGCGGCGATCGTGGGCCATGTGTCGCAGCACACGGGGGCGGTGGATGAGCAGTTGCGCGAGACGCTGACGAATCTGCAGAGCCTGGTGGATACGGCGCGCGGCCAGCGGCCGTCGTTGTCACCGGTGCTGGGTTCGGGCTCGGTGCTCAAGGTGTATGTGCGCCGGGCGGAGGATATGGGCCCGGTGGCGGCGCAGATGGCGGCGCTGCCGACGGCACCGCCGTTCGTGGTGCTGCATGCGGAGGTGTGCCGCGCGGAGCTGCTGGTGGAGATCGAGGGGCTGCACGGCTGAGCCAAACGGCGTGATGTGCCGGTCGTGCCTGATCGGGGTCGGCGTCGGTGGCGTGCTGCCCGTAGAGCCGACCGTCGGTCGGCTGCTCTTCGCCATCGCTGGCACCCGTCGAGCCCCCATAGATGGGTTTACGGCACGTGCGGGCAGGGTCTGACCGCCCTCGCCCACACGGAACCGGGAATAGCCACCGCGCTTTCCTCAGTGATACCCCACATCCGCCCGCACCTTGCCGCGGAACACCCGGTACGACCACGCCGTATAGCCCAGGATCACCGGCAGCAGGATCACCAGCCCGACCAGGCTGAAGCTCAGCGACGAGGCCGGCGCGGCGGCCTGCCACAAGGTCATGCTGGGGGGCAGCAGGTACGGCCACATGCCCAGCACCAGGCCGATGAAGCCCAGCACGAACAGGCCCAGCGTCAACAGGAACGGCGGCAGATCGCGCTTGGGGTGCATCGCGCTGCGCCACAGCGCCGTGGCGACCGCCAAGGTCAGCAACGGCACCGGCGAGAGCCACCAGAAGTTGCCATCGCTGAACCAGCGCGCCATCAGGCGCGAATCCAGGAACGGCAGCCACGCGCTGACCAGGCCCATGAACACGATCACGGCGACCACCAGCGGGCGGGTCAAGGTGCGCGCGAAGGTCTGCTCGCGGCCCTCGGTCTTGAGGATCAGCCAGGTGCTGCCCAGCAGCGCGTAGCCGAACACCACGGCAGCGCCGGTCAGCATCGAGAACGGGCTGAACCAGCTGAAGGCGCCGCCCACGTAACGGCCATCCACGACCTGAAGGCCCTGCACAAGCGCGCCGAGGATCACGCCCTGCGCGAACGCGGCCAGCAGCGAACCCAGGCCGAACGCCACGCTCCACAGCTTGCGCGAGCGGTGTGCCTTGAAGCGGAATTCGAAGGCCACGCCGCGGAACACCAGCGCCACCACCAGCAGCAGCACCGGCAGGTACAGCGCGGACAGCAGCGCGGCGTACGCCTTCGGGAAGGCCGCCATCAACCCGGCCCCGCCCAGCACCAGCCAGGTTTCGTTGCCGTCCCAGATCGGCGCGGCGGTGTTCATCATGATGTCGAGCTGTTCTTCATCCTCGGCCATCGGCGCCAGGATGCCGATGCCGAGCACGAAGCCATCCAGCACCACGTACATCAGCACGCCGAAGCCGATCACCGCGAACCATGCCACGGGCAACCAGGTGGTCATCTCCATCTCAGCGCTCCTCCAGCGGTTCATCGGCACCGGACAGCGGCCGCGCCGGGGTGTGGCTGCCGGCATCCAGCTTCGGTGCCGGCTCATGCGGCTTGGGACCGGTGCGGATGATCTTCACCAGGTACCAGATGCCCCAGCCGAACACGAACGCATAGCCCACGATGTACACACCGAGCGACAACGCCGTCATCCACGCAGTCTGCGGGCCGACTGCATCGGCCGTGCGCAGTACGCCATAGACCACCCACGGTTGCCGGCCCATCTCGGTCACGAACCAGCCGGAAATCAGCGCGATGAAGCCGCTGGGCAGCATCCAGTTCCAGCCGCGGATCAACCAGCGCGACTGCAGCAGTTTGCCGCGCCACCACTGGAACGCCGAGACCCAGGCCAGCAGCAGCATCAGCGTGCCCAGCCCGACCATCACCCGGAATGCGAAGAACACCGGGACCACCGGCGGCCGATCGCTGGCAGGCACCGAGGTGAGCGGATCGAAGGTGCCATCCAGTGAATGGGTGAGGATCAAACTGCCCAGGCGCGGGATCGCGATTTCATAATCATTGCGCTCGGCCTTTTCATTGGGTACCGCGAACACCACCAGCGGCACGCCCTTGCCCTCACCTTCGGAATGCCAGTGCGCTTCCATCGCCGCGATCTTCATCGGCTGGTGCTTCAACGTGTTCAGGCCATGCATGTCGCCGACGAAGATCTGTACCGGCACCGTCAGCGCGGCGAAGCCCACCGCGGCCAGCAGCATCTTGCGACCGGCCTCGCGGTGCACGTCCTTGCGCAGGTACCACGCCCCCACGCCGCCGATCACGAAGCAGGTGGTGATGAACGAGCCCAGGGCCATGTGCGCGAGGCGATACGGGAAGGAGGGGTTGAACACCACCTGCCACCAGTTCTGCGGGTGCACGATGCCGTCGATGATGTCGTAGCCGGCCGGCGTCTGCAGCCAACTGTTGGAGGACAGGATCCAGAACGTGGAGACCAGCGTGCCCAGCGCCACCATGCAGGTGGAGAAGAAATGCAGCCGCGGCGAGACCTTGCCCCAGCCGAACATCATCACGCCCAGGAAGCTGGCTTCCAGGAAGAACGCGGTGAGCACTTCATAGGTGAGCAGCGGCCCGATCACGGTACCGGCGACCTCGCTCAGCCGCGGCCAGTTGGTCCCGAACTGGAAGGCCATGACGATGCCGCTGACCACGCCCATGCCGAAGGACACGGCGAAGATCTTCTGCCAGAAGAAATACAGCTCGCGCCAGACCGGATTGCCGGTGCGCAGCCAGCGCGATTCGACAAAGGCCAGCCAGCTGGCCGTGCCGATCGTGAAGGCCGGGAACAGCACGTGGAAACTGATGACGAACCCGAACTGGATCCGGGACAACAACAACGCGTCCAAGAGACGCCTCCGACTGGCTTCTGGAATCCGCACCAGTCTGGGCCTGTATCCGTGAAAGGCACATGCGACCCGGTGACGCGCTGCTTCACTTTGTCGCAGGTGGGTCGGGCGCTGGGCCCCCATACCCTTGGAGGCGAAATAAAGGGGGAGGGGGCGGCCGCAGGCCGACGCCGGAGGACATTCGCCGGAAAGGGTATGGGGGCCCAGCGCCCGACCCACCGGCCGTCGCTCATGAGCGCACGCCCATGACCTGTGGCCCCTTCCCGCGGCCCTTGCGGCTGCTACGCTTGCCGGGTTTTCCTCATTGGTGCCGCCCGCAATGCCCAGAACGCTGCCTTTGTCCCTGCTGCTGCTCGCCGCCCTTGGCGGCGCTGCCCATGCGGCGCCGACGCCGATCACCATCGAGCAGGCCATGGCCGACCCGGACTGGATCGGTCCGCCGGTCGAGAGCGCCTGGTGGTCGTGGAACAGCCAGCAGGTGGAGTACCAGCTCAAGCGCACTGGCAGCCCGGTGCGCGACACCTTCCGCCAGCCGGTCGCCGGTGGGGTGGCGGCGCAGGTTGGCGATGACCAGCGCGGCACCCTGGATGTGGACAGCCCGGTCTACGACAGCGCGCGACAGCGCTCGGCGTTCGTGCGCAATGGCGATGTGTTCGTGCGTGACCTGCGCAGTGGCGCGCTGACCCAGCTGACCCGCAGCACCGAGAAGTCCGGCGCGGTCAATTTCGCCCGCGATGGCGGCGTGATCTGGCGCACCGGCCAGAACTGGTTCCATTGGACGGCCGCCGCCGGCGTGCAGCAGGTCGCCAGCCTGAAGGCCGAAAAGAACCCGGACGACGCGCCCAAGGCCGACACCCTGCGCGAGCAGCAGCTGCGCACCCTGGCCACGCTGCGCAACGATCGCGCCCAGCGCGAGGCGCTCAAGGCGCAGGAAGCCAGCTGGCGCCGTGCCGACGGCACCCGTGCGCCGGGTCCGGTGTATCTGGGCGCCGATGTGGAGATCGTCGACAGCGTGCTCTCGCCCGATGCGCGCACCCTGATCGTGGTCACCAAGCCGAAGAGCTTCGATGAAGGCCGCGGCGGCAAGATGCCCAAATACGTGACCGAATCGGGTTACGAAGAATTCGAAGACACCCGCACCCGCGTCGGCCGCAATGATCCGGAGCCGAATGCGCTGTGGCTGGTCGATGCCGTGGCCGGCACGGTCAAGCCGCTGTCGCTGGACGGTCTGCCGGGCATCGCCACCGACCCGCTGGCCGCGCTGCGCAAGGCCGCCGGCAAGGACGCGCTGAAAGGCAATCGCCCGGTGGAAGTGCTGGGCGGCCCCGGCGCGCCCGGCATCCGCTGGAGCGCCGATGGCCAGCAGGCCGCGATCATGCTGCGCGCCAATGACAACAAGGACCGCTGGATCGCCAGCGTGACCCCGGCCAGCGCCAAGCTGGAGACGCGTCATCGCTTGACCGACAGCGCCTGGATCAACTGGAGCTTCAACGATTTCGGCTGGTCCAACGACAACCGTACGCTGTGGCTGCTGTCCGAAGAATCCGGCTACTCGCACCTGTACACCCAGCAGGGCACGGCCAAGCCGCAGGCGCTGACCGGCGGCAAGTGGGAAACCTCGATGCCGGTGCCCAGCGCCGATGGCCGTGGCTTCTACTTCCTGTGCAACCAGCAGTCGCCGGGCGATTACGAAGTGTGCGCGGTCGATACCGCCAGCAGGCAGGTGCGTGAGCTGACCGCGCTCAACGGTGTCGAGGACTTCTCTCTCTCCCCGGACGGCCAGCAGCTGCTGGTGCGGTACTCCGGTGCCTACCTGCCGACCCAGCTGGCCGTGGTGCCCGCCGCCGGTGGCCAGGCCAAGGTGCTGACCGACACCCGCACCGCCGAGTTCAAGGCGCGCGAGTGGATCCAGCCCAAGCTGGTGCAGGTGCCGTCCAAGCACGGTGCCGGTGTGGTCTGGGCCAAGTACTACGGCCCGGACACCTTCGAGCCGGGCAAGCAGTACCCGATCGCCATGTTCGTGCACGGCGCCGGTTACCTGCAGAACGTGCACCAGCAGTACCCGGCCTACTTCCGCGAGCAGATGTTCCACAACCTGCTGGTGCAGAAGGGCTACGTGGTGCTGGACATGGATTACCGCGGCAGCGCCGGCTACGGCCGCGACTGGCGCACGGCGATCTACCGCAACATGGGCCACCCGGAACTGGAAGACTACAAGGACGGCCTGGACTGGCTGGTCCAGACCAAGCAGGGCGACCGTGACCACGCCGGCATCTACGGCGGCTCCTACGGCGGCTTCATGACCTTCATGGCGCTGTTCCGCTCGCCGGGCACGTTCAAGGCCGGCGCCGCGCTGCGCCCGGTGGTCGACTGGCACCAGTACAACCACGGCTACACCGCCAACATCCTCAACACCCCGGACATCGACCCGGAGGCGTACCGCAAATCGTCGCCGATCGAATACGCCGACGGCCTGCAGGACCACCTGCTGATCGCGCACGGGATGATGGATGACAACGTGTTCTTCCAGGACTCGGTCAACCTCACCCAGAAGCTGATCGAGCTGCACAAGGACAACTGGTCGATCGCGCCGTACCCGCTGGAACGCCACGGCTATGTGCGTGCCGATTCCTGGCTGGACCAGTACAAGCGCATCCTCAAGCTGTTCGAAGAGAACCTGAAGTAAGCCAGCGATGACGTCGGTGCCCACTGACGTGCAGCACGCCGCGGCGACGATCGATATCGTCGCCGCGGTCGTTTTCGATGCCGGTGGCCACGTGCTGGTGGTGCGCAAACAGGGCTCGGCGACCTTCATCCAGCCGGGTGGCAAGCCCGAGCCGGGCGAGGCGCCGCTGGCCGCCCTGGCGCGTGAGCTGGACGAAGAACTCGGCGTCACCCTGGTGGCTGGAAGCGCCGTGGCGCTGGGCTGCTTCGAGGCGTGGGCGGTGCACGAAGCCGGGCACCGCGTACGGGCCCACGCGTTCCTGGTCACGATCACCGGGACGCCGCGGCCACAGGCGGAAATCGCCGAACTGGCCTGGGTGCCGTTGCGCCCGCCGCATGGGCGGCGCTTGGCACCGTTGAGCGCAGACCATATCCTGCCCGCGGCCGCAAACGCGGTGGCGGCGACCTAGACGTTGCGGCCTGCCCAACCAGGACACCGGATGTCAGCGTCGCTTCCCCCGCAATTGCCTTCCTCCATGCCCCGGCCCAGCGGGGATGGCGCCCCTGCCTTTCTCGCCCCCCTGCTCAAGTCCGTCCTGCTGGTCTGCCTGGCCTCGGCCGCGATGTGGGCCGTCCTGGCCCTGGTTGCCATTCCACTGTCGGGCGCGGAGGCGCTGCAGGCGCTGCTGGCCGATGAGGAGCTGCACTGGCTGCCCGGCTCGCTGCGCTGGCTGCTGACCCACCCGGTGCTCGCCAACGTGCTGCTGTGCATGTCCAGCCTGCTGGGCAGTGCGGCGTGCTGGGGGATGCTGCGTCGCTGGCGCTGGGCATGGGCACTGTTCATCGTGCTGCTGGCGGTCACCGCCGTGCTCAACGTGATCGCCGCGTGGTTGCTGGACGATGCGTTCGGCCACCTGCTGGCGCAGATACCCGACGACACGATGTCGATTGAACTGCTCAAGCTGCGCAGTGAACTGCGCGTGCAGCGCGTGATCTGCAGCGGCCTTGCCGGCATGACCGCGCTGGCCTTCGCGGTCCTGCAGGGCTGGCTGATCGTGCGCCTGTGCGCGGCCGATGTGCGTGCCCTGTTCCGCCGCTGACATTTCCCCCGCAGCGCCACCGTGCGCTGCACGACCTGCAAGGATGATGGTGTGACCGTTTCCCTCCCCCTTCTGCGCCGCCACGGCTGGCGCACGACCCTGTTCACCCTGCTCACGGCGGTCAGCCTGCCCGCGACCGCAGCCGCCCAGGCGATGGTGTGCGGCACGTTCGTCTCCGAGGACACCGGCACCACGTTGACCCTGCACAGTGCGAATGAAGGCGTGCGGCAGATTCCCGGCCAGGCACCCGAGCCGTACCTCCTCAGCCGCCTCGGCGACGAGCTGAAGCTGGCCGACCTGGACAATGGCGGCGTCGGCGCGCTGACCGTAGAGGACGGCGGCCGCCTGCTCAGCGACCGCTTCAACGCGTACCGCCTGCAGAAGGCCGCCACCTGTCGCCCCGCCACGGTGTTCCCCGCTGCGTCCTGCCGGGCCGAGATCGGCACCTGCCTGGACGACATGCTTTTCGCCAGCAACGACCGCCTCCGCCAGTGGTGCCACGAGGATGTCCCGGCCGCCTGCAAGCGCCTGCTGGCCAACTTCCAGACCGAAGCGCGCGAGGCCGACAGGGTGGTCGCGAGACAGAGCATTGCCGCAGAGCCGCCCGAACCGGACGTCTGCAAGCCCGAATCCGCTCAGTATGACGAGGACGCCTGCCTGGAGGCCGCGCGCGAAGCCGTGAGCCAAGCCTTTGCCAAGGCTCTGCTCGGCGGCCTCACCGCCGATGCCTCGCCGCTGCCGGCCGCGCAACTGGATGAGATCACCGCGCTCTGCCAGGCACAGACCAGCGGCACGTTCTGCGCCAAGGCCGCCGAAGCACTGTGGGACGCCGGCCGCCTGGTTCCCGCCCGCGATGCACTGCATCGGGCCTGCACCCGGGGCCACGACCCGCGCGCCTGTGAGCGGGCCGCCCCGCTGGCGGGGCTGGACGCCACGGCGTTGAGCCCGGTGGCAGCCACGTCCCTGCCCTGCGGCAGCTATGTGGCCAGCCAGGGCCTGATGGACCATCTGCCGTTCGGCGATGGCGGCATGATCGACAGCGGCTTCGGCGGCAAGCTGCGCGCGCGCCTGGTCGATGGCGACATCCGCGTACGTCACGACCAGGGCGACGATTTCGTCTTCAAGCGCCTGGCCAATGGCAACCTCATCGGCATGGACAGCTGGAACCGCTTCAGCTACTACGCACACACCGGCGAGGCGCAGCAGTGCAGCGCGCCGGTGGTCTTCGTCGAAACCCCGCTGCCGCAGGACTGCCCGACGCTGGCCCGCGAAGGCGGTGCCCAGGCGTGCTGCGCGGCCGGCAAGCTGCAGGGCTGCAATGCCGCCGGTCATCAGCTGGCGCTGCGCAACCGCTGGGCCGAGGCGTCGCCGTTCTATCTGACGCTGTGCACCGCCGGCGTGCGCGAGGGCTGCGAGAACCTGGCCAGCGTCTACGAACACACCGGTGACGAGGCGCTGCCCGAGCAGATGGCCGCGATCTGCGCAAAGGACGGCAACGGCACCCACGTCGCCTGCGATGTGCACGCGACCCGCAACTGGGGCCTGCTGCAGGTCAGCGCCGGGCTGGAGCAGATCGCCGAGCGCATGGCCGCCGAGGCCGAGGCGGACGACGATGCCGATGCGCCGGCCCAGGCCCCTGCCGCGACAAAGGACAGCAGCAACCGCAACCGCAAGAGCGGCCACTGAGCACACGCAGGCCGTGCACCGGCCTGCGGTAAAGTAGCGCCATGAACGACTTCGACCGCGTCCGCGCGTATCTGACCGACCTGCAGGACCGCATCTGTGCGGCGATCGAAACCGCCGACGGCCAGGCCCGCTTTGCCGAAGATCTCTGGCAGCGTGCGGAGGGTGGCGGTGGCCGTACCCGCATCCTGCGCGACGGCGCGGTGTTCGAGCAGGCCGGGATCGGGTTTTCCGATGTGGCCGGTACCCGCCTGCCGCCATCGGCCTCGGCGAACCGGCCGGAGCTGGCCGGCGCGTCATGGCGCGCGACCGGCGTCTCGCTGGTGTTCCATCCGGCCAATCCCTATCTGCCGACCACGCACGCCAACGTGCGCTACTTCCGCGCCGAGCGCGATGGCGTGGCGGTGGCGTCCTGGTTCGGCGGCGGCTTCGACCTCACCCCGTTCTACCCGATCGACGAAGACGTGCGGCACTGGCACCAGGTTGCGCACGATCTGTGCGCGCCTTTCGGCGAAGAGCGCTATGCGGCGCACAAGCGCTGGTGCGATGAGTATTTCTTCCTGCGCCACCGCAACGAGACGCGGGGCGTAGGCGGATTGTTCTTCGACGACCTGCATGGCGACTTCGAGCGCGATTTTGCGTATCTGCGCGCGGTCGGCGACGGCTTCATGGACGCCTATCTGCCGCTGGTCGAGCGCCGCAAGGACACGCCGTATGGCGAGCGCGAGCGCGAATTCCAGCTGTACCGGCGCGGCCGCTATGTCGAGTTCAACCTGGTCTACGACCGCGGCACCCTGTTCGGGCTGCAGAGCGGCGGGCGCAGCGAGAGCATCCTGATGAGCCTGCCCCCGCGCGTGCGCTGGGAGTATGGCTTCCAGCCGGAGGCCGGCAGCGACGAGGCGCGTCTGGCCGACTATCTCGTGCCGCGCGACTGGGTGTAACCGGCCGCGGCACCGCAGCGGCCGGAGCGCTACCCCTTCTTCGGCACGATCGTGATGTGGCCGTTGATCTCCAGCACCGCCAGGGCGACATCGTCGATGGACAGGCAGCCCTGCTGACGCATCGCCGCGTCCAGGTCGGCCGGGGTGACCAGTTCGCGCTTGAGCACGGAATCGAGCACCTTGCCATCGCGCGCGATCAGGATCGGCTCGCCTTCAACCAGGGTTTCCACCCGTCGGCTGCGCGTGCTGAGCCAGCCCACGCCGTAGTTGATCGAGATCAGCGTCGCCGCCAGCAGCAGGCCGCCGCCCAGGGAGGTGTCCTGGCCCAGCAGGGCGTTCTGCACCGCGTTGCCGAGCAACACGATCAACAGCACGTCGAACGGGGTGATCTGGCCCAGCGCGCGCTTGCCGGACAGCCGGACCATGCCCAGGACCACCACGTACACCACCACCGCGCGCAGGATGAATTCCCACCACGGCATGGCCAATGCAAACAGGTCGCTCATCGCCTTTCCCCGGACTGGTCCAGCCAGCATGGGCCGGCACCCGCTGCGAGGCAATGGCCGGGCGGCGCGGAGGGGCTGCTTTCGGCGCCACAAATAAAAAGCCCCGCCAACCAGGGGGAGGTTAGCGGGGCCGGGGAACGGGCGCTTGGGGAGGAGCCCCCGTTCCGAGATCTGCTCCAGGGGATGGGAGAGATCCACAACAGGCATTGCGCCTGTCGAGGTCTATCAAAGCACTCCGAACATTGATAGTTCGTGAAGGGGCCCAATTAATCCGCCCCTCATCCCGGAAACATTCATCCAACAGTCAGATTATCGTGGCGCAATGAACCGATTCAGCCTTTTGACTGTGATTCAGGCCTCAATGTGCCTCATCCCAGTTATCACCGACGCCGGCATCCACCACCAGCGGTACCCGCAGTTCGGCCGCTGACGACATCAATTCAACGACTTTCAAACGCAAGGTATCGAGGAAACTACTTTCGGTTTCAAAGACCAGTTCATCGTGTACCTGCAGAATCATCTTGGCCTGGTCGCTGTGGTCGAGCAGCCAGCTGTCCACCTTCACCATGGCGCGCTTGATGATGTCGGCCGCCGTGCCCTGCATGGGGGCATTGATGGCGGCGCGTTCCGCCCCGGCGCGCAGGCCCTGGTTGCGGGCGTTGATGTCGTTCAGGTACAGCCGACGGCCGAACAGGGTCTCCACGTAGCCCTGGTCCCGGGCCTGCTGGCGCATCCGTTCCATGAAATCACGCACGCCCGGGTAGCGGCTGAAGTACAGCGCCACGTAATCCTGGGCCTGGCCGCGGTCGATGCCCAGGTTGCGGGCCAGCCCGAACGCACTCATGCCGTACATCAGCCCGAAGTTGATCGCCTTGGCGGCCCGGCGCTCGTTGGAGGTGACCTCCTCCAGGCTGCGGCTGAAGACTTCGGCCGCGGTCGCCCGGTGCACGTCCACGCCCTGCTCGAAGGCCCGCACCAGGCCGGGGTCTTCGGAGAGGTGGGCCATGATCCGCAGTTCGATCTGCGAGTAATCGCAGGCCAGGATCTTGCGGCCCGGCGGGGCGACGAAGGCGCGGCGGATGCGGCGGCCGTCCTCGGTGCGGATCGGGATGTTCTGCAGGTTCGGGTCGGACGAGGACAGCCGGCCGGTGGCGGCGCCGGACTGGTGGTAGCTGGTGTGTACCCGCCCGGTGTCCTGGTTGATCATCTCCGGCAGCTTGTCGGTGTAGGTGCTGCGCAGCTTGGCCAGCCCGCGGTACTCCAGGATCACCCGCGGCAGTTCATGCTGCTCGGCGATCGCCTCCAGCGCCTCTTCGTTGGTGCTGGGCTGGCCCTTGGGCGTCTTCACCAGTGCCGGCAGCTGCAGTTCGTCGAACAGCACGGCCTGCAGCTGCTTGGGCGAATCCAGGTTGAAGGTGCGCCCGGCCAGCTCGGTGGCCTTCTGCTGGGCGGCCAGCATGCGCGAGCCCAGGTCCTGGCTCTGCCGGCGCAGCTCGGCCATGTCGATGTGCACGCCATTGGCTTCGATCCGCGCCAGCACCGGCACCAGCGGCATCTCGATGTCGCGGTAGACGCCGTCCAGCGAGGGCGTGGCCTGCAGTTGTGGCTGCAGCGCGTGGTGCAGGCGCAGGGTCACGTCGGCATCTTCGGCAGCGTAACGGCACGCTTCGTCCAGGCCCACCTGCGAGAACGAGATCTGCTTGGCGCCCTTGCCGGCCACCTCCTCGAACTTGATCGTGGTGTAGCCCAGGTAGCGCATCGCCAGCGAGTCCATGTCATGGCGCGTGGCGGTGGAATTGAGCACGAAGCTCTCCAGCATGGTGTCGTCGTGGTACCCCTGCAGGTTCACGCCGTGGCGGCGCAGCACGTGCAGGTCGTACTTGCCGTGCTGGCCAAGCTTCTTCCTGGTGGGGTCTTCCAGGGCAGGGCGCAGCGCTGCCAGCACCTGCTCGCGCGGCAGCTGGGCCGGCGCACCCGGGTAATCGTGGCCGACCGGGATGTAGGCCGCCCGGCCCGGCTCGACCGCCAGGCTGATACCGACCAGGTTGGCGCGCATGGCGTCCAGCGCGTCGGTCTCGGTATCGAAGGAGATCAGTTCGGCCGTGGCCAGGCGCTGCACCCAGGCGTCCAGCTGTTCAGTGGTCAGCACCATCTCGTACTCACCGGGGGCGGAGAGCGCCGGGTCGACCGGCACCACCGCCTCCTCCGCCGTGCCGCGGGCGTAGCCGGCCGCGGTGCCGCGCAGGCTGACCGGGGCATCGCTGGCGGCGGCGGGGGCCGGCACCGGGCCGCCCAGCTCCTTGAGGGCCTGGGTGAAACCGTAGCGCAGGTACAGCTCGCTCAGCGAGGGCACATCCGGCTCGCGCAGCGGCAGCGTCTGCGGCGTCACTTCCAGCGGCACGTCGGTGCGGATCGTGACCAGCTCGCGGTTGAGCGGCAGGCGCTCCAGCGCCGCGCGCAGGTTTTCGCCGATCTTGCCCTTCATGGTCGGGGCTGCGGCGATCACGCCGTCCAGGTGCTGGTACTCGGCCAGCCACTTGGCGGCGGTCTTGGGGCCGCACTTTTCCACCCCCGGCACGTTGTCCACCGCGTCGCCCATCAGCGCCAGCAGGTCGACGATCTGGTCGGCACGCACGCCGAACTTCTCCATCACCGCCGCGTCCGAATCCATGCGGCTGCCGGTCATGGTGTTGACCAGCTCGATGCCCGGGCGGACCAGCTGGGCGAAGTCCTTGTCACCGGTGGAAATGGTGACCTGCAGGCCATCGCGGTGGCCCTGCAGGGCCAGCGTGCCGATCACGTCATCGGCTTCCACGCCGGGGATGCGCAGGATGCTCAGGCCCAGCGCTTCGACGATGCGGCACATCGGCTCGATCTGCGGGCGCAGGTCGTCGGGCATCGGCGGGCGGTTGGCCTTGTAGTCGGCGTACAGGTCGTCACGGAAGGTCTTGCCGGGCGCATCGACCACGAAAGCGACGTACTCGGGGCGCTCCTTCAGGGTGGCGCGCAGCATGTTGACCACACCGAACAACGCGCCGGTGGGTTCACCGTGTGCGTTGGTCAGCGGCGGAAGCGCGTGGAACGCGCGATACAGGTAACTGGACCCGTCAATCAGGACTAATCGGCTCATGCGACGATTCTACGCGCCCGGCCCTGACCGTCGTCGGCACCGGGCTCACGATCCATCGGGCATAATCAGGCCCTCTTCGCCCAAGGACTCCCGGCCCATGAAGATTCTGTTGCTCGCAGGCCTGCTCGCGCTGGCCGGCTGTGCCACCGGTGGCGGCGGCAGGCCCCCGGTCGATGTCACCGGTGCCGACGTGGTCAAGACGGTCCAGGACAACGGCGACACCATCGAGGAATACCGGGTGGGTGGCCAGCTGCGGATGGTCAAGGTGACCCCGTCGCGCGGTGCCCCGTTCTACATGTATGACCAGAACGGCGATGGCCGCATGGACAGTGACAAGGACGGCGTCTCGCCGGTCTACTGGAAGCTCTACAGCTGGTGAACCGCGGCGTTGTGCGCCCGGCCGCCCCGTGTCCGCACGCGGTGGCCGGGGCAACACGCCCGTCCCTGCACGCCTACGCTCGATGACCACACCCGAACGCCGCACTGCCCCGAACCCGGCTGAACTGCGCGCCGGCCTGACGGCGGAGCAGCGCCAGGCGGTGGAAACGCTGGAGCATTTCGGCTGGCAGCTGCGCTTCGTGCGCCGCCCGCTGTTCCGCGACCCGATCCCGGTACTGTTCGACCGCCACGGTGAGCGCTATGTGGTGCTGCAGCCCGATGGCACGCTGGATGAATCGCAGACGTTGAAGCTGCGCGACTGATCGGACGCGCACGCTTTGCGACGAAGGGGAGGTAGTGCCGGCCGCTGGCCGGCTGCGCGTGCATCAGGCCAACCTGGGAGCCGGCCAGCGGCCGGCACTACCGCTTTCCCCATTACCGGATGACCAGTACCGGTACGGTGCTGCGTGCCAGCACTTCGGCGGTCTGGCTGCCGAGCAGCACACGGGTAACGCCACGGCGACCATGCGAGGTCATCACGATCAGGTCGCTGCCGCGTTCAGTGGCGGTATCGATGATGCCGTCGGCGGCATAGCGGTCAAGCACGTGCACGGTGGTGGTGCGCAGTCCCTGCGCCTCGGCGGCGGCCTTGGCCGGCTGCAGCACCTTCTGCGCGGTCTCTTCGCGGTCGGCTTTGTACTCGGGCGTGTTCATGTAGCCCACGCTCCAGCCCATGGCGTCGTACATGCCCACCGCCCACGGTTCGGAGACGGTCACGATATCGACCTCGGCATCGAGGTCCCTGGCCAGCTCCAGGCCCTTGGCCAGGCCTTTTTCAGCCAGCTCCGAACCATCGGTGGCGATCAGGATGCGCTTGTACATGGCAGAGCTCCTTGGGGTGGCAATGGGAACATCACCATTGCACACCCGATGTGGACGCGGTGCCTTGAGCTGGATCAATCGCCGTGGGTGCGTGCAGTCACTCCCCGTGCCGGGTTGCCCACCACCGTCGCACCGGCCGGTACATCGCGGGTGACCACGCTGCCGGCACCGACCACCGCGTCATCGCCAATGGTTACGCCGGGCAGTATGATCGCGCCGCCGCCGATCCAGACATTGCGGCCGATGCGCACCGGCCTGGCCGACTCCAGGCCCTGCGCGCGTGCCTGCGGATCGCGCGGATGGTCGGCCGCATAGATCTGCACCGCCGGGCCGATCTGGGTGCCATCGCCGATGCTGACCTCGGCCACGTCCAGGATCACGCAGTTGTAGTTGAGGAATACGCCCTGGCCCAGGCGGATGTTGCTGCCGTAATCGCAGTGGAACGGCGGCCGGATCACCGCGCCTTCGCCGACCGCACCGAGCTGCTCGCGCAACAGCGCGCGGCGCACGGCCGGGCTTTCGGCCAGGGCCGCGTTGTAACGGACCATCCAGACCTTGGCCGCCGCCATCTCGGCCTGCAGTTCCGGGTCGCCCGGACGATACGGCATCCCGGACAGCATCTTTTCCTTTTCGCTCGGACCCATGTGGCCTCCATCAGACAGAGCCCGATGATGCCGGTTGCCCACGCGCGTGTCAGCGTGCGCCACGCCGTGTGCCCAGCAGTGCCACCACCGCGAAGACGACGCCGCTCAGCCAGAACCACAACGTTGCGGGGCCGATGCACACCACGCTGGGCTGTGGCTGGCAGCGCAGGCGCAGCAGATCGAAGTCGCCGCCGCCGGCCAGGCAGCTCTGCGCGTGGTGGACCAGGGCCAGCACCGGCTCGGCCCAGCCTGCCGACCACGTCAGCAGGACCAGTGCAGCAAGCAGATACGGAATTCCCTTGTTCACGAGTGCGCTCCCAGCGGACAGGGGCAGACTCTGGGCGCCGCCCTTGGAAGCGACAAGCGGCACGCGACGAAGCGCGTGAAATCCGGGATGAGCCGGGGAGGATCCGGGATGAAGCGTGGCCGCCTGCCCCGCCCCCTGCCCGATCGCGCGCGCATGCGTTGCCCGTGCTGCAGCGCAGGACGCCAGGCGCCACGGCCCGTGACAGACTCCGCGCATGCGCCGACTGCTCATCGCCCTGCTGTGTTCGCTGCTCCTGCTCCCGATGGCCGGGCTTGCCGCCCCACCCGGCGCCGACCGCATCCTGATCTTCACCCGCACCGCCAAGTTCCACCACGACTCGATTCCAGTGGCCGTGGCGACGCTGCGCCAGCTGAGCACCGAGGCCGGATTGAGGGCGGACCACAGCGAGGACCCGCGCGACTTCCGCGCCGACACCCTCGCCCGCTACCGCGCCGTGGTCTTCGCCAACACCACGGGCGATGTGCTCGATGCCACGCAGCAGGCCGCGATGGAGCAGTTCATCCGCAACGGCGGCGGTTTCATGGGCGTGCACGCTGCCGCGGACACCGAGTACGACTGGCCATGGTATGGCGAGCTGGTGGGCGCGTGGTTCCACAAACACCCGGAAGGTCTGCAGGACACGTTGGTGCAGCCCGAACGGGACGGGAAGGCTTCCGGAGTGGCCTGGCCGATCCGCGATGAGCTCTACAACTACCGGCGCAATCCCCGTGGGATGGTGCAGGTCATCGCGACGGTGGACGAATCGCGCTACGACGGCGGCACCATGGGTGCCGATCATCCCATCGCCTGGTGCCGGCCCTTCGATGGCGGCCGCAGCTGGTATACCGGGCTGGGCCACGACGCGGCGGTGTATGCCGACCCGAATGTGCGCGCGCAGCTGCGCCGTGGCCTGCGCTATGCGGCAGGCCACGCGCCGGCGTGTTGATCGATCAGGCGGTGCGTACCACGCGCGCGCCCTGGCACAGCGGGTAGCTCGCCAGCAGGTCGGCGATACGCTCGTGCATCGTGTCGAACGAGGCGCCATACAGATACAGCGCCGTCTCGGTCGGGCCCTGCCACCAGCTGCAGATCTCGCCGTGGCCTTCGATACGCTCGACGATCTGCTCGAACACGTAGTTCGAATCGCACTGCTCGTAGACCTCATCGGGCAGGTCGGTGCCGTTCAAGTACAACGCCAGGCCCTCGGTGACACCGAACGGCTGATCGGCAACGCCTTCGCGCTGGATCAGCGAGCCCTTGGGTGCACCCAGCTGCTGCAGCAGCTCGATCACGCCGGGCAGCGAGGCCGGATCGTTCAACGCGATCTCGATATCGCCATAGTCCACTTCGCCGTCGTCGGTCAGCGCGGTGCCACCGCCCGTGATCTCGCCCAGTTCGGCAGTGCCCAGCAGGGCATCCAGCGGATCTTCGAACAGCTCGTGGCGATGCTCGGGCTGAAGCTTGGCGTTCAACTTCACGGTGACGTGCAGCGGCGAATCGGTCATGGCGGGGGCCTGCGCGAAAGATATGCCGCCCATTGTAGTGCCGGCCGCTGGCCGGCTCCCATGTGTAGAGTCGAGCGGTGCTCGACTGCCTTTCGGCAGTAAGCAGCCGAGCATGGCTCGGCGCTACAACAGCGCGGTCAACGCAGGAACGGCGCCACCTTACGTTTGAGCAACTCCACCAGCACCGGGTCCATGTACTCGTAGTCGTCGGGGATATCCAGGCAGATTACCCGCTTGCCGCCCAGCCATGCGTTGTAGCGACTGGACAGCCGGTTGCGGTGCGCCTTCTCCATCACGAAGACCAGGTCGGCCCACTGCAACAGTTCCGGACTGAGCACTTCCTCGGCGTGGGCCAGCAGCCCTGCCGAGGCGGTCTTGATACCGGGCCAATCGGCAAATACCTGCTCGGCCGTCGGGCTGCGCAGGCGGTTCTGGCTGCAAAGGAAAAGTACGTTGCGGGTCATGGCTCGCAGCGTAATCGGGGGCAGATTCCTTTTCCATCGGAAAAGGGATCTGACCCCACAGGACAATCTAAACAAATTGCATTGCTGACGAAGGTTCCGACAGCCATCATGGGCTTCCCCACCGTCCAGATAACCATGATCACCAGAGATGAGCTGTTGAGGGAATTTGGCGAGGTCGGCGAAGCCCATGGTTGCTACGTTGGCAAATACGTCGTTGCGACGTACACGCTTTATTGCTGCCTGCGAAACGCCGACGGGCATGATCTGGCGATCACCTCGAAGGACATCCATGATCCGCAGTTCGCTTCCAGCGTAGGGCTGAGCGCTCCGTCCCACCTGCCTCATGACAAACCGACGATTTTTGCTATTCCACCAAACATCTATGGATTCACCCACGCGATAGCGGTTCCCAGCACGTATCACGGGCTCCTGAACCGCAGTGCGAATCGAACCGACCTGTTCCTGTGTCTGCCGATCTTCCAGTGCGAGTTCAGCGGCAACGAATCAGAAGAGGATTTCAAGTGGTCCACGCATCACATCGTCGACGTCAACAACTGGCGCAGGATCAGGCAACCGAAAATCAGCCTGTATTTCGACAACCCCCGGACTGGCGGCGGAGCGGACAAGGACGGGGCCATCGTGAGTCTTGAGACACTGATGGCCGAAATCGAAAACCTCAACGGAGTGAGCGATGGCTTCATCGAGATCACCAATTATCGCGACGAGGTGATCGAAGTGCTGTCGCCGGAGGAAGGGCGCTACGTGCTGATCCAAAACCGTCAGCATGAAGAGCTGATGGAACGCGCCGGGGTGGTGGCAGCCGTGGAGACGTTCACCACCGGCTGACGATCGACCGCTGTTGAGGAGCCGAGCATGGCTCGGCTCTACAGGAATTCCCGGCCCCCGACGGTGATCAGATCACCGTCAGGTTGGCATACGCCATCACCAGCCACTTGCTGCCGGCTTCGATGAATTCCACCTGCACGCGGGCGTGCTGGCCGCTGCCTTCGTAGTCGGTGACCATGCCTTCGCCGAACTTGGGATGGTTGACCATCGCGCCCAGCTTGAGCGGCGGTGCTTCCAGCGCCGCATGGCCCATCACCCGGTTGGCGCCCAGCGAGGTGCCGCGCGAGACCTGCACCTTGGGGCGCACTTCGTTCACCAGCTCACGCGGGATCTCGCGCAGGAAACGCGAGGGCACGTTGTAGTTGTCCTGGCCGTGGATGCGGCGCGATTCGGCGTAGCAGAGCACCAGCTTCTGGCGCGCGCGGGTGATGCCCACGTAGGCCAGGCGACGCTCTTCTTCCAGCCGGCCGCTTTCTTCCAGCGAGCGTGCACTCGGGAACAGGCCGTCTTCCATGCCGGCCAGGAACACCAGCGGGAATTCCAGGCCCTTGGCGGCGTGCAGCGTCATCAACTGCACGCCCTCTTCGCCGGCCTGGGCCTGGCCTTCGCCAGCCTCCAGCGAGGCGTAGGCGAGGAAGGCGACCAGCTCGCTCATGTCCTGGGTTTCTTCGACGTCATCCTCGCGACGCACGAAGCGCGAGGCCACCGAGACCAGTTCGTCCAGGTTGTCCGCGCGCGATTCCGAGTCCAGCGCGTTGCGGCTTTCCTTGGACCAGTGCTCGCGCAGGCCCGAGCGCATGAGCACGTGGTCGATGCGTTCGGCCAGGGTCATCGTGTCCGCTTCGGCCTGGAGCTGATTGACCAGCACCAGGAAACCGGCCAGCGCGTTGCGTGCGCGTGCGGCCAGCGCATTCCCCTGGGTGGTCAGCATGGTCGCTTCCCACAGCGAGATCGCCTGGGCGCGCGCCAACCGGCGCACTTCATCCAGGGTGCGGTCGCCGATGCCGCGCGTCGGCGTGTTGACCGCGCGTTCGAAGGCGGCGTCATCGTTGCGGTTGGTCATCAACCGCAGGTATGCCAGCGCGTCCTTGATTTCGGCGCGCTCGAAGAAGCGCATGCCGCCATACACACGGTACGGCACCTGCTCGGAGAGCAGTGCTTCTTCGAACGCGCGCGACTGTGCGTTGCTGCGGTAGAGCACGGCCACGTCGCCGTAGCTGCCGCCATCGCGCACCCACTGGCGCGCCCGCTCGACCACGTAACGCGCCTCGTCCATTTCGTTGTAGGCCGCGTACAGATCGATCGGATCGCCATCGCCGCTGTCGGTCCACAACTCCTTGCCGATGCGGTCCGGGTTGTGCGCGATCACCGCATTGGCCGCGCCGAGGATGTTGGCGGTGGAGCGGTAGTTCTGCTCCAGGCGCACGGTCTGCGCACCCGGGAAATCCTTCAGGAAGCGCTGGACGTTCTCGACCTTGGCGCCGCGCCAGCCGTAGATGGCCTGGTCGTCGTCGCCGACCACGAACACGTGGCCGCTGTCGCCGGCCAGCACGCGCACGAAGGCGTACTGGATGGCGTTGGTGTCCTGGAACTCGTCCACCAGGATTTCGCGGAAGCGCGAACGGTAGTGGGCCAGCAGGGCCGGGTTGTCGCGCAGCAGTTCATGCGCGCGCAGCAGCAGCTCGGCGAAATCGACCAGGCCGGCACGGTCGCAGCGCTCCTGGTAGGCCGCGTAGGCCTGGCGCATGGTCTCCAGCCACGCATCATGCGGCTCGGGCTGGATGTGCTGTGGGCGGCGGCCCTCGTCCTTCTGCTCGTTGATCCACCAGGCGATCTGCTTCGGCGGGAACTTGCCGTCGTCGATCTCCAGCTGCTGGACCACGCGCTTGACCAGCCGCAGCTGGTCGTCCGAGTCCATCACCTGGAAGCTGTCGGGCAGCTTGGCGTCCTGGTAATGCAGGCGCAGCAGGCGGTGGGCCAGGCCGTGGAAGGTGCCGATCCAGGCGCCGCGGCTGCCCTGCGGCAGCTGCAGGTCGATGCGGTGACGCATCTCCCCGGCGGCCTTGTTGGTGAAGGTGACCGCAAAAATGCCATGGGTCGGCACGCCGCAGACTTCATTGAGCCAGGCGATGCGGTGGATAAGCACGCGGGTCTTGCCGGAACCGGCACCGGCAAGCACCAGATGGTGGCCGGGCGGGGCGGACACAGCTTCGCGCTGGGCGGGGTTCAACCCGTCGAGCAAGTGGGAAACATCCATGTCCCCATTTTACGCCCTCCGGGCCGCCCCTGCGTCAGGGCGCGCGTCCGGCCGCTTCCTCGGCAAGCCGTTTGTCCAGGTTGATGCGCCCCTGCTGTGCGTAGCGGCGGCAGGCGCCGGCATCGACCAGCGGAGAGGCCGCGTCGTCCTGCAGACGGGCGAACAGGTCGCTGCCCAGTGGATGCGGCGTGACATGCACGTCGCAGGGAAGCGCGGCCAAGCGGTCCAGGCCGCGCCGGAAGGCCTCCACCATCCGCGGGTGATCGATATAGCGGTACTGCGCATCGGAGATCGCACTGACGCTGTCGGTGTAAGCGATATCCAGGCAGCGCCCAGCGTCGCATGAACGCCAGGTCCAGCTGGTTCCGCCCGGCGTATGGCCCGGGGTGGCGTGGGCAGTCAATGCCAGCGGACCGACGCGGACGACCTCGTCATCGCCGATGGCCCGAACCTGCGCTACCGGTGGAAATGCCGCGCCTTCCTCAAGGTACTGTGGATCATTGCGGTCGCTTCTGCCGTTGCGCAGGGTGGCCACGGCAGGGGCCCGCGCCAGCAGCGGTGCACCGGTGGCCGCCTGCAGATGCGCCAGGCCGGCGGCGTGATCGTAATGCTCGTGCGAGTTCAGCAGGTACGTCACGTCGCGCGGGTCGAAGCCCAGCGTGCGGATATTGGCCTCGATCAGCGGGCCAGCCGGTGTCGTGCCGCCATCGATGAGCACATGGCCCTGATCGGACGTCACCAGCACGGCCGCCAGGCCACAGGTGCCCACGTACCACGTATTGCCGAAGATACGCCGCGGCGGGGCACGATCGTTCCATCCCTCCATCACGCTCGCACCCGCCGGACAGGCGGGAATGTCGCCCAGCGCGGTGGCGGCGGCCGCTGCCTCGGCACCCCGAGCGGTCGCAACAGCGCCATCAGCAGGTGCCTGACGATGGCAGGCGGCCAGACCCAGCATGGCGCCCAGCAAGGTGAGTGCGCGCAGCGTGGCCCTCGCAGGGGCAGGGGTGGCGGTCCGGTCGGGGCTGGACGACATGGGCATTTCCCTCTGTGAAACACACGAGCCTAGAGCCGTCTCCACCCCATCACCAATGCAGATTTCGAAAGGGAGGCATGAGGTGGCTCTGCGGCTGGTTGCGCGGCCCCGGGAAGGATGTCGCCGTCAGCCCAGGCTGCGTCGCGCGGCCTGTTCGGCCTGCACCCGCAGCTCCGGGATCGCCAGGCTTTCCCACAGGGTGCCGATGCGCAGGCTGCCGACCACCCGGATCGCCGGCTGCGGCTGGCCACGACCGTCGATCAGGCCGCCCTCCTCCTCCGTGGTATCCAGGCCCAGGCCATGCGGGCCCGGGCGGGCATGCCCGTCGGCCAGCAGCTGCCGGATCAGCGGATTGCGCATGGACAGTGCGCGCGTCTCCACCCCGGTGGCATTGATCACCGCGGCCACGGTCAATGGCGGCAGGCCACCGTCCGGGCTGCGGCCGTGCAGCTGCAGCCCGCTTTCCTGCACCAGCAGCGTGTCCAGGCGGGCGCGGTGGCGCTGCAGCTGGCCACGACGCTCCAGTTCGGCCACCTGGGCGTGCACCGATTCGGCGATGCGGTGGCGGTGTACGTCCCAATAGCGCACCACGTGGCGCAGGAAACGGCGCTGGTCGGCCTCGCTCAAGCTCAGCCACAGCGCCTGGCCCATCGGCCGGATGCGGTCCATCACGCTCTGCCACGGAATGCCCCGCGCCACGGCGGCATCGGCCTGCGCACGCAGCTCCCGCATGCGCTGGCGCAGCGACATCGCCAGCAGTGGCTGCGGATCGAAGGTGACGGATGCGCCATGCGCCTGCGGCAACGGCAGCAACGCATGACGCGAGAGCACGAAAATGCGCCCACGGTGACCAGCGGCGGCGAGGGCGACCACGCTGTCGGCCATGCTCAGGCCCGAGCCGATGATGGCCAGATCGTCATCGCCGGCCAGAACACGCACGCCGTCGTAATCCCAGGCTTCCACCGCCTGCGCGGGCGGCAGTGCGTCGGCACCGGGCACCGGCAGCGGGCGCATGCTGTTGCCGCAGGCCAGCACCACGCGCTGTGCGCTCCAGGTCACGTCGTCATCGAGCCGCAGCTGCACGCCCTGTGCGTGGGGAACCAGCGCGAAGACCGGCTGTTCGACCACCTCCAGCACCGCCACGCTGCGTTCGCGCGCCTGTTCCAGGCGCTGGCGCAGGTAGGCAGCGTAATGGCGGCGCGGCACGAACTGTTCGGCCAGCACCTCGCGCGGCACATCGGCGATCGCCTCGCTGTCGATCAGGTAATCGAGAAAATCCGCGGGCTGGTCCGGCAGCCCGCTCATTTTGCCGGCCGGCACATTGAGCAGATGCTCGGGCCACGGAGTGGCGTAGGCGATGCCTTCGGCCAGCACCGAGGCCGGCTCAAACAGCACGATGCGTGACGGCCGCTCGGCATGGCGCAGCGCCTGCAGTGCGACAAGGACGCCGGCAGCGCCGCCGCCGACGATGGCCAGATCACACTGGCGATGGGTATCGGACGCAGTCATGCCCCGATTGTAGGCGATGCACGTGGACCGGCCGTCCACGTGCGTCACAGCGGACTACATCAAGGCATCGGCCAGCCGCGCGATGCCTTCGCGGCTGCGCTTCCAGGCCGGACGTTGGCGCCACGTCGCCAGATCCAGCTGACGCGACTGCTCCAGATAGTCCGCTTCGATCTGCGCCAGCTGGCGCACCATGCCGGCGTCGTAGCAGAGCATGCCGATCTCGGCATTGAGCGCGAACGAGCGGATATCAAGATTGATCGAGCCGACCAGCGCGATATCCTCATCGACGGTCAGGTGCTTGGCGTGCAGGAAGTTGGGTGCGTACAGCGCGATGCGCACGCCACTGCGCAGCAGCTCGTCGTAGTAGGCCTCCTGCGCCCAGGAGGTCAGCCGCTGGTTGGTGCTGGCCGACAGGATCAGCTGCACCTGCACGCCGGACAGCGCGGCGATGCGCAGCGCGCTCAAGGTCGCTTCGTCGGGCACGAAATAGGGCGTGACCAGCACGATCCGCCGCCGGGCCAGATGGATCAGCGCGTTCACCGCATCACGCGCGTTGCTGAAGGGATACGCCGGGCCGCTGGGCAGCAGCTGGGTCGGGACATCGGCCGAGCACACCGGCACTGCGGTCAACACATCCAGGCGCTGTCCGGTTTCCATGTACCAGTCGCTGGCGAACACGGCCTCCAGATGGGCGACTACGGGCCCACGCACGCGCGCGACCAGTTCCTTGTTCGGGAACCCGGCCACGAACTGCGCCCGCGCCAGGTTCTGCGAGCCGATGTAACCGACGCGGTTGTCGATCACCGCGATCTTGCGGTGATTGCGCAGGTCCATGCGGCCACTGCGGCGCCAGCGCAGGCCACCGGGCAGCATCGCGCGCACATCCACGCCGATCGCCTGCAGGCGGTGGCGATAGTGGCGCAGCCCGCGCTTGGCGCCGACAGCATCCAGCAGCAACCGGCAGTGCACGCCACGCGCCGCGGCGCGCTGCAGTGCCTGCACGATGGCCTCACCGACCGCATCGTCGAACATCAGGTAATACAGCAGGTGGACGCGTTCGCGCGCCTGGTCGATGTCTTCGATCAGCGCCTGCAGCGAGGCATCGTAGTCATTGAGCAGATCCACCGCGTTGCCATGGATGGGCATGAAATCGCCCTGGCGCTCGATCAGCGGCACGATCTCGGCGGTGGCGGTATCTGGCGCGGGGGTCCAGCGCAGCGGCGGCTGCAGGGCCTGCTCCTCTCGGATCACCTGGGACGCCTCGGCCTGGCGCTGCACGCGCTGGCGCGACAGCCAGGGGTGGCCGAACAGCAGGTACAGCGGCAGCCCGAGCAGCGGCACGAAGCCGACCAGCAGCAGCCAGCTGCGCGCGGCACCGGGCGTGGTGCGGCTGGGAATCCAGAACAGCGCGGCCAGCCGGATCAGCCAATCCAGCATCAACAACCACGAACCCAGCAGCCACTCGAACAGCATCGCGTCGCCCGTCGGGAGGGGAACCGCATTCTGCCATGGGTCGCTGCATGCAACCGGTCATGCCGGGTGCGGGCCCGGGCGCGGCGCATGAAAAAACCCGCCACGAGGGGCGGGTTTTTTCGGGAAGCTCAAGCATCCTCGCGGATTACTTGATCTTGCCTTCCTTGTACAGGACGTGCTTGCGCACGACCGGATCGTACTTCAGGAATTCCATCTTCCCGGGGGTGTTCTTCTTGTTCTTGTCCGTCGTGTAGAAGTGGCCAGTGTTGGCCGTCGAAATCAGACGGATCTTATCGCGCTTGCCTGCCATGATCGTTTACTCCTCAGACCTTTTCGCCGCGCGAACGCAGCTCAGCCAGAACGGAGTCGATGCCGTTCTTGTCGATGGTGCGCAGGGCATGCGCGGAAACACGAAGCTTGACCCAGCGGTTCTCGCTGGCAACCCAGAAGCGGCGCTCGTGCAGGTTGGGCAGGAAACGACGACGGGTCTTGTTGTTGGCGTGCGAGACGTTGTTACCCGTCTGCACTCGCTTGCCGGAAACTTGGCATACGCGGGACATTGCGCACCTCGATAAAGTAGTTGTCAGCCCATAGCCCGGGCGACGGCGGCCTCGGCGGTTTCCCGCCACACGTCATGAGAATCAAAGGGTTACGCTGTCGAGGGCGGGCCGGATGACGTGTTCCCGGCCACCGATCCAAAGGTTTTTGGACACAGCGAGCCGCGCATTATGCCCGCTTGAAGGGCCTGCGGCAAGCTGGCATGGCCCGGCGGAGCCATGCCGGTTCCATGACGGCCCCTCCGCTAGGCTGCCCGGGCATCGAACCCGGACTGAATAGATGACCCCAACGCCTCCCCTCCCCCTCGCCCGCGGCCTTTCATGAAGCTGCTCGCCCTGACCTACGGCACCGAAGGCGACACCCGCCCGCTGGTGATGCTCTGTCATGGGCTGATCGGCGCCGGCCATGAGGTGCTGCTGCTGGCCGAGCGCGGCACGCTGGATACCGCGCGCCAGCTGGGCGTCCCGCATGCCGCGCTGGAGGGCGACATCCATGACGAGGTGGTGGCGCTGGTGTCGCGCGGCAACGCCCGCCTTGCGGCCTCGCGGGGCTTGGCGCGAATGGCGCAACGGCACGTGCCCGGCTGGATGCGCCAGGCCGACGCGGCCGCCGCCGGGTGCGATGTGGTGCTGACCGGCGGGCTGGCCGCGTTCGTGGGCCTGGCCGTGGCCGAACACCATGGGCTGCCGGTGATCGGCACCGGGATGATTCCGCTGACCCCGACCGCCGGCTTCCCCTCTCCGTTCCTGCCACGGCTGCGCCTGCCCGGCGCGCTCAATCGCCTCAGCTACACCTTGGTCAACCAGGCGGTATGGCGCACCTTCCGCGGTCCGATCAACGCCGCGCGACGGGCATTGGGCATGCCGCGGCGCGCCTCGCCCTGGCGGGATCTACCGATGCTGTACGGCATCTCGCCCAGCCTGCTGCCCCCGCCGCCGGACTGGCCCGCCAACCACCGAATCTGCGGCCAGTGGCGAGCATCGGAGCACGGCTGGCAGCCGCCGCCGGCCCTGCAGGCCTTCCTGGACGCCGGCCCCGCCCCGGTCTACCTCGGGTTCGGCAGCATGACCGGCTTCGATCGCGACCAGGTGCTGCCCGCGCTGCTGGCGGCCTTGGCGCCGCGGCGGGTACTGCTGTTCCCGGGCTGGGCAGGGTTGCCCAGCGCTCCCTTGCCGCACAATGTGTTCGTGATCGGGCCGACCCCGCATGAGGCCTTGTTCCCGCGCTGCTCGCTCGTCATCCACCACGGTGGCAGCGGCACCACGCACTCGGCCTGCCGGGCCGGGGTGCCGTCGCTGGTGATGCCGTTCGCCGCAGATCAGTTCTTCTGGGCGGCCCGGCTGCGCGAGCTGGGCGTGGCACCGGCGGCGTTGTCGCCGAAGCGCCTGGACGCCAGGACACTGCAGCGGGCGATCGCCTTTGCAGAGCATGCCGATACCCGCGACCGCGCCAGCGCGCTGGGTCAGGCGATGACGGCCGAGAACGGCGTCCGCGCCGGCGTCGCTGCCATCGAGGCGTGGTTGTCACCTTGATAGCAGCGGCCACGGCGCGCACGGATTTTTCTGTGCCGCCTGAAGAATCACCCGACCAACGGTCGGGTGCTACCCCATCGATGAAGGGTTACCCGACCACCCGTGCCGCCTCATCCTTTCCGATGCAGCCAGCGATACAGCACCGGCAGCACCAGCAAGGTCAGCAGCGTGGACGAGACGATGCCGCCGATCACCACGGTCGCCAGCGGACGCTGCACCTCCGAGCCGGCGCCCACGTTGAAGGCCATCGGCACGAAGCCCAGCGAGGCCACCAATGCGGTCATCAGCACCGGGCGCAGACGGCCCAAGGCACCCTCGCGTACCGCCTGCGGCAATGGCATCCCCTGCTCGCGCAGGCTGCGCACGAAGCTGATCATCACCAGGCCGTTGAGTACCGCCACGCCGGATAGTGCGATGAAGCCGACACCGGCCGAGATCGACAGCGGAATGCCGCGCAGCGCCAACGCCAGCACGCCACCGGTAAGCGCCAGCGGCACGCCGCTGAACACGATCGCCGCATCCTTGACCGAGCCGAACGCCCAGAACAGCAGCGCGAAGATGATCGCCAGCGTCACCGGCACCACGATGGACAGGCGCTGGCTGGCCGAGATCAGCTGCTCGAAACTGCCGCCGTACTCGATCCAGTAGCCGTTGGGCACCTGCACATCGCGCCCGATCGCCTGCTGCAGATCACCGACAAATCCACCAAGGTCGCGGTCACGCACGTTGGCGGTGACCACGATCCGGCGTTTGCCGTTCTCGCGGTTGATCTGGTTCGGCCCTTCGCTGTTGCTCAGCGTCGCCAGCTCACGCAGCGGCACCGTGCGCGCACTGCCACTGGTCCAGCTGCCGGGGCGGCTGGACTCGTCAGCGTCATCGGCCAGTGCAGTCTCCAACGACACCGGCAGGTCCGCCAGCGCGGCCGGATCCTGGCGCAACGCTTCGGGCAGGCGCACCACGATATCGAAGCGGCGATCGCCTTCGAACAGCTGCCCTGCCACCTGGCCACCCACCGCAGTGGCCACGGTCGACTGCACCTGGCCCGGGTTCAAGCCATACCCGGCCAACGCGGTGCGGTTGGGGGTAACGGTCAGCAGTGGCAGGCCGCTCGTCTCTTCTACCCGCACGTCGGCCGCACCCGGCACGCTGCCGGCCACCGCCGCGATGCGCTTGCCGACCGACAGCAGCGTCTCCAGGTCATCGCCGAACAGCATCACCGCCACGTCGGCACGCACGCCGGAAATCAACTCGTTGGTGCGCATCTGGATCGGCTGGGTGAACTCGTAGTTGTTGCCGGGCAACTGCTCGACCGCGTCTTCCAGTTCGGCCAGCAGCGCCGCACGTGTCTTGCGCGGATCCGGCCAGGCCTTGCGCGGCTTCATCATGATGAAGGTATCGGCGACCGAGGGCGGCATCGGATCGGACGCGACCTCCGGCGTGCCGATCTTGGAGAACACCTTGTCCACCTCGGCGAACTGCACCAGCCGGTTCTCGATCTGCTTCTGCATCTCGATGGACTGGGTGAGGCTGGTGCCGGGGATGCGCATGGCGTGCATGGCGACATCGCCTTCGTCCAGGTTCGGCACGAACTCGCTGCCCAGCCGCGTGGCCAGCAGGCCGCAGCCGATCACCAGCACCAGCGCGCCGGCGACCATCCAGCGGCCGCGCCGCAGGGCGAAGGCCAGCATCGGCTCATAGCGCCGACGCACCCAGGCCATCAGGCGGTTTTCCTTCTCCTGCACACGGCCACCGAGGAACAGCGCGATCGCGGCGGGCACGAAGGTCAGCGCCAGCACCATCGCACCGGTCAGGGCCAGCACCACGGTGATCGCCATCGGGTGGAACATTTTTCCTTCCACGCCGGTGAGCGCGAAGATCGGCAGATACACCGCGGTGATGATGCCCAGCCCGAACAGGCTCGGGCGGATCACTTCGGCGGTGGCGCTGGCGGTTTCGGCGAAGCGTTCTTCGCGGGTCATGTCGCGGCCGAGCAGGTGCTGGCGTTCGCCGAAGCGGCGCAGGCAGTTCTCGATGATGATCACCGCACCATCGACGATCAGGCCGAAGTCCAGCGCGCCCAGGCTCATCAGATTGGCCGACACACCGCCCCGGGCCATGCCGGTCAGCGTGAACAGCATCGCCAGTGGAATCACCGCCGCGGTGATCAACGCCGCACGGAAATTGCCGAGCAGCAGGAACAGCACCACGATCACCAGCAGGGCGCCTTCGATCAGGTTCCTGGCGACAGTCTCGATGGTGCGGTCGACCAGCGCGGTGCGGTCGTAGCTGGCGGTGACGGTGACGCCCTCGGGCAGGCTGGCCTGCGCCTGCTGCAGGCGCGCGGCCGCGGCCTGGGCGACATCACGGCTGTTGGCGCCGATCAGCATCACCACCGTGCCCATCACCACTTCATGGCCGTTCTGGGTGGCCGCGCCGCTGCGCAGTTCCGGGCCGTCCTGCACCTGGGCCACATCGTGCACATGGATCGGAACGCCTTCGCGGCGGGCCAGCACGATGTTGCCGATCTCCTCCAGGTTGGCGACCTGCCCGGGGATGCGCACCAGGAACTGCTGGCCGTTGCGTTCGATGTAGCCGGCGCCGACGTTCTGGTTGTTGGTTTCCACCGCCTGGGCGACATCTTCCAGGGTGAAGCCCAGCGCGCGCAGGCGTGCCGGATCCGGGGTGATGTGCACCTGGCGCTGGAAACCACCGATGGTGTTGACCTCGGTCACGCCCGGCACGTTGCGCAGCTGCGGGCGGATCACCCAGTCCTGCAGCGTGCGCAGGTCGGTGGCGGTGTAGGGCGTGCCATCGGCCTTGCGCGCCTTGGGATCGGCGTCGATGGTGTACATGAAGATCTCGCCGAGGCCGGTGGAGATCGGCCCCAGCTGCGGATCCAGTCCCTCGGGGATCTGCGATTTGACCTGCTGCAGGCGCTCGGCGACCTGCTGCCGGGCGAAGTAGATATCGGTGCCGTCCTTGAACACCACGGTCACCTGCGAGAGGCCGTAGCGTGACAGCGACCGGGCCTGCTCCATCGCCGGCAGGCCGGCCATCACCGTTTCCACCGGATAGGTGATGCGCTGTTCGGTCTCCAGCGGCGAGTAGCCCGGCGCGGCGGTGTTGATCTGCACCTGGACGTTGGTGATGTCCGGGGTGGCGTCGATCGGCAGCTTGGTGAAACTCCAGCTGCCCAGCGCGATCAGCACCAACGTCAGGGCCATCATCAACCAGCGATGGGCGATGGCGGCGCGGATGATGCGCTCAAGCATGACGGCGCCCTCCGGATGCGGGGCGTGGCGAGGCGTCAATGTTCATGCGATGCCCCCGCCTTGCCGATGTCGGCCTTGACCACGTAGCTCTGCTCGACGACCACCTCTTCGCCGAGGGTCAGGCCATCGAGCACTTCCACCTTGCCGGCATCGCGTGCACCCAGCGTCACCGCGCGTGCGGTGTAGGTCTCGCCTTCGCGCACGAACACCACGTCCTTGCCGTCCATCGTCTGCAGGGCGCTCAGCGGCACCACCTGCGCCGCCGGCGTGGTAGCGACCACGATGCGGGCCTTGACCGCGGCACCGGGCCGCCATTGGCCATCATCGTTGCGCAGCGTGGCACGGGCGACCGTGCTCTGGCTGGCGGTGGCGGTACCGGGCAGCACACGCTCCAGCGTGGTGGCCTGGCTGACGCCGTCGGTCATCCGCGACACCGTGACCGGCACACCGGCGGTGATGTGCTGGGTGTCGTTGCCGAAGATATGCAGGTCCACCCACAACGTGGACAGATCACCGATCTCGAACAAGGGGGTGCCCTCGCCGGCCACGCCGCCGACCTGGGCCTGGCGCGCGAGCACCACGCCACCGATCGGTGCGGTCACGGTGTAGGTGGTGAGACTCAGGTTGCTCTCGATGCTGGCCAGCACCTGGCCGGCGCGCACGCGGTCGCCGACATTGGCGCGCAGCGAGCGGATCGGCCCGGGGAAGCGCGCCATTACCTGCGCGACGCGGCCATCGACCGGGGTCAGCAGGCCCTGCACGTCGTGCTCGTCGGCGATGGTGCCGGCCACCACCGGCGCCACCCGGATGCCGGCCTGTTCGGCCATCGCTGCGGCGATGGTGGTGCTTTCCGGTGCGTCATGATCGTCATGATCATCGTCATGCCCGGCCTCGCCATGGCCGGCGTCCGTCGCAGCGGCCTTGGTCGGCGCTGCCGCGGGGTCACTGCTGCCGCAGCCGGTGAGCGCCATCAGCGCGATCAACAGGCTGCCGGCCAGCACGGTACGGGTCAGGGAAGCGGTCATCGGCGGTCCTCCGTGGACACGGTGTCGGTGGCGGCGACCATGCTCTGGCCGGTCAGCCGCTGGATTTCAATGAGGGCGGTCTGTGCGGCGATGGCCGCTTCCAGCTGGCGCTGGCGTGCTTCGATCCGCATCGCCTGCAGCTGGGCCCATTCCATGTAGCTGATGGCGCCGGCACGCCAGGCCTTCTCGGCGGCATTCTCGGCGCGCTTGAGCTGGGGCAGGACGTCGCGCGCCATGCGCGTGACTTCCAATCGCGAGGTCAGGTAGCGGCCATGCGCTTCAGCGAGCGTGGCGTACAGCTGCAGCCCGCGCGCCTCGCGCTCCACGCTGTTGAGCGCCAGCTCGGCCTCGGCCGCGCGGATCTCCGGCTCGGCGCGGCGCACGCTGCCCAGCGGCAGGCTGAAACCAGCCACCAGCGAGGTATCGCGGGTATCGCGGCTGTTGCGCACGCCCACCTGCCAGCTGACGTCGGGCCGTGCTTCGGTTCGGGCCAGCTGCACCTGCGCTTCGCGGATGCGGCGCTCACCGGCCAGCACCGCCAGTTCCGGCGTGCGCTGGAGTTCGTCGGCGAGCACGGCAAAGTCCTGCAGCGCGGGCAGCTGCATCGGGTCGCCACTCACCACATCGAACCCGGGATCACGCTGGCGCCACAACGCCGACAGTGCCGCACGCGCGGACTGATCCATCTGCGTGGCGCGATCGCGGTCCAGCTCAGCCTGGGCCAGCATCGCCTGGGCCGTCATCAGCACCGATTCCGGCGAGGCGCCGGCCTGCAGGCGCAGCCGCGCGGCGGCCACCGCGCGCCTGCGCTGTTCGATATCGGTCTCGGCGATGCGCAGCTGCTGGCGCGCGTCGGTCACCGCCAGGTAGCGGCGGGCGACCTCGGCCATCAGGTCCAGCCGCGCGGTTTCGCGTTGCGGGGCGAGGCTGTCGAGGTTGGCCTGGGCTACGGCGCGGCGGGCATCCAGCTTGCCGCCCCGCTCCAGCACGCCGGCCAGGGTGACGGTGACCTCGGCGGCATCGACGCCGCGGGCCTCGCCGGTGCCGAGCGCGTTCTCCAGTTCCACGCCCACGGTCAACGGCGGCGACAGGCCGGCCGCGTCACGGCGGGCTTCCCACACCGGGCGCTGGGCCTGCGCCAGGCGCAGGTCGGGGTGGTACTGGGCGACGCGCGCGATGGCGTCGTCGAGGGTCAACGGTGCAGCAGGTGTCGTGCCCTGTGCGTATACGCACGGCACGAACGCAATGGCAGCCAACGCTGCCAGACGCATCCACATGGGAGTCTCCAGAAAACAATCAGATGGCAAACGGCGGCACGCGGCCGCAGGGCATCAGATCGCTATCGGAGGACGCAGCAGGTTCTCGGGCGGCTGGGTGCGCAGTTGCGCGACCAACCCGGCAGGGACGCCGTGGCTGGGGGCGGCGGGCAGGCTCCAGGCCATCGCCGCCATCGGCAGCACGCCGCCGTGGCCATGGCAGTGGCCGCAATGCACCAGGGCATGCAGCCAGTCTTCGTTGCCGTCGTCGTCGCTGGAGGCGGTGCCGGCGGTGTCATCGCTGCCATGCAGCTCGCTGCTGTCGGCATGCACGCTCAGGTGGATATCGGCCAGGGCCGAGGCCAGCGAACTGCCGAACACGCCCACACCGACCACCACCAGCATCAGCAGGCGGAGCAGCAGGGACGGACGCGGGCGGGCACGACGGAACATGGCCCGCAGGGTAGCCGGGCGTGAAGCCGTTACACAATCGCAGGCCGGCAGGTTGGTTCACGTTGGCGGGGCCGGCGCGACGGCCGGCCCCCGCGCACCTCAGCTGGCGGCAGCCTTGCGCTGGGCGATGAAGGCCTGGATCTGCGCCTCCAGCACCGGCAGCGGCACCGAGCCCTGGCTCAGCACGGCGTCGTGGAAGGCCTTGACGTCGAAGCGGTCACCCAGCTCCTGCTCGGCCTGCGCACGCAGGCGCACGATCGCGATCTCACCGAGCTTGTAGCTCAGCGCCTGGCCCGGCCAGGAGATGTAGCGGTCCACTTCGGTGGTCACTTCATGCTCGCTCAGCGCGGTGTGGTCGCGCAGGTAGGACAGCGCCTGCTCGCGGGTCCAGCCCTTGTGGTGCACGCCGGTATCGATCACCAGGCGCGCGGCACGCCACATCTCGTAGGTGAGGCGGCCGAAATCCTCGTACGGGGTTTCGTAGATGCCCATCTCCACGCCGAGCTTCTCGCAGTACAGGCCCCACCCTTCGCCGTAGGCGGAGATGTAGTTGTTGCGGCGGAACGCGGGCTGCTCGCCCTGCTCGGCCGCCAGCGCGCCCTGCAGGGCATGGCCCGGATCGGACTCGTGCAGGGTCAGCGCCGGCAGGTTGTACAGCGGCCGTGCCGGCAGGTTGTAGGTGTTGAGCCAGTAGGTGCCCATGCCACCGCGGCCGGCGGTCCAGAACGGGGCGATGTCCGGCGGTACCGGCACGATGGTGAAGCGCGCGCGCGGCAGGGTCATGTACTTGCCGATCACGCCATCCACGCGCTTGGAGATCCACGCCGCGCGGTGCAGCAGCTCGTCCGGGGTCTTGGCATAGAACTGCGGATCGGTGCGCAGGAAGGTCAGGAACTCGGCGAAGCTGCCCTTGAACTCGACCTGCTTGATGATGCCGTCCATCTCGGCCTGGATGCGCGCCACTTCCTTCAGGCCGATCTCGTGGATCTGCTGCGGGGTCAGGTCCAGCGTGGTGTATTCGTGGATCTGCTGCTTGTAGTACGCCTTGCCGCCGGGCATCGCTTCGGCGGCCAGGGTGGTGCGCGCCTGCGGCACGTACTCGCTGACGAAGAAGGTGCGCAGCTTGGCGAAGGCCGGCACCACGCTGCCGCCGATGGCCTGGCGGGCCTGCTCCTGCAGCTGTGCCTGCTCGGCGGCCGGGATGCTGGCCGGCAGCCTCTTGAACGGCGCGTACAGCGGCGACTGGGTCGGGTCCTTCAGTTCGGAGACCGTGGCGATGGACACCTCGCGGCCATCGAGCACCGCGCGCGGCACGCTGAAGCCACGCTTGAGGCCGGCACGCATGTTGTCGGTCTGCTGGTCGAAGTAGCGCGGTACATCGTTCAGGCGCGCGATGTAGTTGCGGTAGTCCTGCGCGGTCTTCATCTCGCGCCGGGCCATGAAGGACAGGTTGGACCAGAACGAGGAGTCCGCGTTGAACGGCATTTCGTAGGCACGCAGGCGCACATCGGCGGCCAGGTTGAACACCTGGTCGCGGTAGATCGCGTAGTTGATGCGGTTCTCGGCCGAGAGCGCCTGGGTGTCGACCTTGTCCAGCTGGGCCAGCACGTCGTCCCAGACCTTCAACCGGCCCTGCTGCGCGGCCGCGCCGACATCGGGCATGCGGGTGGCGTTGGCCGGGCCGTCGCCGTCTTCGCTGGCCTCACCGCCACCGGCTTCGCGCCAGGCCCATTCCTTCTCGTAGATGGCGCGGAACTGTGCATCGGCGGGGCTTTCGGTGGCCAGGCTGGCCGGGGCGGCGGCCGGGGCAGCTGGAGGCGCGGCCAGGGCGGCGCCGGCAGGAAGGGCCAGGGCGAGCAGCAGCGCAGCAACGAGCGGTGATTTCACGATCAGGGTTCCCGGGGGACGGCAAACCCCGATCATGGCACCCGGCGAAGGGGCCGCGCATGGATCAAAGGTCCTGCCCGCGTCGCGGGCAGGACCGGGGACCGGCCGCAGGCTGGGACCCCAGCGCCGAAGGCGCGAGGTAGCCACCGACCGTTGGTCGGTCGGCACGCCCTCAATGCGCCGCCTTGTCCCGCTTCCACCCACGATGGTCGATATCCAGCTTCAGGCTGTACAGCGCGGTGAACGCCGGGAACAGGTTCTGCAGCACGCCCACCGAGTCCTGCTTGGCCGAGAACAGGAAGTAGCTCAGCGTCATCAGGCTGCCGACCACGCTCATGTACCAGAACAGGCGCGGGATCACCGGCTTGCCGGCCCGGCGCGAGGCGATGAACTGGACCAGCCAGCGGCCACCGAACATCAGCGCGCCGGTGTAGCCGATCAACTTCCAGCCGGTGACGTGCAGGCCGGTCCAGTAAAGCCACGTCAGTGGCTGGTCGAGCCAGTGCAGTTCCATCAGCGCTCTTCCACGGCGGTGCGCTTGCTGCGCGTGATCAGCCAGGCTACGCCGCGCAGGTCGCGGATGCCGACCAGCGCGCGGCCCAGGTTGTTGTACTTGGACACACCCGCGGTGCGGTGCCGATGGTTGACCGGCACGCTGGTGCTCTTCCAGCCGGCCCGCTGCATCAGCGCGGGCAGGTAGCGGTGCATGTGGTCGAAGTACGGCAGCTCCAGGAACGCCGCACGCTCGAACAGCTTGATGCCGCAGCCGGTATCGGGGGTATCGTCGTGCAGCATGCGCGCGCGGATCGCATTGGCCCACTTGCTGGCCCAGCGCTTGCTGCCCGAATCCTGGCGGTTCACACGCCACCCGGCGAACAGCTTGACCTCGGTAGCGGCCGCCGCGCGCGCGGCGAGCAGCTTGGGGATGTCGGCCGGATCGTTCTGGCCGTCACCGTCCAGGGTGGCGATCCACGGCGCGCGGGCGTGCTTGACGCCGTTGCGCACCGCGGTGCTCTGCCCGCTCTGGGTGACGTGGTGCAGTACCCGCAGCTCGGGCGTGATGGCCTTCAGGGCCTGCAGGACCGCCAGGGTGTCGTCGCGCGAATGGTCGTCGATGTAGACGATTTCGAAATCGACCTGCCCGCGCAGCGCGGTGGTGATCTCGTTGATCAGGGGCGTGACGTTGTCGCGTTCATTGAAGACCGGGACGACGACCGACAACTGGGGTTGGCTCATGGTCGGGCTCTGCGAATGGCCAGGATCGAAAAAGAGCGCGCATTTTCCGCACCCGAGGTTATCCGAAGATGAATCGAGGCGTGTGTGTCAGGCGTGATCCCCGAAATAATCCCGGCACCAGGCCACCACCGGCGGCAGACCGCGCTCGATCGGCATCGCCGGCTCGTACCCGAAGGCGTCATGCGCCCGCGTGGTATCGGCCATCGTGCGGACCATGTCGCCGGGCTGCATCGGCTTGTAGACCTTCTGCGCCGGGCGTCCGGCGGCGGACTCGATGACCCCGATGAAGTGCTCCAGTTCGATCGGCGTGTGGTTGCCGAGGTTGAACACCCGGTGCGGCACCGTGTCGCTGGACGGATGCGCCAGCGCGCCGAGGATGCCATCCACGATGTCGGAGACATGTGTGAAGTCGCGCTGCATTTTTCCGTCGTTGAACACGTCGATCGGACGGCCGGCCAGGACCGCGCGCGAGAACAGCAGCGGCGCCATGTCCGGGCGGCCCCACGGGCCGTACACGGTGAAGAAGCGCAGCCCGGTGGCATGCAGGCCGAACAGCTGGGCGTAGGTGTAGGCCATCAGCTCGTTGGCGGCCTTGGTCGCGGCGTACAGCGAGCGCGGCTTGTCGATGCGCTGGTCTTCGGAGAACGGCGGGGTGGCCGAATCGCCGTACACCGAGCTGCTCGAGGCATACACCAGATGGGCCACGCCGCGGTGGCGGCACAGCTCCAGCATGTTGACGAAGCCGGTCAGGTTGCTGTCGACGTAGGCATGCGGGTTTTCCAGCGAGTACCGCACGCCGGCCTGGGCAGCCAGGTGGATGACCCGGGTCGGCTGCACCTCGTCGAACAGCGCGGCCAGGCCGTCGCGGTCGGTCAGGTCGAGCACGCGGATATCGGCCTGCGGGCACAGCGCAGCCACGCGATCGCGCTTGATCTGCGGATCGTAGTAGTCGTTGTAGTTGTCCAGGCCGACGACGCGCTCACCGCGCGCGAGCAGGGCCTTGCAGGTGTTGGCGCCGATGAAGCCGGCAGCGCCGGTCACGAGAATGGTCATGGGGTCCGTCCGTCCTACTTGCCACGTATCAATACAGTGCTTTCCCGGGACGCCCGCGTGGCGTTGCACACGTCCCGGTGGTCCGCTTCACCAGAGGCTGAGCGGCGCTTCCTTGGCCAGGGTGGCCTTGCGTTCCTTGCTGAAATCCCACCACGGCCGCGGCGCTTCGCCCTGCATGAAACGCAGCACCGACAGGAATACATCGATCACGCAGGGGTCGTGCATCACCCCCGTGCGCAGGCACAGCTGCGCGTACATGTCATAGGCATCGCGACCGCGCAGATGCGCTGGCACGCGGATGCCGATCAGACGGAGATCTTTCTCACAGGCCGGCCCGACATTCGGCAGGTCGGTCAGACGCAACAGATGGTTGCGGTCGACCTTGGTGGGGTTCATTGCTGGGGGGAAATCCTCTGACGCCTGCGGGGGACTCAGCCCTTCTGTGCGCGAAGTCGGTCGAGCACGCCATCCAGCGTGTCCAGGTCGGTGTAATGGATGATCAGCTTGCCCTTGCCGCCGCGGCCGTGGTTGATTGCCACGCGGGCGCCCAGCGACTCGGACAGTTCGGTTTCCAGCGAGGCGATGTCGGCCTGCGGTGCAGCGGCGGAGGGCTTCTTGCGCAGCGCGCCGGGCACCTTGCCGGCAGCGAACTGCTGCGCGCGGTGTTCCACTTCGCGTACCGACCAGCCCTGGTCGGCCGCTTCCTGGGCGAGCTTGCTGGCCAGTTCCGGCGCCAGGGTCAGCAGTGCGCGGGCATGGCCCATTTCCAGCCGGCGGGTTTCCAGCAGCAGGCGGATCGCGATCGGCAGCTCCAGCAGGCGCAGCAGGTTGGACACCGCCGCACGCGAGCGGCCCACGGCCTGGGCGGCCTCGGCATGGGTCAGGGCGAATTCGCTGATCAGCCGCTGCAGGGCTTCGGCTTCCTCGAGCGGGTTGAGGTCTTCGCGCTGGATGTTCTCGATCAGCGCCATCGCGATGACGGTGCGGTCTTCCAGCTCGCGCACCACCACCGGCACTTCGTCCAGGCCGGCCAGCTGCGACGCGCGCCAGCGGCGTTCGCCGGCCACGATCTCGAAGCTGTCCGGGCCGAGCTGGCGGACCAGGATCGGCTGGATCACGCCTTGGGCCTTGATGGACTCGGCCAGCTCGGCGAGCTTGGTTTCATCCATGTCGCGGCGCGGCTGGTATTTTCCCGGCTGCAGATGGCCCACCGGCAGCTTGCGCAGGAGTTCACCCGGCTGCGGTTCGACCACGGCCGCTGCCTGCACCTGTGTCACCGCCCCCTTGGGCCCCAACAGCGCGTCGAGGCCACGGCCGAGGCCGCGTTTCTTGCCGAGGGCAGGCTTGGTGCTCATCAGGCGGTCTCCATGGCCTTGTCGGCCTTCTTGCGTTGGTTGTTGCGACGGATGATCTCGCCGGCCAGGCCGAGATAGGCAACGCCACCGCGCGAGGCACGGTCGTACCCGACGATGCTCTGGCCATGGCTGGGCGCCTCGGCCAGGCGGACGTTGCGCGGCACGATGGTGCGGAACACCTGCTCGCCGAAGTGCTCGGTCAGCTCGGCCGACACGGCATTGGCCAGGTTGTTGCGCACATCGAACATGGTGCGCAGCACGCCCTCGATTTCCAGCGCGGGATTGAGGTTGGCGCGCAGCGCTTCGATGGTTTCCACCAGCGCGCTCAGGCCTTCCAGCGCGTAGTACTCGCACTGCATCGGCACGATCACCGAATCGGCGGCGGCCAGCGCGTTGAGCGTCAGCAGCGACAGCGCCGGCGGGCAGTCGATCAGGATGTAGTCGTATTCGTCGCGGATCGGGGCCAGCGCGCGCTTGAGGCGCTGCTCGCGCTCGCTCTGGTCCATCAGCTGGATCTCGGCGGCGGTCAGGTCGATGTTGCCCGGGAGCAGGTCGAAGCCCTCCGGCGTCTTGACCCGGACCTCGGCCGCGGTGCTTTCGCCCAGCAGCAGATCACAGGTGGAGGCGGCGACTTCGCGCTTGTCCACGCCGCTGCCCATGGTCGCATTGCCTTGGGAATCGAGGTCGACAAGAAGCACGCGCTTGGGTGCAGCAGCCAGGGAGGCGGCCAGATTGACGGCGGTCGTGGTCTTGCCGACGCCACCTTTCTGGTTGGCGATGGCGATGATGCGGGCCATGCGGGTGAGCCTCATCGGCAGGGAGTGGGACTGGTCATTATGCGTATATGGGGCGTGTCATGCACTGTGAGATGCGCGGCAGGCATGCGCCGCAATGCCGCAACGACGCCCACGGGCACGCCGGTGGCGCCGCATGGGGCCACCGCGGGAGGGCGCCGGGACGACGCTGGGGCGGGCGATGCGGGCGCGGGAGTCACCGGCTCACGGGCCGGTGACCACCACCAGATGGCGCTCGCCGGTCAATCCAGGGACGCTCAACGGCAGCACCTGTTCGACCGACCAACCGGCCGGCAGCTGCGCGATCTCGTCGTGCGGGTACACGCCTTTCATCGCCAGCAGGCGGCCGCCCGGGCGCAGCAGGTGCCCACCGACGCGGATGATCCCGGCCAGGGTGTCCATCGCGCGCGCGGTCAGATGGTCATACGCGGCCGGTTCGGCCAGTGCCTCGGCGCGCGACTCGGCTACGCGGGCGTTGCCCAGGCCCAGCTGGCGCACGGCCTCGCGCATGAAGCGGGCCTTCTTGCCATTGCTTTCGACCAGGGTCACCTGCAGCTGCGGGCGCGCGATCGCCAGCGGGATGCCGGGCAGCCCGGGGCCGGTGCCCAGGTCCGCCAGGGTGCCGCTCTCCAGGTACGGCTGCATCGCCAGCGAATCGAGCAGATGGCGGGTGACCATCTCCAGCGGGTCGCGGATCGCGGTGAGGTTGTAGGTGCGGTTCCAGCGGTCGAGCAGGGTCAGGTAGGTCAGCAGCGGCGGTGCCAGCGCGGCGTCCAGCTGCATGGCGGCCAGGCCGCGCTCAAGCGCGTCGGCCACGCCAGCGGGGAGGATGTGTTCAGTCATGGCACCATTATCGCAGGTCGGTAGAGCCGACCGTTGGTCGGCTGCCTCCGCCCGCACACCCAATCATTGGCCACGCCCTCGATTTCACATCGCATGCCAGGCCAGCGCCGCGCGGAAATCATCCGCCGCCTGCCACTCATGCAGGTGCCAGCGCTCGGCCGGCCCCAGTTCCGGGTCGCACCAGGCCAGGTACAGGCCTCCGTCGATGCCGGGGGCCAGCTGCAGCCGGTGCAGACCAAACGAGATGCCCTGCCCCTGCGCCTTAAGCAGCGCCTCCTTGGCGCACCACACCCGGAAGAACCAGTGGTTGCGGGCGTTCTCGTCCAGCGATTCCAGCCAGGCGATTTCGGCCGGGTGGAAGAAGCGCTGCACGATCTCCAGCATCCGCGGGCGCGGGCGCAGCGGTTCCAGGTCCACGCCCAGCCGCACCCCCTCACCCATCGCGACCAGCAGCAGGCCGTGGCTGTGGCTCCAGCCGGTGCCCACATGGGCCAACGGACCATGCAGCGCCGGGCGGCCACGCGGGTCACGCTGCAGCGGCAGGTCCTGCGGCGCCCCGCCCAGCTGCTCGGCCAGCAGGACCCGGGCCTGGGGCTCGCCGCGGGTGCCCGGCACATGCGGCAGGCGCCAGACCGTGACCGGGCCGAAGCGCCAGGGGCCGTCCAAGGTCGCAGGCAGGGTCATGCCACGCCCCCGCCATACCGGCTGCACGACGACTTCACGGGGTGTGCCGTCAACTGCACAGGTCGCATCCGCACAGAGGGAGTCAACGCTATGGGCATCATCATCTGGTTGATCGTCGGCGGCATCGTGGGCTGGCTTGCCAGCATCATCATGAAGCGGGACGCGCAGCAAGGCATCATCCTCAACATCGTGGTCGGCATCGTCGGCGCATTGCTGGCCGGTTGGCTGTTCGGCGGTGGCATCAATGAAGCGATCACCATCCGCACGTTCCTGTTCTCGTTGATCGGCGCAGTCATTCTGCTGGCGATCGTGAATCTGTTTACGCGTCGAAGCGTCCGCTGACGCGCTCACGTACTTCGTTCGATCAACAAGGCCCGGCACTGTCGGGCCTTGTTGTTTACGGCGCCAGCTCCACCCACGCCGGCGCATGGTCGCTGGGGCGCTCCCAGGTGCGCGGCTCGCGGTCGATGCCCGAGGCCAGCGCGCGCGCCTTGAGCGCGTCGGAGACCAAGGTCAGGTCGATGCGCAGGCCCAGGTTGCGGCGGAAGCCGGCCGCCCGGTAATCCCACCAGCTGAACACACCTTCTTCCTCGCTATGCAGGCGGAACGCATCGTGCAGGCCCAGCTGCAGCAGCTTGTTCAGGGCGCCGCGCTCGGCGGTGGAGGTCAGGATGTGGTTCTCGTTCCAGACCAGCGGGTCGTGCACGTCGCGGGCATCGGGGGCGATGTTGAAGTCGCCCATCACCACCAGTTCCGGGTACCTGGCCAGTTCGGCCTCGACCCAGGCATGCACGGCCTCCAGCCAGCGCAGCTTGTAGGCGTACTTGTCGGTGCCGACGTCCTGACCGTTGACGACGTACAGATTGATGATGCGCACGCCGTTGACGGTCCCGGCGATGACGCGCTTCTGCTCATCCTCGAAACCGGGAATGCCGATCTGCACGTCCTGCGCCGGTTCGCGCGAAAGCAGCGCGACGCCGTTGTAGGTCTTCTGCCCGGCAAACACGCTGCGGTAGCCCAGCCCGGCCAGCACCGCATCGGGGAACTTGTGGTCCTCCATCTTGGTTTCCTGGATGCCGACCACGTCCGGCGCGAACGCCGTGAGCCATTGTTCCAGGTGCGGCAGGCGCACGTTGAGCGAATTGACGTTCCAGGAGGCGATTTTCATGCAGGCATTCTACCGGTAGCCACCGACCGTGGGTCGGTGGGCGCACGCCCTGCCGGCTGCTGGCCGGCAGCCTCTCGCGTCCGGGCACGCAGATTTTTGCCACACGCCTGCGTCGCCGCTAGGCTGTGGCCCACCCCCGGTAGCGCAGATATTCAATGAACGCAGATGCCTTCGTAGCAAGGTGGTACGCGGAGAAAGCGAACCTGCTCGCCATGGCATGGACCCCAGGCACGGCGTGCGCAGCAAGGATCGCCGCGATGGACCTGTCACCCGAGCAGACCCAGCTGTTGCGGGAGATGCTCGATGTCTTCACCACCGACACCCTCTATACCCTGCTGCTCGGGTTGGATGGCAGCGCTGCGCTGGGCGGTGACCAGCGCCACTACACCCTGCTGGACGAGGACGGTTCGGTGATCGCCGAGGAAGGCGATCTGGAAGCTGCGGCCCATGCGTGGTTCCACGAAGACCGATCGTCGCAGCCGGGGCGTTGAGGGTGCTTTGCGCAACGCCAAGCTCGAGCAGGCCCGATGCTCAGGCACGGCCGCGTGAGCCGAATAGGCGTGGTAATCGGCTCACCAGCGCATCGGTCCGATTTTACTTGCGCGGGACCCCGGCAGCCGAGCACGTCTCGACGTTACCGTGCAACACGCTGGGGTTTAACGCACCATCGCCTTCAACATCCCGGCGATCTTCGAATACGGCGGCTTGAGCAGATCGCTGGCCGCCCAACGTGACTGCCACAGGATCGGCAGCTGCTTGCTCATCGCATCGAAACCGGCGCGCGCGTGGTACGCGCCCATGCCACTCGGGCCGACCCCGCCGAACGGCAGGCCATTGACCGCAAAATGCAGCAGCGTGTCGTTGACGGTGACGCCGCCGGCCACGACCTGCGCCAGCACCCGTTCCACCTGCGCACGTTCGTGACTGAAGACGTACAGCGCCAACGGGCGGTCACGGGACTGTACCTCTGCGATGGCGGCGTCCAGATCCGGATACGCGCAGACCGGCAGGATCGGACCGAAGATCTCTTCGCGCATCAGCGCCAGATCCGCCGGCGGATCGAGCACGATGGTCGGCACGATCAGCCGCTCGCGCTGCGCTCGCTCGGGATCGACCGTGGCCAGTTCGATCACCGGCACGCCCCGCGCGCGGGCCTCTTCGAGATAGCCACGCAGGCGCTGGTACTGGCCGTCGTGGATGATCCGGGTGTAATCGGCGGCGTCGCTGAAATCGCCATAGCGCGCCTGCACCTGGGTCTGCAGCTGCTGCACCAGTTCGCGCTGGCGATGGCCGTCGATCAGCACGTAGTCCGGCGCGATGCAGGTCTGGCCGGCATTGAAGAACTTGCCGGTGGCCAGCCGCGCGGCCGCCTTCTCCAACGGGTAATCGCTGCAGACGATGGCCGGGGATTTGCCCCCCAGCTCCAGCGTGAGCGGGGTCAGGTGCTCGGCGGCGGCCGCCATGACCTTGCGGCCGATGGCGGTGGAGCCAGTGAACACCAGGTGGTCCAGCGGCGAGCCGGCCACGGCGCTGGCGAGGTCTCCATCGCCCTGCACGACCGCCACGCGATCGGAGGGGAACACCTCCGCCAGCAGCGACTGCAGGAAGGCGCTGGTGCGCGGCGTGTGCTCGGACGGCTTGAGGATCACGTGGTTGCCGGCGGCGATCGCGGTCGCCAGCGGAATCAACGCCAGGTTGACCGGGTAGTTCCAGGGCGAGATCACTCCGACCACACCCAGAGGAACCGGCCGGGTCTGGGCGCGTGCCGGCCAGAACCGCCAGCCGACCCCGACCCGGCGCGGCCGCATCCAGCCGCGCAGGTGGCTGCACAGATGGTCGATGTCGCCGAGCACGGTCATGCCGTCGGCGATCTGCGATTCGTGGGTGGAGCGGTGGCCGAAGTCGGTCGAGATCGCGGCGGCCATTTCGGGCAGGCGCGCCTTGAGCGCGACGCGCAGGCGCTGCAGGTCATCGCGGCGCTGTTCCAGCGTCGGGCGGTTGGCCTGCCAGGCGGTACGTAGGCGCTGCAGGACGGTAGGGAGTTCGGCTGCGGTGGTGATGGTCATGGGCCGATTGTAGAGGCGGGTCACGCTCTCCCCCCATGCCAACCTTCACGTGCTGGCCGAGGGCATCAATGGCCCGCGCAGGCTTACTCGGACTCATACTCCCGCCTCCAATCACGCAGCATCTCGACCTCCCTCGCGATCAGGCGAGCCTCTTCCCACGGAACGTCCGGCGATACTTCGTCGGCCGCCGGCATCCTCCGCAACGGCGTACCCGTGTTGCCTGCGAAGAAGTGGGGCATGAAGCAGTACGGCGCATCTCCACTCTCGCTGGGCGTCTTCACCAATGTTGCAAATACCGCATTCAATGGGGTCTTCGGCTTGACGCCTGAGCACCAGGGATGCGAGGTGAAAGCATCTGGTACCTGCGCGCCAATCCGACTGAACTCCGCGACGCTGGTCACCTTGCCCAGAGAGAAACGGCGCACCTGCGTCTCATCGTCATCCAACCCCGTCTCGATCAACCAACCCCAATTGTCATGCGCCGTACCGCCGTAGTCGCAGGTCACCAATGTTGCGTTTGGTACTGCGTTGTTCCAGGACAACCAGACCTTGTTCGTTCCGCACGCCGCTTTGATCACGGGTGATCTTTCCTCAACCTGCACGTTGCCCTGGCGCGTCGTGCTGATGACCGCTTTCACAACCTGTCGATCGCGTGCCAATCCGGCCGGATCATGCGACCTCCACGTCCACTCCACGGGCAGATGGCGTCGGGAATCCTGGGGGTTCAGTCCCACCCCGAAGTAATAGTCACCGCGAAAAAAGAATGCGGAGCAGGTTGCTTGCCACCCGGTGCCACAATTGACCTCCGGATAGTCCGGATAAGCGGGCGACGGTCGCAGGTATTCTGCGTCCAGCGGCACCCACCCTGCGTCAAGCAGCATCCTGCGCACCTGTGCGTATTCCATGCCTTTTCGCACGCCAGTCACTCTATTGGCTGCTTCGCGCGCTGCGGCCGGTGCCGGTGCTGCCGTCGCCATGACGGACGCTGCAACTAGAAGGAGGCCGTACATGATCCACTCTGGTTCGATGGTTCCTTCATGCTACGTGGCGCGTGGATGCGCGGTCCGGATTCAAGCCACGTACGTCGTGGATTGTCGGATTCAACCAGACACTCCCTCAGGCACCCGACCAATCACGTCAACTCGTGTCCGCGTCAGGAAAGCGCAGATTGCCATCGTGGGCGAGCTCGAAGGAGATGCTACGCCCGGCGCCACCATCAACACGGTTCTCAGCTCGCTGGGAGAGCAACGACGCCGACATAGCACCAACAGCATGGCCGCCGCCTCCTCGGGGCGTATGAGATCTTGCTCAGGGATGCGCCGGACATCGTCCTGACCCGGCCAAGCGAAGACGAAGCCGCGGACGGGTTGCTGCACCTGCTCTTCCCGTTCAATGCCTGGGGCGAGAGAGTCGGGCTTCCGCACCACGAGGTTCATTTCCCCTTTGTACCTGTGTGCAACCTCGTCGCCGCAGTGACCGAGGCCTACTCAGAGAGTGATGCCGTGCTCAAGCGGCTTAGTCAGGCCGGCGACGAAAGTAGCCAGCATCAGGCCTGCCTGGATGAATTTTCGCGTTGGCAGCGCAGCGTACCGGATGCATCTGCGCGCCAGCGCGGTGTCTACCCGTGCAGAACTTCGTAAAGCAGGGCAGACGCAGACGTCCATCGTTCGCAGCGTGGGGCTTCAACCAAGCGCCGCGGAGAGTCGACTGACAGTCGACTCTACCCGCTCCCCAAACCGCGCGAACCGCAAACAAAAAGAGCCGCGATTCGCATCGCGGCCCCTTCGTCCTGCCGGGTGGATCACCGTTACTTGGTGATGTCCACGTCCTTGGTTTCATGCAGGAACAGGCCACCGACCACGACCGTCATCAGCGCGATGATGATCGGGTACCACAGGCCGTAGTAGAGGTTGCCGGTACCGGCCACCAGTGCGAACGAGATCGCCGGCAGGAAACCACCGAACCAGCCGTTACCGATGTGGTACGGCAGCGACATCGAGGTGTAGCGGATGCGGGTCGGGAACAGCTCGACCAGGTAGGCGGCGATCGGGCCGTAGACCATGGTCACATACAGCACCAGCAGCCAGAGCATGAAGATCGTGCCGGGGATGTTGATGCGCGCATTGTCGGCCTTGGCCGGGTAGCCCGCCGCACCCAATGCACCCTTGAGCTCGCCGCCGAAGGCATCGCCCTTGGCCTTGAGTTCTTCCTTGGTCAGGCCTGCAGCCTCGTAGGAGGTCACCGCGGTATTGCCCACGTTGACCGTGGCCAGCGTACCGGCCGGGGCCGGCTTCACGTCGTAGGGCACACCGGCCTTGGTCAGGGCCGCGGTGGCCACGTCGCAGGAGCTGGTGAACTTGCGCAGGCCGACCGGATCGAACTGGAACGAGCAGGTGTTCGGATCGGCATTGACCAGCGCCGGTGAGTTGGTGCGGGCTTCTTCGATGGCCGGGTTGGCGAAGTGGGTCAGGCCCTTGAAGATCGGGATGTAGGTGACCGCGGCCAACAGACAGCCGGCCAGGATGATCTTCTTGCGGCCGATACGGTCGGACAGCCAGCCGAAGAAGATGAAGAACGGCACGCCCAGCGCCAGCGCTGCAGCGATCAGCAGATAGGAGGTGGTGGCGTCGACCTTGAGCATGCTGCTCAGGAAGAACAGCGCGTAGAACTGGCCGCCGTACCACACCACGGCCTGGCCGGCTGCGGCACCGAGCAGGACCAGCAGCATCAGCTTGAGGTTGCCGTCCTTGAGGCTGTCACGGAACGGGGTCTTGGAGCCCTTGCCTTCAGCCTTCATCTGCTGGAACAGCGGGGATTCGCTCAGCTGCAGGCGGATCCACACCGAGATGCCCAGCAGCACGATCGAGACCAGGAACGGAATACGCCAGCCCCAGGCTTCGAACGCTTCATTGCCCAGGAAGTAGCGGCAGGCCAGGATGATCAGCAGCGACATGAACAGGCCGAGCGTGGCGGTGCACTGGATGAAGCTGGTGTACAGGCCACGCTTGTCGGCCGGTGCGTGCTCGGCGACGTAGGTCGCGGCACCACCGTATTCGCCACCCATCGCCAGGCCCTGGGCCAGGCGCAGGATGATCAGGATCACCGGGGCGGCGAACCCGATCGAGGCATAGTTTGGCAGCACGCCGACCAGGAAGGTCGAGATGCCCATGATCAGGATCGTGACCAGGAAGGTGTACTTGCGGCCGATGCGGTCGCCGAGGCTGCCGAAGAAGGCCGCGCCGAACGGGCGCACGAAGAAGCCGGCCGCGAACGCCAGCAGGGCGAAGATCATGCCGGTGGTTTCATTGACACCGCTGAAGAACTGCTTGGCGATGATCGCGGCGAGTGAGCCGTACAGGAAGAAGTCGTACCACTCGAAGACGGTCCCCAGGCTGGACGCGAAGATGACCTTCTTGTGTCCCTGGGTGAGTTGGGCTTTCGCCGGTGCAGGTGTTGTTGACATGGGACGCTTCCCCTCCGAAGCAATCGTTGTTGGTAGGTGCCGACCGTTGGTCGGCACGCATTTAGAAGCTGTACTTCGTCGTGAACTGCAGGCGGCTGATATCGCCCTTGCGGCCATCCTCGATCTCGCGCACGCCGTACATCAGCTCGGCGCCGACATCGACCTTGGGCATCGGCGTGTAGAACACGTTGCCGCGGATGCTCTGCACGCTCTTGGTGACCAGCGGGCCGAGACTGCCGTCGTTGTCGTAATCACTGCGCGCGTAGATCAGGTTGGTGCGCAGCTTCGGGGTGAAGGCGTGGCGCCAGCCCACGTAACCGGCCAGCACACCGGTCGGGTTGAGTTCGTCACGGGCGATGTCATACGCGGTATCGGCGGTGACACCCAGGCCGATGTAGCGCGCGATGCCTTCGCCGCCGGTGACCTGGTAATGCAGGGTGTCGGTCGGGCCCATCACCCACTTGCCGCCGAGGGTCAGGCCGCCGGCGATCTTGTCCGCGTCGGCACCGGTGGTCTGGTTGTCGACCTTGAGCTGGCGAACCACGCCGCCGACCCCGAAGGTGCCCCAGTCACCCTTCCAGCCATACCGCAGCGTCAGGTCCGGCAGTGCGCCACGGTCGGAGTTGCTGGCCACATTGGTCCACACGCCGGTGACCGGGTTGCGGGTGCCGGTGAGCAGCGTGGTTTCCGGGTTTTCCAGCGCGACACTGAAGCCCCCCTGGGTGTAGCGGATCTGGGCCTGGCGCACGAAGATCACGCCATCGGTCGGACCGACGAAGTCGGCCGCTTCCGGCAGCGAGGCCGCATCCATGAAGTTCGACCAGGTCTGGCCGGCCATCCAGTTGTTCCAGTACATGTAGGCGTGACGCAGGGTCGCACCGTAGGTATTGGTCGCGGTCTGGTTGCCCAGCGAGTTGCCGAAGAAGTCCATCTCGAAGAACGCACCGGACTTGTTGCCGGCCTCGCTGACATTGTCGATGCCAAGGTTGAAGCGCGAGAACTTGGCGTGGGCGTTGTAGTCCACGTCCGAGCGCTTGCCGCTGCCGCCGGCACCGGCCACCGGGGTCTGGCCCGGCAGGTACAGCGCGCGACCGGTAGCGTCGTCGGCCAGCTGGCCATCGCCGGTCTGGGTGGCCAGGAAGTCGGCCTTGATGAAGCCACCGATCTTGACCGTGGTGCCCGGCGCGGCGCCGGGGGTGATGGTGGTGACCTGGATCGGCTGCTTGCCGGCCGGCACGGTGGCCGCCACCGGCTGCTGCGCCTGCACCGTGCGCACGGCGGTGACATCGGTCTGGGCCTGGCTGATCTGGGCCTGCTGTTGCTGCTGGTTGTTCAGCAGCAGCTGGACCTGGCGTTCAAGCTCGACGACGCGGGCTTCCAGCGCTTTCTCTTTTGCGGTTTCAGCGAACGCCATGCCTGGCGCGATCAGTGCGACGAACAGGGCGGCGGCCAACGGCCGGCGTGTCGTCCTCAGCAAACGGTGGCTCATGTTGCCCTCTCTCCCGGGTGGCAAAGTGATGCCGCGCGTGGGGCACGGTCGAGCCGAGGGTGCGGCGCGTTGACGCACCGAAGCTATTGGCCATTAGTCGTACTCGCCCCAAGGGGCGAGTACGACCCGGGCGCCGGCAGGCGACCGGCAGGTGCCGCAGGCACCGCGCAGGTACCGACCGTTGGCCGGTACGCAGTGCCTCACGACCAATGGTCGCGAGCTACCGCAGCGAACGGTCGTGAGCTGCCGGGCTCGACGGCCCTGTCATACCAGGGCATGCGGCGTTCGACCATGGTCTAACCACCTCGACACCGCGCAGGCGGGTGGATGCGGCAAACTGAGGGGGAGAGGTCGCCGCTTATGCTGCGACCGCACAACCCAAGTCAACGTGCAAGTGAGGGTGCCATGGCTGATCTTTACCCCGTCGACGCCGCGTTCGCCGCGGCATCGCGGATCGACAGGAACACGTACCAGCAGCGCTACCGTGAATCGGTGGAGCACCCGGACGCCTTCTGGGGCAAGGCCGCCGAGCGCCTGGACTGGTTCAAGAAACCGACCCGCATCAAGAACGTCAGCTACCAGCTCGATGATTTCCGCATCAAGTGGTTCGAAGACGGCGAACTCAACGCCAGCGTCAACTGTTTGGACCGGCAGCTCGACAAACGCGGTGACAAGGTCGCCCTGCTGTTCGAACCGGACAGCCCCGATGCACCCGCCCAGGGCGTGACCTACCGCGAGCTGTATGAGCGCACCTGCCGCCTCGGCAACGCGCTGCGCAACCTCGGCGTCAAGAAGGGCGACCGGGTCACCATCTACCTGCCGATGATCGTCGACGCCGCCGTGGCCATGCTGGCCTGCGCACGCATCGGTGCGATCCACTCGGTGGTGTTCGGCGGCTTTGCCCCGAACTCGATCGCCGACCGCGTCATCGACTGCGGCAGCAAGCTGATCATCACTGCCGATGAAGGGCTGCGCGGTGGCAAGAAGATCCCGCTCAAGGCCAACGTCGATGCGGCGCTGAAGCTGCCCGGCACCACCACCGTGGAAACGGTGCTGGTGGTGCGCCACACCGGCGGCGCGGTGGACATGCAGGCCCCGCGCGACCGCTGGTTCCACGATGTGGTGGACCCGCAGCCGACCCAGTGCGAGCCCGAGCGCATGAATGCCGAGGATCCGCTGTTCATCCTCTACACCTCCGGCTCCACCGGCAAGCCCAAGGGCGTGCTGCACACCACCGGCGGTTACCTGCTGTATGCGGCCTACACCCATGAAGCGGTGTTCGACCTGCGCGAGGACGACATCTACTGGTGCACCGCCGACGTGGGCTGGGTCACCGGCCACAGCTACATCGTGTACGGGCCGCTGGCCAATGGCGCAACCTCGGTGATGTTCGAAGGCGTGCCGAACTTCCCGAACACGTCCCGCTTCTGGGAGGTGATCGACAAACACCAGGTCACCATCTTCTACACCGCCCCCACCGCGATCCGCGCGTTGATGCGCGAAGGCGATGCACCGGTCAAGCGCACCTCGCGCAGTTCGCTGCGCCTGCTTGGCAGCGTCGGCGAGCCGATCAATCCCGAAGCCTGGCGCTGGTACTACGAGGTGGTCGGCGACAGCCGCTGCCCGATCGTGGATACCTGGTGGCAGACCGAAACCGGCGGCATCCTGATCTCGCCGCTGCCCGGCGCGGTCGATCTCAAGCCGGGCTCGGCCACCCTGCCCTTCTTCGGCGTGCAGCCGGCCCTGGTCAACGCCGATGGCGAGATCCAGGAAGGGGCCACCGAAGGCAACCTGATCATCCGCGATTCGTGGCCGGGCCAGATGCGCACGGTCTACGGTGACCATCAGCGTTTCATCGATACGTACTTCCGCACCTACCCGGGCAGCTACTTCACCGGCGACGGCTGCCGTCGTGATGAGGATGGCTACTACTGGATCACCGGCCGCGTGGACGACGTGATCAACGTCTCCGGCCACCGCATTGGTACCGCCGAAGTGGAAAGCGCGCTGGTCTCGCATCCCAAGGTGGCCGAAGCGGCCGTGGTCGGCTTCCCGCACGACATCAAGGGCCAGGGCATCTATGCCTACGTGACCCTGATCGCCGACGAGACGCCGAGCGAGGAGCTGCACAAGGAACTGGTCGCCTGGGTGCGCAAGGAGATCGGGCCGATCGCCGCGCCCGACCACCTGCAGTGGGCCCCTGGCCTGCCGAAGACACGCTCGGGCAAGATCATGCGCCGCATCCTGCGCAAGATCGCCGAGAACGCGCCGGATCAGCTCGGCGACACCTCGACCCTGGCCGATCCGTCGGTCGTGGCCTCGCTGGTGGAAGAACGCAAGGTGAAGTGAGGGGTCCGCAAGCGGACCGTGGGCCCTTTCTCACGATCACCCACACCCCCGCCGCCGCGCGGCCGCCCCCTGACTCAGGGGGCTGCCGTCTCGATACACTCGTTCCGTTTCAGCGTGTTACCCCTTTCGCAACATGGCCCCCACCATGCCTACCCTCCTGATTGCCGATGACCACCCGCTGTTCCGCGAAGCCCTTCGCGGCGCCGTGAGCCGTGTCATCCCCGGCGTGCAGCTGTACGAAGCGGACAGCGTGGAAGCGCTGTACCAGCTGGCCGACCAGCACACCGACGCCGACCTGGTCCTGATGGACCTCAACATGCCCGGTGCGCAGGGCTTCAATGCGCTGGTCCATATGCGTGCCCTGCACCCGCAGCTGCCGGTGGTGGTGGTCTCCGCGCGTGAGGAACCGACCGTGATGCGCCGTGCGCTGGACCACGGTGCGTTCGGCTTCATCCCCAAATCCGCCGATTCGGACACGATCGGCCATGCGCTGGGCACCATCCTCGATGGCGAAACCTGGGCCCCGCCGGAGGCACACAACGTGCCACCGACCGGCCGCGAAGAGCGCGAGATCGGCCAGCGCCTGCGCGAGCTGACCCCGCAGCAGTTCCGCGTGCTGCAGATGCTCGGCGCCGGCCGCCTCAACAAGCAGATCGCCTACGACCTCAATGTCTCCGAGGCGACGATCAAGGCGCACGTCACCGCGATCCTGCGCAAGCTGGGCGTCACCAACCGCACCCAGGCGGTGCTGATGGCCGGCAAGCTGGCCATTGATGACGAGCAGATCGTGTTGCCGCCCGAAGAGGAGTGAGGGCACCACGCGGATCGGTGGCGTAGAGCCGACCGTTGGTCGGCTGCAGAGCCCGATCACGCCGTGCAGCCGACCAACGGTCGGCTCTACCCGCCACGGCTTATAGCCGGGGCTATGAAATCCAGCGTGACCTGCGCAATTGCCGGTAGACGCGCCACGCCACAACCCCGGTGCTAAGCTTCGCGTCCCCTTGGGGAGTAGCCGGATTCCTGCTGCAGGAATCGCCCGCATCAACATACTCGGCCAGTGCGCCGTGGTGCGGGCAACCATCATGGTTGGCGAGACCAGCGGTCCGCGTGCGCAACGACAGGTTGGGCGCGTTCGCGGTCCGTTGCTCGATATCGCCCGACCTGCCGCGTACCCCAATGTCGCCTGTTTCGATCCTGCTGATCGGCTTTGCCATGTCCACCGATGCCTTCGCCGCGGCGATCGGCAAAGGCGCGGCGATGCGCAAGCCCCGTTTCTCCGACGCGCTGCGCGCCGGCCTCATTTTCGGTGTCATCGAAGGCATCACCCCGGTGATCGGCTGGCTGCTCGGCCGCGCCGCGCTGCAGTACGTGGAGGCCTTCGATCACTGGATCGCTTTCGGCCTGCTCGGTGCGCTGGGCGTGCACATGATCATCAACGGGCTCCGCCCGGATGACGGTGCCGAGGACGAAGACACCAGCAAACACCATGGCTTCTGGCGCCTGGCGGTGACCGGCTTCGCCACCAGCATCGATGCGATGGCGGTGGGCATCGGTCTGGCCTTCCTCGATGTGCATATCGGCGTGATGGCGCTGATCATCGGCCTGTGCACGCTGACCATGGTGACGATGGGCATCATGCTCGGCCGCGTGCTGGGCGGCATGGTCGGCAAGCGCGCGGAGATCATCGGCGGCCTGATCCTGATCATCATCGGCTCGACCATCCTGTACGAACACCTCAGCGGTGCCATGGCCTGACCGCCTGCCGCCGCCTCCCCAGGACGCCTGCGGCTAGAGATCGCCGCGGGTGTCGTGGAAGGCCGCCAGGAAGGCGCGCAGCGAGGCCGGCTTGATCGGCTTGGTCAACAACCGGTAGCCACGGTCGCGCGCCATCCGCTTGAGCTCATCGCGGCCATCGGCGGTGAGCAGCGCACCGGGGATCGCACGGCCGGCCTTCTGGCCCAGCGCCACCAGCGTATCCAGCCCATCCAGGCGGTCATGCAGGTGGTAATCCACCAGCATCACATCCGGGCGCTCGACGACTTTCTCCAGCGCCTGGTCGACGGTACTGGCAGTGATCACCTGCACCTGCCAGCGCCCCAGCAACGCGCGCATGCCGTCCAGGATTTCCTGGTCGTTGTCCACGCACAGCACGCGCATCCCGGCCAGCGAATCGGCACGGGTGACCGGGCTGGGCGCCGGCGAGGACGTCGCGGCCGGCAGCTGCGGCGCGGCCACCAGGGGCAGCAGGATCGAGAACATGCTGCCGCTGCCCACGCGGCTGCGGGCGTTGAGGCGGTGATCGAGCAGGCGCGAGATGCGCTGGCAGATCGACAGGCCCAGCCCCAGGCCCTGCTCGCCCCAGTCGAACGGCTGCTGGTAGCGGTGGAACTCGTCGAAGATCTGCTGCATGTGGTGCTCGGGGATGCCCGGGCCGGTATCCCAGACCTGCAGCTCCACCTCCGGCCCACGATGGCGCACGGCCAGCACGATGCGCCCCTGGCGGGTGTAACGCAGTGCGTTGGCCAGGAAGTTCTGCAGCACGCGCCGCAGCAGGCGGCGGTCGCTGCGCACCCAGGCCGGGCGCGCGAACAGATCCATGCGCAGGCCGCGCCCGGCGGCGACGGGCGAGTACTGCGCCGCCAGCTCGCGCATCAGCAGGCTGACATCGAAATCGCCGATCACCGGGTGCAGGCCGCCGGCGTCCAGGCGGGAGACATCCAGCAGGCCATCCAGCAGCTCCTCGGCGGCGCGCAGCGAGGCATCCACGCGCTCGGCCAGGTGCCGCTGCTCTTCGTTGTTGTGGTGGCTCTCACGCAGCGCCGAGGCGAACAGGCGCGCAGCATTGAGCGGCTGCAGCACGTCGTGGCTGATTGCCGCGAGGAAGCGCGTCTTGGACTGCTGCGCCATCTCGGCCTCGTGCGAGCGCTCGGCCACGCGCTGCTCCAGCGTCTCGTTGGCTTCCAGCAGCGCGCGCTCGGCGTGCTTGTAGTCGGTGATGTCGTTGTAGCTGGTGACATAGCCACCGCCGGGCAGTGCCTGGCCGCGCATCTCGATCACTTTGCCGTCGCTGCGGGTGCGCTCGAAGATGTGCGGTGAACCGGCACGCATGTAGCCGATGCGGCGGTTGATCTGCACTTCGATGTCGCCCTCGCCCAGCTCGCCACGCTCGGCGTTGTAGCGGATCAGGTCGGCCACCGGGCGGCCGACGTAGAGCATCCCGTCGGGGTACCCGAACATCTGCTGGTAACGGCGGTTCCAGGCGGTCAGGCGCATGTCCGGGTCGACCACGCTGACCCCGGCACTGATGTTCTCCAGCGTGGTGGACAGAATCTCGCGGTTGAAGCGCAGCTCCTGCCCGGCTTCGTCGAGCACCGCCACCACTTCCCCCAGGTCCATGCCCGAGCCGCGCAGCAGGCTGGTCAGCAGCAGGCGCGCGGAGGCGGCGCCGATCGAGGCCGCCAGCAGGCGCTCGGTGAACTGCACCCACGCCCGGTCCGCCGGCGCGGAGGCCTGCAGCTCACGATCCATCGACTGCGCCTGCTCGAAGAAGGACCGGCGCGCATGGCGGTCACCGACCACCCGTGAGGCCAGCGCCAGCAGGTCGCCCACATGCACGTTGCCGGGCCACACACCGGCCACCGAAGGCCGCTGCGCGTACGGGTCCAGGAAGGGCGCGGCACGCAGGCGCTCGTCCACGCCCGGGCGCCAGCGCACGGAGACCAGCACCATCGCCGCGACATTGACCAGCAGCGACCAGAACGTGCCGTGGGTCAACGGGTCCCAGCCGCTCATGCCGAACAGATGCTGCGGCTGCAGCCAGCCGATCCCGAACGGCCCGTGCACCAGCCAGGCCTCGTCCATCCAGCCGGCATGCGTGAGCGCGGGCAAGAGCAACGTGTACACCCAGGTGGCGAAGCCGAACAGCATGCCGACCTCCACGCCCCGGCGGCTCGCTCCCCGCCAGTACAGGCCGCCGATCAAGCCTGGCGCGAACTGCGCCACGGCAGCGAAGGCCATCAGCCCGTACGAGGCCAGGGTGCTGTCGTTGCTGCTGCCGCGGTAGTAGCTGTAGGCCACCAGGGCCAGCAGCAGGATCGCCGTGCGCCGGATCCACAGCACGCGCGAGGCAACGTCGGCCGCCTCCTGGTGGTCGCCACTGCGGCGCAGCAGCACCGGCATCACCAGATCGTTGCTGACCATGGTGGCCAGCGCGATCGAGGCCACGATCACCATCCCGGTCGCGGCCGAGAAGCCGCCCACGTAGGCCACCAGCGCCAGGAACTTGCGCCCCTCGGCCAGCGGCAGCGCCAGTACCATGCTGTCGTCGGCGACGCTGCCGCCGGTCCCGAACAGGGTCACGCCAGCCGTGGCGATCGGAATCACCATCGCCGAAATGATCACCAGATAGGCCCCGAACATCCAGCGCGCGCGGCGGATGTCGCGCACGTCGCCGCACTCCACCACCGCTACATGGAACTGGCGCGGCAGGCAGATGATCGCCAGGAAGCTGAGCAGCGTCTGCGAGATGAAGCCGACCGGTGGCAGCCCGGTGAACAGCGTATGCGCCGACTCGATCACCGCATCGGTGCGGTCGTTGAGCCACAGGTAGGCGAACAGGCCCAGCGCCACCATCGCGATCAGCTTGATCATCGATTCCAGCGCGATCGCCAGCATCATGCCGTGGTGGTGCTCGGTGGCGTCCACCTGGCGGGTGCCGAACAGCGTGGCGAACAAGGCCATCAGCAGCGCCACGTACAGCGCCGGGTCGGTGAAGAAGCCGGTCGGGCCGACGTTGCCGGTCAGCACCTGCAGGCTCATCGCCACGGCTTTGTACTGCAATGCCAGGTACGGCACGATGCCGATCAGTGCGATCACCGCCACCAGCGCGGCCAGGCGCCGCGAGCGGCCGAACCGCGAAGAGATGAAATCGGCGATGGACACCACGTTCTGGCTGCGTGCGATCAGTGCCAGGCGCTCGATGATGCGCCAGCCGAACACCCACAGCAGCAGCGGCCCCAGGTAGATCGGCAGATAGCCGATGCCGTTGCGCACCGCCGTGCCGACCGCCCCGTAGAACGTCCACGACGAGCAGTACACCGCCAGCGCCAGGCTGTAGACCACCGGGCGCAGCCATGGCCGGTCCGGATACATCGGGCGGCGGTCGCCCCACCACGCCACGGCGAACAGCAGCGCGGCGTAGACCACCGAGACCAGCAGCAGGATCCAGCTAGAAACCACAGGGTTGTTTCCGCAAGAGCAGCCCGCAGTGTAGGCCACGACCGTTGGTCGTGGCGCCACAGGGCCGGCCGGCGTCGCTTACTCGGCGGGGACGCCCATTTCCTTCAACAGCTCCGGCGCCGGGTAGACCTTGGCCAGCAGCCAGCGCAGGTAGCGCATGTCCACGTGCACCGCGCGCTTGAAGCGCGGGTCGAACCACCAGCTGGCGCTGACCGACTCCCAGTTGCTGTCGAAGTTGAGGCCGATCAGCTCGCCCTTGGCATTGAGCACCGGTGAGCCGGAGTTGCCGCCGGTGGTGTCCAGATTGGTCAGGAAGTTGACCGTCTGGGTCTTGAGCACCGGGTCGGCGGTGGAGCCGAAATCGCCCTTGGCGATCGCGGCCAGCAGCGGCTTGGGCGCATCGAACGGGTAGGCGTTGGTGTTCTTCTCCACGATTCCGGCCACGGTGGTCACCGGGTCGAAATGCACGGCATCGCGCGGCGAGAGCGCCTCGACCTTGCCGTAGCTGATGCGCAGCGTACGGTTGGCGTCGGGGTACACCGCGCGGCCCTGCTTGGCCCGCCAGGCGAACAGCGCCTGCATGTAGGCCGGGCGCAGGCGCAGCTGCTCGCCTTCGCGGGTCTTGCGTTCGTCATCCAGGCGCAGCTGCGCGGCCACCAGCGGGCCGGCCAGGTCGATCAGCGGATCGCGCGCCAGCGCCTTGCCCTCCTTGGCCGCGGCAAAGCGCGACAGGCGCTCGGCTTCGTCGCCCAGGCGGGTGCTGGCGTACAGCGTATCCAGGGTCTTGGCCAGCGCAGCCGGGGTCCGGCCGAAGGCAGCGTCGAACTCGGGCACGCGCTGCGCGTCGGGCAGCTGCTGGTAACGGGTCAGCAGCGTGGTCAGCAGGGCTTTTTCGATGGCCGGATCGTAGCGGCGCTGGACCTGCTTGAGCACGCCTTCGATCAGCGCCAGATCGCGCTGCTGGTAGCCGCTGTCGCGCTCGGCGTCGGGCTTGGCCGATTCGATGCGCAGGCGCTCCAGGGTCAGTGCCGAGCGCAGCAGCTGGCTCTGCGCCGCCACCAGGTCGAGCAGCAGGTCGCGCTCGCCCACCGAGGCACCGCTGGACAGCGAGGTCAGCAGCGACTGGATGTCGCCCTGGTAGCGCGCGTCGGTGGCCTGCAGCATCGCCGCTTCATCCGCGGCGCGCTGGGCCTTGGCATCGCTGCGCAGCAGCCCTTCCAGCTCGCCAGCGGCACGCTTGCGGTTGTTCTTCAGCGACTGCAGCTGCGAGGCGTACCGGGTACGCGCCTGCGCGTCCTTGGCACTTGCCGACTCGATGGTGTCGATCATCTGCTGGAACACCGACACGCGGCGCGGCAACACCGCATCGATCTGGCTGGCGAATTCGGCGGCGGTGCGATGGCGGTAGGTGATGCCCGGGTAACCGGCCAACATCGCGTAATCGCCGGTCTTCGGGCCGTCGATCGCCATCTTCAGGTGCGCCGGCGGGTGGTAGGGCACGTTGTCCACGCTGTACGGCGCAGGCTTGCCGTCCTTGCCGACGTAGGCACGCAGCAGGGTGAAGTCGCCGGTGTGGCGCGGCCACATGAAGTTGTCGATCTCATCGCCGTAGTTGCCGATCGCGCGCGGCGGCGCGTAGACCAGGCGCACATCGCTCAGCTCGAGCTGGCGGATGCGGTAGAAATCGGTGCCGTAGTACATGTCCGCCACGCTGCAGCGGATGTTGCCTTCCTTCTCGCACTCGGCCACCAGCTGCTTGCTGGCGCGGTCGACGGCATCGAAGTACGCCCGCCCGGTCTTGCCGCGCGCATCGCGCAGCACCTCATCGGTGACCTTGTCGAACCCGACCGTGACCAGCACGCGGAAATCCGGATTGGCCGCGCGCTCGTCGCTGCGGCCCTTGGCGATGAAACCGTCGTTGATCAGGTTGTGCTCGGGCGAGGTGTTGTACTGGATCACACCCATGGCCACGTGGTGGTTGGTCAGCAGCAGGCCGTCGTCGGAGACGAATGAACCGGTGCCGCCCCCGGCCCGCACCACCGCGCTCAGCGGGGGCGCCGTAACGTTGGCCAGGTCGCCCGGGTTGCCCTTGAAGCCGGCTGCCTTCAGCGGTTTGGCCAGTTCTGGCAGCTGGGTCGGCATCCACATGCCTTCATCGGCATGGGCGCCGGCGGCGAGGGTCAGGCCAAGCGCCAGCGCGGCGGTGAGGGGTTTGCGTGAAGACATGGGCACTTCCGGTACGTCAGAACAGCCCGAGACCTTAGCCACTGAGGCCCGGCAGGGCAACGGCCGATGGTCAGGGGCACCTGAACCACCGGCCGCGGCTTACTTCTCCCGCCGCCAGTTCAGCGACCCGCGGTTCTCCACCGTGCTCGATTCCAGCTCCACATCGAAGCCACGCCGCAGCAGGTACTTCAGCGTCAGTACCGAACCACTGCCGACCAGCGAGACGCCGTAGCCGATGTAGAGCTTGGGCGAGATGTACTTGCCGAAGCCGATGACCGAGCCGCCCAGCGCGCGCGACTGGCTCACGCCGGCATCGTCCAGGCCGAGCTTGGCCCCCAGCTGGGAAGCGAGCAGGCCACTGCCGGCCGACAGCGCCGCCGAGGCCGCGTTGACCTGCTGGGCCTGGTCGCTGCTGGCACCGGTGAGGCTGCGGCCCAGCACCAGGTAGGCCAGTGCTTCGGACTGCGACATGGCCGGGTCCGACCACACGTCCACGCGCGGCGACTGCGCCCGCCCGGTCACATCGATACCGGCAGTGATGTCGCCGACAGTGCGCTGGGCACGGATGTTGATGCGCGGATCGGAGACCGCGTTGTAGTTCCAGTTCAAGTTGCCGCGGGTGATGGTCAGGTCCTGGCCGTAGGCCTTGTAGCGGCCACTGACTTCGAGCCCGCCGTTGGCGGTCATCTCGCGTCCGGGGCGCGCCCACACCTGCATCTTGCCGGTCAGCGCGCCCTTCAACCCGAACCCGGCCATCTTGACCTGGTCGCCCAGGCTGACGGTCAGGTCCATGTCCAGCGGCGAACTCGGGCCCTCTTCCGGATCGACCGGATCAAGCACCACCACGTCTTCAGAGACCGAGGTACCGCGATCCAGGCGCTCCAGGTCCAGATCCGCTTCGGGCACATGCACCGTGCCACGCAGCTGCATCGCGCTGCCGGCCAGGGTGAAGTCCAGGTTGGGGTTGGCCACCACGCGCAGTTCGCTGGTATTGGCCAGCAGCACGTTCTCGCCGTGGATATGCAGCTGCAGCGGCTGCGCGTCACCGAACCAGGACAGCCCGCCATCGACGTACAGCGTGCCCTTGCCCGAGTTGGCCTGGGCGGTGATCTTGGCCGAGCCGTCCGGCTGTGCGGTGAAGCTGCCCTTGCCCTCGGCGAAGGTCAGGCCCAGCGCGGGGAACTCGCCATTGAACTTGCTCAACGTGGCCTCCCCCCCCAGCGAGGGCGTGCCACGGGTGCCGCGCAGGCTGACGTGGCCTTCGATCAGCCCGGTCGGGCGCACGATATCCGGGGAGAACAGTTCGAGCCAGTACAGGCGCGCGATGTTCATGTAGAGCTCGCCGGTCAGCGGTGCGTTGGCATCCCAGCCGGTCTGCACCTTGGCATCGACGAAGCCGTCGCCCTGGAAGCCGACACCGAGCTTGGCGTTGATCTGCTGCGGGGTCATCTCCAGGTTCACCGAGAACTGGTCGTAGCGCACCAGTTCGCCACGGGCGTTGTCGCCCAGGCGCACGCCGCCTTCGCGCGAGGTGACCGAGGCACTGCCTTCCCACGCGTTGCCGCGGGGGCGGATGCGCCCGTCCAGATTCACTTCACCGCGCAGGAAGATGCGGCGGCCGGACTGCGGCGGCAGCCAGGGCTGCACCAGCGCCAGCGGCAATGCATCGCCACGTACGAGCAGGCCTTCGCGCGGCCAGTTCGCGCTGGCGCACAGCGCACCACCGGTGGCCGCCCCCAGGCAGGCATCGCTCAGGGTGACGTTGCTGCCCTGCACGCTGAAGGTGGCCGGCGCACGCAGGCTCCAGGCATCGCCCTTCATCGGTGCGATGCGCAGCGCGGTCAGGTCACCGCGCCAGGCCTGGCCCTGCTGGCGCACACCGCCCTGCAGCGCAACGGCACCAAGTTCGTTTTTCGTCTGCGCATCCACGCGCAGGTTGGACAGGCTGCCGCGCGCATCCACGTTGAGCGTGTCCAGCAGCATGCCCACCTGCAGCTTGCTGCCCTGCACCGCCAGCGTGCCGCTGTCGCCCTGCCATGGCAGGCGGCCCTTGATGCTGATCGCCTCGGCGCTCCAGTCGTCCCAGCGCAGGCCACTGCCGACCAGATCGGCGGTGATGTCCGGTGCGGTGCGAGCGCCCTTGATCAGCACGTGGCCGCGCAGGCTGCCGGTGCTGTTGGGCAACAGGTCCGCCAGCTGCACCGGTTCCAGCTGTGCATCGATATCCAGGCGGTCACCGACCGAGCCCTTGGCGGTCAGGCGGCTGTTGCCCAGCGCGAGCTTGAGGTTGCCCTCGCCCTGCTCGCCGCGCAGGGCGAACCTGCCCTGTGCATCCAGCGCGCGCTTGCGCAGCGTGCCCTTGATGCCGGGCACATCGACGGTGGCTTCATAGCTGCCGGCGGTACCGGCCGGACTGCCGGCGGGCGGCGGCAACTGGCGGCCCTTCGATGCGAACGAACCGGACAGCTTGCCGTCCCACCCCGGCGCGAAGTAACCCGGATCGAAGCCGGCCAGTTTGGCGGCGACGTCCCAATCCAGCTGCGGTGCCCAGGCGACCTGGCCGGTGACATCCAGCGAGCCGCCCGGCGTGCTCGCCTGCAGCTGCTTGATCACGGCGACCTGGTCGTTGCCGCGCACGTCGAACGTCAGGTCGGCGACCTGCTTCTCGCGCTCAACCGAGGCACGGCCAACCGCCGCCCAGGCCTTCAGCGTGCCGGCCAGGCCCATGCGCGCTTCCTTGAGCGTCACCGGCACCGGCGCAGCGGCGCCCGGGGTGGTGGTGTCGGCGGCGGGCACGAAGGTCAGGTCGTTGGCGACGACGGAGAACCGCAGGCTCGCGTTTTCCTTGTCGGTGAAATCGGCGATGCCTTCCAGCCTCGCCTGGCCACCGAAGCCCTTCACCTGCAGCGGCGCCACGGTCAGCACCTGGTCGGCCAGGCCGACCTTGGAGGGCGCCAGTTCCACCGCGATGTCGCCCTGCTTGAAGCTGCCCTGCAGATTGGCCTGGCCGCCCTTGCCGTCGGCCTGCACATCCAGCGCCATCGGCGTGCTGGTGCTCGCGTCCATCCCCGGCACCAGCAGTGCCAGGTCGAGTTCCTTGCTGCGTGCGGTGAGTTTCCAGACCGGATCGGTGCGGCCATCAAAGACCAGGCTGGCCTGCAGCGGCGCCGGTGCGTTGCCGGCGATCGCCACTTCCATGTGCCCCAGGTCGCCGCGTGCGACCAGCCCCAGCCGCGCCGGGGTACGCCCGCGCGGGGCCGGCATCAGCGCGCCGATGGTGATGTCGGTGTCGTAATCGCTGCGTGGCAGATAACGGCCGTCCACGCGGAAATCGCCCATGTCGCTGTCGACCTTGAGCTGGGTCGCGCGGAATTCGCCATTGGCGATCTCCACGCCACCGCGCACCTTGGCGATGTCGATCAGCGGCTGCTGCGCCTGGGTGATGCGGAAGCCATCGATGATGATCGTGTCGGCCTGGATCGCCAGGGGCATTTCGATCTGCGGCAGCGAGTCCGGCCACGAGGGCAGCTCGAACGGCTCATCGCTCTTGGCCAGGTTCAGCGTCGCGTTCTTGATCTGCAGGGCATCGAGCTGCAGCTTGCGCCCCAGCAGCGGGCGGATGTCCGGATCCAGATAGGCGCGCTCGGCGGTGAAATGGATATCGTCGTAGCGGAAGTCCAGATCGTGCAGCACCAGCGGCCCGGCGACGGGACCATCCACCTTGCTCCACGTCAGCGACGCGCCGACCGGCAAGCGTGCGACCACCTGCGCCAGCAGCACATCGCGGCCGGCCACGGTCTGCAGCAGCCAGTACACCAGCAGCAGCGCGAGCAGCACCAGGCCGAGCACGGTGAAGCCGGACCACGCCCAGAAGCGGCGCCTGCGGTAGAAACGCACGCGCGGCGGCGGCGGGGTGGCGGGTGCGGAAGGCGTCGGCGTGCTCACAGGTCCGCTCCGATGTTCAGGTACAGCTGGAACTGCGAATCCGGGTTGTTCAGGCCGTGCGCGATATCCACGCGCACCGGGCCCACCGGCGATTTCCAGCGCACGCCGAAGCCCACGCCGGTGTGCAGGTCGATGGTGTTGTCGAACGCGCTGCCGGTATCGACGAACACCGCCGCGCCCCACGGCCCGCCCTTGAAGTAATGCTCATACTCGGCCGAGCCGACCACCAGGTTCTTCGCGCCGAGCGCGTACTTGTCCGGCGGTGCGGTGCGCGGGCCGACTTCGCGGAAGGCATAGCCGCGGATGCTGCGGTCGCCACCGGCGAAGAAGCGCAGGCTCGGCGGCATCGCCACCAGGTCGCTGGTCCAGGTGCTGCCGCCTTCACCGCGCAGGATCAGGCGGTCGGTGTCGCCGATCGGCACATACCAGCGCAGCACCATGTTGGCCTGCACGAAGCTGGTGTCCGAGCCGGCGCCTTCGATGCCGCCGCGCAGCGTCGCGCTGCCACTCAGGCCACGCCGCGGGAACATTTCATCGTCAACGTTGACGTAGTCGGCCACCAGCTGCGGGTAGACCAGCGTGGAGGTGTTGTAGACCGCATCGGTGAACTCGGTGCCCGAAGCGTAACGCCAGCGCTCGCGCAGGGCGTTGATCGAGGCGATCGCGGTCCAGTACTCGTTGATCTCGCCACTGCGGCTGGCCGACAGCTTGAAGTTGCGCAGGTCGATGTAGTCGGTCTGCTCGTCATACGCGCTGGCGGTGAACGCATACCAGCCATCGAGCCAGTTGAAGGCCGGAATGCGGTAGCTGGTGACCAGGCTCTTGCGCTTCTGCGCATAGTCGAGCTGGGTGTTCATCTTGTGCCCGCGGCTGTTGAGGAAGCGCCGCTCCAGGCCGCCGCGCACACCGGCGCCACTCTCGCTGCCGTAGCTCAGGCCGGCCGTGTAGATCGTGCGCTTGGCGCGGGTGAGGTTGACGTCCACCGGCACATCGCCGTTCTCATCGGCCTGGTCCGGGCGCGGCTGGATGTCGATCACGCTGAAGTAATCCAGCTTGGTCAGTGATTCGCGCAGGCGGTCCAGCTTGCCTTCGTGGAAGTAGCTGCCTTCGTCCCAATAGACCAGCGGGTCGAACAGCTTGTCGACGAAGTAATCCTGGTGGAAGCGGATTTCGCCCATGTTGTAGCGGCGGCCGCTGTCCCAGGTGAGATCGACGTCGGCCGCGTTCTCGGCACGGGTGATCTGGACCTGGCGCTGGGTGAAGTCGGCATCGAAGTAACCACGTTCGGCCAGGCGCCGGGTTACCCGGATCTTGCTGGCTTCGTACTCGGTGTGCTCGAAGCGCTGGCCCTTGCGCGGCTTGAAGTTCTCCAGGTCTTCCTGGAGGTACTGGTCCAGCTGGGCCGGGCCGGTGATGTCGATGTGCTCGCGACGGACCACGGTCGGCGGCCCCTTGTCCACCTGGATCACCACGCGCAGGTTCTCGCCTTCGCGGGGGCTTTCCACCGTGATGGTCGGGTTGTAGTAGCCGAACGGTTCCAGCGCCTCGCGGGTCTGGCGCTCGGCCTGGGACAACAGGTACTCCAGCCGCGACTCGCCCTGGACCTTGCCGATGGTGTCGTACAGGGACAGCGAGACCTCGATGTTCTCGATCATCTCGGCGTCGTCGCCCTTGTCCAATCCTTTGATGTCCACTTTCTCGATGGTCCCCCGTGCATGTGCCACCGAGACGGTGGCAAAGGACAGGAACATCAGCGGAAGGGCGAATTTCGTTGGCTGCATGGCGACAGCATAACGGGCCATCGCGAGCATGCGAAATCGGCGTGGCTGTTTCAGAACGGCGGTGAAGAAGCCGTTAAATTCCGCGAGAAAGTCGCTGCGGACGCATCGGCCCTGAGCGATGCCGACACGGTGTCGGACAGAACCGTCCGCGACGGCTCATGACGTTCCCGGCGCGAATGGTGCGCATTGCGCCGGCCACCCCTAGGAAACGCAGAAGGCGCGAACCGCCGAAGCCGTCGCGCCTTCTGGTGAGCCTCGGGGCGTCCTGCCCCGCAGCGTCAGTTGGACAGGTGTTCGATCGCCGCCACGCTGCCCAGGCGGTCGCCCAGGCGCTTGAGCAGGGCCAGGCGATTGGCCCGCAGCGCCGGGTCCTCGGCATTGACCATCACCGCATCGAAGAACGCATCCACCTGCGGGCGCAGGCGCGCCAACCGGTTCAACACGCTCACGTAGTCCTTCTGGTGCAGGCTGGCGTTGCTGTCATCGATGGCCGCTTCCACCGCTTCGGCCAGTTCGCTCTCGGCCGGCTCGGCCAGCAGCGCCGGGTCGATCATGCCCGGGATCGCGCCCTCGGCCTTGCGCAGGATGTTGCGGATGCGCTTGTTGGCCGCGGCCAGTGCTTCCGCTTCCGGCAGCGCGGCAAAGGTGCCGATGGCATCGATGCGGCGGTCGAAGTCGTAGAGCGAGACCGGCTTCAGCTCGGCGACCGCGTTGAAGTGCGTGGCCGGCACGCCCTTGTCGGCGTAATAGCCGCGCAGACGATCGATCACGAAGTCGTACAGCTCCTGCGGCAGCGCCTCGGTCTTGCGCTCGGCACTGGGCTGCACGCCCGCCGGCAGACCGGCGATGGCGGTGGCGACCAGCGCGCGCAGATCCAGATCAAACCCGCTCTCGATCACCGTGCGGGCCAGGCCCAGCGCATTGCGGCGCAGTGCGAACGGATCCTTGTTGCCGGTCGGCTTCAGGCCTGCGGCAAAGCCACCGGCCAGCGTGTCCAGGCGCTCGGCGATGGCCAGCACCTTGCCCAGCGGCGAGAGCGCGATGTCATCGCCACCGAAGCGCGGCTGGTAGGCCTCGTCGATGGCCAGCGCCACCTCCGGCGACTCGCCGCCGACCACGGCGTAATGCCGGCCGGCGATGCCCTGCAGTTCCGGGAACTCGTTGACCATGCGCGACTGCAGGTCGTTCTTGGCCAGCAGCGCCGCGCGCTTGGCCAGCACCGGGTCCACGCCGACCTGCGGCGCGATGGCCTCGGCCAGTGCGGCCACGCGGGCGACCTTGTCGGCCACCGAGCCCAGCTTGGCCTGGTAGGTGACGGTCTTCAGGCCGTCGCCCATGGCGTCCAGGCCCTGCTTCAGATCTTCGTCGAAGAAGAACTTGGCATCGGAGAACCGCGGACGGATCACGCGCTCGTAGCCCTTGGCCACTTCGGCCACGTCCTTGGATTCGATGTTGGCGATGCCGATGAACTTCTCGGTCAGCGTGCCGCCGGCATCGAGCACCGGGAAGAACTTCTGGTTGATCTCCATCGTCTCGATCAGCGCTTCCTGCGGGACCGCCAGGAACTCGCGCTCGAAGCTGCACAGCACCGGCGCCGGCCATTCGACCAGGTTGACCACCTGCTCCAGGTTGTCCGGAGTGATGCGCGCCTGGCCGCCGGCCTGCGCGGCCGCCGCGTTGACCTGTTCGACGATGCGCGCGCGGCGCGCGTCGGCATCGACCAGCACGTAGGCGGCCTGCAGCGAGGCGACGTAGTCCTCCGGCGCGCTCAGCCGCACGGTCTTGTCGTGCATGAAGCGATGGCCGCGGCTCATGCGGTCGGCCTTCAGGCCCAGCACCTCGGCCTCGATGATGTCCGGGCCGTGCAGCAGCACCAGCCAATGCACCGGGCGGGCGAAGCCGTAGGTGTGGCTGCCCCAGCGCATGGGCTTGGGAATCGGCATCGCCGCGATCGCCTCGCGCAGGATCTCCGGCAGCAGGGTCGCGGTGCGCGCGCCCGGCGTGGTGGAGCGGTGCACGAAGCGCTCGCCCTTGGCATCGGTGGTGCGCTCCAGCGCGGTCCAGTCGATCCCGGCCTTGGCGGCGAAGCCCTGCAGCGCCTTGGTCGGCTGACCCTCGGCATCCAGCGCGATGTTCAGGTACGGGCCCAGCACTTCGCTGTGCTGTTCCGGCTGCTCAACGGCCACGCCGGGCAGCAGCACGGCCAGGCGGCGCGGGGTCGACAGCGGCTTGGCATCGCCACGTTCGATGGCCACGCCACGCTTGGTCAGGCCGTCGACGATGCCATCGAAGAAGGCCTGGGCCAGGCCCGGCAGCGCCTTGACCGGCAATTCTTCGGTACCCAGTTCAATCAGCAGCGGCTGCATCGTGCTCATGCCTGCACCTCCTTGGCGGCGACGGCTTCCAGGCGCTTGGCCTCGTACAGCCTGGCCACGGCCTGGGCCAGCGCGCGCACGCGCAGGATGTAGCGCTGGCGCTCGGTCACGCTGATCGCGCGGCGCGCATCCAGCAGGTTGAAGGCATGGCTGGCCTTGCAGACCTGCTCATAGGCCGGCAGCGGCAGGCCGACATCGACCAGCTTCTGCGCCTCTTTTTCGCAGGCATCGAAGCGATGGAACATTTCATCCACGTCGGCGTATTCGAAGTTGTAGGTGCTCTGCTCGATCTCGTTCTGCAGGTACACATCGCCATAGGTGACCGGGGTGCCATCCGGACCGTAGGTCCAGATCAGGTCATAGACGTTGTCGCAGTTCTGCAGGTACATGCACAGGCGCTCCAGACCGTAGGTGATCTCGCCGAGCACCGGCTTGCACTCCAGGCCACCGGCCTGCTGGAAATAGGTGAACTGGGTGACTTCCATCCCGTTCAACCACACTTCCCAGCCCAGGCCCCAGGCGCCGAGGGTCGGCGATTCCCAGTTGTCCTCGACGAAGCGCAGGTCGTGCACCAGCGGATCGATGCCCAGCGCCTTGAGCGAATCCAGGTACAGCTGCTGGATGTTGTCCGGGCTCGGCTTCATCGCCACCTGGTACTGGTAGTAGCGCTGCAGGCGGTTGGGGTTCTCACCGTAGCGGCCGTCGGTCGGGCGGCGCGAGGGCTGCACGTACGCGGCGTTCCAGCTTTCCGGACCGATCGAGCGCAGGAAGGTGGCCGGGTGGAACGTACCGGCACCGACCTCCAGGTCCAGCGGCTGGATCAGCACGCAGCCCTGCTGTGCCCAATACTGGTTGAGGGTCTGGATCAGGCCCTGGAAAGTGATCGGAACGCTCTTCGTGACGGACATGCGGCGGATTCTTGCCTGCAGGAGGGGTGCGCTAGTATAGCGACCGACCGCACGGGCCTTCCGTGCCTTGGGGAATTGGAGGATGGATCCACGCCTGCCCGCGGCCATTGCCCGTGTTCCTGCGCCGGCCGTGCCCCTGCCGCACGGCCGCCTGGACTTCGACCAGGTCGCTGCAGCACTGGTCGCCGATGGCCTGGTCGCCCCTGCCGATCTGGAGCGGATCCGCTTCTCCGCCCCGGGCGCACGCAATGCCAGCGAGGTCCATCCACTGGTTCTGCTGGCCAACCTGAAGCTGGGCGCCAGCGGCGGCGGTGAACTCGGCCTGGAGCGCCTCAGCGAATGGCTGGCCCAGCGCGCGGGCGTGCGCTACCTGCGGGTGGACCCGACCCGGGTCGACGTCTCGGCGGTCACCGCCCTGGTCTCCCATGCCTATGCACGCCGCCACCGCTTCCTGCCACTGGCCGTGGACAGCGAGCGCGTGCTGGTCGCCACCAGCGAACCGCTGGCCCAGGAGTGGCTGCGCGACCTGCAGCACCTGAGCCGCCGCCGGATCGAGCTGGCGATGGTCAACCCGCTCGACCTGCACCGCTACACCATGGAGTTCTACGGGGTCACGCGCTCGGTGCGCGGCGCCCGCGGCGATGTCCGGGGCGAGGCCAGCAGCACCCTGCCCAGCTTCGAGCAGCTGGTCGAGCTGGGCCGCGCCGGTGACGTCAACGCCGACGACCAGCACATCGTGCACATCGTGGATTGGCTGCTGCAGTACGCCTATGAGCAGCGCGCCTCGGACATCCACCTGGAGCCGCGCCGCGACATGGGCCGCATGCGCTTCCGCATCGATGGGGTGCTGCACAAGGTGTTCGAGGTGCCGCCGGCGGTGATGACCGCCGTGGTCAGCCGCATCAAGGTGCTGGGCCGGATGGACCTGGCCGAGCGTCGCCGCCCGCAGGATGGCCGCATCAAGACCCGTTCGCCGGGCGGGCGCGAGGTGGAGATGCGCCTGTCGACCATGCCCACCGCGTTCGGCGAAAAGTGCGTGATGCGCATCTTCGACCCGGATGCGGCGTTCAAGAGCATCGACCAGCTGGGTTTCAGCCCGCAGGAAGCGGCTGGCTGGAGCGCCCTGGTCGAGCGCCCGCACGGCATCGTGCTGGTCACCGGGCCGACCGGCTCGGGCAAGACCACCACTCTGTATTCCACGCTGAAGCGGCTGGCCACACCGGACGTGAATGTCTGCACGGTGGAAGACCCGATCGAAATGATCGCGCCGGAATTCAACCAGATGCAGGTGCAGACCAACATCGATCTGGACTTCGCCAGCGGCGTGCGCACCCTGCTGCGGCAGGACCCGGACATCATCATGATCGGCGAGATCCGCGACCTGGAGACCGCGCAGATGGCGGTGCAGGCCTCGCTGACCGGCCACCTGGTGCTGTCCACCCTGCACACCAACGATGCGCCCTCGGCGATCACCCGCCTGCTGGACCTGGGGGTGCCGCACTACCTGCTCGCCTCCACCCTCAACGGGGTATTGGCCCAGCGTCTGGTGCGCACCCTGTGCACCCACTGCAAGGTGCCCGCGGTGCTCTCGGCCGAGCAATGGGCGGTGTTGGCTGATGCCGATGCGGCATTACCTGAGGCACCCACGCCATATGCACCGGTCGGCTGCATCGACTGCCGGCGCACCGGTTTCCTCGGCCGCGTGGGCCTGTATGAGTTGCTGCCATTGGGTTCCAGCCTGCGCCGGCACATCCGCGCGGACATGGATCTGGCCGCCTTCAACCGTGCCGCACGTGCTGAAGGGGTACGAACCCTGCGCCGCGCAGGGCTTGAAAAGGTAGCGGCAGGGCTGACTACAATCGAGGAAGTCCTCTCGGTCCTGCCTCCCCCGGATGAATTCCGCCCCGTTCCTGATTCTTGAAACCGGCCAACCCGTCGCCTCGCTGCGCCGCTACGGGCGGTTTTCGCACTGGATCCGGGTCGCGGCCGGGCTCGGCGCCGACGAGACCGTGGTGGTCGATGTCGAGCACGGCGGCACCCTGCCCAGCCACCGCGATTTCGCCGGCGTGATCGTCAGCGGCTCGGCCGCCTATGTCACCGACCGCGCCGACTGGAGCGAGCGCAGCGCGCAATGGCTGCGCGATGCCGCCCACGACGACCGCCCGGTGTTCGGCATCTGCTACGGCCACCAGCTGCTGGCCCACGCGCTGGGCGGCGAAGTCGCCTACAACCCGGCAGGCCGCGAATCGGGCACGATCGAGCTGGCGCTCGATCCGTCAGCGATCGACGATCCGCTGTTCAGTGGCCTGCCCGCGCGCTTCCCGGCGCACGCCACCCACCTGCAGACGGTCCTGCGCGCCCCCGAGGGCGCGGCGATCCTGGCGCGCTCGGCGCAGGACAACTGCCACGCCTTCCGCTGGGGCGCGCATGCCTGGGGCGTGCAGTTCCACCCCGAGTTCGCCACCCACCACATGCGCGGCTATGTCCGCGCCCGCGCCGAGTGCATCCGCCAGCACGGCGGCTGCGCGCGCCGCGTCGCCCGCGAGGTCAGCGCCGCGCCGCTGGCCCGCCAGCTGCTGCGCCGTTTCGTCCGCCAGGCGCGCAACGCCTGAGGCCAGCACCGGCAAGGCACCGGGCGCAACGCAGCGTCCGCGCCGCGCTGGGCGGCCTTCAGGTCACGCGCCGGGAAAACAGGGATAATCGACCGCAATCGGGCGTTCGCGCCTCCTCCCCTGTCCCCGGAATGTTATGAGCGAGATTCGCAAGCTGCCGGCCTCCGCCGGCGCGGAATGGCTGGTGTCGGGTTTCACCCTGCTGCGCAAGGCGCCGTTGGCGCTGGGCCTGCTCGGCGTGATCTGGGCCGTGGCCGCGTTGCTGGTGATGTCGCTGGCGATGGTCAGCCCGGCACTGAGCACACTGGCGCAGCTGTTGATGGCGCTGGCCGGCCCGTTGTTCTTCGGTGGCCTGGTCTGGGCCGTGCGCGAAGTGGACCAGGGGCGCGTTGCACAGCCTGCGCACCTGCTGCAGGGGCTGCATGAAGGCCGCGCCCTGAACCTGCTCGCCTCGCTGCTGCCGCAGCTGGTGGCCGGCCTGTTCCTGGGCGTGCTGCTGCTGGTGCTGATCGGTAGCAGCGGCCTGCAGCACCTCAGCGAGGTGATGGTCCAGCTCAACACGATCAGCCAGTCCGGCGCGCAGCCGGACCCGGCGCAGATCGAAGAGTTGATGGCGAGCCTGCCGGCGATGCGCATCCTGCTGTGGCTGGCGCTGGTGGTGGTCACCTTCCTGGCCATGGCGCTGGCGCTGTTCACCCTGCCGCCGCAGGTGATGTTCGAGCACCGCAACGGTCTGCAGGCGATGCGCCTGAGCCTGCGCGCCTGCCTGCACAACGTGCTGGCGATGCTGGTGTTCTTCCTGCTCGCCTTCGTGGCGGTGTTTGCGATCTACTTCGGCGTGATGCTGGTGGCCCTGATCGCGCAGCTGATCGGCGGCACCATGCTCGCCCTGTTCGTCGCGCAGCTGCTGCTGATGGGGGTGGTGATGCCGGTGTTCGCCGGTGCCATCTACACCGCGTGGAAGCAGATGTTCGGCCAGCAGGGTCCGCAGACCCCGCCGCCGATGCCGGGCCCGAACAACGTGTTCGCCGCCTGATCAACACAAAACCCCGGCTTTGGCCGTAGTGCTGTCCGCCAAAGCGATTGTGCTACACAAAATTCCACCCCCGATCTCGCTGGTACGGTTCTGTGTCCTCTCTACGCGAACAGCTCGATGTCGGCGCACTTCGCTGTTCAACGTTGCTGACGGCGGTGGGAGTACACATTTCTGCAGCGCCGGGGGATCACTCCGGTCAGCAATTTGACGCTTGTTGCGCGGAGGGCGTTGAAGATTTACGAAATTGCTGTCGGAGTGGTCACAAGATTCTTCGCTTTCGGTCCATGCATTGCAGCATCCGAAAACATCACTCCGGGATGTTTCGAAGATCCGTGCAAGCCTGCTCGACGACCTCGAGGAAATCCTTGATCGGGAACTTCATCTTGGGGTCAACGCCGAGCAGTCGGGTTTCGTGGAAAAACTCGATCTCCAAAGCCCCGTCTGCGCGCTCCTTGTCGATACGGCAGAGGATCTGAGACTCAAATGAAACTTCCGCAGCAAGTGAATTGAATTTCGCAGGACTTACAAAGTCCACTGAAAAACCGCTCATAGCACACCTATTTTTTTGGATCCAAGAAAGTATTGAAGGAACCGTCTGCCTCAAACCGTACGCCCTGCCCGCTTGCGCCTCTGTATTCCATGCCACCGCCGCTTAAAGGGCTCTTAACCGTGTCGGGACCTTTTAGAAATCCCCCCACTACCCGCTCAGCAGCGGAGCAGTCGAAAAGCGGGGCGTTACGCGTTGATCACTCTGGTCATTGCTCTTCGTGGCGCGAAGACACAGGTAACGCTGCTCGGCGTGACGGCTGGTGCTCAGCGCAGCCATTCATGGCTGTTCAAATACGCTCAGCCGAAAAAGAGCCCTGGGTCTACGTCGCTGTGCAGATTGACGTGGCCGTGGCAACAAGTTGCCTCGCTGCAACCGGATGCATTTTTCGCGCCATTACTCCGGCTGTGCTTTCCCACCGGGGCGTGGCACCAGCCAGCGTGCCGCATGGATGCCCAGTTCGTAGAGCAGGCACATCGGAATGGCCAGCATCAGCTGCGAGACCACGTCCGGCGGCGTCAGCACCGCGGCCAGCACGAAGATGCCGACGATCGCGTAGCCGCGGCCTTCCTTGAACTGCTGCGGCGTGATCCAGCCCAGCAGCACCAGGATCACCATCGCCACCGGCAGCTCGAAACTGGTGCCGAAGGCGAAGAAGATCGCCAGCACGAAATCCAGGTAAGCCGTTGCGTCCGGAGTGATCGCGATCACCTCCGGGCGGAACGTGGTCAGGAAGTGGAACACCGCCGGCAGCACCAGGAAGTACGCGAACGCGCAGCCCAGATAGAACAGCAGGACCGACGAGGCCAGCAACGGCACGGCCAGGCGTTTTTCGCGGGCATACAGGCCCGGTGCCACGAACGACCACAGCTGGAACAGCAGCCACGGCACGGCGATGAACACCGCTACGAAGAAGGTCAGCTTCAACGGCGCGAAGAAGGCACCCGCAGGATTGGTCGCGATCATCGTCTGCCCGTTCGGCAGCTGCGAGATCAGCGGTTCGGCGACCATCGTGTAGATCTGACGCGAGAACGGCATCAGCCCCAGCAGCACCACGCCCAGGCCGATCAACGCGCGCACCAGGCGCGCACGCAGTTCAATCAGGTGTTCGACCAGCGAGCTCTCGCTGCTTTCATGCTCGCTCATCGCGGTGCCTCGTCGTTGGGCGGCGTGGGCGTGGGCGCAGGCGCCGCGGTATCCGTCGATGGCGGCAGCGGTGCCGACACGTCCGCACGGGGCGCACTGCCATCGATCCCGGGCGGAGCCATCGCATCGCGCGGCGGCTCGACCTCATCGGTCGCCACCGCATGCTGGGCCACGCTGGCCGGAGAACCCGGCGCCGGGCCGGTCATCACCGGCGCGTCGTCCGCGGCGGCAACACCCTCGCCGTGACGCGCCACGTCCTGGCGCATCTGCTCGGCCTCGCGGCGCACCGCTTCGCCGCTGGCGCGCAGCTGCGACTCGGTATCGCGTACCGAAGACTTCACATCATCGAACTGGCGCTTGATCTCTTCGGCATGCAGCTCGCGCTCAAGCTCCTGCTTCACCGAATCCCACTGGTTGCGGGCACGGCGCACCCACAACCCGGCGAAGCGGGCCGCCTTGGGCAGCCGCTCGGGGCCGAGCACGACCAGGGCCACCACCGCGATGACCAGCAGTTCACTGAAACCGATATCGAACACGCCAAGCCGCCCGGATCAGCGCGGGTCGCGGTCGTGCTCGGTCTGCGACGTCGTCGTCGAGTCCTGCGGACGCGAGCTGTCGCTGAGCTGCGCGTTCGGCTTGTCCTCGTCGCGCATGCCCTTCTTGAATTCCTTGACGGCGCTGCCAAGGTCCTTGGCGCCGCTGGTCAGTTTCTTGGTGCCGAACACCAGCAGAACGATGACCAGCACGACCAACCAATGCCAGATGCTGAAAGTGCCCATGAGCCGCTCGCGTTACGTAGTGATCAGACGGTTGAGCATAGCGCACCGGCGGTAAGCCGGCGCGCGTGACAAAAGTCAGTTGCCGTCCAGCGATTCGGTACGGACTTCACCGTCACCGACCGGCTGGAAGCCCTGCTGCGGGGCCGGTTGCGCCGGCACGGACTGCAACGGGGCGGTGGTCGCGCCGGCAGCGGCCGGAGCCGGCGCCTGTTCAGGTCGAACCGGCACGGTGGCCGCGCGCGGTGCCGGGGCCGGTGCAGGCGCGCTGCCTGCGGTCCCGCGCTTTTCACGGGCGGTGTAGGTGGCTTCTTCCAGGCGATCGCGGAAGGCGACCACGTCCACCGACGGCGGCTCGCCGACGCGGCCTTCGAACACCATGCGCGGCGTGGTATTGCTGCCGTAGGCATCCAGGTTGGCGGCATCGTCGATCTGCAGCACGGCGCCATCCAGCGCCACACCGGCGAACAGCCCGCGGGCGCGCGACCAGGACCAGATTTCGGCCTTCAACTGGCCATCGGTGGCGGCCGCGGCGTTGCGGCCGACAGGACCGGCGGCGACACCGGCATCGGCGCCCAGGGTGAATTTGCCGTTGACGAGATTGTCCAGGCTGCGGTCATTGCGGAACACCAGCACCACGTCGGAGGACTGCACACCGGCCTGGAAGCCGATGCTGCCGCCGGTGAGCTTCACGAACACCGGGTTGGACCAGCTGCCGTCGGGCGTCTTGACCGACATCAGGCCGTGGCCGCGACGGCCACCGATCACCAGGCCGGCTTTGATGGTGTCAGGGATGACGACGACCGCGCGACCTTCGTCGAGCAGCTTGTCGGGAATCCCCTGCTCGGGGATGCCCTGGATTTCATTCAGGACGCGCACGGCATTGCGGGCGCGCTGGTCCTCCTGTGGCCCGGCCATGGCCTGGGTCGACAGCAGGCTGGCGGTGATCAGCAGTACAAGGCTGAGGCGGCGCATGGGTGGGCTCCAGAAAGTCGATTCATACAAGATAGCGGCACGTTCGACCGGGGTCGATACGCTTCTGGACGTTAGAAGCCCGGCGATGAATCGGCAATGAGTATTCCGGGCTATCGATATCCCTGCTGGATCGTGTTCATCATCCAAATCCATCCCGCCAATCGCGCAGACCTGCGAGAATGGCGACATGCTCGACGCACCCGACACCGCCGTGCTGGCGGTCAATCTAGGCACGCCCGAGACGCCAACCGCCCCGGCGGTGCGTCGCTACCTGGCTGAGTTCCTCAGCGATCCGCGCGTGGTCGCGATTCCGCCACTGTTCTGGAAACCCTTGCTGTACGGGCTGATCCTGCCATTGCGCAGTGGTCGCTCGGCCGCCAAGTACGCCCAGGTCTGGCTGCCGGACGGCTCCCCGCTGATGGTCTACACCCGCCGGCTGGCCGAGGCCATGCAGGGCCTCATGCCGGACCTGCGGGTGCGTCATGCGATGCGCTACGGCGCGCCGGCGCTGCCGGCCGAGCTGGATCGGCTGGCCGCCGAGGGCATCAAGCGGATCGTGGTGCTGCCGCTGTATCCCCAGTATTCGACCACCACCACCGCCTCCATCGAGGATCAGGTGCGTCAGTGGCAGCCGGCACATCCCGGCGTCACCGTGACCCTGGTGCGCGATTACGCGGTCGATCCGGACTGGGTCGCCGCCGTCGCCGGCAGCATCCGCCAGTGGTGGGAGCACCACGGTCGCGGCGAGAAGCTGGTGTTCTCTTTCCATGGCATCCCGCAGCGCCTGGCCGATGCCGGCGATCCGTATCCGCAACGCTGCGAGGCCAGTGCGCGGGCGATCGCGCAGGCCCTGGAGCTGACCGACGATGCCTGGCAGTTGACCTACCAGTCGCGGTTCGGCCGCGAGAAGTGGCTGCAGCCCTATGCCGAGCCCACCCTGTGGGCAATGGCAGACAGCGGCGTGCGCAGCATGGACGTGGTCTGCCCTGGCTTTGCCACGGACTGCCTGGAAACGCTGGAGGAAGTGGCGATGGGCTTTACCGAAACCGTGGCCCAGCGCGGCGCGACCATGCGCTACATCCCCTGCCTCAACGATGCGCAGGCGCATGCACTGGCGCTGTCGCGACTGAGCATCGCGGCGCTGGCATGACCCTGCAGCCGTTCTCCCTGGCGGTCGCCGGCAGCACCGTGGCCGGGCTGCGGTCGCCTGTGAGCGGTGGCCTGCGTGTGCTGGCGCTGCACGGCTGGCTCGACAACGCGGCCAGCTTCGTGCCGTTGGCCGCGCAGCTGCCCGGGCTCGAGCTGGTGGCGATCGATCTGCCCGGGCACGGCCACAGCGCGCATCTGCCGCCCGGCACGCAATACAACACGCCCGGTGCGATCTGCCATGTCCTTGAAGTCGCCGATGCGCTGGGCTGGGATCGCTTCGTGCTGCTCGGCCATTCGATGGGCGCGGGCATCGCCAGCCTCACCGCGGCAGCCGCACCGGAGCGCGTGGAGCGCCTGATCGCGATCGAGGCGCTCGGCGGCCTGCGCGGTCCGGAGAATGAGACAGCACAGCGTCTTCGCGAACACGTGCGCGCCGCGCGTGCACTGTCCACCCGCAGGCTGCGTGTGTTTCCCGATCTGGCTGCGCCGATCCGCGCCCGCATGATGGCCAACCAGCTCAGCGAGCCGTGCGCGCGCCTGCTGGTCGAACGTGGCGTCAAACCGGTCGAGGGCGGGTACAGCTGGTGCAGCGATCAACGCCTGATGCTGCCCACCGCGATGCGCCTGAGTGAGGCGCAGATCGACGACCTGCTCGCCGCGATCGAGTGCCCGACCCAGGTGATCTACGCCACGCCGGCGCAGCCGTATTACCCCGAGCCGCTGCGCAGCCAGCGCATCGGGCTGCTGCGCGAAGGCCGCCTGGCCGTGTTCCCGGGCACCCATCACCTGCACATGGAGCACCCGCAGGTGGTGGCCGAGGTGATCCAGGGCTTCCTCGCCGGGTAAGCCTGCACGGTGCGACACACGGTCGCACTCAACTTATCCCGGCAGCGACCGATACCGAGGGTGCAGGCGATTTTCTCGACTGCACTGTCGTCGCTTGCTCCGCCGTTGCGAAGCCGCGCATCACCCAGGCTTCCAGGGAACGTCGTCGCAATGCCGGATTGGCCGTGCCATCGCCCACAGGACCGGGCCATGCCGGCGGTGATCGCCACCGCCGACGCGGCGTTCGCTGTGTGCTCCCTACGCGCCTCCCTGCTTCCTTTCGCTGCTGCGCCCACCGAATCGCCGGTGAGGGGTGCGGCACCCGCCTGTGCGCGCGAGCGCCGCAGGATTTCTGCTTTCTGATGATTCTGGAGCCGCCATGTCCGCCCTTCCCGTTGCCTCGACCCGCCCACCCGATCTGCTGCGCACGCGCACGTCCCGACCGTTCGCGGACGCGGCCTGTCTGATCACCGCGGGGCTGCTGATCGCCGCGGCCGTGATCGCTGCGGTCTGGCAGCGGCAGCCCTGGGCGCTGCTTCCGGTCGCGATCGCGGGGCTGCTGCTGGGCCTGGTGGCGCTGCGTGTGAGGCAGCAGGGTCATGCCCTGCGGCAGGCAGAGACGCGAGCGCTTTCGCTGGCCACAGAGGCGGCGCGCGCGCAGGCGCGCGACAGCGTCTACCACGCCCACGATGCCCAGGTGCGGCAGGCGCTGGATGTCTCCCGCACGGCGATGATGATTGCCGACAACGACCACGTGATCCGCTACGTCAACCAGTCGGTGGTGACGCTGCTGCGCAACCAGCAGGCCAGTCTGCGCGAGGCCTTCCCCGATTTCGACGCCGAGCGCCTGGTCGGCAGCAGCATCCACCGTTTCCATGCCAACCCGGACCGTATCCGCGGCATCCTCAACACCCTGATGGCCACCCATCATGGCCGCGTGCGGATCGGCCCGGTGCATTTCGCCCAGGTGGTGACGCCGGTGTTCGATGCGCAGGGCCAGCGCCAGGGCTTCGCGGTGGAGTGGCATGACCGTACCCACGAGCTGCTGCTGGAGACCGCCGTGGCCGACATCGTCGAGGCGGCCAGCAAGGGCGACCTCGATCGTCGCCTGCAGGCCACCGACGGCGGCGCCGGCTTCCTCAATGGCCTGACCGGCGGCATCAACCAGTTGCTGGACAGTGTTGGTGGTACGGTCGGCGAGATCCGCCGCATGCTTTCCGCGCTGGCCGACGGCGACCTGGGCCAGCGCATGCGCGGCGACTTCCACGGCTCGTTCCAAGCCATGCAACGCGATGCCAACGCGACCGCCGAACAGTTGACCGCGATGGTCGAGCGGATCAAGCGGTGCACCGGCTCTATCTCGCTGGCCGCCAGCGAGATCGCCAGCGGCAACGATGACCTCTCCGAGCGCACCGAACGCCAGGCCGCACATCTGGAGGAAACCGCCGCCTCGATGGAAGAGCTGACCTCGACCGTCCGCCAGAACGCCGAGCATGCGCGCCAGGCCAGCGCGCTGGCCCACGGCGCACATGACGTCGCCACGCGCGGCAGCCAGGTGGTGGGCCAGGTGGTGACCACCATGGACGCCATCCAGAGCGCCTCCCACCGGATCGGCGACATCACCCGGGTGATCGACGGCATCGCCTTCCAGACCAACATCCTGGCACTCAACGCGGCGGTGGAAGCCGCGCGCGCCGGCGAGCAGGGCCGGGGCTTCGCCGTGGTCGCCAGCGAAGTGCGCAGCCTGGCGCAGCGATCGGCCGAAGCGGCCAAGGAGATCAAGGGCCTGATCGAGGCCTCCGTGGAACAGGTCGCCGAGGGCGCCCGTCTGGTCCAGGACGCCGGACAGACCATGGGCGAGATCGTCACCCGCGTCGCCAGTGTCAGCGGCATCATGGCCGAGATCTCTTCTGCGTCGCAGGAGCAGGCGGCCGGCATCGACCAGGTCAACCAGACCGTGGCGCAGATGGACGATGCCACCCAGCAGAACGCGGCGCTGGTCGAGGAAGCCAGTGCTGCGGCGCGGTTGCTGGAAGCGCAGGCTGCCGACCTGACCCAGGCGGTCGCGGTGTTCCGCCATCAGGAACAGGCCTACCGCGCGGCCGCAGTGGCCTGATCGGCGTCAGCCCAGCACGCGCCGCGGCGCGTCCTGCAGTCAGGCGGCGATGCGTTCGACCGCCTGGCTGAAGGCATCGCGATCGTTGCGCTCGGTGACTTCGCCCCATTGCCGCGTCGCCAGTATGTTCTGCTGGCGAACAGCGCCTGCCTGGATACCGCCAGGTGCACGCCGGCGGCCTCTGCTTGGCCAGCATCCAGATTCAAACGCCACGCATTGACCTGCAAGCCGACTCCCGGGCCGATCCGCGCGACCCGCTGACCGATCCCGCCCAGTCGGCAGCCCCAGGCGTGCGCCGTGCAGATCACGACCGACGCTCTGCTGCCACGGTCCTTGCACACGCAGCGCGTTCGCCTCCGGCACCAGATTCCGCATTACCGCCAGGATCAGCACCCAGGTCAGTTCCATCGCCGGTTGGGGATGGCTGTCGGTTCCGCACACGACCACGCCTTGCGCCTTCGCGGCGGTGATCGGCGTGCGCATGCGCATCACCCCCGTGTCCCGGCATCCTGCGAGTGCGGTCACCAGCGCATCCCCGGTGTGGGGCGTCGCCGACCTGCGTATCTGCACGGCATCGGCGAGCCAGCGCCAATCGGCGGACGAGATCGCCACGCCCCCCGGGTGGTCGTCGAGAATCACGCAGGTCAGCGGGGTGGAGTTGTCCGTCATCAGCAGCCATGACGGTACGTCTGCATGGCGACGTGCTTTACAGACAGCTGCGCCAGACACCGGCAGGGCGTGCCTGGTTGCCGGAAGGCGGCGGAGCCAGGCGCTGAATCGCGGACAAAAA